>CATNDJ010000015.1 GCA_950097265.1 uncultured Oscillibacter sp.
GACCAGTAAAGCTGGAGAACCTCCTGGTCGCCCGCGTGGGTGTCCAGGTACAGGTTCAGCTCCTTGATGGCAAAGTCCAGGGCCATCAGCTCCACCAGGGCGGTGTTGGCCAGCTTGGTCTTGGCCTGAATGGCCGCCTTAAAGGGCAGGTCCAGGCCGGGGAACAGGGTGCCCGCCTGCAGGGCCTCCGCCCGGCTGAAGCGGGGAGGATTCTGCTCCTGCATGGGAATATAGGGAAACGCCAGCGGCGCGCATTGGCCGGGGAGCGTACCCGCTCCCACGCCGCAGGAACCGCCGGTCGGCTGATTCGGTCTTTCCATACTACTTTCCTCCTTGTGTAAGGGTGCGCGAGAACGCCTCGCGCTCAGTTCATTGTATGCGGAGGGAAGCGGGGAGGCCACCGGAGAGACAATGGGACAATTGTTCGGGCCGCGGCTTGCTTTTTTGGATGGGACTTGCTATAATAAAAAACAAGGCCCCTGAGGGGAAAGGCGGTATATGGGATAAGCCGGGGGACATATCTTCTTAGCACGAAGATTTGCGAAGGGGGCGTCGCCCGTGGTCATCCTGCTGCGAAAACGCGACCTGATTTTTTCCTGCCTGTTCTGCTGTTTCTTCTTGGGACTGGCGGCGGTGCTGTGGCAGGGAAGCGCCGTGCCGGTTTTCCACGTCCGGGAGGAAGTTCCCGTTACCGTAGTCATCGACCCCGGACACGGCGGGGAGGACGGTGGGGCGGTGTCTCCGGATGGTGTGGCGGAGAGCCGGATTAACTTGGCAGTGTCCCTGCGGGTCCAGGACTTGCTTCGTTTCGCGGGGCAGCGAACCCGCCTGACACGGAGCGAGGACGTGACCATCTGCGACGAAGGATTGGATACTATGCGCCAGAGGAAGACTTCCGACCTCAGAAACCGGGTGAAGCTGGTAGAGGAGACGGAAAACGCCGTTTTGCTGAGCATTCACCAAAACAGCCTGCCTTCATCCCCGGTCACCCACGGGGCCCAGGTGTTTTGGAACCGGCGGGAGGGCGCAGAGGCGCTGGCCGGGAGCATACAGGGAACCCTGAATACTGCTGTAAATGCGGGAAACGATAAGCTCCCCAGGCAGATTCCCGAAAGCATCTATTTGATGAAAAACATCACCGCGCCGGGAGTGCTGGTGGAGTGCGGCTTCCTGTCCAACGGGCCGGAAACGGAACGATTGCAGAATCCGGCTTATCAGCTTCGCCTGGCAGCAGCCGTCACGGCGGGATATCTGAACGCCGGAAACATCGAAAACGAATTTGGAGAGTCCAAATGAAACAGCCGAAAACACTTTTTTACTGTACGGAGTGCGGCAATGAGACGCCGAAATGGGCGGGGCGCTGTCCCGCCTGCGGCGCGTGGAACACAGTGGTAGAGAGCCCGGAGCTTCCGGCGAAGGGAAGGGGGAGGGTCCCTTCCTCCCGGAGCGCGTCTTCTCCCAAGGCCCGCCCGGTGACGGAGTTGGGGAACGGCGCGGAGATCCGATTTTCCACAGGAATGGGAGAGCTGGACCGGGTCCTGGGCGGCGGGGCCGTCAGGGGTTCCTTGGTCCTGGTGGGCGGCGCGCCGGGCATCGGCAAGTCCACGCTGATGCTTCAGATCTGCGGAAAGCTCTGCCGGTTTGCCAAGGTGCTGTATGTATCCGGCGAAGAATCCCAGCACCAACTGAGCCTCCGGGCCCAGCGGCTCCATGTGGAGCGCGAGAGCCTTCTGGTCCTGTCGGAGACCGGTTTGGCGGAAATGCTGGAGGCCGTGGGACAGGAACAGCCGGATGTGCTGATCGTAGACTCTATTCAAACGCTTTATAACGATGCGCTGGATTCTCCGGCGGGCAGCGTCAGCCAGGTGAAAGACTGCACTATGGCTCTGATGCGGCTGGCCAAGGAAAATAATATTACCGTGTTTGTCATCGGCCACGTGAATAAAGAGGGCTCCATTGCCGGGCCCAAGGTCTTGGAGCACATGGTGGACTGCGTGCTGTACTTCGAGGGCGACCGGCACACCTTCTGCCGCATTTTAAGGGCGGCAAAGAACCGCTTCGGGGCCACCAACGAAATCGGCGTCTTTGAAATGGGGGACAGCGGCTTGACAGAAGTGGAAAACCCCTCCCAGATGCTGTTGTCCGGCCGGCCGGAGGAGGCCCCAGGCACCTGCGTTACCTGCGCGATGGAGGGCGCCCGGCCCGTGCTGGCGGAGGTTCAGGCCCTGGTGGTGAGCTCCGCGGGGGGGAATCCCCGGCGGACCAGCAATGGATTTGACTACAATCGGGCGTCTATGCTGCTGGCGGTGTTGGAGAAGCGGGGCGGGCTGAAGCTGTCCGCATGTGATGCCTATCTAAACATCATCGGCGGACTGCAATTGGACGAGCCTGCCGCAGACCTGGCCGCCGTAGTGGCACTGGCCTCCAGCTATTTGGACAAGCCTGTCCCCGGTGACCTGGCGGCCATTGGAGAGGTAGGGCTTACCGGAGAGCTGCGAAGCGTCAACCAATTGGCTCAGCGGGTGGCTGAGGTCCGGCGGCTGGGGTTTAAGCGTTGTGTGATTCCGGCTCATCGGGGCTTGGAGAACTGTTCAGGCCTGCAGCTGTTGCCCGTTCGGAATATCGGTGAGGCGATTCGAGCCGTTTTACGGGGATAAAGTGGACGCAGGCGCCGCCCAGGGCGGGCACGCCGGCAGCGGCGGCGCTGTCCAGCGTGCAGAGGCCGTCGGATTGATAAACACATTCACTGGTGCATGGAATCAAGGCGATCCTCCGTTCTGTTTAATCGTGATGAGATAGTTTGACCGGAACGGCGGATTTTATGAGAGCGGCCAAAAGCCGGACGGGTCCCGCCGCCGGGACAGACTTTAAACATAATGCTTGAGGGAGGAGGCAAAAAGACGGTATAAGCGATTGAACAAAATAAAAATTTTGTTTAATTTAGGGGAGGGCAAACGGCTTGGAAACCTCTTTTTAAAACCGCTTTCCTCCAATAACGTCTAAAGTTCTATGACCGATTATCGCACCGAGGCCCCGCCGATCCTGCGGGACTTCCTCGCTTACCACGAAACCGTTAAAGCCCATTCGAAGCGGACTGTGGACGAATATTTCCTGGACCTGCGGAACTTCTTTCGCTACCTCAAGCAGACCCAGGATCCCGGCTTATCCAGATTGGAGCTGGATGAAATCGACATTTCCGATGTGGACCTGGACTTCGTTGCCGCCGTGACGCTGACAGATATTTACGGTTACATGACCTACTTAAGCCGGGACCGGGTTCAGCACCAGAAGAGCCGGACATCCGATTACGGTCTAAACGTTGCGTCACGGGCCCGGAAGCTGGCCACCATCCGGTCGTTTTACAATTACCTGACAAATAAGGTTCACCTCATTCGTGAAAATCCTGTCAAGGATATTGATTCGCCAAAACTGAAGAAAACGCTGCCCAAGTACTTGACCCTGGACCAGAGCGTAGAGCTGCTGGACTCCGTAGACGGCAAAAATCAGGAGCGGGACTATTGCATCCTGACGCTGTTCCTCAACTGCGGGCTGCGAATCTCGGAGTTAGTTGGTTTAAACCTCCGGGATATCCAGGGCGAATCCATCCGGGTCCTGGGCAAAGGCAACAAGGTCCGAATCCTCTATTTAAATGACGCCTGTCAAGATGCGCTGAGGCGCTATCTGGCTGTCCGCCGCCCAATCTCCGGGCGGGATGCGAACGCGCTGTTTCTGTCCTCCCGAAACGAGAGGATCAGCCGTTCCACAGTCCATGCCATGGTAAAAAAGAGGCTGTCCGCCGCCGGAATCGACGAGAGCGAATATTCTTCCCATAAGCTCCGCCATACTGCGGCCACGCTGATGCTGCAAAACGGCGTAGATGTTCGCGCGGTTCAGGAAGTTTTAGGCCACGACCATCTGAATACCACGCAGATTTATACTCATATAGACAATGAAGCCTTGAGAGTAGCTGCAAAGGCAAATCCCTTGTCACATATGAAAAATGCAAAGAAACAAGAGGATTCCAAATAGAAAAAGCCCGCCGGTTGAAAGGCGGGCTTTTTATTGTTATACCGGTTTCATGGAAGCTCCGCTGCCTGCCGTTTTTCAGCAAAACTTTAAGGCCGCATAACGCCTCTGATGTGCAGGAATCGAATTTTTCGGTATTCGTAGGTAGACAGCGGCCGGTAATCCGCATCATAGCTGTGGGCGGCAATCAGGACATTTTCCGGCGTTATCGGGCTTCCAACGGACACCACGATAGGCGAATGCTGGTATTCCTCTCCCTTGAAGGATAACTGGATCAGGTCTCCAGGCTGCAGGTCCTGCAGCTCGCAGGGCTCCGCCAGCGGCCCGATGGAGAAATTGTCCCGGGTCAAAAAATTGTAGAGATATGGAACCCCCGTCCAGGCCGGGGCTTTCCGGTTTGCGTCAATGTAGTACCAGCCGTAGGTCGGCGTGAAGTTCATGACGCCGCTCCCGGCGTAGATGCACTGGGACGCAAAGTTGGTGCAGTCCCCGCCCAGGTGCTCGTAATCGTAAAAAAGCGGGTTCCGGCCATAGGCCCATTGGTGGGCGTACAACACGGCGGCTTCCCGGTCATATGGATGCTCCAGCAGCATACCGCTCCCCTCCCCTTTCCCCATAGGATATGAGGAAAAAGGTGAAAGGGTGCGTCAGCGTTTTGCCACCGGCAGCCAGACCTGAAAGCGGCTTTCCTCTCCGGGCCGGTTCAAGTAGACCTCGATGTCCGGGGCCTTAGCCCACTCATAGCCGGAATCCGGCAAGTACTCTGAAACAATTCGTTTTTGAAGCTCCTGCATGGCCTCCGGCAGACGGCCCGTCCCGGTGAAAACCGCCCAGGTTGCGGCAGGCACTGTCCATTCATGCATTCCCTCCGGGGCGGGCGCGCTGGAGGCCACGGCGATATAATAGTAGTTTTCTCTCTCGTCACAGGTGCTTACACCCAGTATTCCGGCCGGTTCACCGCCCATCAGCGGAAACAGCTCCGCCTGCCGCGGGCCGATCTCCGCCCAGAATTTCGGGACCACCTGAAAGCTCTTCTCCACGTCCATGGGCAGCGGCGTGCGGAAGCCCACAATGCGGAAAGCCTCCCGCTTCACGATTTGATATTCCATTTCCTCGGCTCCTTTGAGTACAAATTTGAAGCGGATACATGGAAAAGCTTTCAGTTTCACTCCCGCTTGCTTTGCCTGGGATGGAGGCACCTTGTGCACCGCCTGAAAAGCCCGGTTAAAGGCAGTGGGTGATTCGTAGCCATAGCGCAGGGCTACCTCCAGCACCTTCTCGCCGCTCTGCAGATCCGCCGCCGCCCGGGTCATGCGCCTCCGGCGGATATACTCGCCCAGCGGCACTCCGGCCAGGTAGGAAAACATCCGCTGGAAGTGGTAGGCGGAACAGCCCGCCAGCCTGCCCAGCTCCTTTGGGTCGATGTCCCCCTCTAAGTTTTCTTCCAGGTAGGCCAGCGCCTTGTTCCAGTCGTTCGGCCAATCCATGACATCCCCTCCTTTTTTCAAAGTATACCACGTTTCGCTGCCGCCGTCCTCTCTGTTTCCTTGCGGAAAGAACGAGGAAAAAGCGGAGACGCCGGAGCGCCTCCGCTTTTCGATTACGGGTGAGTTTCTCAGAAAGCCTTGTGGTCGCAGCCCAGCACGTTCACCAGCTTGTGAGCCACCATCTCCTTGATGGCCTGACGGGCGGGCTTCAGATACTGGCGGGGATCAAAGTGGTCGGGATGCTCGGCGAAGTGCTCCCGGATGCAGGCGGTCATGGCCAGGCGCAGATCGGAGTCGATGTTGATCTTGCAGACGGACATGGACGCAGCCTTGCGGAGCTGCTCTTCGGGGATGCCCACGGCATCGGGCATCTTGCCGCCAAACTTGTTGATTTTCTCAACAAAAGCCTGAGGCACGGAAGAAGAACCGTGGAGCACGATGGGGAAGCCGGGCAGACGCTTGGAAACCTCCTCCAGCACGTCGAAGCGCAGCGGGGGCGGGACCAGCTCGCCCTTTTCGTTGCGGGTGCACTGGGCGGCAGTGAATTTGTAAGCGCCGTGGCTGGTGCCGATGGCAATGGCCAGGGAGTCGCAGCCGGTCTTAGTCACAAACTCCTCGACCTCTTCGGGACGGGTGTAGGAGGAATCCTCGGCGGAGACGTTGACTTCGTCTTCCACACCGGCCAGGGTGCCCAGCTCGGCCTCGACGACGACGCCGTGATCATGGGCGTATTCTACGACTTTTTTGGTGACCTCGATGTTTTCGGCAAAGGGTTTGCTGGACATGTCAATCATGACAGAGGTGAATCCGCCGTCGATGCAGCTCTTGCAGAGCTCAAAGCTGTCGCCGTGGTCCAGATGGAGGCAGATGGGCAGATCCGTCTCAATGATGGCGGCTTCCACCAGCTTCATCAGGTAGGTATGGTTAGCATAGGCCCGGGCGCCCTTGGAGACCTGAAGGATCAGGGGAGCCTCCAGCTCCTTGGCGGCTTCGGTAATTCCCTGGACGATTTCCATGTTGTTGACGTTGAAGGCGCCGATGGCATATCCTCCGTTGTAGGCCTTTTTGAACATTTCGGTGGTGGTAACCAGTGCCATAACGATCATCTCCTGACAAATTTTATTTGTCCCGCCTCCAGTCCGGTGCGGAAAAAGGGCCCCGGGCCCCCTTTCCCTCCCTTTGCAGAGACGAAAACGATTTTCTTTTATGATAATATCACAAAAAAAATAAAATGCAAGTATTTACAATCCTTTTTTTAAATGGTATGATAAAAAATACCATGGGCTTTGTTCCCTTGGCTTTAAAAGGAAGAAAAAATTTTTCGAGGAGGCTGTTTCTCATGAGTGAATTGAAAGGCGCCTGCATTTTTGGCCAGTCCGGAGGCCCCACTTCCGTCATCAATGCCAGTGCTTACGGAGTCATCCGCACCGCGCTGGAAAATCCCAATATCACCCGCGTCCTGGGTGCGGAACACGGCATCAAGGGCGTGCTGAACGACCGGCTGTTCGACATGGGCCAGGAAGACCCCGCCGAGCTGGAGCTGCTGAAATACACTCCGTCCTCCGCACTGGGCTCCTGCCGCTACAAGATGAAAGACCCAGACGTGGACGACACGGACTATAAGCGCATTCTGGAAATCTTCAAAAAGTACGACGTCCGCTACTTCTTCTACAACGGCGGAAACGACTCTATGGACACCTGCAACAAAATCAGCAAATACATGCAGAAGGTTGGCTATGAGTGCCGGGTCATGGGCGTACCCAAAACCATCGACAACGACCTCTTCGGGACCGACCACTGCCCCGGCTTCGCCTCCGCCGCCAAGTATATCGCGACGAGCTGCATGGAGGTCTATCAGGACGCCCGGGTCTATGACACCGGCATGGTCTGCATCATTGAAATCATGGGCCGCCACGCGGGCTGGCTGGCTGGAGCCGCCGCCCTGGCCACCGCTTACGGCGCGGGCCCCGACCTGGTCTATCTCCCCGAAGTGGATTTCGACATGGACCAATTCCTGGCCGATGTGGACCGTATCTACAAGGAAAAGGGCAACTGCATGGTAGCCGTCTCCGAGGGCATCCACTACGCCGACGGCTCCTTCGTCTCCGAGGCGAAAACCTCCGCCACCGACGGCTTCGGTCACGCGCAGCTGGGCGGCCTGGCCGCCATGCTGGCCGACGCCGTGAAGCAGAAGACCGGCGCCAAGGTCCGGGGCATTGAGCTGAGCCTGCTCCAGCGCTGCGGTGCGCACCTGGCCTCCGAGACCGATATCGAGGAGTCCTTCATGTCCGGTAAGGCCGCCGTGGAAAATGCCGTGGCGGGCATTACCGATAAAATGGTGGGCTTTGAGCGGAGCTACGAAAACGGTCAGTATGTCTGCAAGACAAAACTGCTGGGTCTCACCGACGTGGCCAACACGGAGAAAAAGGTACCCCTGGAGTGGATCAACGCCGCCCACAACGGTGTGGAAAAGCCCTTTATCGACTATGTGCTGCCCCTTGTTCAGGGCGAGCCCAAGCTGCCCAAACAGGATTCCCTGCCCCGGTTTGCCAAGCTGAAGAAGGTGCTGGCGAAATAACGTTTCTGCTGAAAGCGCCCCGCTCATATGAGCGGGGCGCTCTTTTCGTCTATTTCTCAATGCCGGACCAGGCCAGAAGCCATTGGCCCTCCTGCCGGATCAGTTCCATAGTTAAATAGTTATAACTCTCTCCTTCTTCCTGATTCAGCCGGTGCTTGACGGAGACCGTGGCGGAAGACGGGTCCTGATCGTCGTCCGGCGCGTAGTCCACGGAGGCCACGGATAGATGCTCCCAGACGTCTTCGCCGTAAGCGTACGGGTCTGCCCCCTCCGCCAACAGATCGGAGATGCCGGAGAGATCATTGGACAGAAGCGCCGGAAACAGGCGGTCCGCCGCCTCATAGAGGGAGCGCATCCACTCGGGGACGATCTCGCTTCGGGAGACCACCCGGAAGCTGGAAACCATGTCACGGAACCGCGCGCCCATTCCCTCCTCCGCCTCCAGGAAGTAACGTGCAGAGAGAACGAAGGTCCCTCCCTGTCCGTCTTCCACAAACCAGAGCTCCGCCTGCTCGGAATCCCAATCTGTGCCCGCGCTGGCGCGAAGATAAAGGCTGCCCGGCAGAGCGGCGGCCATTTCTTCCGTGGTCACCCCCGCATACCGCTCCTTAAGAGCGTTCTCCGCGTCCGCCCGGGCCGCATCGGGAGCCAAGCTGGGCAAGTGAAGAATATCCAGTCCCAGCTCCGGAAAATTTTCCGGTAAAGAGTTGATATTCCTAATGCTGTAAAGCCCATTTTCTTCACGGACTGAAAACTGCTCTTCATTGACATAAATAAGGAAATCCACCGCTTCCTCCTGGGGCTGAGAGGAAAAACTCAGCAGACGCAAGGTCCCGATCTCTCTTCCCCTCTCCGGCAGGACAAGCCGGGCGACATCAGGGTCCGGCTTCTGCGGGTCCTGAAGCTCCGGCGTCACGCCGGAAACGCCGGGCGGTATTGTCCGCAGTGAAAATACATAGCCTGCCGTTAGCGCCAGCGCCAGGCAGGCTGCGGCGGCCAGGCTGTACCCGGGCCGGCGGCTCCGACTCTTCCGTTCGCTGCGGGCCACCAGCTTCGGGTCCGCCCCGCCGATGGCGAGGAACAGCCGCTCCTGATCCTTCACAGCAAGCCCTCCTTTTCTAAATACAGCCGCAGCTTCTCCCGGCTTCGAAACAGGCTGGTCCGCACGGTGGTTTCCCGCATTCCATAGCGTTTGGCAATATCCGCCATAGGCTCTGTAAACCAGTAGCGCCTGAGGAACACTCCGCACTCCCGCTCCGGCAGAGCGCGGAGAAAGCGGTTTACCGCCGCTTCCAGCTCCACCGTTTCCAGAGCCTGTAGGGTATCGGCCGGCGAAACGCATTCCGCCAGCTCGTCCAGGACCAGGAGCAGTTCTCCCCCGCCCCGTTTCTCCGTGCGGTTAGTCCGCCAGCGGTCAAAGGCAACATTCCGCGTGATCTTCCCCAAATACTGAGCCAGCCGGTTTGGCCGGTCCTCCGGCATGGCGTTCCACGCTTTGAGCCAAGTGTCGTTGACGCATTCCTCTGCGTCCCGGCGATCCGGCAAAATGTTCCGGGCAATGCTCCGGCAGTAGCCGCCATATTTTTCTCCGGTCTGCCGTATGGCCTCCGGATTTCGGGACCAATACAGGTCTATAATGGCGCAGTCTTCCATATTCTCTCCCCTCTCCGTTTCCTAAAAGAGCCCTCACTACTATAGACGGAAAAAACCGGCGGGCGTTCCCGGCAATCGTTTCTTTGTGAAAAACCGTCCGCCAACAGGCGGACGGTCAAAGCCTCCCATAAGGGTATGGGGTATGGAAATTGCGCTGTTGTAATATCCGCCATGCCGTCAGCGGTTTTTCTGGTAAATGGTCCACAGCCCGTCCATCAAAAGGAACTTGTCGTAGATAATCCGGTTTCGACAGTAGCGCACGATTACCGGAGCATTTCCCCCGGTGGCTACGACGCTGGCTTCCCGGCCCGGGAACTCTCCCCGGATGCGGTCAATGATGCCGTCCAGCATTCCTGCGGTGCCGTATACGATGCCGGAGCGCATGCAGTCTTCAGTATTCTTTCCGATGAGAGACTTGGGATGTTGCAGGGAGATATCGGGAAGCTGGGCCGCCCGGCGGCTCAGGGCTTCCAGGGAGACGTTGACCCCCGGCAGCAGCAGCCCGCCCTCATATGTCCGGCCCTCGGAGATGACCCCGATGGTGGTGGCCGTTCCCATGTCGATGGTAATGATGGGAGGCGTGAACTTCTCCAGCGCCGCCACGGCGTCCGCCACAATATCCGCTCCTACCTGGGTCTGCACGGTCAATCGGATATTCAGCCCGGTCTTCACCCCAGGCCCCACCACCATGGGGGGCTTGCCCAGGAGACGGGTCAGGGCCTTTTCCATCATGAAGTTCAGCGGCGGCACCACGCTGCACAGAATGGCCCCGGTGACGTCTTTGTAGCTGAAATGATAAAGGGTAAAGAGGTTCATCAGGTCGATGCTGATCTGGTCGGCGGTTTTGCGGCTGTCCGTGTCCAGGGAGGCCAGAAAACGCAGGGTTTTGTCCTTATCGAAAAGTCCTACGGAGGTGTTGGAGTTGCCCACGTCGATGGCAAGCAGCATGGAGGTCGCTCCTTTCGTTTCAGGTTGATTTCTATGTTTATATAGTAGCACGAGCCGGGCCGTCTTGCAAGGCCGGATGAAAGCGGTCAGATAAATAAAAGGACTTGAAATAATACATTTGTTCTGGTATAATCAGAGCATCCGACAAAGGAGGCATGGCGTATGACGTATCTGACGAAGCTGCCCTCCCCCCTGGGCCCGCTCTTCCTGGCCTCCGACGGAGAGGCGGTCACCGGTCTCTGGCTGGAGGGTCAGAAGTATTTTGCCGCCGGGCTGGAGCCGGAGGCGGAAGAGCGGCCGGACCTTCCGGCTTTTCGCCGGGCGGCGGCCTGGCTGGACGCCTATTTTGAAAAGCAGGACCTCCCTCCCCTGCCGCCCCTGGCTCCCAAGGGCAGCGCGTTCCGGCAGAGTGTGTGGGAGCTGCTGCTGGAAATCCCCTATGGGCAGACCTCTACTTATGGAACCCTGACGGAAAAGCTGAAAGCTTCCGGCGTTCCCGCCGCCCCTCAGGCGGTGGGCGGCGCGGTGGGGCACAATCCCATCTCCATCCTCATCCCCTGCCACCGGGTGGTGGGAGCAGATGGAAGCTTAACGGGTTATGCCGGAGGCATTGAGAAGAAGCGCTTTCTTCTGGAACTGGAGGGTGCGGATCTGTCGGGGCTGTACGTGCCGAAGAAAGGGACGGCGCTTTGAAAACGTAAAAAACGTCAGCATAAAAAGGCGGGCACTGGTGATCCAATGCCCGCCTTTTTATAACTTACAGAATGATGCAGATCAGCCCGCCGCTGCCCTCGTTGATGATGCGGGTCAGGGTCTCCTGGAGCTTCTTCCGGGCGTCCTCCGGCATCCGCTTCAGCTTACCCTGGAGGTCGTCGCTGACCAGCTCGTGGAAGCTCCGGCCGAAGATGTTGGACTGCCAGATTTTGCTGGTGTCCCCCTCGAATTCCTGAAGGAGGTAGTTCACCATGTCCTCCGACTGCTTCTCATTTCCCACAATGGGCGAGACCGCAGTTTCGATATCCGCCCGGATCATGTGGATACTGGGGGCGCTGGCCTTCAGCTTCACGCCGTAGCGTCCTCCCTGCTTCATGATTTCCGGTTCTTCCAGCTTCAGCTCGTCGATGCTGGGCACCACGATGCCATAGCCCGTCTCCTTCACGTCCCGCAGGGCTCCGGCCACCTTGTCATACTCTGCCTTTACCGCCGCCAGGCGGGTCAGCAAGCTCATCAGGTCCCCGTCGTCCCCCACCTCGAAGCCGGACTGCTCCGACAGGGTGTGATAGAACAGCTCCCGGGGCAGGCCGAGGCTGGCCGCCGCAACGCCGGTGCCCAGGTCAATGGTGGTGATTTTGGCCTCGCTGATATTCTCGCAGCTCCCCAGGGCGGCGATCACGCCTTCCACCTCCCGGATGTGCTGAAGCTGAGAGGTACCCTGTCGTACGGCTTCGTAGAGGCTGGCCTTGATGGGGTGTTCCGTGGGCAGGGCGTCCACCCAGGGGGGCAGGAACAGATCCAGCTCCTGCATGGGGAACTCGTAGAGGACCGCCCGCAGGATGTCCGCCACGTCCTCCTCCCCCAAATCCAGGCAGTTCACCGGGACGCAGTTCACCTCATAGCGGGAGGCGATGTCCCGGGCGATGGCCTCTGCCCGGTCGGACTTGGGGTCCACGGAGTTCAGCAGGACAATGAAGGGCTTTCCCAATTCCTGGAGCTCCCGGACCACCCGCTCTTCCGCCTCCAGGTAATCCTCCCGGGGAATATCGGCCACGGTGCCGTCGGTGGTGACGACAATTCCGATGGTGGAGTGCTCCGAGATCACTTTCCGGGTGCCGATTTCCGCCGCCTCGGTCATGGGGATCTCATGGTCGTACCAGGGCGTGGTCACCATCCGTGGCGCGTCGTCCTCAAACTGGCCGATGGCTCCCCGGACCATGTAGCCCACGCAGTCGATGAGCCGCACGGAGAAGGACGCGCCGCCCTCCAGCTGAACCTGGGCCGCCTCCTCCGGGACGAACTTGGGCTCCGCCGTCATGATGGTCCGGCCGGAGCCGCTCTGGGGCAGCTCATCCCGGGCCCGCTCCTTGCGGTATACATTTTCAATGTTGGGAATCACCTGGGTTTCCATGAAGCGCTTGATGAAAGTGGATTTGCCGGTCCGCACCGGACCCACCACGCCGATGTAGATATCCCCCGCCGTGCGGGTGGCGATATTCTGATAAATGGTCGTATTCATAGCATCCCGTCCTTTTTCCGCTCCATATTCATGTTCCAATCTATGCCCGTCCGGCGGAAAGTATGACGGCCCGTCTTGTTTTGGAGAAAACGCACAAGGAAGTTTCCTTTCTTCCAGAGCTGATTTGGTCGAAATCATGCTTTACAGGATCTCTTTAATATGGTAAACTGCTACCGTATTAAATGAACGGGACCACCCGTTCCAATTTGGAGGATGAAAGCATGATGAAAAGCAAGAAGTTTTGGGCCCTTCTGCTGGCCCTTGCTATGGTCCTGAGCCTGGCCGCCTGCGGCGGCAACTCCGACAGCGGCGCGAAGGATACCCCGCCCGCGGATTCCGCCCCCGCCGGGACGGATGCTCCCGCCAAAGGCGGCGATCAGCAGGACAGCGACCTGGCCTATGTTCAGGGCAAGGGCACCCTGGTGGTGGGCATGACGGACTTCGCTCCCATGGATTACCGGGATGCCGGCGGTAATTGGATCGGCTTTGACGCCGACATGGCTTCCGCCTTTGCCGAGAGCCTGGGCGTCAAGGTGGAGTTCCAGGAGATCACCTGGGATTACAAGGTCATGGAGCTGGACGCCAAAAGCATTGACTGCGTCTGGAACGGCATGACCCTGAACGACGAAGTAAAAGCGGCCATGGACACCGGAAACGCCTACTGCCTCAACGCCCAGGTTCTGGTGGTCCCCGCCGACAAGGCTGCGGACTTTGAAAACCTGACCAGCCTGGAGGGCCTGAACGTGGCCGTGGAATCCGGCTCCGCCGGCGAGGACGCCGCCGAGGCCCTGGGCGCTACCACCACCGCCGTGGCGAAACAGGCCGACGCGCTGATGGAGGTTTCCGCCGGCACGGCCGACGCCGCCGTCATCGACCTCTTGATGGCCGGAGCCATGATCGGAGAGGGAACCAACTACGCGAACCTTACTTATACGGTCAACCTGAACACCGCTCAGGGCCTGGAGTCCGAGGAGTACGGCGTGGGCTTCCGCAAGGGGTCCGACCTGGTGGCCGCGTGGAACGACTTCTGGGCCGCCGCTATCGCCGACGGTTCCGTCCTTGAGACCGGCACCACCTATGGCGTGCAGGAATCCCTGATTCTGGAGTAATCTCCTTCCCCGCATTGATCCGCAAAGGCAGAGAGGTTCCCTCTCTGCCTTTGGACGGTTTTCCTCCCCGAAATTTCCAATGAGAGGACGATTTGATGATTTCCTTTTTTGCCTCCGCCGAATTTCAGACGGTCCTGTCTGCCCTGAATACCGGCTTTGTCAAGACCCTTCAGCTCTTTTTTGTCACGCTGGTGGGAGCCGTCCCCTTGGGGCTGGTTATCTCTTTCGGCTCCATGAGCCGCATCCCTCCCCTGCGGTGGCTGACGAAAACCGTGGTCTGGATTGTTCGGGGCACGCCCCTGGTCCTTCAGATCATCGCGCTCTACTACGTGCCGGGGCTGAAGGGCTTCCATATCTGGAGCGGAGGGGAGTCCGGGCGGTTCACCGCCGTGGCGGTGGCCTTTGTCATCAACTACGCCTGCTATTTCTCGGAGATTTACCGGGGCGGCATCCAGGGCGTGCCCGTGGGGCAGCAGGAGGCCGGGCTGGTGCTGGGCATGACGAAGCGGCAGATTTTCTTCAAGGTCACGCTGCTGCAGATGATTAAGCGCATCGTCCCGCCCATGTCCAATGAAATCATTACCTTGGTCAAGGACACCTCCCTGGCCCGGGTCGTGGCCTTACAGGAGGTCATCTGGATGGGCGAGTCCTTCATGAAGGGCAACCAGGGTTATGCGGGACTGGTTTGGCCGCTGTTCTTTACGGCGGTGTACTATTTGGCATTCAGCGGTATCGCCACCATCCTTCTGGGGAAGCTGGAAAAGAAACTGGAATATTTCCGTTGAGAGGAGACTGACGGCAATGGCGATTTTAGAGGTCCAACATATTGAAAAGCACTTCGGAGACACCCAGGTCCTCAGCGATATCAGCTTCTCTCTGGAGGAGGGCCAGGCCCTGTCCATCATCGGTTCCTCCGGCTCCGGCAAGACCACCCTGCTCCGTTGTTTGAACTTCCTGGAGCGGCCGGACCACGGCACGATCTCCGTAAAAGGCGGCGTTATCTTCGACGCGTCGGACCCCTTAACCCAGGCGGAAAAGGACATCCGCCAAAAGCGGCTCCACTTTGGCCTGGTGTTCCAGAATTTCAACCTCTTCCCCCAGTACACGGCTTTGCAGAACGTCACCCTGGCCCGGGAGCTGCTGGCCAAGGAGCGGGGCGGCGAGAGCAGGGAGGACATTGTGAAGGCGGGCCGGGAGCTGCTGGACCAGATGGGCCTGGCGGACCGGGCGGACCACTATCCCCACCAGCTCTCCGGCGGGCAGCAGCAGCGGGTGGCCATCGCCCGGGCGCTGGCCCTCCACCCGGACATCCTCTGCTTCGACGAGCCTACTTCCGCCCTGGACCCGGAACTTACCGGAGAGGTACTGCGGGTCATCCGCTCCCTGGCGGAGCAGAAGACCACCATGATTATCGTTACCCACGAGATGGCCTTTGCCCGGGATGTGGCGGACCAGGTGATTTTCATGGACGGCGGCGTTATTGTAGAGCAGGGCGATCCCAGGGAGGTTATCGACAACCCGAAGGAAGAGCGAACCAGGCAGTTCCTCTCCCGGTATGCAAACGGCTGAGACGCACAAAAAAAGAGTGCGGGAGAAGTTTTCTCCCGCACTCTTTTCAGGCTCTTTTTCTGGGAATCAACAGCATCTGATCCTGGGGAATATCCCCCTCCCCCTCCAATTGGTTGGCGGAGAGGATAGCCGCGATGGTGGTATTGTATTTCTTCGCCAGGTCCCAGGCGCTCTCCTGCCGCCCGATGCACCGCAGGACCAGGGAAGGCGCGCCGCCCAAATCCTTGGCGGTCTCCGTGTCCAGCTTGGCGGCGGAGACACAGACCTTTTTCACCCTGGCCGCCGCTTCCACGTGGAAGTCCACCGGGAAGCGCACCTCGATGCCCCGGTCCCCCAGGGTGCCTTGGACCTCCTCGGCGCAGACGGCCCGAGCGGTAATCCGGCAGTCCTCCGGCAGCTCCAGCTGGCAGCCGGCGTCAATGCTTCGTTCCGCCACCAGCGGCACGCCGCCCTCGTCCAGGTACATAGCCCGTACCGTCACTCCGGCCCGGAGAACGGCCATATTTCCCTCACGGCTGACGGACACCGCGCCGCACTTGGCGGAAAGAGCCAGGATGGACTCCGCCACCACGCCGATTTCCAGCACCTCCCGCAAGGTCTGACGGCGGGTCAGGTTTTCGCAGAAGCTGGTGATGCTCAGCGGCGCGGCCTCATAGGTCATGTCGTAGGCAGTGGAATACAGGTCGCTGAGCAGGGTCAGCTCCTGTTCCTCCCGCAGCAGCGCCGTGGCGTGAAGGTACAGCGTCACGGCGATCTGGCGTCCCTCCGGGTCGTCGCCGTCGATTTGCAGATCTGTGCCCGTTAGCTGAAGCTGCAAGCTGGCGGAGGAACCCTCCTGGGCTCCCTCGACCTCCATAATCTGGGAAAAGGGCAGCTCCGAAGAGGCGGAGCCGCAGCCGCCGCCCAAGTCCCGGTAGAGCAGGCTGATGGAAAATACGCCCTTGAAGATCAACTTGCTTCCCACAATCTTTGTCTCTGTGACGGTGCTGGAAACCTGGCTGGTCAGCAGCTCCGCCGCCCCTACTCTCCCTGGGGAGAGGTTCATTTCTTCTGTAAAGGTAAAATCCTTTTCGGCAATGTGTGTCAGAAGGATGGCATGCTGTTCCTCCTGGCGCTTTTCCACCTGGAGCCCCGGTTCTGCCTCTGTGTCCTCACAGAAGGTCAGCGGCTTGCGCTGATAGCCGGCTACGCGGGTCACCAGCTTGCAGTGGGTGAAAATTTTCCGGGGGTTCAGCATCCGGGCCTCCAGAAACTCCGTTTCCGTTTCCGCCGTCAAGTGCTGGCAGCCCGGCAGGGCCCGACCGTCGCTCTCGGCTGTAAAGGGAATGGCAAATTCCAGCGTGCGGACGCCGCTCTCTCCATCGGGGGTATAGAGCACCGTAACCCGTACGGTGCCGGAGAGCTCCGCCTTTCCGTCCCGCAGCTCCCGACTGTGGAGGTAGACCTTCCCGTCCGTCTCAATGATGCGGGCGATGTCGGGGCAGTAGTCCGGCACGATGGTCTCCGCCGTTTCCTCTTGGGTCAGCGTCAGCTCCCCGCCCGTTTCGTAGGCGTCCAAAGACACTTTTTTTAAATCCAGTTCCATGAAGAACTCCTTCCTTTCCCGGCAGGCATAGAATCCATGTCCTACTCTATGCGCCGCAGGGGCGGGTTATGTTCTCACACCTTGAAAATCTTCTTCAGAATCCCCCGGAGCATTTTAGGGGACTTCCAAACCACGATATTCATATGACGCCTCCTCTCAAAACCTTAACGCCGGCAGCAGACGCAGCCGCAGCCAATCAGCAGAAACGCAACCAGGAACATCAGCACGCCCACCGGAAATACCGCGGCAATCAAGATTCCCGCGCCCAGGGCCACGGCGAACAGGCCCAGCAGGCGGATTCCCCCGCCGCCGCCGTTTCCGCAGCCCCAATTTCCAAATCCTCCTCCTCCAAAGCTCCCGTTTCCACAGCCCATTGCGGCCCGCCTCCTTTCCTTCCTTTCCAGTATATACGCCGGGGCCGTCCATGGTGTAAAAAACACCGCCTCAAGTTTGGAGGCGGTGTTTTCTCACTTTTTTTCCCGCCAATCCTGGAGGGGCTTCAATTCCTCGTAAAGGCGGAGGTAACTTTCATGGCGGCTTTTCTGAATCTCCCCCCGGCGGAGGGCTTCCAGCACGGCGCAGCCCTTCTCCCGGATGTGGCTGCACCCTACAAAGCGGCATTCCCCCAGATAAGGGGCAAACTCCAGGAAGGTCTCCGGCAGCCGGCGCTTCAGCTCCAGATCCAATTCCTCCGCGTCGAAGGAGGAAAAGCCCGGCGTGTCCACCACCTCCGCCCCGCAGGAGAGGCGGTGAAGCTCCACATGGCGGGTGGTGTGCCGCCCCCGGCCCAGGGCCGCGCTGACCTCCCCTACCTGCAAATGAAAATCCGGGTCCAGCGCGTTTAAAATGCTGGATTTCCCTACGCCGGAATTACCTGTAAAGGAAGATAGCTTTCCAACTATCAGCGCCTTCAAATCCTCCATTCCCTCCCCGGTTTTCGCGCTGACCCGCAGGGTCGGGAAGCCGGAGGCATGATAAATCTCAAAGAGGCCGTCCGCCGGGTCCAGGTCGCATTTATTCAGCACCACCGCCACCCGGCAATCCTTCAGCGCGGCGATGGCCGCCACCCGGTCGATGAGGAAAGGAGCCGTTTTGGGAATGGCGGCGGAGGCGATGACCACCAATAGGTCAATATTGGCCACGGCGGGCCGGGAGAAGGCGTTCCGCCGGGGCAGGATTTTTTCGACGAAGCCCTCGCCGCCGCCCAGCTCCCGGACCTCCACCCGGTCTCCCACCAGGGGGGAAATCCCCTCCTTGCGGAATTTCCCCCTGGCCCGGCATTGCAGAACCATCTCTCCAGTATCCACATAGTAGAAGCCGCTGAGGGCCTTTTGAATGCGTCCCGTCATATCAGTCGAATTGCACTTCCTGGGTCTGATCCTGAGCAAGTACGCCGTCAAAATAGACTTTGATGGTTTGCGTGCCGGACCCCTTGAGCCTTACGGCGGCTGTCATGTCGGAACAAGCCACCCGCTCAGCATACTGGGGATTTAACTCATCACCCACATAAACCTCCACCAGGACCGTCGTACCGCCATCCTGGGGCAGGGGGATTCCGATAGAGGTTTCTTTAATTGTAATACCCTGGCTGACCTTGAATTTGATGGTGTCCCATTCGTTCACCGTCGTGAGCGGCTCAATGCTCTGCCAGATGACGCTGTTGGGCTCGGCTTCGCTTTCCACATATTCAATGTCGGCATTGGTACAGGTTAAATGCAGAGAATCCGCCAAGGACCGCAGTACCGCGTCAATCTGCATGCCGACGAAATTGGAAACCACCACCGGCTTCTGCTCCGGTCCCTTGCTGACAATCAGCCGGACAATATCTCCGTCTTTCAGTTCCTCATGCTCGGCGGGGATGCTGCGGATAATAAAGCCCTCTGTAATCTCGTCGTTGAACTCCATTTCGGCCTCGTCGGCCATGATTTCCAGGTTGTATTTCTCCTTCAGGCTCTTCAGTATCACATTGGCCTGGGCCACGGTCTTGTTTGTCACGTCCAGCATCTCTCCCGTGTCCTCTCCGGCGCTGACCCAGACCTCAATGGTCAAATTGTCGCCCTTGCGGTGGCTTCCATCCGTGGGATTCTGCCGGACGATGATTCCTTCCGGGTACTCGCCGTTGAACTCGCTGCCCTTTTCCACCAGGGTGAAGATATCCTTCACATCGGTCAGATTAGCGGCCTGTTCCGGCGTGTAGCCCACCACCAGGGGCACCACATAGGTCTGAGGCTCCTGGGCCTGCTGCCCGATGGACTCGGAGACCATCTTGAACAGTACCGCCGCCAGGGCCATGGCCAGCACAATGGCCACGCCCACCAGCACTTTCACCCCGGCGCCTCCGCCCCGGCGGGGCGGCTCGTAGTCGTCCTCATAGTTCCGCCAGCGTTCCTTAGCCCGCTCCGATTCCCGCTCCCGCTCCCGGTTTTTCGGCGTGGGATGAAGGGTCCGATCATAGGTGCGGATGGGCTGGGTGGGTTCCGCCGGCTCCTCCGGCCGGAGGTCCATCATGGTGAAATCCAGGTTAATGTTGGGGTTCTTCCGGAAGTCCTCCAGGTCGGCAATCATGGCGTCGGCAGAAACATAGCGGCGGCTAAGGTCCGGCGTCATGGCCTTCATGCAGATCAGCTCCAGCTGCGGCGGAATTTCCGGGTTCAGCTCCCGGGGGGCCAGGGGCACGGCGCTGAGATGCTGGATCGCCACGGACACGGCGGAATCCCCTTCGAAGGGCAGCCGCCCGGTGAGCATCTCGTACATGACCACGCCGGAGGAATAGATGTCGCTCCTGGCGTCGGTCCGCTCCCCCCTCGCCTGCTCCGGCGAGATGTAGTGGACGGAGCCCAGGGCCTCCTGGGTCAGGGTCTGGGCGGAGTTCTCCAGGCAGGCGATGCCGAAATCGGCTACTTTCACGCTGCCGTCCCGGAGAACCATGACGTTCTGAGGCTTGATGTCCCGGTGGACGATACCCCGGCTGTGGGCGTGGCTGAGGCCCCGCATAATCTGGGTGATGAAGTGCAGGGACTCCCGCCAATTGAGCTGGCCCCGCTTCTCCATATACTGCTTCAGCGTGATGCCGTCGATGAGCTCCATGACGATATATTCCGTGTCTCCTCCCCGGCTCACATCGTAGACCGACACAATGTTGGGATGGGACAGCTGGGCCACGGCCTGGGACTCCGCGTTGAACCGGCGGCGGAAGTCCTCGTCCTGGGCCAGGTCGCTTTTCAATATCTTTAACGCCACGAGGCGGTTCAGCCGGTGACACTTTGCCTTGTAGACCACCGCCATGCCGCCGGTGCCGATGCGCTCCAGAATCTCATAGCGGTTGTCCAGCATTTTTCCAATGTACTGATCCATGCAGCTCCTCCTTCCTTACAGCTTCTTTGCCAGGACGACGGTGACGTTGTCCGACGCGCCGCGGCTTTTGGAGATGGCCAGCAGGCGCTCCATGCAGGTGTTCGTGTCGCCGTGGAGGACCTCCCGCATAATCTCTTCGTCCGTCACCGTGTTCACCAGTCCGTCGGTGCACAGTAAAAGGAAGTCCCCCGGCAGGAGCTGGCAGGTGTAGCAGTCGCACTCCGGGTCGACGTCCGGACCCAGAGCCCGGGTAATCAGGTTTCGGTTGGGATGCCGGCGGGCCTCCTCGACGGTGATGTCTCCCCGCTCTACCATGTGCTCTACCAGGGAATGATCCCGGGTCACCTGGCGGATGCGTTCCTTATTGATATGATAGGCCCGGCTGTCCCCCACGTTGGCGATGACCACGCCTCCGTCAAAGGAGACGGCGGAAACCAGGGTGGTCCCCATGCTGTGGTACTCCCGGGAGGTTTTGGCGGCCTCCCGCACGGCGCGGTTCGCCAGGGCCACCGCCACCACGGAAATCTCCCGCAGCCGGTCCGGTTTCGCCTCCTGGGACATGCGCTTTTCCATCTCCGCGGAAAAAGTGTCCACAGCGATGCGGCTGGCCAGCTGCCCGCCGGCGGCCCCGCCCATTCCGTCGCAGACCACGCAGATCGTGTGTCCGAAGGCCGTTTTCACCGCGTAGGCGTCCTGATTCTCTTTACGGACGAGGCCGGTGTCGGTCATGCTCCATATGTTCATCATTGGGAATTCTCCCCTTTCTCTGCTTCCGCCTTTCTGCGGAGCTGTCCGCAGGCGGCGTCTATATCTCCACCCAGGCTCCGCCGCACGGTAGCGGTGAGGCCGTGAGATTCCAGACGTTTTTGAAACGCCGCCGTCCGGCGGGAGGGCCGGAAGGGGCTTTCCGCCACGTCGTTCAGCGGAATCAGGTTTATATGGCCGGGCATTCCCCGCAGCCGCTTGGCGATGAGGTCCGCCTGCCAATCCTGGTCGTTCACGCCGTCGATCATGGCGTACTCAAAGGAGATCCGCCGCCCGGTTTTCTCAAAATACTCGTGACAGGCGGCAAACAAATCCTCCACATCATAGGCCCGGTTGACGGGCATGAGCCTGGACCGGGTCTCGCTGTCCGGCGCGTGGAGGGAAACGGACAGCGTCAATTGCAGCTCCAGCTCCGCCAGGCGGCGGATGCCGGGCAGCACGCCGCAGGTGGACAGGGAGATGTGCCGCATCCCGATATTCAGCCCGTCGGGACAGTTCACGATCTCCAGGAATTTCAGCACGGCGTCCAAGTTGTCCATGGGTTCGCCGATGCCCATCAGCACAATGTTGGAAATGGGGGCGCCGGAGTCCTTCTGTGTAAAAATCACCTGGTCCAGCAGCTCCCCAGGCGTCAGGTCCCGGACCTTTCCCGCGACGGTGGACGCGCAGAAGGCGCAGCCCATCCGGCAGCCCACCTGGGAGGAAATGCACACGGTGTTCCCGTGGCGGTAGCGCATCAGCACAGACTCAATGCAGTTGCCGTCCGCCAGCTCCCAGAGGTACTTGATGGTGCCATCCCGGGCAGAGACCTGCTTCCGGGCCGCCGACGGGACGCTCAGGGCGCAGGTTTCCTTCAGCCGCTCCCGCAGCGTCAAAGGCAGATTTGACATCTCGTCAAAGGAGGATACACCCCGGCTCAGCCAGGAGAAGACCTGCTTTCCCCGGAAGGCGGGCTCCCCCATGCTCTGGAGAAAATTCCGCAGCTCCGGGAGGGTCATGGATTTGATATCGGTCATGGTTCGCCTCAAATGCGCCGCGTCATGCGGCAGATGTAAAAGCCGTCGGTGTCGTGGAGATGGGGCCAGAGGGTTGTGTGTCCCTCAACTTGTCCAATGGGCCCCGGCAGGGTGAACCTTTCCCGGGAAAACTCCGGGTGGGTCCCCAAAAAAGCGCCCGTCACCTCCTCGTTCTCCTCCGGCAGAATGGTGCAGGTGGAATACAGCAGGGTTCCGCCGGGCCGGACATAGCGGGCGGCGTTCTCCAGGATGGCGCTCTGAACCACCGGCAGGGGGAAGAGGCTGTCCGCCTTTTTCCGCCGGATATCCGGCTTTTTGCGGAGAATGCCCAGGCCGGAGCAAGGCGCGTCCACCAGGACCAGGTCAAAAGTATCCTTCCACTCCTTCCGGAAATCCCGGCCGTCGGCGGCCTCTGTGCGGATAGACGTCAGGTCCAGCCGGGCCGCGCCCTCCTGAATACGCTTCAGCTTATTCTCGTGGAGGTCGCAGGAGACGATCTCTCCCCGGTCCCCCATGGCAATGGCGGCGGCAAAGGACTTTCCGCCGGGGGCGGCGCACACGTCCAGCACCCGGCTTTCAGGTCGAAGTTCTGCCGCCAAGACCGCCAGGCGGGCCGCCGGGTCCTGAATGTAAATCATGCCGTTTTGGAACGCTTGCAGACGCTCCAGGTCTCCCGTGCCCAGCAGAAACAGGCAGTCCGGCAGCCAGGGGTGCGCCGCTGTCCGGACGCCTTCGGACTCCAAAACCTTTGCCGCCTCCTCTGCGGAACAGCGGCAGGTATTGACCTGAGCGGCGGCGGAAGGCTGGTTGTTGCTGTTTGCCAGGAACGCCTCCGCCCCCTCCCGGCCCAGCAGGGCCAAAAGCCGCTTCACCAGCCATTTGGGATGGCTGTAACGGATGGAGAGGTATTTCGCCTCGTCCCGGTCCGGAATGGCGGGCAGGGCTCCCTTTTCCCGGCAGAGCCGCCGGAGGACGGCGTTCACCAGTCCCGCCGCCTGTCCCCTGCCCGCGCTCCTGGCCAGTTCCACCGATGTGTGGACAGCGGCGCTGTCCGGCACCCGGTCCAGGAATAGAATCTGATAAGCTCCAATCCGCAGCACGTCCGCCAGGGGCGGCTGAAGGCGGTCCAGCTTTTGAGAGCAGAATTGAGAAAGGTAAAAGTCCAGCAGCGTCTCATTCTGAATGACGCCGTAGACGATGCGGCTGCACAATCCCGCGTCGGCGGGAGAAAGCCCCTTCAAATGCGTTCCCAGCGCGGCGTCCGCCCAGGCCCCCCGCACGCGGCAGGCGGTCAGAACGGCCAGCGCCTCCTTCCGGGCGCTCATCCCCGGCCTCCGCCCCGGCGGCCGTCACGCCCGCCGCGGCCCAGGAAGATCAGCACATAGCGCAGCAGCTGCAAGGCGGACATCAGCAGAGCCGCCACATAGGTCAGCGCCGCCGCCCGGAGGACCTTCCGGGCTCCGGCCAGCTCCTCCTCGTCCAGGAGTCCCCGGCTCTCAATGGTCTCCAGAGCCCGGCGGGAGGCGTTGAACTCCACCGGCAGCGTCACAAGCTGGAAAAACGTAGTCAAAGAGAACAGCAGGATGCCCGCCAGGAAGAGACTCTGACTGTAGAACAGCAAGCCGATAAACAGCAATATCACAGAGCAGCGGGAGCCCAGGTTCGTCACAGGCACAATGGCGCTCCGCAAATGGACGGGGGCATAGCCCACGGCGTACTGAACGGCGTGGCCCGCCTCGTGGGCCGCCACGCCCACCGCCGCCACGCTGGAGGCAGCGTAAACGGCCTGAGAGAGATAAATGGTGTTGTCCCGGGGGTCGTAATGATCCGTCAGCTTGCCCCAGGTGGAGGTAACGGCCACGCCGTAGACCCCGTTGGCCCGGAGCACCGCTTCCGCCGCCTGGGCGCCGGTAAGGCGGCGGCGGTTGGGGACCTTGCTGTACTTGTTAAAATTGCCGCTGACCTGGGCCTGAGCCCAGAGAGAGAGGATCATTACCGGAATCAGCAGGAGAACATAGATGTTGTTGGCCAGGAAGTCTCCATAGCCACCATAATAATAAGGCATAAGCACCCTCGAATTTTAGCGTTGGATGGGATGTCCCAATAAATATGCGGCGGCGGTCATCCGTTTTCCGCCTTTCGCTTGAAGCTCCGTTACCCGGAGGGTCTTTCCATCGCCGCAGGCGATATCAATGCCCTGTTTCCCCGCCGCCGTGACAGCGCCGGGCCTGGCTTCGGTCTCTTCCCCGGTCTCCCGGACGGCGTAGAGCTTCATTTCTTCGCCGCTGATGACGTCCGTCGCGGCGCAGGGCCAGGGAATCAGGCCCCGGACCTGGCAGCTGATTTCATGGGCGGAGCGGGTCCAGTCCACAGGGGAGAGCTCCTTCCCCAGCATGGGGGCGTAAGTGTGTTTCTCATGGTCCTGTGGCGTGCGGGAAGCCGTGCCGTCCACCAAAGACCTGACCGTTTCCGACAGCGCCTCCGCCCCCAGCTCCGCGAGGCGCTGAGTCAGGGCCTGGGCGTCTTCCGTCTCCCCGATGGCAGTGGATTTTTGCAGAATCACGTCTCCCGCGTCCAGCTCCTTGGCCATATACATGATGGAAACGCCGGTTTCAGTCTCCCCGTTCAGTACCGCCCAGTTGATGGGAGCCGCCCCCCGGTACTTGGGCAACAGGGACGAGTGGACGTTGATAGAACCCCGGGGCGGGACGTTCAAAATGTCCTCCGGCAGCAGCTTTCCATAGGCCGCCACCACGGTTAACTCCGGCTCCAGGGACCGAACCAGCTCCAAACTCTCGGCATTCCGCAGGGACGCGGGCTGATAGACCGCCAGATTTTTTGTGAGGGCATATTCCTTTACAGGTGTTGGCATCAGCTTATGACCCCGGTTTTTCGGCTTGTCCGGCTGAGTGAAAACCCCGCAGATCTCGTGCCCATCCTCCACCAGGCGGCGGAGGGAGGCCACAGCGAAATCCGGCGTGCCCATGAAAAGAATGCGCATCAATCCGTCCCCTCTTCCTCCCTGAAATACTCCTCTACCTCTTCGTCCGTCAGGAAGCGGTCGATATGTTCCGTGTAAAGGTGGCCGTCCAAATGCTCCAGCTCGTGGCAGAAGCAGCGGGCCGTCAGGCCCTCGCCCTCTACTTCGAACCAATTCCCGTCCCGGTCCTGGGCCCGGACCCGGACATAGCTGGGCCTGGTGACCAGCCCCCACTTCCCAGGAACGCTGAGGCAGCCCTCGGGGCCGGTCTGTTCTCCGCTTTGCTCCACGATAGAGGGATTGATCAGCTCAATGTACTCCTCCGTATCGTCGTCCATCACCACGCAGGCCCGGCGAAGTACGCCTACCTGAGGGGCCGCCAGCCCCGCGCCTCCCGCCTCGGCAAGCGTCTCCAACAGGTCGTCCATCAGCGCGTGCAAACGGCGGTTAAAATCCGTCACCGGGCGGCAGACCTTATTCAGGCAGTCCTCTCCCTGCACCACGATTTTGCGCAATGCCATTCTCTGAACCTCCTATTCTGCGGCGTTGCACTCCGCGAAAAGATTGAATCCCCGGTTGGCTCCGTTTCCGGCGAAAGCCCGCAGCAGCCCGCCGATTTCCTCCCGGGTCTCTTTGTTGTTTTTGCCTACCAGCAGAACGCGGTAGCGGTAGCGGTTGTTCACCTTCAGCACCGGGGCCGGGGCGGGGCCCAGGACCTCGCCGTCCCCAAAGCGCTTCCGGAGCTGGTCGCGGATGCCGATGGCCGCCCGGAGCACTGCCCCTTCCTCCGCGCCGGAGACGGTAAGGGTAAACAGGTCCGCGAAGGGCGGAAGCCGTCGGAGCCGCCGCATCCGAATTTCGCCTTCATAAAAGCGCTCATAGTCCTGCCGGGCGGCGCACTGGATCACGTCGTTTTCCGGCGTATAGGTCTGAATGACGGCCCGGCCGGACTTTCCGCCCCGGCCCGCCCGGCCCACCACCTGGGTCAGCAGGCTGAAGGTCCGCTCCGCCGCCCGGTAGTTCTCCAGATACAGCGAGAGGTCCGCCGCCAGAACGCCCACCAGGGTCACGTTTTCAAAATCCAATCCCTTAGCCACCATTTGGGTTCCCAGCAGAATGGGAATGCGCTCCTTCTCAAAACGGCGCAGCAGCTTTTCGTGGCCTTCCGCCGTGGTATCCGCGTCCATTCGCAGAATGCCCGCGCCGGGAAATAGGCCCGCCAGCTCCTCCTCCACCTTCTGCGTCCCCGCCCCAATTCGCTTCATAATGCCGCCGCAGGAGGGGCATGCGTCAAAGCCCCGCTGGGAGTGACCGCAGTGGTGGCACATCAGCCGCCCATTGGCAAAGTGATAGGTCAGCGGGGCGCTGCACCGGGGACATTCCGGAACATAGCCGCACTCCCCGCACAGCAGCATCCGGCTGCCGCCCCGGCGGTTCAAAAAGAGGATGCTCTGTTCCCCCGCCTCAAGATTCCGTTCCAGCTCCCGCCGGAGGTCCGCCCCCACAAGGCCGGGATTTCCCGCCTTAATCTCCTGACGGAGATCGGCAATCAGAACCTGCGGCAGATTCTGCTCGTTGTACCGGCGGCGGAGCAGCGCCTTGTGGTACTGCCCCTCCGCCGCCGCCCAGGCTGTCTCAACGGAGGGCGTGGCAGAACCTAAGACCAGCAGCGCTTTATCCCGGGCGCAGAGGTATTTGGCAATATCCCGGGTGTGATACCGTGGAGGATTTTCCGAGAGATAGCTGCCCTCCTGCTCCTCGTCCAAAATGACAACGCCAAGATTCCGCAGAGGGGCAAAAATCGCGGAACGGGTGCCCAGCACCACCTTGACCTCTCCCCGGCGGACGCGCTTCCACTGGTCGTAGCGCTCCGTCATGCGGAGGCCGCTGTGCAGCATGGCGACGTCCTCGCCGAAATAGGAGGAAAATTTCGCCATCATCTGCGGCGTCAGCACAATCTCCGGCACCAGGACAATGGCCGTCCTTCCCTTGGACAGTATCTCCTGGACCAGCCGTAAATAGACCTGGGTTTTTCCGCTGCCGGTCACGCCCTGCAGCAGCGCGCCGGAGGTCCGGCCCGCCGCCGCCAGTTCACGGAGTCCGTCAAACGCCTGCTGCTGCTCCTCGTTCAGCACAATAGGCGGACCAGGCTCCACATTTACAGGAAGGGAGACCCGCAGTTGCTCCATCTCGGAGAAAACCAGCAAACCCGCCTTCTCCATTCCCCGGAGAATCCGGAGAGAAGCGCCGGTAAAATAAGAAATATCCGCACAGGCGGTCTTTCCGTTGGCGGCCAGCAGCTTCACCACCTCATAGCGGGCAGGGGAAGAACGCCGCTTTGCCTCCGTCAGGGCCAGCGCCTCCTCGGAGCTGAGGGCCAGTTCCGCCATCAGCCGGGTCTTGTCCCCCACCTTCTGCTTCGCCGCCGTCTCGTGCCAGACAATTCCCGCTTTCTCCAGAGCCCGGAGGGCCGAGAGCACGTCGTCCCCATGGGCGTCCCGCAGGGCGTCCAGCCCGGCGGAGCCGCCGGAGCGCTCCAGCGTCTCCAAAACCTCGGGCCCATGGCGGACGCCCGCCGCCGCGGCCCTGGCCGTCTCGGGGTCCAGCTCCGCCTGGAGCCGCCAGATTTCCCGGAGGCGGTACCACAGCCCGGCGGGCAAAATGGTCCGGACTGCCTCGGACATGGTGCAAAAGTAACGCTGGCGCATCCAGAGAGCCAAGGCCAGCCCCGCGCCGTCCAGCACCGGCTCCCGATCCAACAGGTTGGAGAGAGCCTTTAAGCCCCGGACTTTTTTCCCCTCGCCCCGGGCCAGAATCATACCCTCGGACAGCTTGTTCCCCCTGCCAAAGGGCACGGTCACCCGGACGCCGGGAATCGCCAGTTCTTCCAGCCCCGCCGGGACCAGGTAGTCGTAGGGCTTATCAATATGATAGGGCGCGGCGCTGACCGCCACTTTTACGATGGCCGCGGTTTCCATTTCCGGGCTTTACGCTTCTTCAGAAGCGCTCTCGCCGCCGCCGGTAAGCTTGCCGGCCGCCACTTCATGGATGGCCAGGGTCACCGGCTTTTCTTCCAGGTGCAGGCCGGTAGTCTCGGCTTCCTCGGCGATCTGGCGGGCCCGGCGAGCCACCACGTTCACCAGCATATAGCGGTTAGGAATATAAGAATTGAGTTTGCTCATAGCGGGATACAGCATCATAGTCAATCAGCTTCCTTTCCAGTTACAATCTATGGCGGTTACTTGCCGCTGATGATCTCCATGCGATCTATGGAGCGGCAGTGTTCCGCCGTCATAATGGCATCCAGTTCCTCGGCGGCGTTTTCGATGGTGTCGTTGATGACAAAATAGTGGTACGCCCCGGCGGTGCGGCACTCCACCTTGGCCCGCAGCAGCCGTTTTTCGATTTTCTCCGGGCTGTCAGTGCCCCGGAGAGTCAGACGGCGGGCCAGCTCCTCCCAACTGGGAGGCGCAATGAAAATCAGAACGGCTTCCGGACGCTTGTGGGCGATTTGCAGGGCGCCCTGAACGTCGATTTCCAGGATCACGTCCCGTCCCGACTCCATGGCCTCGTCCACGAAGCGCTTGGGTGTGCCATAGAAGTTGCCCACGTACTCGGCATATTCCAAAAACGCGTCCTGGGCCATCCACTCGTGGAAGGTGTCTACGTCCAGGAAGTGGTAGTGGACGCCGTTCACCTCCCCATCCCGGGGCGGACGGGTAGTGGCGGAAACGGAGACGTAAACATCCCTTCGCTTTTCCAGCAGTACTTTCAGCACGCTGCCCTTCCCCACGCCGGAGGGTCCGGACACAATAAAGGTCTTTCCCTTTTTCATGCTTCCTCCTTTTTCCCCGCGCCGAACTTCTCCAGCGGCAGGGCCGATAAAATCACATGATCGCTGTCCATAATGAAGATCGAGGCGGTCTTCCGCCCGTAGGTCGCGTCAATCAACATCCCCCGCTCCCGGCTCTCCTGGGTCATGCGGCGGATGGGAGCGGAGTCGGGGCCCACGATGGCCACCACCCGCTCCCGGGAAACCATGCTTCCAAAACCGATATCGATAAATTCCATGTCTCACTCCACGTTCTGCACCTGTTCCCGCATCTTCTCCACCTCGGCCTTCAGGTTTACCACCACCTGAGCGATGGACACGTCGCCGCATTTGGAGCCGATGGTGTTGGCCTCCCGGTTGACCTCCTGGATGAGAAAATCCATCTTCCGCCCCATGGGCTCTGTGGCCTCCAGCATGGTCCGGAGCTGGGCCACGTGGCTCCGCAGCCGGACGGTCTCCTCGTCCACCGCCACCTTGTCGGCGTAGATGGCCGCCTCTGTGAGGATGCGCTGGGGATCAATGGTCACGCTTTGCAGGGCCTCCTGCATCCGGGCGGTGAGCTTGGCCCGGTACTCCGCCACGGTTTCCGGGGAGCGGGCCTCCACCTGCCCGGTGTATTCCTCAATGGCGGATAAGCGGTTTCCGATGTCCTCCGCCAGCCGGGCGCCCTCCACGCCCCGCATCTCGTTGAAAGCCGCCAGGGCTGCGTCCAGCACGGCGCAGAGGTCGGCGCTGACCGCCTCCAGGTCCTCGTCCGCCTTGGTGACGGAGAGCACGTCCGGGAACCGGGCCAGCACCTCCGGCGTGACCTTGTAGGCTACAGGGCCGCAGACCTCCGCCAGCTCGTTCAGCGCAGCGGCGTACTGCCCCGCCAGCTCCCGGTTGACCATCACCTTTGTCACGTCAGCGGCGGAGGCGTCCACGGTGACGAACACATCCACCTTCCCCCGGGAGACCGCCTTCTGGACCCGCTGTTTCAGCGCGTCCTCGGCAAAGATATACAGTCGGGGCATCTTCACCGTGCAGTCTAAATAGCGGTTGTTGACCGCCCGGACCTCCACGGTGATATCCCGACTGTTCCTGTTCTCTCTGGCCCGGCCATAGCCGGTCATGCTCTTGATCATGGTGATCTCCCCTTATCATTCAGATAAAACCGCAAATACGCACAGTCAGTCCGGACAGCTTCCATTGCAGTTAATGCACCCGTTCGTAAAGCTCTCACAGCAGCACAGCATGCTGTATTCAAAGCACTTATAGCTACAGAATCCGCCCGCGCAAATGATGCCGCAGACTGCCAAGTCGGGAAGCGCGGACAAAGTGCCGGCAGGCATTCCCTTGGGGCGGTATCGGTTTATCTCCTGCATCCGTTCCGCCGCCCGCTTGTACTCCTCGTTTCCCGGCTCCAGGCCCGCGGCGGCCTCGTAGTGCTGCCGGGCCTCGTCCAGCCAGCCCTTGCGGTAGCAAACCGCGCCCTTGAGAAAATGCCACTCGGCGCAGCGGTCCTCCACGCCGTCCAGCAGCTCCTCCGCCCAGGAAAGCTCTCCCGCCTGGATATCGGAGCGGACCTGCCGGAAGACCTGCCGGTCTTCGTCCCGGGTGTTTGTCGTGTGTCCGTCCATAGTGTGGAGTCCCCCTATCTGTCGCCTGAAGCCGTATGAGTCATGAGGCCGGCTTGTGCCCCATGCATCTATCCGCAACGGTTGCAGAAATCGGAGCACTCGTTACAAGGGATACAACAGCTTTTAAAGCAGCAATCACAGCCGCAAAAGCAGCATTGCCGGACACAGAATCCTCCCACACAGAGGCTTCCGCACGCCACCAAAACCGGAAGTGTCGAGGACAGCGTGCCCTCCAGAATCCCCTCGGGACTGTAACGCATCCCCTCCCGCATCCGTTCCGCCGCCTCCCGGTACTCCTCATTCTCCGGTTCCATCTCGCAAGCGGCCTCGTAGTGCTGCTGGGCCTCGTCCATCCAGCCCTTGCGGTAATAGATCTGCCCCTTGAGGAAATGCCACTCAGCGCAGCGGTCCTCCATGCCGTCCAGCAGCTCCTCCGCCCAGGAAAGCTCTCCCGCCTGGATATCGGAGCGGACCTGCCGGAAGACCTGCCGGTCTTCGTCCCGGGCGTTTGTCGTGTGCTCGTCCATACCCAGTCTCTCCCATTGTCAAATGAAGCAGCAGTATCCCCCATTGCACAGCGTATAGGCGCAGCACAGGGTCAGGCAGGGATTCCCGGCGCACAGGGTTCCGAAGGGCTCTCCCCCGGGCCGGTAGGGCGAGCCGTTCTGCATCAGGTTCAGCGCCCTCCGGTACTCCGGATTGCCCGGCTCCATCTGGCAGGCGGTCTCATAATACCGCATGGCCTCGTCCATCCAGCCCCGGCGGTAGCACACCGCGCCCTTGAGGAAGTTCCACTCGGCGTTGTGGTCCTGGATATTGTTCAAAAGCGCCTCCGCCCGGGCCACGTCCCCCATCTGGATGGCGGCCCGGACCTGCTGGAGGACGGAGGAGGACCCGCTGGAACCATAGGATTGCTGCCAGCCCCCGGCATAGGAGGAGCTGGAGCCCCCGGCCCTGTTCCCGCCGCTTCTCCGACGGTTGATCTCCTCGTAGGCGGCGTTGATCTCCTTCATTTTTTCTTGGGCCAGGTCGGCCAGGGGGTTGTCGTGGTAGTTGTCCGGGTGGTATTTCCTCGCCAGCTCCCGGTAAGCCCGCTTGACCTCCTCGTCGCTGGCGCTCTCCGAAATACCGAGTACCTGATAGGGATCGTTCATGTGTTTCTCTCCTGTGCTTCTCTCTTCTTACCTCCGCCTCCGCGGAAGGTCCCGTCCAGCACAGCCTTCCCAACGCGGAAAAGGCCGGCGTAAAGGGTGGTCTCCAAAACCGGCGTCCAAACGCCGAAGTCCCACAGCTCAAAAGCGGCGGCCATCATGTGGATGGAGTGGTCCAGGGTGGCGGCGAAGCTCACCCGGGTTTCCTCTGTCCAAACACCGCCGGACAAGCCGTAGCGCAGGGCAACCGGATTGTAATTCCCGGAGGCGGCGTCTTTTTTCAGGTCGTCCGCCGCGTCCACCAGGTAGACCCAGCGGCCCAGGTGGTAAAGAATCTGCTCCAGCACCCGACGCTGCACCGGCTCGTCCACCGCCTGGGCGGCCCCCTGCAGCAGCACGGCGAAGGTGTCCGCCGCCCGGTCCATGGACGGGCAGTTCTCCCGCTCCAGCTCCGCCAAAAGACGGAGCTGGCGGCGGGTGGACTCGTCAAAATCAGGCCGGGCCCGGGCGGCCTTCCGGTAGGCCCGCTCCAAGACGGCGGAGGCTCCCCGGTACTTCAGGCCGTGGAGCGTATCGTGGTCCTCCACGCCGTCCCGGGCCTGCCAATAGGCTAAAATCACGCTCTCGTCCGCCGCCAGGGCCAGGGCCGGGGTGGTCTCCAGCCGCTCCCGCCCGTGGACGGGGTGGGCGGCGCAGCGCCCGTGGTGGACAGGCCCCTCCTCCCTCTCCGAGAGGAGGATGGCCAGGAAGGTAAAATCGTAGTTCAGGATGAACCGCGCCGCCGTCCCGTAGCGCTCCCCCAGGACGTGGCAGAGGCCGCAGTAGGCCCGGCCGAAGCGCTTCAGCTCCTCCTCCGGCAAATCCTGAGGCGGCCTGACGTAGCCGAACATCAGAACAGCCGGACGATGGTGAAGGACAGCCCGCCCCTGGCCCGGAGGCGCCGGTCATAGCCGATGGCCCCCAGGATACCCAGGACGAAGCCCGCGGCGGCGGCGGTGTACTGAACCGCCACGCTGGCGGTCACCGCCATGGCCAGGAAGTAGCCCAGGAAAAACAGGGCCACGGGAATCAAATAAACCAGGGCCACAATGCGGAGCATTTTTTTTGTGCTGCTCTCCACTACGACCTTCTGCCCCGGAGCGGCCCCGATGGGGTTCCGCGCCCGGGCGTGGACCGCCGCGCCAGTGACGCCGCAGCCCGCGCACTCCTCGCAGTCGTGTCCGCAGGCGGACTTCCGGGGAACCGAGATCTCGGCGTGCCCGGCGTCCAGGATTCTCTCAACCGTTGCGATCTGTGTCATGGCTTCCTCCCTCCGTTTCGTCTCCAACGGGGGCGCTGGCCTCCACGTCCTCCGGTTTTGCCTCATCCTCCGGCGGCGGCTCCTCGCCGCCCTCCCGGATGGTGACCTGAATCTGATACAGTCCGCTGATGCCCACGTCGCCCTTGTTCACCGTCACTTCCGCGGGAATGGTATAGGTGCCGGAGGCGGCGGAATAATCGTCCAGGTCCACCGTTACGGCAATGTCCTCTCCCGTGAGGGCGGCAACGTCCGCCTCGGTGCCAAAGACCTTCACCGCCAGGCTGTCCGTCAGCAGCTCCACGCGTTTGCCCTCCGGCAGGTTCAGCCAGGAGATATTTTCCGTAGAAATCGTAGCGCTGGTCATGTCCTTGAACCGGATGCGCAGGGCGGCCCGGGTGACGCCGCTGACATTTGTGCAGCCGTCCGGCAGGATGATGGGGTAGTTGGTGGTGGTGTAGTTCTCCGAGGCCGTGGTCCCCAGCTCCAGCAGGTTGTAGGCGGGACTCAGCTTCAGGGTCTCCACGTCCTTAAGCCTGGTGGCGTCCCCGGTGACGGCGATGGTCTGGGGTTCAATGACATACTCCGTGTTCCGGGCGCGGCAGCCAGGGGCGTCGATGAAGTCCACCGCCAGGTGCAGCTCCTTGGTGACGAACACTGGCAGCGTGGCCCGGACGGTCTCCGCCGAGGAGTAGATGCCGGACTTGTCCAAAATCCGGCCGTTTTCGTCATAATACTGGAGCTCCAGGTCCCGGGATACCGTCTCTACCGCGTTGGCGCCGATGTCCAGGGTGACCTTGGCGTAGCTGATGGGGTTGATGTCCTCCTGAAGGCCCCGGACCTCCACCTCCGTGTGGGAGAGCTCCACCTGCCCGGCGGAATAGGTGTCCGCCACGCCGCCCACCAGCTCGCAGCTGACGTCGATGGTCCGGCTGTAGAGCTCACTGATGTTTACCGTCGCCATGCCAAAGCTGGCGTTTTCCCGCTGGATGGCGTTGTTGCCAAATCTGGAATCCGTAAAGCTAACGACGTAGTTGACCCGCTGCACTCCGGCGCTGGTCACATCATAAAGGCTGGCGGTCACCCGGATATGCGAACGGTCCAGGCTGGAAATCAGCCAGCGGGTGCCCTTCAGCTCCAAATCAATGGTGCGGTCCGTGTCCTCGTCTACCAGCATCAGCCCCCGGTCCGTCAGGGTGCTCTCATATAAATACTCAATGGGGATCTCCAGGAACTCCCGGGTTTGGGTCTGCGGCGTGCCGTTGGGGCCGCTGGTTAAATCGGCGTAGAGCCAAATACCGGCGGCTACCAAAATGGACAGCAGCACATAGACGACCCTCCGGCGTCCGATCTTCTCGTTTTCCACCTTACGCACCTCCGTCCTTCCTGGAGCGCAGCAGGCCCGTCAGGCTGAATTTCTGCTTTTCCGTCCCGGCCTCCTCCTGCGGAAGCAGCTCGTTCCGCAGGAGGTTATCCAGGGTCTCCGGCTTCAAATGCCGTTTCAGCATTCCGCCGGTGGCCACCGAGATAGAGCCGGTCTCCTCCGATACGATGACCACCACCGCGTCGGAGTTTTCGCTCATGCCGATGCCCGCCCGGTGCCGCATGCCTAAATCCCGGGACAGATTCACGTTCTTGCTCAGGGGGAGCATGCACCCCGCCCCCAGCACCCGACCGTGGCGGACGATGACCGCCCCGTCGTGCATGGGCGCCTTGACAAAAAAGATATTTTTCAAAAGCTCGCTGGACACCGCTGCATCCAGCACTGTGCCGCTGCGGACCATGTCGTCCAAAAGAATCTCCCGCTCGAACACAATCAGCGCGCCGGTACGGGACTGGGACATCTCCGAACAGGCCAGGACGGTCTGCTCGATGGTCTGCTCCAGAACGCTGGCGTTCTCCGTCCGAGTGAAGAGGGCCAGGATGCGGCGACTTCCCATCTCCTCCAAAATCCGGCGGATCTCCGGCTGGAACAGGATGATGAGCGCCAGCACCCCCACCTCCACCATTCGGCTCAGCAGATAGTAGATGCCGTTCAGCCCAAACAGGTAGCTTAAAAGCAGAGCCGCCAGGAAAACAAACAGCCCCTTCAAAAGGCTGGCGGCTTTCGTAGTCTGCACCAGGGTCAGTACTTTATAGAGCGCGAACGCCATGATGGCAATATCCAAAACATCCGAAACCTCAATGGTCAGCAGATACCGGCCGATGGTGGCAAACAGCTCCGTCAGCGTCACATTCATTTTACGTCGTCATCCCTTTCCTCTGGGCCGCCGGGAGAGCGGCTGTTTCCGCTGAGAGAAACGTCAGGTCATGAATACTATAGATTATATAGAACCCGGCGGTAAAAAGCAAGGTAAACCACGGGAAAATTACCGGAAAATTCACGGTCTGTTCAGAAAACCCGTTCCACCACTCCCTGGACCGCCCGGATCAGCCGGGCCGTCTCCTCCGGCGTGTTGAAATCGGAAAAGCTGACGCGGATAGTGCCGGTGTCCAGGGTTCCCGCCGTGCGGTGGGCGTAAGGGGCGCAGTGGATGCCCGCCCGGACGGCGAATCCCCGCTCCGCCAGGGCGGTGCCGAAGGTCTCCGCATCCACGCCCTCCGCCGTCAGGGACAGTACGCCCGTCTGGTGCCGGAGGCCCGGGGATGCGAACAGCCTCAGGCCCGGCAGGGACTCCAGCCCCTGGACCGTCATTTGAACCAAGTGCTTTTCGTGGGCCAGAATTTTCTCCATTCCGCCCCGGCGGACATAGCGGATCCCGGCCAGCAGCCCCGCGATTCCCGGCATGTTCAGGGTGCCCGCCTCCAGCCGGTCCGGCAGGAAATCCGGCATCCGCTGCTGGATCGACAGGCTGCCGGTGCCTCCCTCCAGGAGAGGCCGGGTAAGCACGTCCTCCCGGCAGAGCAGCACACCGGTGCCCTGGGGACCGTACAGGCCCTTGTGCCCCGGCATGGCGGCGAAGGCCGCGCCCAGGGCCTCCATGTCCAGGGGCAGGACCCCGGCGGACTGAGAGGCGTCGATGATGAAGGGCACGCCCCGGTTCCGGCAGATGGCGGCGATCTCCTCCACCGGCTGGATAAAGCCGAAGACGTTGGAGACGTGGCTGCAAACCACGGCGTCGGTGCCGGGAACGATGAGGCGGTCAAACGCCCTGGTCACCGCTTCCGGCTCGAACAGCGGTGCAGCGGCAACAGAGACGTTCGCTCCCAGGGCCTCCAGAGGCCGGGTGACGGCGTTGTGCTCATAGCCGGAGACCACCGCCCTCCCTCCCGGCGGGACCAGGCTCTTAATGGCAATGTTCAGGGCATGGGTGGCGTTGAGGGTGAAGACCACCTGTTCCGGATTTCTCAGGCCGAAGAGCTCCGCCAGCTCCGAGCGGCACTGAAAGGCCGTATCGGCGGCCCGGGCGGCGGCGGGATATCCCCCCCGCCCCGGCGAGCTCATGGAGGCCAGGGCCTCCCACATGGCGGCGGCGACGGAAGCGGGCTTTTGGAAGCTGGTGGCGGCGCTGTCGAAATAGATCATGTCCCCACCTCCTGATATAAACCTTTTTGAAACAAAAATATTTGAACGGGGTCCAGGCCGTCCCTGTGGAGGGCGGTCAGGGCCTCCGGCAGATCGGAAATCGCTACGCGCACGGCGTAGGCGCAGCCCATATCCGTCAGCTCCCGAGGGGGCCGGAAGATATGGCAGCGGACGCCCGCCCGTCCCAAGGACTTCTGCATCCGCTGGGCATAGGTAACGGAGCGGGCCAGGATGATATAGTGCTCCACAAACACTCCTCCTTTCTCTCCCATATTATGGAGACGGAGGAGAAAGGTGCCTGAGGCGCGCGAAAACGCCCCGCTGGAAGGCAGGGCGCCGTGTACTGTTGGGAGTATATGCGTTTAAGGGTAAAGGCGTTCCACCAGCGCCACGGCGTGGGCCGCCATGCCGGAGCCGTCCCCGGTGAAACCCAGGCCTTCCTCGGTGGTGGCCTTGACGTTGACCTGTTCCGCCTCAAGACCCAGGGCGGCGGCGATGTTCTCCGCCATTTGGGCCTTGTAGGGGGCGACCTTCGGCGCCTGGGCCAGCAGGGCCGCGTCAACGTTCACCACGGCGAAGCCGCGCTCCTTCAGGAGGCGGCCCACCTCTTCCAGCAGCTTCAGGCTGGAAATCCCTCTGTAGGCCGGGTCCGAATCCGGGAACAGCTTCCCGATGTCTCCCAGCCGGGCGGCGCCCGCCAGGGCGTCCATAACGGCGTGGACCAGCACGTCAGCGTCGGAGTGACCCAGAAGGCCCTTTTCCCAGGGAATCTCCACGCCGCCTAAAATCAGCTTCCGGCCCTCCGCCAAACGGTGTACGTCATAGCCGTGACCCACCCGCAGATTCGTCATCGTCCTTCCTCCCGGGCCCTCACGATAGCCTCCGCCAGAATCAAATCCGCCGGCGTGGTAATCTTCAGGTTCTCCTCTTCCCCTTCCACCAGGAAGACCACTTTCCCCAAGCGCTCCACGGCGGAGGCGTCGTCGGTAACGGGGGCTCCCTGTTCCAGAGCGAACTGGAGGGCGGCCTTCAAGAGGCTGGCCTCAAAGACCTGGGGCGTCTGCACGGCCCGGAGCTGCGTCCGATCCAGGGTCTCCTCCACGCCGCCGTCCTCCCGGACGGCTTTCACCGTGTCCTTCACCGCCACGGCGGGCGCGGCGGCGGAGCAGCGGGCGGCGGCGGCCACAACGCGGTCAACCAGCTCCGGCGTCACTAGGGGGCGGGCGCCGTCCTGCACCGCCAGCAGTTCCATTTCCGGCGACGCTTCCAAAGCCGCCAGCAGCACGGAGTGCACCCGGCTCTCCCCGCCCCGGATCACCTTGGTGCATTTTGTCAGCCCATAGGTCCGGCAGAGCTGGGAAATCTCCAGAATATCCTCTTCCCGGGCGGCGACGACGATTTCATCCACGCTTCCGGCCACCTGAAGAGCCGCCAGGGTCCGCACCAGCACCGGCACGCCTTCCAGCGGCTCCAGCAGCTTGTTTGCGCCGCCCATCCGGGCGGAGCTGCCCGCCGCCGCCACCAAGGCGGCACAGCGGGGCCTGCGGGCCTCCCGCGCTTTTTTGAAAAACGGCAGCATCGCAACCATCCTCCTTGCCCTGACGGGCCTTACTGCGGAACCGGCGTTTTCTGCATGACCGCATGATCCAGCCGCGCCTCTGCATCCTGATAGGCGCAGCCTTCCACCAGCGAAATCTCTGAGATAATAATCTGTTTCGCGTTGTGGAGCATTTTCCGCTCCCCCGTGGAGAGCCCGCGGCGGGAGTCCCGCCGCATCAGGCCCTTCACTACCCGGGCCACCTCGTTGAGGTCCCCGCTTTTCAGCCGGAGGAGATTTTCCTGATAACGCTTGTTCCAGTTTGCGCTGGACTCTACCTCCAGGGCGGGGATACCGGCGAAGAACGCTTCCGCCTCCGCCTCCGAAATGATGGACCGGATGCCGATGGCCTGGCAGTTGGCGGTGGGTATCTTCAGAACCAAACCGCCTACGGGCATTTTGAAGACATAGTATTCCTTCACCATGCCCGCTACCTTTTCCTGGACGACATCATCGATGATACCCGCACCGTGCATAGGATGCACGATCAGGTCCCCGATTTGGAACATGGACACCCCTTTCTCTGTCGCGGCCTCCGCCGCTGTGTTGTCTGCCTCTTGATCCGCTTGATTCCATGCTGGTTCGAGTTCCGTGCCGACTTTTCCGATTCCGTGCGAAAGACTGCCCTGGGTAGGGACTGCTGTTCAACAAAATGCAGGCAAACACCACACAGCAGAGGCCCCGCAGAGAGCGGCGGCTCAGCGTTTGTTGGAACGCCGCCAGATGCGCATTTTCTCCGCCTCGGCGATGAGCTCTTCCCGGAACTGGGGGTGGGCCAGGCCGATGAGCCCTTCCGCCCGTTCCCAGGTGGACTTGCCCTTGACGTTGAACTTGCCGTATTCCGTCACCAGCCAGTGGAGGTTCGTGCGGGTGGCGGTGACCACGGAGCCCTCCGCCAGCGTGGGGCGGATGCGGGATTTGAGCTGCCCGGTCTTTTTATCCATGAAGGAGGAGGAGCAGCAGATGAAGCTCTTTCCGCCCTTGGCCAGGTACGCGCCCATGACAAAGTCCAACTGTCCGCCCGCGCCGGAGATGTGGTTGATGCCGGAGGACTCGGAGGAAACCTGGCCATAAAGGTCGATGTCAACCGCTCCGTTGATGGAGGTAAATTTGTCAATCTGGGATACCCGGGCAATGTCGTTGACATAGCCCACCGGCGCGGCCATGCACTCGGGATTGTTGTTCAGGAAATCGTAGAGCTTCTGGGTTCCGGCGGCAAAAGCGTAGGTCTGCCGTCCCCGGTCAAAGGGCTTGCAGGCGCCGGTAATGCGGCCCGCCAGGGACATGTCCACAAAGGCATCCACGTACATCTCGGTATGGACGCCCAGGTCCTTCAGGTCCGACTCGGCAATCATCTTTCCGATGGCGCTGGGCATGGAGCCGATGCCCAGCTGGAGGCACGCGCCGTCCTCAATTTCCGGCATGACGAGATTCGCCACGGCCAAATCCACCTCGGAGGCCGGAGCGGATCCGCCGCCCAGGATTTCCATGGGGGGGTTCTCCCCTTCCACCACCATGGCCACATCGCTGATATGTACCCAGTTTTCGGTGCCGCCCAGGCAGACGGGCATATTTTTGTTGACCTCGACGATAATGGTTTTGGCGCACTCGCAGACCGCCTTCAGGTGGGAGCCGCCGGGGCCGAAGTTGAACCAGCCGTGCTCGTCCATGGGAGCCACCTGAAACATAGCCACATCCAGGGTTTTGATGCAGTTGCGGTACCAGCCGGGCAGCTCGGAATAGCGCAGGGGAATATAATAGGCAAATCCCTCTTTGATGGCCTTCCGCTCAATGCCGCTCATGTGCCAGGAGTTCCAGGCAAAGTGCCCGGCGGCGTCGGGCACGTCGAAGATGGCGGGACGGCGGGTCAGGATGCCGCCCCGGATGTTCACGTCCTTCAGCTCACCCATCCGGGCGGCCAGGGCCTTATCCAGCGCATTGGGAGAGCAGACCGTCCAGCCGTAGTCCAGCCAGTCGCCGGACTTGACAACCTTGACCGCTTCCTCGGCCGTGGTCAGCTTCTGACGGTATTCCTCCTGATAACTCATAATCGGTTCCTCCATATCCTATGTTTTGTTTTCCGCCTCTTCGCAAGCTGCGAAGGGTAAACTTCCGCAGTATGACATCACTATAAATTAGTATAACATCCCTTGGAAAATATTGCAACGTCAAAACGTGAAAAAAATAACACTATTTTTGAAAAAAGCGGCAGGCCCTTGGGCCTGCCGCTGAAATCTCAGGGTCTTCACGGTTTGCGGAGGCTTATTCCTCCACGTCCGCCTCTTCCTCCGCGGGCTCCTCCACAGAGGGAGCCAGCAGGGCGCGAATAGACAGGGAGATTTTCTTCCGCTCCTCGTCCACGGCGGTAATCTTGGCGTCCACAATCTGCCCCTCGGCCAGCACGTCCTCCGGCTTCTCGATGCGGCGGTCCGCAATCTGAGAAATGTGGATCAGGCCGTCCACGCCGGGAACCACCTCGGCAAACGCGCCGAAGGTCATCAGCTTGACCACGCGGACGGAAGCCACGTCGCCCACGGAGTACTTGTCCATGAACACCTGCCAGGGATCCACGTTGTGGTCCTTGACGCCCAGGGAAATCTTCCGCTTCTCAGGGTCGAAGGAAATCACGTAGACCTCCATCGTGTCCCCGACCTTGCATACCTCGGAGGGAGTCTTGATGCGGCTCCAGCTCAGTTCCGAGATATGTACCATGCCGTCTACGCCTCCGATGTCCACAAACACGCCGTAGCTGGTCATGGATTTTACCGTGCCGGTGTAACGCTTGCCTACCTCGATGTTGGACCAGATCTCCTCCTGAGCGGCCCGGCGGGCCTCGTCGGAGACGGAACGGATGGACCCCACCACCCGGCGGCGGGCGCGGTTGACCTCGGTGATGCGGAGCTGGACCTTCTGACCCTTCATGGCGGAGAGATCCGCGCCCCGGGGCTGGCCGCTCTGAGAGGCGGGAACGAACACCCGCACGCCCTTGACGGACACCACGATGCCGCCCTTGTTTTCCTCGGTGACGGTGCCTTCCATCACGGTTTTCTCTTCCACGGCCTGTTCAATGTTCTCCCAGACCTTCACGGCGTCCAGCCGCTTCTTGGAGAGCTCGGCATAGCCCTCCACATCGTTGACGCGGACGATGTAGGTTTCGATTTCGTCGCCCACCTTCACCACGTCTTCGGGTTTGGCGTTGGGGTCGTCGGAAAGCTCGCTGAACTTGATGTAGGCCGCCTGCTTGGCGCCCACGTCCACCTGCACCTCCGTCGGCGTGATTGCGGTGACGATGCCGGTTACCTTCTCTCCTGTATTTAAAGTTTTGAAGGACTGGTTCAGCAGTTCCTCAAAGGACTCCTCGTTGCTCTCCACCGCTTTGATTTCTTCACTCATGGCTGCATATACCTCCTTAATAATGCCCGCTGGCGTGGAAGCACCGGCCGTAAGGCCCGCAACAGAACAACCACTGAAAAAATCCGGCGGGAGCTCGTCCGCGTTTTCAACCTGGACAACGCGGGGGCAGCTCTCCTTACAAATTTCCGTCAAATGTTTGGTGTTGGCGCTTTTACGGTCTCCTACCACGACCATGACGTCCGCTTTCGCGGCGAGAATGGCCGCTTCAGACTGACGCTTATGCGTAGCGGTACATATTGTATCAAATTTTTTTGCGTTTGTACACTCTTTTTTTACGATTTTCCAAGAAGTTTCAAAAAGTTCACGAATACACGTGGT
>CATNDJ010000016.1 GCA_950097265.1 uncultured Oscillibacter sp.
CGTCCCTTTCGCTTGAATCCCTTGCGGTTTGTGGTTGCGGAGTACTCCCTAATTATCAACTTTTTATCTACTTTTGGAAAATTCGGAGCAGCTCATACCGGAAATGTCAACGCTGTTTTGAATCCCTTCCCCGGCTCGCTCTTCATGACGATAGTTCCCTTGTGGGCCTCCACGATCTGACGGACCAGCAGGACACCCAGACCATGCCGCAGGCCCAGCTTTTCGTCCGTGCTCTCCAGATGGCGATTGTCCGCTGTCAGCTCCTTCAGTTTTTCCGCCGATACCCCCACGCCGTCGTCCATGACCGCTACCGTGATACCGGCCCCCCCGCATAGGACTGATACAGTGATCCGGCAGCCCTGGGGATTGTGGACAACGCTGTTCTGGATCAGATTGCCCAGCGCCCGTTTCAGCAGGGCCTCGTCGCCCAAAGTGTATGCCGACTCGCTCTCCTGGTCGGCGCTGAACTCTATCTCGTACCGCTCCTCCAGACCGCCGTCCAGAAACTCGCAGACCACCTGCCGGGCCAGCTCCACCGGATAGACCTTCTCCAGCCGCAGGGGCTGCATGGCGTACTCCAGCCGGGACGCAAGGTTCAGATCGGAAATCAGGCTCCGCAGCTTCTCCCCCTGCCTGCGGATCTGAGCCGCCTGCTCCCGGGCGGGGGCTGGAAGGCTCCGGTCCTCCTCCAGCTGCCCGGCAAAGCCCAGGATGACCGAGAGAGGCGTCCGCACGTCGTGGGAGACGCCGCTGATCCAGTCGGCCCGGGCGCTGTCCTTTTTGGCGATGAAGGCCCCCGCCCGGTTGAGCTGCCGGTTAATCTCCGCCAGTTCTCCCTTCTCCGGGAGGCTAACCGGCTGGCCGGTGGAAACCGTCTCAATCCCCCGCAGGATGGGCGTCACCGCCTTTTCAACATGACGGGTGTTCTTCCAGATCAGCAGGACTATCGCGATGATATTGGTCAGGAAGATGACGAGCGGCCCAACCAGCAGCTTTCTCACAGAACTCTCTTCGAGGGAAAAGTAATACTTTACCTGGCTGCCCTTCTCGCCGCCCACCACCAGCAGCCCCTGGGGGTAGTTCTCCAAGGGGTGGGGCCTCACATAGACAGGATACTCTCTCAAATACCACCGGCTGAAGCCCGCCACGTCCGCCGCAGTGTATTGCCGGGGCAGTTCCTCCGGCAGTCCGCTCTCAAAAATGACGGCTCCCGTCTCATCCAGGAGCATGATCCAGGTGTGATGCTCTTCCAGCAGCTCGGGCAATCCTTCGGCTGCCGCAAAACGGCCTTCTTCATCCACCATAATGCTGTCGCAGATCTCATTTATAGAGAGCATCGGCGTTTCCGAGGTCTGCCAGGCCCAGATCAACACCCCGAAAGACAGGACAATATTGAGCAGCAGGAACAGCGCGATGATACCCAACATAGATAAGAAGTATTTCCGAAAGAAGCGTTCCACGATTTTCATTTCTCCGGCTCCTTTACCACCAGCTTATACCCCAGGCCCTTCACCGTCAGCAGCGATACGGGCTTCGACGGGTTCTCCTCGATCTTCTCCCGCAGGTGCCGGATATGGGTCATCAGGGTGGTCTCGTACCCCTGCCAGAGGTCCCCGCACAGCGTCTGGCACAGGACGCCGATAGTAACGATCCGGCCCGCGTTCTCCGCCAGCTTCTCAAACACGCTGTACTCCTTGGCGGTCAGGGGCGTCCGCTGGCCTTCCCGGATGACCTCCGCCCGGTCCATGTCCACCTGTACCGCGTCCAGCGTGACGATCCGGTTCTTCTCCGGGTAAGCCCGCTTCAAAATCGCCCGGACCCGCAGCAACAGCTCCTTGGGCAGAAAAGGCTTGACCAAGTAGTCGTCCGCTCCCAGCTCAAACCCGGCGAAGCGGTCCTCGGCCTCGCCCTTGGCGGTGAGCATGAGGACCGGGACCTTGCTGACGGCCCGGAGCTCCTGGAGCAGTTCAAACCCGTCCATGCCCGGCATCATCACGTCCAGAATGATGATGCCGGGGATTTTTTTGGCTATCAGCGCCAGGGCCTCCTCCCCGGAGGCCGCCGTCCGAACCTGCGTGTATCCGGCGCTCTCAAATATGGAGCGGATCATGGTTCGTAAATCCTGTTCGTCATCCACAATAAGAATCTCTTTGTCCAGCATACAAGCACCCCCTGTCTGGAGTTAGTATAGCGCGAAAATTTCAAATTGTATATGCCGTCGGCACAATCTCAAGGTTATCTCAAGGTTCCCTCAAAGTAGTCTCAAGGATGGCGTTGTATACTGGCACCACAAAGGAGGTAACCGCTATGAGCGAAACAATCATTGAGACAAAACAGCTGACCAAGCAGTACGGAACGCAGAAGAGCGTGGCGGAGCTGAACATCCATGTCCAGCGGGGCCGTATTTACGGCCTGCTGGGCCGGAACGGGGCGGGAAAGACCACCACCATGAAGATGCTGCTGGGCCTGACCCAGCCCACCTCCGGGGAGGTGGAAATCTGGGGGAAGCCCCTGCAAGGCAACGAGAAGAAACTCCTGCCCCGCATCGGCAGCCTCATCGAGTCCCCCGGCTTTTATCCCAATCTGACCGGGACGGAGAATCTGCGCATTTTCGCCGCCCTGCGGGGGCTGAAAAACCAGAACGCCATCCAAAGTGCCCTGGACCTGGTGGGTCTGCCCTACCGGGACAAAAAACTCTTCTCCCAGTATTCCCTGGGCATGAAGCAGCGGCTGGCCATCGCTCTGGCGGTGATGCACGACCCGGAGCTGCTGATTCTGGACGAGCCCATCAACGGCCTGGACCCCATCGGCATCGCCGAGGTCCGCTCCTTCATCCGGGCGCTGTGCGACGAGCGGGGCAAAACCATCCTGATCTCCAGCCATATCCTCTCCGAGGTGGCCCTGCTGGCGGACGACATCGGCATCATCGACCACGGCGTGCTGCTGGAGGAAGAGAGCTTCGCGGACCTGGAGGCAAAGAGCAGTAAATACGTCCGCTTCACAGTCTCCGACACCAATCAGGCGGCGGAAATCTTACAGGGCGTGTTCCACGAAACCCAGTTCACCGCCCAGGACGCCCACAACCTGCGGATGGACTCCACCAACACCCCCGTGGCAAAGATCGTCTCCGCCTTTGTGGGGCGCGGCCTGGAGGTATGGGAGGCGGCCATCGTGGAGGAGAGCCTGGAGGACTACTTCAAGCGGGTGACCGGGGGTGAGGGAATTGCTTAAACTGATCTCCTGTGAGCTTCAAAAGCTGAAACGGAAGAAGTTCATTCCCTTTGTGATCCTCTCCGCGTTCCTGTTCCCGCCTCCGCTGGCTGTAATGATGCTGACTCCCCGCATGATGGCCAAATACGATACCAAGGCCGAGCTGTTTAACGACTTTTACCAGTTTGTCATCGGCTATGCGGTGGAGCTCCTTCTGCCCTGCGTCATCGGGGTCATCGCCGCCATGCTGTTTTTCATGGAGCGGGACAACGACACCTTCAAAAACCTGCGGACCATCCCGGTAACAAGTACCCAGATGATCTTCGCCAAGATCATCGTCCTGTTTCTCTTCGGGCTGATCTTCAGCCTGTCCTCCGCCGCCGTCACCATCTTCTGCGGAAGCCTGATCGCCGAGGTGGGGGGCTTAGGCTATAAGCTGTGGGTGGCGGTGGAGATGGGGATCTTCATCACGGCGGGCACCCTGCCCCTGGTGGTGCTGGTGGTCTTTTTCAGCAAGACCTATATCTTCTCCATCCTGCTGTGCGTCTTCTACAGCGTGCTGAGCCTGACCCTTGAGGGCTGTTACGAGTTCCTGCCCAAGTTCCTCTGCTGGATGCTGCCGCTTCCTCTATTAAACATCTGGTGCGCCGGGGATATGCTCCGCCATGGGGTCAGGGAGAGTGTGGGGCGGCTGGAGTATCTGGTCCCCACCACCACGCAGACGGTTTTGATTCTGGGCGTGCTGAGCGTGCTGTCCGTCCTGCTGATTGACTATCTCTACAAAAAGAGAGGGGGCGATTGAGATGCTGGTTATTACGATGAAAACCGAGCTTTGGAAGCTGAAACGGTACAACATGATCTGGGCGGGGGTCCTGCTGATGCTGCTGGCCGTCCTGCTCACCGTCTTCACCACCACAGCTATGGACGGCACCGTCTGGACCTTCTCCCACTTCGCAGATCAGGTCATGAAGGAAAACATCACCACGATTTTCCCCATGTGCATCGCCCTGATTACCGGCTATATCATCAACCGAGAAGGGTCGGACGACACGCTGAAAAGCATCCTGACCATCCCCGTGTCCTTCCCCGCGCTGCTGTTTGGCAAGCTGACCGCCGGCGGCCTGCTCGCATTGTTCCTGGGGCTTGCCAGCACCGTGTTTACCGTAGCCGCGTCCTTCCTGCTGGGCTTTCCCGGCGGCGAGCTGCCGGCCATTCTACAGGCTGCGGCGCAGATCACCTTCAACTGCCTGTTCCTCTATATCGCGGTTCTGCCCATCATCGCCATCGCCGCCCGGCTCCCCAATGGGCATCTGATTGGGGCGATTGTGGCCTTTGTCTACGGCTACGGCGGCATGTTCGCGGCGGGGAACATGACCCTGGCGAACCTGTATCCCGTCACCGCCAGCATGGGGCTGGTGGGATACCGCAGTTATGACGCGGCGGTACACTGGAATCCGCCGGCCTGTGCCCTCAGCTTGCTGATTACTCTGCTGATTGCCGCCGTCTTTGTAGTGACCGCCAAAAAGAGCGCGGCCCCGAAGGCGGTGAGGAAGCCCAAACAGGTCATTACGAAAAAAGGTTGGTAAAGGAGGCCAAACGACATGAAGAAACAAGTGAAAATTGCCCTGGGCGCCGCCGCTGTGGTTCTCATTGGCCTGTTCGTCTTTTGCGTGTGGTTCCTCTCGGGCTCCGGCAGCACCGAGTATTACACCCAGATCGACAACACCAAGGTGGAGCAGGTGGAGGCCAATGGAGGTGTCATCAGCCTGAAGGGCAATCTGCCCTGGTCCTACACGCTGACGGCCCATGATGAAACCGGCGGTGAGAAGGAGATCACCTTTGGAACGTCCAGAGAACTGCGGGACGGGGCTTTTATCCGCCTGACTGTCATGCCGGTCCGGGGCGTCCTGGACTGGAGCGAGGTGCAGTACGACGAGCTTCCCGCCGCCGTGCAGACGCACTATACGGCCCCGGCAAGCGAATGAAGCCATATAAGCCCGTCAGCCCAGCGGCGAAACCGCCGCTGGGCTGACACTTTGCTCTGATTGCTGAGAGTATACAATTCTGCTGCCATTCACTCACACCGTCAGTTGCAGCCGTTTTACAACCGGGAGGCTGATGTTGGCTTTATATGTCCATGCCGGTACAAGAAAACAGATCGGCAGTACCAGTCTTGCTGCCAACATCAGAGGAACAAAGGGGTAGGAAAAACCGCGCCCCGGACATTCTCTGGGCGGAGCGGCGGGCCACCGCTTCCCGGCTGTCGGGCAGGAGGACAAGATTTCTCCTCACAAGTCCGCGCCGTTGGAGCGGATGATATCCCGGTACCACCGACCGCTGTCCTTCAGTGTCCGGTCTCCCGTGGCGTAGTCCACATAGGCCAGGCCAAAGCGGGGGTCATAGCCCTCAGCCCACTCGAAGTTGTCCGTCAGGGACCACTGGAAATACCCCCGGACGTCCGTGCCCCGATCAATGGCCCGTTCCAGAGCCCGGAGATACCGGGTCAGGAAGTCGATCCGCAGGGGGTCGTGGACAGCGCCGTCCAGGAACACCCGGTCTGTACAGGCCAGGCCGTTCTCGCTGACCACCAGCGGCAGGCCATAGCGTTCCGCCAAAAACTGGGGCCCCCACTCCAGGGCTTCGGGGGTAATGGGCCAGCCCAGGGCCGTCCGGGGGAAGCCCACCGGGAAGGGAAGCATCTCCGGCCCATTTTTCCCCGCGCGGACGGGCGCGCCTTGATAGAGGTTGATCCCGATGAAGTCCGGCTTCTCATACCGTCCCTTCAAGCACAGGGGGTCCAGGGCCAAGGTGTGGGAGAAGGTCCTGGGCCCCAGAGGCAGGGCAAAGGTCCCCTGCCGGGCGGCCTCCACGTCTTTGGCATCCTGACTGACGGGATAACAGACCACTCCCGTGGAGGCGATGCCCACCAGGTTCTCGCCGTCCGCCCGGTGCAGGGCCTTCTGTCCCAGGGAGTGGGCCTGGCAGAAGGTCTCCCAGCAGGCGCTGAGGCTGTCATCGTCCAATTTCAGGCCCGGGGCGTGCTCTCCCGTCCCATAGCCCATTCCTATGAAGCACTGAGGCTCGTTGAAGGTGAACCACCGGCGCACCCGGCCCCGGAGCAGATCCGCCATTTTCTCCGCGTATGCCGCAAAGCGTCGGGCGGTCTCCGGGTTCTGCCAGCCGCCCTGCCGCTGCAATGCCTGGGGGAGGTCCCAGTGGAACAGCGTCACCCAGGGCTGGATTCCCGCCTCCAGGAGGCCGTCCACCAGCTTGCTGTAATAGTCCAGTCCCGCCTGGTTCCAATGCCCGTCGCCCTTGGGGTCCACCCGGGGCCAGGCGATGGAGAATCGGTAGGCCCGGAGGTCCATCTCCTTCATGATGGCGATGTCGTCCCGCCAGCGGTGATAGGCGTCCGTGGCCGTGTCGCCGGTGTCGCCCCATTTGACCTTCCCGGGGGTATGGGAGAAGACGTCCCAAACGCTCTCGCCCCGGCCGTCTTCTTTCACGGCGCCCTCAATCTGATAGGAGGCGGAGGCGGCGCCCCAGATAAAATCCTTTGGAAATCCCATGGCTCAAGCTCCTGTCAAAACTCCAGGTTCTTTCCGTCCTGGCCGAAGATATGGCAGACGTTGCCGCTGAAGGTCAGGTTCAGCTGGTCCCCGGCGTGGAAGGAGTCGATGTGGGTTCCCGTGGCGTCCATGGTGGGCACAATCACTACCACGTCCCGGCCCTCGGCGTTGGCGTGGAAATGGACCTCGCTGCCCATCATCTCCGAGACCTCCACCTTGGCGGCGAGGGTGTTGCCGGGCTGCTTGGCCAGCACCATATGGCTGGGGCGGACGCCCAGGGTGATGGCCTGGGACTGGACGCCCTGGGCCGCCAGGTTCTTCTGCTTATCGCCGGACAGCTCCACCTTGCAGCCGCCCACGCTGACGGAATACTTGCCGCCCTCGCAGAGGAGCTTGGCGTCGAAGAAGTTCATTTGCGGCATGCCGATGAAGCCCGCCACGAACAGGTTCGCCGGGTGGTCGAAGACCTCCTGGGGGGTGCCGATCTGCTGGATGAAGCCGTCCTTCATGATGACAATCCGGTCTCCCAGGGTCATGGCCTCGGTCTGGTCGTGGGTGACATAGATGAAGGTCGTGTTGATTTTCTGGCGCAGCTTGATGATCTCGGCGCGCATCTGGTTTCTCAGTTTCGCGTCCAGGTTGGAGAGGGGCTCATCCATCAGCAGCACCTTGGGCTCCCGGACGATGGCCCGGCCAATGGCCACCCGCTGGCGCTGGCCGCCGGAGAGGGCCTTGGGCTTGCGGTCCAGGTACTGGGTGATGTCCAGGGTCTCCGCCGCCTCCTTGACCCGGCGGTCAATTTCCGCCTTGTCCGTCTTCCGCAGCTTCAGGGGGAAGGCCATGTTCTCGTACACCGTCATGTGGGGATAGAGAGCGTAGCTCTGAAACACCATGGCGATGTCCCGGTTTTTGGGCTCCACGTCGTTCATGAGCTTTCCGTCGATATACAGCTCGCCGCCGGAAATTTCCTCCAGACCCGCCACCATCCGCAGGGTAGTGGACTTGCCGCAGCCGGAGGGGCCGACGAGAACGATAAACTCCTTGTCCTTGATGTCCAGATTGAACTCCTGAACGGCAATGACGCCCTCGGCGGTTACCTGGAGGTTGACTTTCTTCTCGGGGTCCCCGGCCTTCTTCTTGCTTTTTTTCTGTCCGCCGCTGTGGGGATAGATTTTGGTGATGCCCTTCAGATTCAAACTTGCCATAACTCTCGGCCCTGGCGAAGGGGCCTCCGCCGCCTTCGCCTCGCCCCGGTCAGGGGGCTTTACGACAGGTCTCCACACTGCCGCACCGCAGGCCGACGCGGTCTTCCTCCTTTTTTAGGTGCCGGCCGCCGTGGAAGTGGAGCGGCAGACCGGCCCATGGTTTTGATTCACGCGCCCTGACGGGCAATGGAAGCATGACACTTACTGAAATGGGTTCTCCGTGGGATAGGGCAGGCCCTTGGGCTGATTGTAGGCGATGTCCTGAATCCCCAGGAACTTGAACACCTCGAACAGCGCCTTGCCGTAGTGGCCGAAGGCCACAGCCCCGTGGTGGGGATAGCGCTTCTGGATGAGCACATGGCGGTAAAACCGGCCCATCTCGGGAATGGCGAAGACGCCGATGCCGCCGAAGCTGCCCGTGGCCACCGGAAGCACCTCGCCCTGGGCGATGTAGGACCGGAGCACGCCGTCGCTGTCACACTGGAGGCGGTAGAAGGTGATATCGCTGGCGGCGATGTCCCCCTCCAGAGTACCCCGGGTGAAATCAGGCTCTCCGCCGTTCTCCAGCAGGCGGTTCTGAATGAGCTGGTATTTGACCGCCCGGTCCGCGCAGAGCTTGCAGGCGGGGGTGTTGCCGCAGTGGAAGCCCATGAAGGTGTCCGTGAGGGTGTAATCGAACTTGCCCTTGATCTGCTCCTCCCAAAGCCGGGCGGGGACGGAGTTGTTGATATCCAGCAGGGTCACGGTATCGCCGGAGACGCACATGCCGATGTACTCAGACAACGCGCCGTAGATGTCCACCTCGCAGGCAACGGGGATGCCCCGGCTCGCCAGGCGGGAGTTCACGTAGCAGGGCTCAAAGCCGAACTGGCTGGGAAACGCGGGCCAGCACTTGTCCGCGAAGGCCACGTACTTCCGGGCCCCCTTGTGCTTCTCCGCCCAGTCCAGCAGGGTCAGCTCAAACTGGGCCATCCGCTCGCCCAGGTCGGGGTAGTAGCGGCCCTCGCCCATCTCGGCGGCCATCTCGGCGCAGACCGCCGGGATGCGGGGATCACCGGCGTGCTCCCGGTAGCTCACCAGCAGGTCCAGCTCGGAGTTCTCCTCCACCTCCACGCCCAGCTCGTACAGGCCCTTGATGGGGGCGTTGCAGGCGAAGAAGTCCTGGGGCCGGGGGCCGAAGGTGATGATCTTCAAATTTTTCACGCCGATGACGGCCCGGGCGATGGGGACAAACTCGGCGATCATTCCGGCGATGTCCTGGGCGGTGCCCACGGGGTACTCGGGGATATAGCCCTTGAGATGCCGCATGCCCAGGTTGTAGGAGCAGTTCAGCATGCCGCAGTAGGCGTCGCCCCGGCCGTTGATGAGGTCCCCGTCTCCCTCGGCGGCGGCCACATACATGCAGGGGCCGTCGAAGTTTTTGGCGATCAGGGTCTCCGGCGTCTCGGGGCCGAAGTTGCCCAGGAACACCACCAGGGCGTTGCAGCCCTGGGCCTTCACGTCCTCCACGGCTTTCAGCATCCCCAGCTCGTTCTCCACGGTGACGGGGCACTCGTACAGCTCGCCGGAACAGGCGGCCTTGACGGCGGCCCGGCGCTTCTCGCTCAGGGCGACGGGAAAACAGTCCCGGGAGACGGCGACGAGGCCCAGCTTTACCTCGGGAATATTGGTCAATTGCATAGAATCTTCCTCCTTTTCAAAGATCGTTTTTGATATCAATGTTCTCACCTATCAGGCCCACCCAGGCCCCCTGTCCGGCCTCGCCGGAGTCCGGGTGCGCCAGCAGCCATTTATTTTTCGCCCACAGGCGGTCATCCTCCGCGTTCAGCGGCGTGAGGACGGGCCTGGCCTCATTGGTGCCCCTGGGCAGCGCCACCGCCACCCGGAAGCCCTTTGCCCCATCCACATGGCAGGGGGCGTAGTGCAGCGTCGTGGCGTAGACCTCCACCACCGCCCCGGCGGGGACCCGGAAGGCCCGGACACAGGCGGTATCCAGCCGGCCGTCCACCATTTCCTCCTGCTTCGCCAGAAGGAGAATGAAGTCCGACGCTCCGATGTTGACCTCGCTGTCCCGGTGGTACTCCAGGCAGTTGAGCTTGGTATTGCGGCCCCAGCACATGCCCAGCTGCACCGGCATGCCGCCGTAGGCGTGGTCCTGGAGCCGCTTGAAGATATCGCACCCTTCCAGGGCGGCGATGGACGGCTCATAGGCCGTGCCCTCCTCCGGCAGGGGGATGGCCTCCATGGCCCGGAGCAGCTCCGCCGTGTCATACCCGGTGAGTACCTGGCCGTAGGCCCGGAAGGTGGGACTGTAGACAGATTCAATCTTCATGAGGTTTCTCCTTTACAGAAGCTGGGGGAACAGCGCCTTGCAGGCGGGGTAAATCTTTTGGAACTGCCGGTAGCGCTCCTCATAGCGGGCGGTCAGCTCCGCCTCCGGCTCCACGGTGCCGGCCACGCGCACCAGGGCGTCCGCCGCCGCCTGGACGGAGGGGAAGCGCCCCGCCGCCACCATGGCCAGCATGGCCCCGCCGTAGCCGGGCCCCTGCTCGGTAGCCGGGATATCCAGGGGAATGCCCAGGACATTAGCCATGATGGTCCGCCAGAGGCCGGACTTGCTGCCCCCGCCGCAGAGCATGGAGCGCGGAATAGCGACGCCCAGGCTTTTCGCCACCTCAAAGCTGTCCCGGATGGCGAAGGCCACGCCCTCCAGCACCGCCTGGAGCAGGTCCGCGCGGGTGGTGTCCATGGTCATGCCCATAAAGCAGCCCCGGGCGTCGGTGTCGTTGATGGGGCTGCGCTCTCCCATGAGGTAGGGGAGGAAAAACACATGGTTCCGCCCCAGCTTCTCCGGGGTAATCGCCGCCTGTTCCCCGGCGTAATCCTGGGTTTTCAGGATATCCTCCATCCACCACTTGTTGCAGCTGGCGGCGGAGAGCATGCAGCCCATGAGATGGTATCCCCCGTCGGCGTGGGCGAAGGAGTGCAGCGCGTTGTGGGGGTCCACGCCGAAGGTTTTGCTGGAGATGAAGATGGTCCCGGAGGTGCCCAGGCTGATGTTGCAGCCCCCGTCCCCCACGGTGCCCGTGCCCACGGCGGCGGCGGCGTTGTCCCCCGCCCCGGCGCAGACCACCGTCGTTTCCGCCAGGTCCAGGGCCCTCGCCATGTCCGGCTTGAGGGTGCCCACGGCCTCATAGCTCTCGAAGGCCTTCGCCATCTGGGACTCCCGCAGACCGCACAGCTCCAGCATCTCCGGGCTCCAGCGCTTGTGCTCCACGTCGAAGAGGAGCATCCCCGAGGCGTCGGAGACGTCGGTGCAGTGGACGCCGGTGAGGCAGTAGTTGATGTAGTCCTTGGGCAGCATCACCTTGTCGATTCTGGCGAACAGCTCCGGCTCGTTCTTCCGCATCCAGAGGAGCTTAGGGGCCGTGAAGCCCGCGAAGGCGATGTTGGCGGTACACCGGCTGATTTTTTCCCGGCCCACGATCTTGTTGAGGTAGTCCACCTCCTGAGCGGTGCGGCCGTCGTTCCAGAGAATGGCGGGGCGGAGGACCCGGTCCTCCTGGTCCAGGGCCACCAGCCCGTGCATCTGCCCGCCGCAGCCGATGGCCGCAATCCGGGTCTTATCGCAGTCCGCCGTCAACTCCCGGATGCCAGTCACCACCGCTTCCAGCCAGTCCGCCGGGTTCTGCTCGGACCAGCCAGGCTTGGGAAAAGACAGCGGGTATTCCCGGGAGACGATGTTTTGGATTTGTCCCTCCTCGTCCATCAGCAGCAGCTTCACGGCGGAGGTGCCCAGGTCGATTCCAATATACAGCATGTCGTTTCTCCTTATGTCCGGCGGATAGAAGTGCTGACTGCGGTCTTTCCCGTCAGCCGGGCGGTGCGGGCGTCCGGCTGGCCCAGGCCCGCGTACAGGGTCCAGGCCCCGCTGCCGGGAATCCGCTCTCCGGCGTCGTTGACCACGGTGAAGGCCGAGGGCTCTATGGGAATGTCCACTGTCTTCGTCTCCCCTGCCCCCAGCTCGATCCGCCGGAAGCCGCAGAGGATGGGATTGGGCGGCGCGTCGGGGGATGCCTCGTCCTTCAAATAGAGCTGCACCACCTCCTGGGCGGCCCGCCCGCCCCGGTTCTCCACTGTGACCCGGGCGGAGGCCTCTCCGGCGGTGACGGCGGTGACCGCCGCGTCGCCGTAGGTCAGGCCATAGCCGAAGGGATACAGGGGCTCACCCCGGTAGTAGCGGTAGGTCCGGTTGGTCATGGCGTAGTCGGTAAAGGCGGGCAGCTCCTCCAGGGCCCCGTCCCGGTAGAAGGTCACGGGCAGCTTGCCGGAGGGAGACGCTTTGCCGAAAATCAGGTCCGCAATGGCCCGGCCTCCCCCGGCGCCGGGATACCAGCCCAGGAGAATGGCGTCCGCTTGGGTCTCGGCCTCGCTGAGGTCGATGGCGCTTCCCGCCAAAAGGACCACCAGCGTGGGCTTCCCCGCCGCCAGCACATGCCGCAGCAGCATCCGCTGGGGCGAGGGCAGAAGAAGATCCTCCTTGTCCCCGGACCCGGCGGCGTTGCCCTCGTCGGGCTGTTCGCCCTCCAGAGTCTCGTCCAGGCCCAGGACCAGGACCACCACGTCGCTGTGCTTCACCACCGCCATGGCCTCCGCCATGCGGTCGCTGGCCTGTGCCAGGGGCTCTACCCGGTCCCGCCAGAGGTGGCAGCCCTCGGCGTACAGCACCCGGCCGCGGCCCTCCATGGCGTCCTGGATGCCCTCCAAGACGGTGACATAGCGGGAGGCGGTGCCGTGGTAGTTCCCCACCAGAGCCGCCCGGCTGTTGGCGTTGGGACCGATGACCCCGACGGTGCCCACGGTCTCCGGGTTCAGGGGCAAAAGCCCGTTGTTTTTCAGCAGCACGCAGGACTCCAGAGCAGCCTTGTGGACCAGGGCCAAATGCTCCGGGCACTCCACCGCCTCATAGGGGATGGAGTCGTACTCGCTGCCCTCCCCCAGGACGCCCAGGAGATACCGGGTGGTAAAGAGCCGCTCGGCGGCAATTGTAATATTCTCCTCGGAGATCAGCCCCTCCCGCAGGGCCAGGAGCAAGCAGCGGTAGCAGTCGCCGCAGTTCAGGTCACAGCCGTTTTTCAGCGCCAGGGCCACGGACTGGGCGGTGTTCTCCGTGACCATGTGCCCGGTGTGGAAATCCCGGATGGCCCAGCAGTCGGAGACCACATGGCCCTGGAAGCCCCAGCGGCCCCGGAGGATGTCTTTCAGCAGCGTCTCGCTGCCGCAGCAGGGCTCGCCGTTGGTACGGTTGTAGGCCCCCATGACGGCCTCCACCCCCGCGTCCTTCACGCAGGCCTCGAAGGCGGGGAGGTAGGTCTCCTCCATATCCTTGGGGGAGGCCACGGCGTTGAACTTGTGCCGCAGGCTCTCCGGCCCGCTGTGGACGGCGAAGTGCTTGGCACAGGCGGCAGCTTTCATGGTTTCGCCGCTGCCCTGGAGACCCCGGACGTAGGCTTTGCCCAGTTGGGCGGTGAGGAAGGGGTCCTCGCCGTAAGTCTCGTGCCCCCGGCCCCAGCGGGGGTCCCGGAAAATGTTGACGTTGGGGGACCAGAAGGTCAGCCCCTTGTAGATGTCCCGGTCGTCCTGGGCGGAGAGGGCGTTGTACTTGGCCCGGCCCTCGGTGGCGGCCACGTCCCCCAGCTTTTCCAGCAGCTCCTCGTCGAACATGGCTGCCAGGCCGATGGCCTGGGGGAAGCTGGTGGCAGTGCCCGCCCGGGCCACACCGTGAAGGGCCTCGTTCCACCAGTTGTAGGCGGGGACCCCCAGGCGGGGAATAGGCGGCGCACTATAGCTCAGCTGGCCGGCCTTTTCCTCCAGGCTCATCTGCGCCACCAGAGCCCTGGCCCGCCGCCGCGCGGTTTCTCGATCCATAAGCAATTCTCCTTTGGGTTCAGTTTGGTTCTCCGTCCTCCGCCGGGAGCACCCGGCGGAAGATTCTCCACAGCACCCGGGAGGCCAGCCACGCCGGGCCGGAGGCCCCCGCGATGAAATACACAAAGCCCAGCATCCGCATGATCACCGGGGGCAGAAACAGCGGGACGGCGACGGGCAAAAGGGCGATCAGCCACAGCAGCAGCGTCCGCCCCGGGGAGCAGAAGGCCAGGGCAAAGGCGTTTTTTACCTGGCCCTTCCAGGTGTTCTGAAACCTGGCCTGGAGGGGGAACACATAGCACAGCAGGGTCAGGGCGATCACTGCCACAACGGTGGCGACGGTCAGGAACAGCACCCGGAGGGCCCCCTCCTGCCGGAGGGCAAAAAAGGCGTCCCCCGCCGCCACAACCCCCAGGGCCAGCACCAGCAGGCCCAGGGCCGCGCCCCGCTTGAGGTTGGCCCGGAAGGCGTCCAAGAAGCCCCGCAGGGTGCGGACCTCCTCCCCCCGGACCAGCTTCAAGGTGACATAGTACAACGCGCACAGGGCGGGCCCGGCGGTGATCACCGGCAGGGCGCAGAGGACGCAGAGCCAGTTGAGGATCATCAGGTCCCCCAGGGTGCGGAGAACCTGTCCCAGGGAGGCCCGGAGGGGGCTTCCCTCCTCCGGCCCGGCCTTACGCGTGTCCGCCATAGGCTCAGCCCTTCACGCCGCCCAGGGCCACGCCGGCGATGATGTACTTGGACAGGGCGAAGTACACGATGAACAGGGGCAGGATCGTCAGGGTCAGGCCCAAATAGATCGCGCCGTGCTCCGTCTTATAAATATCGCCCCGAAGGAGGCCCACCATAATCGGCATGGTGTATTTACTGTTGTCCGTCAGCAGGATGGTGGGCAGGAAGAGGCTGTTCCAGCTGGAGACGAAGCAGAAGATGGCCTGGGTGGCCATGGCCGGCTTCATGATGGGCAGCGCGATGCGGTTGAAGGTGTTGAATTCCCCGGAGCCGTCGATCCGGGCCGAGTCCAGCAGCTCCAGAGGCAAAGAGGACAGCATGAACTGCCGCATGAAGAACACCGTGGCCGGAGCGGCAATGGAGGGGAGGATCAGCGCCAGGAAGTTGTTGGTCATGTGGATCTGATACATGAACTGGTAGAAGCCGATGCTGGTGACCTGGGCGGGAATCATCATCACGCACATGATGACGGTGAAAAAGGTCTTGCGCCCCTTCCACTGGTAGGCCACCAGGGCATAGGCGGTGAGGGCGGAGAAATACACCGTGCAGGCCGTGGAGCCCACGGAAATGATCATGGAGTTCATGAAGCCCCGGATGGGATTGAAGGTCTTGCCCAGCAGCACGCTCAGGTTGCTCATCAGGTAGGTGGAGGGCACCAGGGAGATGGCGTGCTGCTGAATCTCATAGGTGCTGCGGGTGGAGTTGACGAGCATAATGACAAATGGCATCAGGCTGAGGATGGTCAGCAGGATGCACACGGTATAGGCCACAATTTTAAAGGCCGTGCCGTTGGAGTGTTTCGCGTGTTTCATGTCCGGTTACCTCCCCTCGTCCTTGTCCCGCATCAGCAGGAAGATCACGCCGGAAAACACCGCGATGATGAGGAACATAATCATGCTGGCCGCGGCGGCCCGGTTGTAGAGATAGCTCCCGCTGAACGCCTGGTTGTAAATAAACACGCTGGTGGTCAGGGTCGCGTTGTCCGGCCCGCCCAGCAGGAACAGCTTGGGAATGTCGTACATGTTCAGTCCGCCGATCATGCTGGTGATCAGGGTGTAGAGCAGGATGGTTTTCAGGTTGGGAATGGTGATCTGGAAGAACAGCTGCACGTCGTTGGCCCCGTCGATCTCCGCCGCCTCGTAAATCTCAGGGCTGATGCCCAGGACGCCGGAAATCAGGATGATCATCGTGTAGCCGTACCACATCCAGAACTGGATAAAGGCCACGATGAGCTGGGCCGCCGTCGCGTTGATGGAGAAATTGAAGGGAGTGCTCAGCACGCCCGTGGTCATGAGGAGGTCGTTCACCGGACCCGTGGGATAGCCGAAAAGGGCGTTGAACAGGATGGCCACGGAGGCCGCCGTGATGATGTTGGGCATGTAGAAAACGACCTTGAAGAAGCCCTGCCCGGCCAGCTTGTGGCGGTGGCTGGTGAACCAAGCCGTCAGCAGCAGGGCCAGGGTGATCTGGGGGATGAAGTTCATGATCCAGAGCTTCACGGTGTTCCCCAGGGATTTAATAAAAGAGGGGTTTTGGAGGACGCTGACAAAGTTCTTGAAGGGCTCGTCCGTCAGGAAATGCCAGGTGGTGTTTCCCAGGCCCTTGCAGTCCGTGAAGCCCAGGAGGGCGGTGTAAATCGTGGGATACAGGGAGAAGACGCAGAAAGCCACGATGAAGGGCAGGCTGAAGAGATACCCGTACTTTGCGTAGCTGAAGCCTTTTCGCTGCTTCATGAAATCTCAGCTCCTTGAAATCAGATTGGCCGAGCATGGCCGAAGGGGAAAGACGGAGCGAAAGGGGCCCGTTCCGGGCCCCTTTCGCCTGGAAGCAGTCTCTCATCATCTCGGAGCCCGCTCCGAGATGGTCTGGTCCACTGGACCAGACATCGGCTCAGCCCAGATCCACCGTCACGTCCAGGTTGTCGGCCACGTCCTGCTTGAAGTCCTTGATGGCCTGATCCCGGGTCTTGGTGCCGGAGGTATACTGCCGGACCTGATCCCGCCACTTGGTGTTGATGGTTTCGTCATACTGGGTCAGGCATTTTCCGTTGGCGTACTGGTTGGCGGGGACAAAGGCGTCGAACATGTTCTGTCCGCCCAGGAAGTCCAGGGAGCCGTCGCTCATCTCCATGACCGTGCCGGAGGCCACGCAGTCCTTGGTACCGCCCTCGCCGTTCAGGGTTCCGTTGGCCCACATGTACTGGAGGCCGGTCTCGGAGCAATCCAGGGTGATCCAGCGGATGATCTCGCCCACGGCCTCTTTGTTGGCGGAGTTGTTGCTGGCCATCAGCCAGGTTCCGCCCCAGAAGAAGCCCACAGGAGGCGCGCAGACGGCCCAGTCGCCGTATGTACCCTCGCCCACAGCGGAGCCGCCGCAGTTGGGAGCCATGGTGTAGTTGATCAGCCAGGCGGGGCCGAAGAAGCCGAAGATGCCTTTCTCCCCTTCGCCCTTCATGTCGGCGAACCAGGCGTCCTGCCAGTCCTGGGTGTCATTGTGGTAGTTGTTGTCTTTGAGCTGCTTGGACAGGTCCAGGAACGCCTCCCGCTTGGGGTCGATGTTCAGCTTGCCGTCCACGATCCAGCCCTGCTGGGAGCTGTTTTCCACGGCGTGCCACAGGTCGCCGTCGCCGGAGATGATGCCGTAGCCCTTGCCCTTGAGGGTCTCGGCGGCCTCGTAGAATTTATCCCAGCCATTGGAGCCCGCGCCGATAGCCGCCCCGATGGCGTCGGGGTCGTCGGTGCCGAAGACCTCTTTGGCGATGGAGCGGCGGTAGATGAACGCGCCGCCGGTGGCCTGATAGCCCAGGCCCACCACCTTGCCGTCGTCGGGCCGGGTGCCGATATCCACGGAGTACTGGGCGATGTCGGCGGCCTGGATGTCGGCGGCCACGTCGATGCCCAGGTCCTCATAGGGGGCGGCGTAGTGGGCGGCGTCGCCCTGGGTGTACTTCAGGACAAACGCGGCCTCGGCGCAGTACATATCGGGAGCGTCGGAACCGCCTCCGGCCAGGGCCTGGTCCAGGGCGGGCTGGTAAGCGCCGTCGGTGGTAGCGATGATGGTGGTTTTCACCTCATACTTTTCGGCAAAGTCCGGATTGCCGGCCAGGAACTTGTCGACCATCTTGGGCACCTCGTCGGTGAAGGCCCAGAGATTCAGCACGGTCTTGCCGCTGGCGGAGCTCCCGCCGGAGCCGCCGTCATTGGAACCGGAGCCGGAACCGGAGCCGCCGCCGCAGGCGGCCAGGGAGAGCAGCATCACGGCTGCCAGAAGGAACGCGAAGACTTTCTTTTTCATGTACCTTTTCCTCCAATCAAGAATTTTGGTATGTTAGGTGATTAAATTTACTAACCAAGGTCAAAAAAATTTACCCGCCTAACCTTGCTCTTAGTGTAATAGAAGCTTGGCAAAATGTCAATAGAAACCATAGTGGCCCTATCAATTTTGTACAGAACGCCTCTCTAGCAGCGCTTATTTTGTGAGAGATGATAGTTTTTCTTGACTTCGCCGCAAGGGGACCCTTTGGTTTGGCAATAAGATAACCTATCTCTATCCGTGTTGAAATCAGAATTAGACTGTGTTATAATCTAACCAAATCAACAAGGAGGGGGGCAACTATGGAGAAGACGGCTGCCCAGAGAATGAAGGAGCGCGGAGGCGAATCTGTCCCCGCGCTGCCCTCGAATTTAAAGATACAGAACCGGAAAATGGTGCTCTCCTGCTTCCGGGACAACCGGCCCCACTCGGTGGCGGATGTGGTGGCCCGCACCGGCATCAGCAAGCTGACGGTCATGAAGGCCATCCAGTTTTTCTGTGGGAAGGGCATCCTGGCCAGCTCCGGCAAGGGGGACTCCACGGAGCTGGGCGGGAAGAAGCCGGAGTACTTCCGCTTCTCCTGCGGGAAGTACCTGCTGACCATCCGCATGTGGCCGGAGGACCTGGGCCTGACCCTGTTCGACATGCGCATGAACCAGGTCACCAACTCTCATCTGGCCTGGATCATCCCGGACACGCCGGAGGAGGCGTTCCGCCTCATCGGGCGCAATGCCCTGGCGCTGCTGACCCAGGCCGGAATCGACCGGGAGGAGCTCTACGGCGTCAGCCTGTCCTCCTCCGGCATTGTGGACTATGACAGCTTGACGCTGAAATACAGCGTCCACACTCCCAACTGGGGAGCAAACGTTCCGGTGGGGGACTTCCTCCGGGACATCTTTGGCCCCGGTCCGGCGCTCTTTGAGGAAAACGCCGGCAAATCCATCAGCCGGGCCATCCTCAGCGAGCAGGAGGACCCGAACCGGTCCATCCTGGTCCTGTTCACCTCCTGGGGACTCTCCGGGGCGCTGATCCAGGACGGGCGCATCCTGAACGGGCGGAACTCCCTGGTGGGGGAGATCGGCCACATGATCCTGGACCAGAACGACCGGGAGCTTTGCAGCTGCGGCAGCCGGGGCTGCGCGGAGCGGCTGGTGTCCGTTGCCCGGGTGCGGAAGATGATCGCCGGGGACCCTCCGCCGGAGGGCTCTCCCCTGTCCCGCCTTCCGGCGGAGGCGGTGGAGCTGCGGCACCTCTTCGCCTCCTCCCGGCAGGAGGACGCCTACGCCCGGAAATACGTGGCCTATATGGCGGACCGGTTCGCGGCGCTTTTGCGGAACGTGTCCCTGGTGTTCAGCCCGGAGAAGGTGATCTTCGTGGGGGACTACGCCGTGGCGGACGAGTATTTTGACCAGCGGATACGCCAGCAACTCTCCTCCTTCCGCTACTTGTCCCTGAGCCAGCCCATGGAGATCGCCTACGACACCCGGTCCCTGACAGAGCTGGACGCCCTGGGCGGTGCGGTGGCGCTGATCGACCACTATCTCTCCCGGCCGGAGCTGTATGAGGAGACAGGCTCCTGATGGCAGAGGATTCTTAAGCCTGCGCTATTTTAGCGGAATGTACAGGTCTCCCGCGTTACGAAAGCCCACGGAATTTTTTGATTCCTGTGGGCTTTCTTTTTCCCTCCGGCAAAAGCGCTGTTCCATATTCTACAGGTCCTGTTTATCAATGGCCCGCAACGCTGATTGAACGCCGAAAATGCCAGTCAGCGCAATGGAAACCATCCCAATTGCAGTATAGGGCCCCTCCACCTGATAAACCGACACCAGAGACACGGCCGTCCAGGGCATGAGGCTGGCGAGCGGAAGCATTTCCGTGGAGATATTAAATCTCCCAAGCAGTATAGCGGAAAAACCGAGTGCCGCCAAAGCAGAGGGATAGAACAGCTTTCTTTGCAGTACCGTTACCCAGAGCAGGGGAAGGAAGGATACAAAAGACAAAGTCCCGAATTTTGTGAACATGGCAATCACCAGTTTTATAACGCCGGTGCTAAATTGAGCGGGATATAAAAACCGGCTGCCCAGTATCGTTACAAGCTCTATATAGGCAAGCAGAGCCATATACCATATTTGTTTTATTATATTTTATCGTCGGTAAAAGGCAAGAGACTATGAATCGTTAGCATACTGTTTCCATTTTATCGAACACCCATCATTTGTCCAGAAAAAGATACAGCAGCTGTATCAGGATGGATCAGGACGATAGGCATTTTTGAACTTGCATAGTTTACCGTTTGCATGGTCCCTGATCGCGGATTCCGCTCCCCGTCATATACCGCCAGCAGACAGTCCGCATGGTCTGCCATGTAGCAGTTCCTCTGAACATAATTTTCACGCCCGGCACCCTTTCCTACGGTGATACACTCCGCACTGTGTCGGATCAGGAACGCCAGCCGCTCCCGGCTCCGGGTGTCCCATTGTTCATCATGTCCAGGAAAGGGCAGCACAACTACCAATTCAATATCACTATACTCCGGCTGCTCCTTCAGCCGGAGTATGATTTCTCCGGCCCATTGATCTACGCCAAGGCCCCCACCTACCAGAAAGCGGCGGACTCCTTTCTCATAGAGCACGATAAATTGATCGTGCATCCGTTTCTTCAGACGCTTGCAGCCATTGTTGTTCTCGTTGTACTTCCATTTGAACCGAGTCGGCCTATGGCCGGTGACGGCACAGGTATGCAGTTCCATATGATAATTAACCTCCTGTTGTAGATATAAAATGTGAACAGTTTATTTAATACGTCATTTTCTGGATTATATTTAAGATATTAGCATATATGTTGCGGAATATCCACAACCTAACTCTGTTATGCTATAAGCAGAGGTGAGCAGTATGGACGCAAAATACATCCGGGACCGCATTACCGAGCTGCGCTTGAAGAAAAATGTCTCCGAGTACCAAATGAGTACAGACCTGGGCCAAAACAAGGGTTACATCCAAGCCATTTCCTCTGGCAAGGCCCTGCCCTCCATGGCGCAATTCCTGCGGATCTGCGACTACTTTGAAATGACTCCTTTGCAGTTCTTTGATTCCGAAGCCGTCAATCCGCAGCTCCTCCACCGGGCCATGGAGGGGATGCGGAGGCTGAGCGAAGACGATCTGATTATGTTGATTGGCTTCATTAACCGCCTCCAATCTGAAAAACGGACAGACGCTTAAAAAGCGTCTGCTTTTTCTTTTGCACTTCATAACCGCATTTTAATTATATATTACCGCTTATAACACGTCAACAGCGTACTACAAATTATTTCCATGTCCGTCATATTTCGATAAAATAACCTTAAAAAGGCAGGTGGCGGCATGGTGCAGTTTGACAATGTGGAGCGAAAAGAGAACCTATCCTACGCGATAGGATACTACCGGAAGAAAAAGGGCTATTCCCAGGAGCAGATGGCGGAACGCCTGGGCATCAGCCGCCAGCATCTGGCCTCCGTGGAGGCGCCGGGCATGGACCGGGGCGTGTCCCTGGAGCTGCTGTTCAACATCGCGGCGGTGCTAGAGATCGAGCCGTACCTGCTTCTGAAATTCCGGCTTGAGAAATGAACGGCGGGCGCTCCTTTTGGGGCGTTCGTCTTTCTTTTATCCAAAAGGAAAAGGCGGAGAGAATTTCTTCTCCCCGCCTCCCGGTTTAATTACGCCGCCTTTTGAAATCGAATGTCCTTTGCCCGATTCTGAAGTTCCTGGCCCATGAATTTCAGCGTGCCGAACTCGTCGTCCAGCCCGTCCAGTTCCCGCCGGAGTACCTGCTCATAATGCCGCTTGCGCTCCTCCAAGCCCTGGATCTTCAAGGCCCAGCGCTCCAGCACAGCCGGGCTCTGGCACCCGGACTGAATAAAGTAGTCTGCCCGCTCCTGATACTCGGCGATCTCCTTCCTCACCGCCGCGTAGAACTCCTCGGTCATCTTGCCCCGCTGTTTTTCATCGTCAATGATGTAGAAGGAGTTGACCATCAGCGGGGCTTCCTTTTGGTTCAAGCCGCTCAAAAGGCCGATGAACTCCTCGAAAGTGTCCACCTTCTCCATGAAGGTCCGGGGGACGAAGTAGAGATAGCCGTTGATGCTGAGCTTGGTGGCCTCGATGGACCGCAGGAAATTGGCGCAGATGCCCTCCACCTGCTTGCGGTTGGCACATCGCTGGTAGAGCTCAAACAGCTCCTCCGCCTGGCGGCAGCATTTCCGCACGTCCACCACGTCGTCCAGCACCAGATTCTCACAGCGGAACGAGCCGTCCCGCTTGTCATAACTGATGTTTGCCAGCTTCTCATACTGGTTCGTCCGCTGGTTCAAGGTCTCCTTTACCAGCTCCCGGGAGAGGATATCAGACGTGCGCTTGTTGTCCCGGCAGTAAGCCAGATAGATGTGGGACTCTCCCATCCGGGTGACGGGGATGCGTTCCTGGATATCGCCGGTGGCAGAGCGGAAGGCGTCCGAGACAGACAGCCGCTTGCCGCCGGAGTAAGGGATGTCCAGGTCCTCGCAGAGCTTGGCCAGGGCGTCCTTCTCCACCAGGAGATTCGCCAGGGAGAAGTAGAGAAACTTCCCCAGCATGTGGTCCTTGTCGCCCTCGGCCGCACCGATAAAGTCCCGCATATTAAAAATATTATCCATGCTGTTCCTCCTTCATTTCTTTCCGCTCCTGATAGAAGTCGAACTGCTCCAGGCCGGGGAACTTCCACTCACAGCCCTTGCACCATGGGGGGTTCTGAAGCGCACAGGTCTTGCATTTACTGTTCATATTTCACCTCATTTACATTTCTGCCACTCTCCGGCTCAGGAGATAATCGTCTACCCCCTTGTAAGCCGGATTCCATGTGTACTTAAAATATTTGACGCCGGGAATGGTCTACACCTCCCGGCGCATTTCTAGAACGGCTCTGCGCACATTCTCATTCGTCATCTGGTCCATGTCCATGGCCTCCACCACCTCCCGGACCTTCAGGTCCGCCAGGGTGTCCTTCAGTCCGTGGATGGCGTTGACGCCGCCGACGCAGACAAAGAGCGCGTCGTTCGCCAGGAAGCTGGCGGCGTCGCCCTTCAGCGGCCCTTCCGTGATGAAGGCCCGCTTGGCGGCGGTGTTTCCGGTAACATGAATCCAGGAATAGCTGCGGGTCCCGTCCGGCAGGCCCCGGCTGGAGAACCAGCGGTATTTGCGGTCCGGCTTATCCGCGTCGTCCAGCCGTATTTTGAGCCCCTGGATCAGCCCGTCCTTATTTCGGACCGGAATCAGGAACCCCCTGGGCCCGCTGATGGTCCACTCGCCGTAGTATGTACGAAAGCCCGGAAGGCCCAGCAGCTCATGGCCGCTGGCCCGCAAAAGTTCCGCGAGAAGCCTCCGGCTCCGGTCCGTCTCCGGCATACTGCGGTATTGATTTTCTTGGATACGCTCCGGGGAAAAGCCCCGGCCCAGCAGGTTGTCTCTGTGCCTGCCAAGGAGCGTTAAATGCTCCAGCATATCCGAATAGGCGGCGTGCCGCTGCTCCAGTGAAAGCGGCTGCCGCTCCGTATTTCGAGGCTCCGGCTGCTGAGGAAAGGGGTATGTTTTTACCTCCCTGGACAGCTCCCGGAAAGCCTCCTTGTTGCTCATTCCCTTGATTCGGGCGTACAGGGAAACGCTGTTCCCACGGGCCCCGCAGAGGTTGCAGCGGTATTGATCCGTGTTGGTATTGAGGCTGAGGTGGTATTTCCCCGGCCCGTGGTCATGGCAGAAGGGGCAGGTGGCCTCGACCTCCAGACGCCCCAGCGTCCGGGAGTCGAGGACCAGCCCGCACCGCCGGGCCGTTTCCACGATAGGGATTTTCTCATAGACCAAGCGGTACACCTACCCCTCTAAATCAGATCAATCACGCGGCTTTCTGCCCCGCCGCCGGGGGAACATTCATGGGTTGGACGGAGAGCTCCGCGCCGCGCACGCACTTCGCCATGATTACCTGGCCCGAGGGCCTGACATTGGCGAGATCGTCCACGGACTCCATGTTGTCCACAAAGACCGGATAGTTCCGCCCGGTGAGGCGCTTTATCAGCTCGGAGACCTCCATGCCCGCCCGAATCTTCTCGGACAGGGACAGCCGGTCATAGCGCCGTCCGGCGTAGGTGAACTTGAAGGCGTCCTTGACCTCCCCGGTGGTCTTCACCACATCGTAGAGGGAGATCTCCACCCGGTTCATTTTCAAGCTGGAGAACAGCAGCTCCGCCCGCTTGACAACGTACTGCGCCGCATTGGATATCTGCTTTTTCAGAGCCGTGATTTTCTGGTTCGCCTGCTCGATCTGCCTGTCGATATCCTCCGGCGGCTGACCGGCGGCCTTTTCTGCGGCGGACAGCTCGGCGGAACACTGGCGAAGCGCCTCCCGGCATTCCGTCAGACGGTCGAACTCCTCCTGGCTCAGATTGCCATACTCAATAGAGGCGTTCAGCGTTTCAATCTGACGCCGCAGATCGGCCGCCTCCTGGGGGACGGCCCCCGCCAGGGCCTGACACCGGGTCTCCAGCTCAGACGCCTCCCGGGACCACTTCTCCAGGTCATCGGCCTTAAACTTTTCAAAAGTATCGGCGGCCTTCTTGTCCACGTCCTGAATGTCCTGGAGCTGGGCCTGCAACGACTTGCCCTCAGCCAGAATAGCGGCGGCGGACTTTTTGATCTCCGCCTGTACCTCCGGCAAAATATTCGCCGGAATGGAACGATGGCAGGTGGGACAGGGATTTCCGGCGGAGAGGAACTGATAATTCTTCCCCTCCTGTTGGTAGCGCAGCCCCAGATTTTTCACCTGGGCGGCAGTCTCCGCCAGGGGCTGGGCGTACTTGGACTGGTACTGCTCCGCCTGTCTTTTGGCGATTTTCGCCCGAAGTTCGGAGAGCTGGTCCTGCTCCTCCCCGCCGCTGCCCCGAAGGGCCTCCTCGTAGCGGGCGCTGAGGTCCACCAGTTGCTCCCGCATAGCGGGAATATCCAGCCCCTCAAACTGCTTTTCCTCCAGGGCGGTCAGCTCTTCCTGGAGCGCCGCCTGCTTCTGGGCGGCGGATTCCGCCATTTGGAGCCGGGCCTTGCCCTGGGCCTCCGCCTGATCCCGCTGGCCCCGCATGTAGAGGATGCTCTCCTCCAGATTGCGAACGTCCGCCCGCTTATTCTTCAGGTAATTCACGGGAGAAAGCAGCGGTTCATCCTTCAAGACGAAGGCCAGATCGGCGGGGAGCTGCTCCAGGACCGCCTCGACCGGAAGGTCCGGGAGGTACATTTCCAGGAGGTTCTTGCCCTTGTCCCCCAGTTCCTCGATGAAATAGAGGGGGTTCAGGATGGACAGGAAGACGTCGGTCTCCCCGAAAAGGTCCTTCAGGTCCAGCTGGCGGACCTCGCCTCCGTCATAGGTGATGCACATGCGGCTTTTCTGCCGGGTGCGGACCAGCTCATGGGCCCTGCCGGTATCATCCACAAGGCGCATGGCGATGTACACGTCCGGGTTCTCCTCGTTGTGCAGCCGGTCGATGCCCCGCTCTCCAAAGAACGGGAGGCCCGTGATGGCGAAGGCGATGGCGTCCGCCACGCTGGTTTTCCCCCGGCCATTGCCGCCGGTGATGATGGTGGGATTTCCAAAGGTCAGTTCCGTGGGCTCCTGATAGGACTTGAAGCCGGAGATGGTCATGCCGGTGATTTGAAAAGACTTGATCTTTTCCATGAAAAAATCCTTTCTACGCGGCCTCCCCCTGGGGCTCCGCGATTTTGTACGACTCCAGGACGTAGTACACTACCGTGTCCTGCTTCCTGGTGGACAGCTTGGCGGAGGCCAGCATGGCCCCGGGAACCAGCAGGGGGTGTTCGCCCTGGGCAAAGGCGGTGATCTCCTTGCCGTCCGCGCCTTTCAGGCGGAGCGACATATTGATGGTTTTCATGCCTTTTTGCGTGCTGCTGGCAGTGACGATGTAGGCGTAGCTGGGCTGTGCCGGGGCGGCTTGCGTCCCCTGATGCGAGGCGCTCTCCGCCGCCTGTTCCGCGGCGCCGCCGTCCTTGGGCGGGATTGCCGGAGTTCCAGCCCTTTTGGGCGTATCGTCCGGCTCCACATCGCCGCCGGAGATCAGAGACTGGAGTCCTCCGGCAGGGGCGGGTTCCAGCTTCAAGGCTTTCAGCATATCCAGATACGCCTTGTCCAGCTTGGCCCGGGCTCCTTTTTTGATGACCCAGCTCTTGCCCCGCTGCTCCACGTCAACGAAAACCGTATCCATGTTGTAAAGAACCCGGCCAATGCCCCACTGGACAGCGGCCCGCTTCATACTGTCGCTGAGGCCGCCCTTGATGGGTTCGACGTCCGAATCCTCCGCGCCGTCCCATTTGGTGATGAAGCCCCGGCCCTCGAAGTAGATCGAGATGCCGCAGATCTGGGCCTCCTTCTTTCCGGCGGCGTGCCAGGGCTTGAAATCGTTGTACCAGTTCTCCGGCCCCACCACGCTGTCCAGCCGGTTTTGGATCGCCCGATTGGTCACATAGGGGACGGCGATGCCGGTCATGCGGCCCTGGGCCTCAAAGGTCTTTTGCAGCCGCCACTCCAGGTCCTCGGCAGCGAAGGGCTTCGCCAGCTCCGCCTGGATGGACCGCGCGTCTTTCTGTGCCATTGCGTCACCTCCCACAGATAAAGTCATACAGCGTATTGCCATTCGGGATCAGAATATCCGAATAGTAGTACGCCGGGTCCTTGTCCTTCAGGTGCTCCAGCAGCTTCTGGTGGCCCAAGCCCAGCTTGTTGTTCTCCGAGTTGTACATATCGTCGTTGTCCGGCAGTTCCAGCAGGTAACGGGGAAAATGCTTCAGGGTCTGCAGCTTCCGGTACCTGGGCAGGATGTTGTTTCCAGAACATACTTTCCCGTTCGTATAGACATTGGAAAAGGGATAGCGGAACATCCTAGTCTCCGGCGTGGGCGTTTCATCCGCCGCCACGCCGATGGAGCATTCCGCGACCTTTCCGTCCTCCAGCATCCGAACGCCAAAGACCAGCCTGGGGAGTGGGAAATCCGGGTACGTCGTATCCTGGTACGTGATATCCGCCCGCAGCTCGGGATTCCAGAGAATAAAATGCCTCTCCACACTGTTCATAGAAACATGGAGGCAGTTTTCCGGAAGAAAACCGCTGTTGAGAAAATCCCTGCTGGTATAGCTGTTGTTGATGACGAAGTACAGATCCAGGGGGGATATCTCCTTATAGGCCACCGCCCCGCCCAGCTTCCGTTCCTCAACCATCAACGTGTTTCTTGTGGGCGATATCCGCAGAATGATATCCCTGGTATTATCCTTGTTTTCCGCCGGCATCACGCCGCCTCCTTTCTCGCTCCCGCTTCTTTCAGCAAGCTTTCCAATTGCTCATTTTCCCGCTGGATATGAAGCAGCATATCCACCAGACTGTTGCCGAACTCAGCGGGATCATAACAATCCGAGGAGAGCCATGTCCGAAGTTTCGCGGAATCCCTCCTTGGATAACACTCTATATTTCCGACACTGTAGCTTGTTCCCATCAGATAATACTCCGCGATGTCTCCGAGTTTCCGCCGCCAGGCGTCGTCGGATTGACCGCTGGTAAAACTCCACTCCCCGCTCAAAGCGCAGAAGCGGTCCATAAGCGGATGGCTGAAGGTGCAGATGGCAGCCTCGTACTCTTCATCCTGGTCAAAAAAGACATTGGCGCATATCTCCCAGACAATGCTCTCGCAAAGCTCACACAGGGAAGGCAGATCGAAGTCTACGTACATCGCCAAAATTTCCTCCAGAGCGGCGGGGGCCTGACTGTGCAGGTATTTCGCAAGCCGCAGGAACAAGAGGACATCCACCTCATATTCATAGTTGTACATAGGCCCTCCTAAAAAAAGCCCTTTTCATTCAGGCTGGCGGTAGGCGTCTTGCGAAGGAAGGCGTTGATTCCCTGGAGCCACCCCAGATGCGTCCGTTCATACGACCGGTCATAGTTCACCGGCGTTACGTGCCGCAGGTCAAAGGCGTTCCAGTCCAGTTCCGTCAGGTTGAAAGTTCCCTTGTCCGACAGCCTGTCAAATACATGCGTTTGCAGATACTCGCTGTGTTCCGGCGTTTCCAGCAGGGGCTGTTCCGCCGGTACATCCTGGAGCGTCTGAATAAAACGCCGCTTATCAAATTCCATGGCTGTCCTCCATCCGCTCCATTGTGACCATGCTCAGGGCATAGTCCGCCGGGGCGCTTTCAACGCTCTTTTCAAAGTTCACATCTGCCGCAGAGCGTTTCCGCTCTGCGTAATAGACGCCGCAGTCCGGCAGGATCACGCCCTGGGCCATCGCTGCGTGCCAGAAGATATGTGCTTCCAGGCGCTTGTTCGTTCCGTCCAGCTTCACAGGGCAGATCAGGATATCGCCCTCCGCCCGGAGCTTCTCGGGGCCCGTTTCAATCAGTGTGCCGCCCACATGGAAGTCGACGGACTCCTTACGGAACTCCCTGGCCCGAAAATACAGACGGAGGAACAGGCAGGGATCGTCCCGGCCCAGCACCACGCTGAACGGGGTTTCGATATCCACTCCCCAGGGCTGCGCCGCCGGGTGGAACCGGTCATAGAACCTTCCCAGGCCCGGGAGCAGCATACGGCTGGTCTGCGTCCAGAGCGCCCCGCAGGCTTGGACCGTATTTCGCGGCAGCCCTTTCGCTGGAAAGACTACCGCCAGATGACATGCTTTCATAAAAACTCCTTTCTCAGTAATCCGACGGGAGCAGGACCGTAGTGACGGACCTGTCCCATTCGGTGATGATCCAGAATTTCGTGCCGCTGCCGCTTTTGTAAGCGGACAGCAGGCGTTCACCCGTTTTCAGCGCCCGGTCATTCTCTTTCCAATCTGCCTCGCAGACGTCGCCCCAATCGTGCCGCTTATGGCGTTCCATGGCGATCATAATATCCAAAAATGGAACGGCATTGAGTACGGCGGGGGTCGCCACTGTCCGGCCAAGGGAAACCGGCTTTACGGGAACCTGTTTGTTTTTCTCCGGCGGTTTTCGCACCGCCAGCGGATTTTTAACCGTGGGCATTGGCTTTCCTCCTTACGTCAGAGCCTTGAAGCCTTTGGGCGTCAGAATATTGAAGATCATCTTATTGGCAATCGTCTCACGGATCTCCTCGCCCATGTGCCTTCCCTGGGAGCTGAACCGCTCTTCACTCTCCCTGCGGATTACCTTGACGATCCGGCCCTTGATAATATGAGGCGAATCGCACTCGATCAGCCCGTTGATCATCCCGGAGCCGCCCACCAGCCCGATCTGGCTGATGGACAGCGGCAGAAGGGGCCGCTTATTGCCGTCGTCCAGTTCGCTTCCCTGGGACATCATCTGCGCGAAGCTGCCCGAACGCCGGAGCTGCTGCTCCAGCTCCTTCTTGTTGAATTTTGCGCCCTGGAACAAAGGCACCTCCAAGGGCTCTCCCGGGAGGGCGTAGCGGCCCTCCGGCAGCTCCGTCAGGCTGGGGATGGCGGCGGGATTCTCCGCGTACCGTTCCAACCAAAGCGTGTCCTGAGGCTCCTGGTCCCGGCGCTTTCGGATGCCGAACACCGCCACCTGCTTGAACTTTTGGAACTCGGCGTCGGTAAAGCGCCAGACGGAGAGATCGTCGAAGTTGTCCGCCAGCACCCGGCAGATATCCGGCGTCAGGCGGTAGTAGGGGATGACGTAGATCAGCAGCCCGCCGTAGGCCAGGGCCGGGAAGGATTCGATCAGAAACCGCTTCTCATGCCGGGACTTCCCGCCGCTCTCGTTGAGCACGGACAGGTAAGGCGGATTCAGGAACAGCAGGTGGAACGCCTCCCGGCTGATCCGGCTGTAAAAGAAGCTGCCGAAGCCCACCCGATGCAGTCTCGTTTGGGCCTCCTCCGCCCGGCTTTCGTCCAGCTCCACCCCATAGGCGTAGCAATTGTTGCCCTGGGCGATCTGCCGCAGGGCCTTGCCGCAGCCGCAGCAGGGGTCCAGGAGGTTCGTGGTGACGCCCTCCGGGAACCGGATTCCCCGGAGCATCAGGGCGATGTTGTCCGGGTCCGTGGGGTAGTAGCCCAGCTTGATGTTGTTCATCAGCCGCCCGACGATGGCGGCGTTGGTGGTCCCCTCCACCGGGAGGCTTTGGGCAAAGGCGTGGAGCGCGTCATAGACAGGCCGGTAATTGCCGCTCATGAGGTCAAAGCCCAGCAGGCCGTCCCGGAGCTTCCCGGCGATGGCGGCGGTTTGGTATTCCTCCGCCTCCATCAGGAGCAAACGGGCTTCCCCCAGGGTCTCCGCCAAACCATGGCGGACGCTCAGCAGAACGTCAAAGGCGTCCTTGGCTGCGGCGAGGTCCGTGGTCCGGTATTTCTCCACCCTGGCCCGCCAGATCACCAGCGCCTGGGACAGGTCCAGGAGACGCTTTTGCGCTTCCCGGAGCCGTTCCACCGCGTAGTACTGGGTCTCATCAGGCTGCCCGGTCATGCCGGCTGTCGCGCCGCTCATAGGAGCTTCCCCCCTTTCGCAGAGCGCCCAGCTTTTCCAGCAGCTCGGAATAGGACAGCTTCCGCAGATCGTCCAGGGTCAGAAAGTTGTTGTGCCCACCGGTGTAGTCCCGGATGTGCCGGACCGTGCGGTACATCAGTACAGTCCGCTTGTCAGAGAGGAGCTGTCCCAGGTAGATATCAATTCCGCTGTTCTCCCACATCCCGATCAGGGAGCAGTCGCCGGAGACGGCGATGCCGCCGGGGTTGGACGTGATCTTGGCGTCCCGGAGGCCCAGGTCCTTGGACAGCGCCCGCAGGAACACTTTGCCCAGGTTCAGAAAGGTTTTCTTCGCCCCGTTGGGGCCGCACTCCCGCTCGCCCCAGATATACCCGAGGTCCTGGCTGAGCAGATCCGCCAGACGGCGCATATTGTTTTCCTGAGATTTCACAGACATTTCGATTCCTCCTTAAAAAATGGGCAAGGGGCCGGTGCGGTCCCTTGCCTTCAAAGACGGTCAAGCCGCCTTGCTTCTGTTTTTCGCCTGTTCATCCGATTCCTGCCGGACGACAAAGCGTTTCCCGCAGCAGGCCCGCGAGTCGTCGCAAGCTCCATATCCCTCGCTTCCGGCCAAGGCCGAAAGCTCACTCATTGCGCTGCTCCTCCTCTCCAAATCGGACCCGCTTTGCTGGGCTCCGATTTGGTTTTTAGCTCTCTCATGGCGCTCACGCGGCGGAGAGGTTGGCCTGTCCAAAGACAGCTCCAAAGGTGGGGGCGTTCTCCTCCGGCGTGCCGGGGATGATTTTCATCGTGTAGCCGGAATCCCGCAGCAGCTTGAAGATGGCGGTAATCCGCTCCAGCTCCACGTCCTTGGCCTCCATCGGCTTTTCCGGTTCTTCAACGGGAGAATCTTCCTCTACCTGCCGGTACTCCGCGTCCAGGACCTCTCCCTCCCGGGGCCGGGTCAGGGACGCCCAGAGCGACCGCAGGGCCGAGGCCAGCAGCAGCCGGAACAGGCTGCGCTTCTTCGGCGTCAGGACGGCGACCTCACGGGCGTCGATCTTCCCTACCTCATGCTGGGCCACCGTCAGCCGGTCCGCCGCCACATAGTCGGCGCAGAGATAGCAGGACACGGCGGCGCTCTCCGAGGCGAACACCTCCGCCGCCTGGACCCGCCTGGCGGCCAGCCGTAGGCAGTACACCGAGGCGGCCTCAATTTCCCGGACGCGGACGTCGTCCGCCGAAATGGTCCCGGCGAGGATCAGCCCGTCGCCGCTGATGGTCCGGGCCCTGAGTCCGTGGGCTACGTTCAGGACGCCGTTTACTACCAGATGCTCCGTTTCCAGCGAGTCGTAGTTCAAAGCCTGTCCCTTGGGAATGCACATCGTTTTCATGACGTTCTCCTTCAAATTTTCATTTTTGCCGGTCAACCAGATCGCCTTTGCCGTTACGCACATGGTAATGGCAGTCGAACTCCATCCGGTACGCCTCTTTTCCGGTCGCACCACATTTTTCGCAGGTCCAGTTCTGGATGCGGCTCTCGTCTATCATCTCATACTCCCCGTAGCGCAAGGAGCCGCCGCAGAGAGGACAGACCTCCGGTTCGTCCACGGGATCGTCCTCCAGCCTGATGCCGCAGCGGTCGACATAGGACAGCCGCTCCACCGCGCTCAGCCCGGCGAAATCCCTGGCGGCTTTTACCACGTTCAGAATCTTGTCTGCCGACAGGAGTTCGGACAGCTTCTTTGTGACAGCGGCGCAAAGCGCCTGGTCCGTACTGACGGAAAGCGCGTTTCGTCCCCGGTCATCAAACAGTTCCATGCCGAGATGGAAAGTAACCGGGTCCGTGCGGTAGAGCAACTCAAAATCCTGATAGTCCATATGCCCTCCGTTTTTCACGCCGCCATAAGCCCGTGCAGTCGGACCGGCAGTACCATAGCGAAATCGTTCCGGCCCTCCGCCTCGATGATGATGGGGCCAACCCCGCTGGTGAGTTTCATCCTCACGCGAGGCTCCCCTTTGAACTGGGTCAGGGCGTCCTTCATATAGCGCTGGTCAAAGCCCACCGCAAGTTCGCTTTCGCCCTCGATCTCCACGGATGTGGAACACTTGGACTCCGCTTTGTCCAGGAACAGCCGCCCGCCGCAGAAAACGGTCGTGAGGCGGTTTTTCTTGGGCTGGAAGCCCTGGAGGTAATCCAGCTCCCGCAGAAACTCTCCGGGGGAGACGGTAAACTCCTCCGAGAATTTCTTGGGTACGGCATCTTGCAGAGGAAAGGTCTCCACGCCCTCCCGACGGCAGACAATCGTCACGGTGTCCGAGGAAAACCAGACGTGATTGGTCCCCACCTGGACCGTGACCTCGCTGTCGCCCATCAGCTTTAAAAGAGACAGGGAGTCTCCCCAGGTCAGGAAGGGCCTGGGGAAGGTCAGGGCTGTGTCCGTATCACAGGCGGCCCGGTAGCCGTCCAAAGTGAACACATCGTTCCCGCTGAACTGGACGCAGGTCTGCTGTGCCCTCTCGATGAATCCCTGGGGCACGCGCACGGCGTATTTTACCCGCTCGATCCGTCTCAGTAATGCGGTAGCGTTGACGGTGAAGGATACCCCCTCTTCCGGCTTTGGCCGCTCGGGATACTCCTTCTCCGGGAAAGCGTCGAAGGTCCCGGACCGATGGCCGCAGGTCAGTGTCGCCACGGGGTATTTCGGGTCCTCGCCATGAAGCTCCAGCGTCATCTCGCCGTCGAAAAACCGGCAGGCTTTGGACGCCTTGGCCGGGTCGTCCAGCAAAAAGGCGAACTCCTCGCCGCCGGCGGGCAGCGTCATGGTCAGCCAGGTAGTAAGATCCGTGCCGGTTATGGAGCAGCGTCCGCTTTCAAAGCGGATCAGCACGCCCGCCAGCACGGGGATAGTGGATTGCCGGGGCACCTTGCCCACATGGTTCAGCGCCTCCGAAAAGGCTTTCGCGTCTACAGTGGCTCTCATGCCGCCTTCCTCCTCTTCTTTTTCTGTTGAATGGCCGGCCGCACGTTGACGGTTTTCGTGGAAAACGTCGCCTGCCGTACAGTGCTCTCGCCCAGGGCCAGAATGTTGTACACCATGTTCACCACCGCCATGGCCGCCGTGATGTTGGCCGCCATGCTCTGGGGAGCGGAAACCGACGCCTCGGCGCAGCTCAGCTCCGTGGGAAATTTGTCCGTATCCTCCAGCACGTCGGGGTAGGCAATGCCGATGGGCGGGTAGATGGTCCTGCCCGCCTGACGGACGCCGCACACCACCTGTCCGGTAAACTCCCCATTGCCGGAGTCGATGTAGATCAGCTCCTTGGCCAGGTGGAAGACCCGATGGCAGAGCTGCCGGGATTTGTTGTTGTCCACAGCCCCCAGCAGGATCACCAGTTCTTTGACGATTTCCTGGCGGTAAGGGCCAGTGTACCATCGCTCCGGCGTCAGGAGCTGCCGGAGCTGTTCCTCGCCTTCCACAAAGGACGGAACATACTCCGTTTCCATGCCGAATACGGCGGAATAGCGTTCCGCCAGCACCTTGGCCTTGTTCTCCCCCAGGTCGGCGGGCGTGAAATTCTGACGCACCAGATTCTTTTCCTCCACCACGTCGCCGTCGCAGATGATATAGCGGGCGGGACGGTCCAGAGCGTACAGCAATCGGTAGATATGAGGAGCGATATGCCCCCCGGTGCCGCCCGCTCCAAGCTGGACGATCTTCACCGGCCGCGTTCTGGAAAATCTCATGCCGCCCGCGCCTCCATCCGGTTCTGATACTCCTGGATATCCGCCCAGGACAGCCACTCCGGTTTTCCTTTCTCGGGAAAGCTGTTCCAAAGGGCCTTCATGGCGGCGATGTGTTCCCGAACAGCCCCGGCCCAAAGAAACTTCTCGCACCGCCTTCCTTCTCCAAGGTAATACTCGCAGTCCATGCGAAGGCGGTTCAAGAACTGGTAACGGTGCCCTTCGCGCATACGCGTGACCTCTTCCACAGAGTCGGCGGCAGCCTTGTGTATGCGTGCCGTCCGGGTTGTCACGCCTTCCCGTTCGGGCAACCGCCAAAACTCCGAAGCGCGGATATTCACGTTCTCCCGCCACTGGCGAGGAAACACGGCCCCCAGGCCCTCGATCACCGCGCCGGGGTCCAGCTCCTGATACGTCCCGCCGCAGGACATGCGGACGGTGATGTCCGGGAAAAACCGGTCCAGACGCCCCAAGACGATATAGAGGCGGGTTGCCTGTTCGTCTTGGTCGTCCACAGGGGAAAACTTGGCCTCCATGCTGTTGTGGCTATGGATATCGGCGTAATGGAGATACCGGTCCTCCGGCAGCGTGTCCCGGCTCAGGTCGGCGTCGACCCGGGCCTTGGAAACGTCCTGGCGGGGAACGTGGACAGTGAACGCCTTCTCCTCCTTGTCCCACAGAATATGGGCCAGGGCCTCAAACTCCTGGCGCTCTCCCATGTAGCAGCGAAAGAAGGAGATGATCTGCTGGAGCAGGTCCAGGGGGATCAGCGGGAGGGCCGGGGTAAACCCGGCCCTGATCTGCTGAATGTCGATCACCTTGTCCTTCGGGGCGATGAACTCGCCCATCTCCGTTTTTCGCAGCTCATACACTTTACCGTCGCTGCCGGGGATGAGGCAGATGGACTTCTCCGAATCCCGCGCCTCCTCCACCGTTTGGAACACGCCCTTATAGGACGCGATGCCCTTGCTCTGGGCGGTGACTCGGGGCTTCACCAGGCAGTCCGGGTTCTTATCCCTGGCCTTTTTCAGCCCGTCCAGGAACGCCTTGGACCGCTCGATCTCCTCCTTGACGGAGAGGATAGTGGTGCCTTTGGGGTCGGTGATGGATTTCGTCGTCTTGCCGTACTCCACCGTCCAGGAGACCCGCTTGCCCTCGGACAGCTCGGGAAAATCGTCCGACTTGGCGATGCGGAGCTCCTCGAAGGTCTGAGCGGGGTCCGTGATGTCCTCCTTTGCGCTGCCATAGGAAAAGACGGGCGCTTTCTCAAAGAGGGACTTCACCGCCTTTTGAGCGGACGCCTCTTCCTGCTTGGCAAAGGCGGCGTTGATGAGATTGTCCTCCGGCGCCGCGGCCTGAACGGGAGCGGGCGCCGGGGCCGTCTGGGGCTCCGGGGCAGCCACAGGGGCCGCCTGGGGCGCGGGGGCCGTCTGAACCGGCTGACCGATGTTCTGCACAGCCTGGGGCTGGGGCGGCGGCGCGGCGGGTTCCGCCTGCTGTGCCGCCAGGGCCTCAAAGGGGTTCACATCACCGGACGGGGCCCCGCTGCCAAAGATGGAGGCAACGTCAAGCCCTTCCTCCTGGCCAAAGGCCGCAAACGGGAAACCACTGTTCTGATCACTCATAGAATCTTGCTCCTTTCGATTTTTGGACAAAAAAAGACCGCAACCGCCTGTACAGGCAATTACGGTTTCTTGTCCTTTTATTTACTTCCAGGCCGCAGCGGTGCGGCAGAAGCACCCGCAAGGGGTACGCCGCATCTCTAAGCGGCAAAGCCGCTAAGAGCTGCGCAGGGCGCACTACGCCCCTTCTTTCGCCGTTCCTCCCTAACTTACTCCGCCCTAACTTACTCCGCCCTAGAATACGGTTCCATTTTATCATCACGAAGAAATCTTGTATAGGTGAAGTTTTGTCAACCAAGAGGAAAATGGCAAAGGCGTAAAATCTGTCTTGGAGCATACGGTTCCATCAGATTTAAGCCTTTTGTAACAAAAGAAGCTGTCTTGCTTAACAATTTCCAGGTATCTTAATACTTGCAAGAGACAAAACTTCTTTTCATCCAATCTTCCAAAAACAAGCAGAGGGCCCACCTTTCGGTGGACCCTCCGCTTGTTTTATCATTCTCCGTGTGCGGCAAACCGCATATGGTCAAACCCGTTTGCTCACCAGTTCCCGCAGGATATCCTCTCCTGCCAGCTGGCTGGTGCGGTAGATATTCTGGCAAAACTCCTTCAGGCTGAAATCCATGCCGGGGCTGCCGCTGTCCAGCAGGACGCCGGTGATCGTGAAGCGGCGCTCCGCCTGCTCCTGCCGCAGTTCTTCGATGAAATGTTCCGGCATCGCACACTCTCCATCGGAAATAAACACGATGTCGGCGTTTTCAAAGCCTTCCTCCCGCATCAGCCGCAGGGATTCCCACATGGGCGTTTCAAAATTCGTGCCGCCGCCGAGGAATGTTTCGGCGGCCCTCATTTTATCGTCCATGGTGTACGCGCCGGGCCGGAACAGATCTGTTTGGCACCGGCCGCGGTTAGAAAAATGGACCAGGGCAAAATTCCGCCCTCCGTCAACGGCGATCTCCAGCAGCGTCAGCGCCACGGCCTTGCCCCAGGCAGTAGGGGCTCCCACTGTGGAATCGGATTCGTCCAGACAGCAGATGATATCCCCCATGCCCTTGTAAACAGGCTCCCGGCGCTGGTACTGCTTGATCTGCTTTCGCTGATACTTTTGCAGGAACAACGGCATGGTCTGAGGCGAGGCCAGCATGGCAAGCTCCGAGGTGAGGGCCTTGGAGAGGTCGTTTCCCAGCTCCAGGGAGTATTTCTCCCCCCGCCCGTAGGCGTAGCCGTTCCGCTTGCCCTGGGCGAAGATCTCCCGGAACCGGCCCAGGTACTTGGCGACGTTTTTCAGAACATCGCTCTTTCGGACCTGTGCCAGAAGTTCCTCGTTGGCCTCGCTCCGCTCCAGATTGCCGGGTTCGTCGCTCCAGGCGCCGATGATGGCCTGGACCTCCTCCGCCTTCTCCGCCGCGGACTGCACCGCCTGGGACACCAGGGCGGAAATCACATCCTGATTCCCGGCGGTGGTGGTATCCACCAGCTTGCTTACCGCCTCCACCTGGCGGCGTTTGCTCTCCGCCTGGTTCGCCGCTTTGACGGCGGACTGTTCCAATTCCTTGCCGGGGTCCGGGGCCCGCCGGAGCATATTCAGCAGGTCCGAGAGCTTTTCACGCGCCTGTTTCTCCGCCGCCTCCAGCTTTTCCAGGGTGTTCAGACTGCCCTTGTCCCCGCCGATGTCGGAAAGAAGGCCGTCCAGCTCCCCGGCGGTCTTGGAAATGAACTCCGCCGCCGCCTCATATGCGGGCAACTCCCGACCCTCGCAGACGCTTTTCAGCGTGGGAAAATCCTCGCTCCGGGTCACATGGTCCAGGATCGGTGCGTTGAATTTCCGGGCCGCCGTGGACAGGGCCTCCGCTTCGTTCTTCCGGGGCATCAGGGAGTAAAAAGTCTGGAAAATATCCCGGGAGAGGGCGGGGAAGGAGCGCAGCTTCTTCTCCGCGTCCCGCTCGATCTGGTCCAGGCCGCCGTCCCCGGCACGGAGGTCCTTATAAATGCTGTCCTCCAGCTTTGTGGAGCGCAGCACCCGGTCCGTGGTTTCCAAGGGAGGGGCGGACGCGGCCCAGGGGGAGTTCAGCACATCGGCGATTGTATGGTAGGGATTTCTCATTTGCCGCCTCCTTCTGTCCGGTAGCTGTTCATCCAGGCCCGGAGAATCCCACGGGCCCGATCAGGGTCGTTGGCCCGTTCCGGGAACTTCCTCTGCAAGTACGGCCTCGCGCCATACATATTCGTCGCGCCGCTGTGGCGCAGACAATCCAGATAAGTAGGCTCTACTCCGTAACCTCGGCAAAACGGCCAGCAGGCATATGCGGCCAAAC
>CATNDJ010000017.1 GCA_950097265.1 uncultured Oscillibacter sp.
CCCCGCCGCGCCGGAGCCCCCCGCCGTCCCTGTCCCGGCGGGAGCCGCCGCGCTTCCCGGCGCGGAGCGGAATCCCTGCTGCATGGGCACCGAGGCGGCGGAGATGCTGGAGGTCGTCGCCGGCTACATCGAGGCGGCGCTGTCGGACCGGCGCTATCTCCTGGCCCTGGCCCGCCAGGCTCCCTCCTGGGCCCGGAAGGACCTGCGGGACATGGCGGCGGAGCTCCAGGAGCAGGCCCGGCGGCTGACGGCGGCCCACTACCTCATCACCGGACAGTGCTACCGTCCCAGCCTCAGCAACGAGCGCATCTACGTGGGCCGCTGGTGCCCCGCTCTCCGGGAGCGGTATCATGCGGCGGCGTGCAGCGGATTGAATTACGCCCGCTCCGCCGAGGACAGCCTGGACCCCTGCCTGTCCAAGCTCTTTGAGGAGCTGAGCAAGCAGTCCTATGGCCACGCGGACACCCTGATGGGGCTGCTGGAGAGAAGCCTGCGAAACGTGTGACGAAAACATCCCCCTGTCTCGCGACAGGGGGATGTCCGTTTATCCCCAGGCACGCTTAATCTCGTCCCGCTCGTGTTGGTTCTCCACCCAGTTTTCCAGGTAGCCGCAATCGTGGCAGACGTAGCGGGCAACCGGGATGCGCTTCACCGTGGCGAAGCGGGTGATGCAGATGCTGTTGGCAAGATAGCGGTGGGCGTTGTCGGGCACACGGATGATATCCGCGGAGCCGCAGACGGGACAGCGTTTTGTGTTCATCATAACGCGGCCCTCAGTTCACCTTGTAGAGCTTCATGGACAGGGGGATGGAGGCCGCCGTGGCGGCGATTACCGCCAGGGGCAGCAGGATGACGACCGGCAGACGGAAGTCGGGCAGCTTTTCCACACGGTCGGCAACGAAGCTCGCCCCAATGGCCACGCCGAAAATCACCACCATGAAAATCATCCGCCCCCGCTCCACGCCGAAGTGCATCACCGCGGGCAGGGTGATGTCCAGGGAAATCACCCCCAGGCAGAGGCTGAACAGCAGCGTGGGGACGTCGGTGGCATTCCCGGAAAACTGCCCGATGACCGTCTGCATCGCCAGGCACAGGAGGCCCGACGCCGCCATGCACAGCCAGCCCAGGACGTACTTGCTCAGCACGACGTCCCGCCTGGAATAGGGCATCATGGCCGCCAGCTGGTTCCAGTGGCTCCGCTCGTCATAGGCCATGGCCGTATAGGGCAGCATGGAGCACCAAATCACAATAAACACCGAGTTGAACGTGGTGTTCACCATGGACATGAACAGAACGACCAGGACAAAAATCCGCATCTGCTTCCAAATCACATAGAAGTCCTTCCGAATCAGCGCTTTCATTTTCTTGCTCCTTTCACCATGAAGAGGATGATATCCTCTATCGTCGCCCGCTCCAGCTCCAGCCCCGCCGGGACCTCGTCCCGCCGGACCAGGGCCCGGCCCCCGCCGTAGCCGCGGGCCTCCTCCCGGCCCAGGACGGCCTCTTCCCGGAGGCTCTCCAGCTGCTCCGCCGTTCCGGCAAACACGCCGTAGGTCTCCAGCAGCCGGTCCTTCTCGTCGCAGAACAGCAGCTCTCCCTGATGCAGGAAGGCGATGTAGTCACAAAGCTTTTCCAGGTCGCTGAGAATATGGGAGGAAATCAAAATGGAATGGTCCTCCTCCCGGGTGAACTCGTTGAAGATCTCCAGCACCTCGTCCCGGACGATGGGGTCCAGGCCGCTGGTTGCCTCGTCCAGAATCAGGAGCCTTGGCTGGTGGCTCAGGGCCACGGCAATGGCCAGCTTCATCTTCATGCCCCGGGAGAAGTCCTTGAAGGGCTTTTTCCCCGGCAGGTCGAAGCGCCGAAGGTAATCTTCGTAAACCCCCTGGTCCCAGCGCCGGTAGGTCCCCGCCATGACCTTCCCCACCTGGACGGCGGTGAGGGTCTCGGGATAATAGGCCTCGTCCAGGACGACGCCCACATCCTCCTTGACGGCCCGGAACTCCGGGGAGGTTACGTCCACTCCCAGGACCTTCGCCGTTCCGCCGTCGGGCCGGAGGGCATTCATCAAAAGACGGATGGTGGTGGACTTGCCCGCTCCGTTCTCGCCCACCAGGCCGCAGATGGTGCCGCTGGGCACCGTCAGGCACAGGTCCCGGATGGCAAATTCCCCGAAGGACTTGTGGATGTGGGACAGTTCAATGGCGTTCATGCGTTCTCCTCCTCCAGTAAGACGCGCAGCATGCCGGCAAGCTCTTCCACCGTCAGGCCGCAGGTCTTGGCAAGGCCCGCGGCGGCGGTCAGGTGATCCTCCAGCTCCTTAAGCTGCTGCTCTCGAATCAAATCCAGGTTCTTCTCCGCCACGAAGCAGCCCTTTCCGGCCACGGTGTACAGGAAGCCCTCGGCCTCCAGCTCGTCATAAGCCCGCTTCGTGGTGATAACGGATATTTTCAGGTCCTTAGCCAGGGCCCGGATGGACGGCAGCGCCTCTCCCGGCGACAGGGCCCCGGCAATAATCTGGGCCTTGAGCTGGGAGTAAATCTGCTCGTAGATGGGCTGCCCCCCGGTGTTGCGGATGATGATTTCCATGGAAGCTCCTCCGTTTCACTGTTCATATACAGTATACACAGAATGAACAGTTTGTCAAGAGGGTTTTGCGAAAAAAATTTTCCTGGGAAATCCCTTCCGGGTGTGGTATACTACCCCTGGAAAAAGAGGAAGGGGGGAATGGGCCATGGAAAGCGTCAGCGGCGCGGGCAACTGGAAGCTGGTCCTCCGCCGGGAGGAAAGCGGTGGAATCACCATTCTCCGGGCCGGGACTCCCGACGCCCGGGCCAGTCTGCCGGAGCGGCTCTTTGGCCTGCCGGTGACGGCCCTGGGGGACCGGGCCCTGGCCCCGGAGCGGCAGGGGGCCCCCCTTCCCGCCGGGGCGGAGACCCTTCTGGTCACCTGCGGCCCTCTGGGAGAGGAGGCGTGGGACAATCGTTCCCTCCGGGACCTGACCCTGCCGGAGACCCTGGAGGCCGTGGGGGACTACGCCCTGTTGAACTGCTCCGCTTTAAAGACCCTCCGTATTCACGACCGCGCCGGCCGCTGGGGCGGCGGGGTGCTGATGAACTGCCGCAGCCTGGATACGCTTCACCTCACCCGCACGGGCCCGGAGCAGGGCGAGGCCCTGGCCTGGTTCGCCGGGGAGCTGAGCCGGGAGCTGGACGTGACCCTTTACGAACCCGGCGGCGAAGAGGCCGCCCGGCTGCTGTTCCCGGAGTACACGGAGCTCTATGAAGAAAACTGCCCCGCCCACCACTTCGACTATTCCATTTCGGGCGCGGGCTATCCCTACCACCACTGCTTCCGCCAGAAGCGCCTGTCCCTCAAGGAGTACGACGCTCTCTGGAAGGACTTTTTGGGCATGGAGCACGAGGAGCGCGCCGCCCTGCGCCTCGCCTGGCGCCGCCTCCGCTGGCCCGCGGACCTGGGAGAACCGGCGGCGGCGGGCTACCGGGCCTATCTGCGCCAGCACGCCGGGGAGGCCCTCCGCCTCCTGCTGGCGGAGGAGGGCGGGGCGGGCCTGCCCCTGCTCCTGGAGCTGGCGGAGCCGGACCGGGAGGCCCTCTCCGCCGCCTGCGCCCTGGCCCGGGAGAGAGGGGACGCCGCGGCCCTGGCGGCGCTGCTGGAGGAACAGCACCGCCGCTTCCCCGCCGGAGTGGAAAAATCCTTTGCGCTGTAGAAAGGGCTTTATGGAACAAAAGGACTTTGCCGGGGTGGGGCAGGACATCCTCTTCGCCGCCCGGAACAAACTCTATATGAACCTGCCCTACCTGGACGCGGCCCTGTGCGGCCTGTCCTTCGTTCCCGGCGGCGGGGTCACGGTGTCCCTGGCCACCGACGGCGAGACGCTGTACTACGACGGGTCCTGGCTGGCGGACCGCTACCTGCGGAGCAGCGTCCGGACCTGCCGGGCCTACCTCCACGTCATCCTCCACTGCATGCTCCGGCACCTGGCGAAGAAGCGGGGGAAGGTTCCGGAGCTCTGGGACCTCAGCTGCGACGCGGCGGTGGAGAGCATTCTGGACGAGCTGGACTACCCCTGCCTGAACGCCGGGCCGGTCCCCCGGAAGCAGAAATTTTACGGCGAATGCAGGAGGGATATGCCCGTGCTGACGGCAGAGGGGATCTACCGCCGCCTTCTGCGGCTGAGCCTGCCGGAATACGAAATCGCCCAGCTCCAGCGGGCCTTTTTGGTGGACGACCACGGCCTCTGGGACCCGGAGCGGCAGGACGATCAGGAGCAGAGCCATCGCCAGGACCAGAAGTGGCAGGACCTCTCCAGCAAGACCCAGACGGGCCTGGAAACGGTGCTTTCCGACAAGGGGACCGGCGGAGAGGCTGTTTTGGAGCAGGTCCGGGTGGCGGTCCGGGACGATGTGGACTACCGGGCCTTCCTCCGGCGCTTCGCCGCCCCCCGGGAGGTGGCGGAGGTGGACGGGGACGCCTTTGACTACGGGTTCTACTCCTACGGCCTCCGGCTCTATGGGAACATGCCCCTGGTGGAGCCCCCGGAGACCCGGGAGGAAAAGCGCATCGAGGACTTCGTCATCGCCGTGGACACCTCCATGTCCACCTCCGGAGAGCGGGTCCGGCAGTTCCTGGCCTGCACCTACGCGATCCTGCGCAGCGCCGGGACCTTCACCCGGAAAGTCAACATCCGCGTCATCCAGTGCGACGACCAGATCCGGGCCGACGATGTCATCCGCGACTTAGAGGACCTGCGAACCTATATGGAAAACTTTCAGCTCACCGGCGGCAGCGCCACGGACTTCCGCCCGGTATTTGAGCACGTGGCGAAGCTCCAGGAGGCGGGGGCCTTTACCAGCCTCCGGGGACTGGTGTACTTCACCGACGGCATGGGGATTTACCCGGAGAAGCGCACGCCCTACGAGACGGCGTTCATCCTCCTGGGGGAGCCGCCGCTGTCCGTGAAGACGCCCCCCTGGGCCATCCGGCTGGTGCTGGAGGCCCCGGACCTGGACCGGGCGGCGGAGGAGCTGCCTGAGGAGATTGATTTGGACGAGCTGCCGGAGCTGTAGAGGAAGGAACCACCATGAACATTAAACAAGCCAAACAGGAAATCGCCAACACCCTGAGAGCCTACCTGGCCAAGGACGAGTTGGGAAATTACCTCATTCCCCCGGTCCGCCAGCGGCCCGTCCTGCTGATGGGCCCTCCCGGCGTGGGCAAGACCCAGATTATGGAGCAGGTGGCCGCCGAAACCGGCGTGGGGCTGGTTGCTTACACCATCACCCACCACACCCGCCAGAGCGCCGTGGGCCTGCCCTTCATCGAAAAACGGACCTACGGCGGGGAGGAATACTCCGTCACCGAGTACACCATGAGTGAAATCCTGGCCTCCGTGTACGAGCTCATGGAGAAAACCGGCCTCAAGGAGGGCATCCTCTTTCTGGACGAAATCAACTGCGTCTCGGAGACCCTGGCCCCCATGATGCTTCAGTTTCTCCAGTGCAAGACCTTCGGCAACCAGCGCCTGCCGGAGGGCTGGCTGATCGCCGCCGCCGGGAACCCGCCGGAGTATAACCGCTCCGTCCGGGACTTCGACGTGGTCACCCTGGACCGGGTGAAGCGCATCGACGTACAGGAGGACTTCGCCGTCTGGAAGGAGTACGCCCGGGCCAAGGGCCTCCACGGGGCGGTGGTGTCCTATCTGGACATCAAGAAGGAGAACTTCTACCGGGTGGAAACCACGGCGGAGGGCCTCCAGTTCGCCACCGCCCGGGGCTGGGAGGACCTGAGCGAGCTGCTGGCGGTTTACGAGGTCCTGGGCCTCCGGGCGGACCGGGAGGTGGTGGGGCAGTACATCCAGCTTCCCCGCATCGCACGGGACTTCGCCAACTACCTGGAGCTCTACAACAAGTACCGGAAAATCTACCACGTGGACGAGATTTTGAAGGGGACCTGGCGGCCCATTACCGTCCGGGAGCTCCGGGCCGCCCCCTTCGACGAAAAGCTGTCCGTCATGGGCCTGCTCCTCTCCCGCCTCTCCGAGTCCGCCCGGGAAACCCGCCGGCAGGACGGCCTCTGCGAAAGCCTCCACGCCGCCCTGACGGCGTTCAGGGAGGCCATAAGCAACGGACAGAATCCCCAGGAGGTCCTGGAGTCCCTGGCCCGGGAACGCCGGGAGGCCCTGAAGCGGGCCCGGGATGCGGGGCAACTGGAAAAACAGCGCCAAACCCTGGCCCAGCTGGAAATTAACGCCCTGGAGGACTACCGCCGCCGCCTTATTCAGGACAGCCCGGCGGGCTCCGAGGCGGCCATGGAAGCGGTTCGGGGCTGGTTCGGCGGGGAAGTCGAGCAGCGCTCCGCCCAGGCTCAGGAGACCAAGGCGGAGCTGGACTACGCCTTCGCCTTCCTGGAGGAGACCTTCGGCCAGGGACAGGAGCTGGTGCTGTTCGTCACGGAGCTTACCGCCGGGCCGGATACAAGCTGGTTTATCGAGGTCTTCGGCTGCGACGCCTATTTCCGCCACAACCGGGAGCTGCTGTTCGACGACTCCCGGCGGCGCATCCGGGAAGAAATCTTTGCCGCGAAAGCGGCGGAACGGGAGGAACCTCATGACTGAAGATATGAAACGCATCGAGGCCGTGCTGGACGAAAAGGTCCGCCCCGCCCTCCGGGCCCACGGAGGGGAGATTGCCGCGGACCGTTTAGTGGACGGCGTGCTGTACGTGAAGCTCCTGGGCCAGTGCGCCGGGTGCCCCTCGGCGGACCTGACCAACGAGACCCTTATCGAGGCGGAGCTCACCGCCGCCCTGCCGGAACTGGTGCGGAAGGTAGCGGTGATTCAGACCGTCAGCGACGAGCTGTGGGAGCAGGCCAAGCGGCTCCTGCGGGACCATCATTTGTAAACTTTTGTTCCTTTTCCTTTACTTATGGGAAAAGTGCCGGTATAATAAATAGGCGTTTGGGCGCGCTGGGGACAGCCGGAACGAATCCGCGCCTTGAACAATATAAGAGAGAGGGTTTTCATTATGTCAAATTGCGCCATTGTGGGCATCAACTGGGGCGACGAGGGCAAGGGCCGTATGGTAGACCTGATCACCCAGGACTACGACGTGGTGGTCCGCTACCAGGGCGGCGGAAACGCCGGGCACACCGTCGTCAACGAAAAGGGCAAGTTCGCCCTCCATCTGCTGCCCTCCGGCATCTTCCGGGACGGCGTGGTGAACATTCTGGGCAACGGCGTGGCCCTGGACTGCGAGAGTCTGTGGAAGGAAATCCAGGACGTGACCGCCCAGGGCGTGTCCATTACCCCGGACAACCTGATGATCAGCGACCGGGCCTCCCTGCTGCTGCCCTGGCACCGGGACCTGGACGGCCTGGAGGAGGCCCGGCTGAAGGACAAGAAGTACGGCTCCACCAAGCAGGGCATCGCCCCCTTCTACTCCGACAAGTTCCAGAAAAAGACCGTCATGGCCGGGGAGCTCCTCTATCCGGGGCACCTTCGCTCCCACCTGGAGGACCTGCTGGAGTGGAAGAACCTGACCCTCACCAAGGTCTACAGCGCCGCGCCCTACACCATGGAGCAGCTGATGGACTGGGCGGCGGAGTACGGCGAGAAAATCCGTCCCTTCATCCGGGACACCGGAGCGTTCCTCCGCCAGGCCCAGACGGAAAACAAGCGCATCCTTTTCGAGGCCCAGCTGGGGGCCCTCCGGGACCTGGACTACGGCATCTATCCCTACACCACCTCCTCCAACGCCGTGGCGGCCTACGCCCCCGTGGGCTCCGGCCTGCCCTCCGCCCGCATCGACGAGGTCATCGGCGTGGTGAAGGCTTACTCCTCCTGCGTGGGAGAGGGCCCCTTCACCTGCGAGTGGTTTGGCGAGGAGGCGGACAAGCTCCGCCAGGCCGGGAACGAATACGGCGCGAAGACGGGCCGTCCCCGCCGGGTGGGACCCATCGACATCGTGGCCACCCGCTACGGCGTCCAGTGCCAGGCGGCCACCAACATCGCCCTGACCAAACTGGACGTGCTGAGCTATCTGGACAAGATTCCCATCTGCGTCCGCTACGAGCTGGGGAGCCAGCAGACGGACCGCTTTCCCTTCCCCGCTTTGCTTCCGGAGGCCAAGCCGGTGGTGGAATACATGGACGGCTGGAAATGCGACATCTCCGGCGTGCGGACCTGGGAAGGCCTGCCCGAGGCCGCCCGGAAATACGTGGAGTACGTGGAAAAAGAGATCGGCTGCCGCATCGGCTACGTGTCCGTAGGTCCGGAACGGGACGCCATCATTATCCGCTGAAGGAGGCGCTATGAGGAAAGACCGTTACGAATCTCCCCTCTCCTCCCGGTACGCCTCGCAATTCATGCTGAACCTCTTCTCCGCCGAAAAGCGTATCGAAACCTGGCGGCGGCTGTGGGTAGCCCTGGCCCGGGCGGAGCACGAGCTGGGCCTTCCCATCACGGCGGAGCAGGTGCGGGAGCTGGAGGAGCATCTTACCGACATCGACTTTGATTTGGCCGCGGCCCGGGAAAAGGAGGTCCGCCACGACGTCATGGCCCACGTCTACGCCTACGGCGCAGCGGCCCCCTCGGCGGCGGGCATCATCCACCTGGGGGCCACCAGCTGCTACGTCACCGACAACGCCGACCTCATCCTTTACCGGGAGGGTCTGCGGTATCTCCGGAAGGGCCTCCTGGCCCTGCTGGGGAACCTGGCCAAGTTCGCGAAGCAGTACGCGGGCACGCCCACCTTGGGCTACACCCACTATCAGCCCGCCCAGCTGGTCACCGTGGGCAAGCGGGCCACGCTCTGGATGCAGGACTTTCTGGCGGACCTGGAGGAGCTGGACTTCGTCCTGGAAAACCTGAAATTCCTGGGCTGCCGGGGCACCACCGGCACTGAGGCCAGCTTTATGGACCTCTTCGAGGGGGACGGAGCGAAAATCGACGAGATGAACCGGCGGATTGCTGGGGAGTTCGGCTTTGAGAAGACCTTCCCCGTCTGCGGCCAGACCTACCCCCGGAAGGTGGACAGCCGGATTTTGAACTGCCTTTCCTCCATCGCTCAGAGCGCCTACCGGATGGCAAACGACATCCGCCTGCTCCAGCACGACCGGCAGGTGGAGGAGCCCTTCGAGAAAAACCAGATTGGCTCCTCGGCCATGGCCTACAAGCGCAACCCCATGCGCTGCGAGCGCATCTGCTCCTTGTCCCGCTATCTGATGGCGGACGCCATGAACGCCCCCATGACGGCCTCCGTTCAGTGGCTGGAGCGGACTCTGGACGACTCCGCCAACCGGCGCATCTCCATGCCGGAAGGCTTTCTCTGCGCCGACGCCATCCTGCGCCTGGCTCAAAACGTCACCGACGGGCTCCACGTCAACGAGAAGGTCGTGGACCGGACCTGCCGGGAGTACCTGCCCTTCATCGCCACGGAGAACCTGATGATGGAGGGGGTCAAGCGGGGCGGCAACCGGCAGGAGCTCCACGAGATCATCCGCACCTGCTCCATGGCGGCCACGGCCCGGATGAAGGAGGGGGAATCCTGCGACCTGCTTCGCCGCCTGGCGGCGGAGCCCGCCTTCGCCATGACGGAGGCGGAGATGGAGGCCGTTTTGGACCCCAGGCTGTACACCGGCCGCTGCGCCGCCCAGGTAGAGGCGTTTCTGAAGGGCGCCGCCCCCCTGCTGGCGGAGGCGGAGGACGGCGAGACGCCGGAAATCAACGTCTGAGTGCCGTCGGAACACCGATATGCAAAGAGGGACCCGGTTACGAAACCGGGTCCCTTTTTTCGTCATTCAATATTATAGAGGGAATCCAAGACCAGCCAGGTCTGGGAGAAGGGCCGCATGAGGTTCCAGAAGCCAGCACCCCGGAAGCCGTATTCAGCCACCAGCCGCAACTTGGCCTCCATACTCCGGGCGTCCTCGAACCAGACCTCGTGGGCGGTCCCTCCGGCGTCGGTGTAGTGGAAGAAGGGGGACTGGGCGGTCTCATCGTACTGGATGGGCACGCCGTATTGGATCGCCAACTCAATAGCCCGCTGGTTGGAGATAGACTGGGCCCTGGTCTCCCCCTGGATGAAAGGCAATGGCCAGTCGTAGCCGTAGTTGGGCACGCCCAGGAAGATTTTCTCTGTGGGCATTTCGGTGACGGCGTAATCCAGGACAGCCCGGACGTTGGGGATGGGGGCAACCGCCATGGGGGGGCCGTAGGTATATAAACCATGTTGTTTAAAGTAATAAATCAACGTCCACCGCCAGTTGCTCTCTCCTAAATACAATTCCACTCTTGACATATTGCAAAAAAAGTGTAAATTATAGGTAATGGGGTGATGTCCCGCCATAAACGGGACTCAAAGCAACGCTGTACTTATGGTGCCAAACGCCATCGGTACGCAAGGCCTTACCTGTATCTGTTGTGGACGGATATTCGGCGAGGTTTCCCCTGGTCTTTTCAATATAAGATCTGGGGTCTGCTCCCAAGCCCTGCGTGGATTGGCGCGCAGGGCTCTTTTAATTAAGGAGGTATTGGCATGTTTGCTGTGATTCAATATCCGTTTATTGACACCCGCCTGCTGAATGCGGCAGGCCCGAAAAACAGTTTCTTCCCTCCTCAATTTACTCCTCAGCGAATTACCCAAAACCGTTATTTCCGTTTCTTGGGAGAAGAAAAGCTCCGCAGGGCTCCAGAAAGCCTTCCGGAGAAAGAAAGGACCTATTTTGATTCCAGGACGGCGATTTCCTTTCTTCCCGCACCTCAGGCACCGCTGCAAAAGGGAGTTTTCAAGCGTCTCTATACGGACGTTTTCTCCCTTCACTATGATATTGGCCTATACGGCTTTTATGATGGACTGCTCTTCCCCTATTCGGGGGAGTATGATTCAGTTGCCCGGGAGCTGATGGAAGCTCCTCGTCTAAAGGTAACAAAGCGGTTTGAACACGGCGAGCAAGAATTCAGCTTGTATACTTTTTTTGATGAACTCTTGCGGATCTACCAGTATGCCACCACTTCCAAGAAAGCAGGACCTGTCCAGCTTGCCCCAGGCCGGGCCGGAATTTTACCTGGTACCCCGGCTCTTATCTTCAGCTATGGGCCCTTGGAATTCATACCTCCAAAAAAGGTTAAATGGCTGCTGCCGTCTTTACCGAATCTGAAAGTCGGGTGCAGTCTGCTCAATCTGCATAATCATCCAATTGCCGTCTACTATATCTGTCACTGCTTTTCCCATTCAAAGAGCGATGAAGTGCGTAGGCTGCGCATCTGCATTTCCAAAATACACGCCTGTAAAGAGACTTTGCGGTTACTCCTGACATACATAGAGCAAGACCAGCCTGGCGGCGTCAAACTAAGGCCTACACTGTTGTACCTTAAAAAGTTTTTGAGTCTGGCCGGGAGAGAACAGTATTACGGTTTCGACAATCAAAACTTTTGGGATCTGGCTTACAGCATCGATGAAGCGCTTCATCGGGAGCAGTGGAGCGAGCTCATCGATCGTGTCAGAGGGATCGTCGATCTTCTGGAGCAAGAACAGAATGCGGGAATAAGGATTTATAATTACCAGGGCGCTATGGCAATCCATTCAGAAAACACACAGTTTGGAGCTTTCTCCATTGAGAAATAAAAAAAGAAAGGTGAGTTCATTGGACAGCGTTACATATGAAAATCATGGCGGCGTCATGGTTAACACTTCAAAAGACGTGAGCATCGGCAATATTGTTATCGGGGGACCCCAACCGGAATTAGTCGGCGCAGTGCAAGCTTTTTCAGAGGAAGCGGAGCGTCTTCTTGCAAGCCTTGAAGCCAATGGCAAAGAAGTTTCCGATTTGAAGGAACAAATCAAAGTTTTTTGTGACAGCGCAAAGGAAAAGGCCCCAAAGAAAGACGTTTGCAGCGTTTTATTCAAAGGGATCAAGGTTGCGCTGGCAAACGCCTCCTCTGTCGAAACGTTCTTCAACCTTGGCAAAAAAATCTTAGAACTGCTTTGAAAAGCGGAGGGCTATGGCCCTCCGCTTTTCGCTTATTGTTTCATGGCTCTGAGCGTCATGACGGCCGCCTGGGCCCGGGTACAGAAGGCCCCGGGGTTGCTCCCGTCGGTGATGCCCTTTTCCTTGGCTTCCTGGAGCTCCTTTGCCAGGGCGGGGCTGACGGGATGTTTCCCCATCACTGCCTGGAGCCGCTTCCCCAGGGCCAGGACCTCCGCGTCGGTCAGATCTTGGATTTTCAAATCATCATCCTCCTTGTTGTATTTTCTGGCGTCCACCAGCCAGTAGCACCGGACCTCCCGCCGGAACGCCGCCGGGTCGCCGTTCAGCCGCTTGTCCGCTGAGCTGGCCGGGTCCAGAATCCGGACTTTGCTGTCCCAGTCCCACACCAGCACGAAGTGGCCGCCCTTGGTCCAGGTCCCGGGGCCCATCAGAGCAATGACCCAATAGCCCTGGCGCAGGTATCCCTGGACCTGCTTATGGATAGGGTGATTGGGCTGGTTGAGAATACGGCTTCCCAGCAGCTGCTTGCAGTCGATACCATAGGCCGCCAGCTGGGGCTTGAAGTAGCTGTAATAGGTCCCCTGCTTCAGGGCCTTGTATCCGTGGGCCACGCTCCAGGCACAGGTGGTCTCCGGCGTAACTCGCTTGTCCTTCAGTGCGGCAATGACCATGGCGGCACAGGTAGGCCCGCACCCGGCGCTCCCAATGGTAGAAGTCTCCCCGGGCACCCGGTAGGGCTTGCCGCCCCACCGCTGGTCCCCCTGCTTGTAGGAGACGGGCTTCTTATTCACTGGACATCTTCTTTCCTGCTTCGCCCTCTAGCACGTCCTGCACCTTCTGGCTCTGCGTCCCAAAATAAAACGCGATGACCACGGCGTACACGGTCATGAAGTCCTGGGAGATCGTTTGGGCCACGGCCATGTACGCGAACACGCCGGTGAGCGTCAGAGTCACCAGGGACTTCACGCTGAGGAGATTCCCCAGGCGCTTAATAATCGTTTGATTCATATGTATCCTCGCTTTCTCCGGGCTTGTCCCCGGCTCTCACTTTTGAAATCTTGATCCCGGCCAGGAGCAGGGCCTCCACGCCTCCGGCCCCCAGGGTGTACTGGATCAGCGTGTCCGGCACCGCGCCCTTCACGCAGAAAATGACCGTCATGGCCACGATAAACCCAAAGGCGAACAGCCCTAGAGCCAGCAGGATGACGTTGGAGGTTTTGGCTCTGTTCCTCTGGCGTTTTCCGCTCACGCTCTCACCGCCTCCTCCAGGTCTCCGATCCGGTGGTTGGCCACCTTGATTTTCTCCTCTTGGAGCTCCGTGCGTTCCTCCAGCTTGTACACCCGGTCGATGACTTGGTTGTGGACCTCCACCTTTTTCTCCAGCTGCTCCAGCCGGTACTGCGTCAGCTTGGAGCTGACCAGAATCCCCAGCACAGACCCCAGCCCGGACCCCGCAAGCCCGATCAGGGCAACCAGCACCGCGTCGCTCATGCCGTCTCTCCTCCTGAAGCGGGGGCTTCCGTCACTTCGAGCAATCCCAGATTGATGAAATTGGAAAGGCCGCCGCTGTCCGGCGTTGTGGTGATGAAACGCCGCCCGCCCACTTCAAACTCCGCCTGGGTCTGTACGGCCATATTATACGCAGCGGGCAGCCCCCAATTTCGCGGATAGCAGTAGCAGCCCTCCAGCTCCCAGAGATTGACACGAATGGGGACCAGGGGGATTTTATCGCTGTTAGCGTTGTACATTTGGGCGGTGGTGTCCAGAAGCGGCATATAAGGCATATTTTCGCCAATAGACGCCGCCACGACCGCCCCCGCCTCGTCGAAGTCGACGCAGCGGGCTCCCGCCACCATGGGCGGAGGCGCGGGCTGAGAGCTGGAAGAGGACGTATTCGTGACCCTGTCCCCCAGCGCGTAGAACAGCGCCTTCCGGCCATTCAGGATGTTCCTGGATTTCACAACTTTGAAGCCGTTTTTCAATTGAGAAGAACTATACCCAAGGGCGACGAGAGAAAACGCCCTGGAAGGGTCTCCGAAAAATCGGAGTATGAGATAATAGCCATTTCCAGAAAACGCCGTCAAAACCACATCCGCTGTGAGCGATACGGTTGAAAACGGGCCGTAGATGTCCGCGCGGGTATTAGCGGATGCAGGGCACGCGAACAGGAAAGGGCACCCGAAGATCCAGAGCCACTTCTGCCCAGACGCATCCCGGTCCTCATAGGCCGCCTCTACGCCGCAGTTCTCCGACAGGAAGCCCGCGACGGTTTGGTTGAGGAGCTCCGTCTTGGCGGCGTTGAGCTGCATGGTGGCCGTCATGCCGTAGGAATAGGGCCTGGTGATATTTTCCGAAGCGCTCTCCAGCGTCCCGGAATATGTCTGCTGAACCTGCATTATGTATCCCCCTTTTCTAAGATTTCATAGGAGCCCTCGCAGAGGACGGGCTGCCTTGCCGGGAAGAGCTTCAAGACGGAGGTCCAGAGGGTGAAATCCTTGTCGTAGCCGGATACCCACTCTGTGCCGCCGCCCGCCGGGATGCTCCTTACCGCCGCCGCCAGCGCCCCGGAGACCTGCTTTTCCGGCAGCCTCCCGCCCTTTTCCGCCACGGCGGTGTAGGCGTCCTCCAGGTTTTCCTTGATGCGCTCAATTTCACTCAGGATGCTCATGCCGCCCTCCTCAGATCGCCGCCAGCGCCGCCTCGATGTCCCCGCTGAGGCTCACCGTTCCCCCGGCGGCGTATCCCGCCGGGATGACCGCACTGGTGACCGTCAGCCCGTCGATGGTCTTGGAGATCTCCCCGTTATTGGGCATGGTCCCCGCCACCGTCTTCCCGGCTGCGTCCACGATGATCTTCCCGGTCAGCACGTCTCCCGCCCCGGCGGTGACGGCCCCCACGTCCTGGTAGCTCTCCGGGATGGCGTTCACCGTCACGTCGGAGAGGCCGTAGTAGCCGCTGTCCGGCGTGACGTTCTGCTGGGCCTTGGTGGGCGTCACGGTTTTGGACTGGAGGTTATAGCTCCCCGCCCCTGCCACGCCGGAGACGGTGCCGCTGCCGTTGTGGTAGCCCTTGGGGATGGTGTAGGTGTCCCCCTCCTGGACCGTGGCCGACACGGCCCCCCGGTTCTCGATGCCCGCCGCCGCCGCGGCCAGCGCGTCCAGACCGTCCGACGGCTGGGCCAGTCCCAGCTCCGTCAGCTTGGTCCGGATGCCGTTGCGGGCGGTCTGGATTCTGCTGATTTCCGTTGCGATGCTCATAAAAACGCCTCCTCAAATAGTGCCCAGCAGGGCCTCGATATTTCCTACGACGGTCTGGACCCCCGCCGCGGTCATGGGCAGGGTGTTGTCCCCCTGGAAGTCCCCCACGGCGTCCACCGTCAGGTTCCCGGCCTCCACCTTCAGCCCATGGCCGACGCCGTAGGGGAGCCCTCCGCCGCCGCTCACGGGCAGGGAACTCAGCAGCGTCTCCCCGGAGTACAGCCCCAGCTCCCCCTCCTCGGTGTAGCCCAGGCCGTCCCCCTTCCGGGCCAGCGCCTGTTCCCACAGCTCCGGCGTGGGGGGCTGGGCCTCCTCCCCCGGGGCCGCGCCGGAGCTGATATACCCCAAGTCCGCCCAGGCGGCAGGCAGCACGACCTGTTCCGCCGTATCCGTTCCGTACACCCCGGCCTCCAGCCGCCGTCCGGGGGTGGTCAGCACCTCCCAGGGGACGGCGCATTCCAGGTCTTCCCCCAGCAGCACGGAGGCGGTTTCATCTCCTGCCCGGAACACGGCGATTTTCCGGAGACCCACCCAGTCTTCCGAAAACCTGAATCTGACCCGGTAGACGTTTACGCTCCCGCTGGTCACAGGCTCCCCGCGCTGGGCTTTCAGTTGATTCTTCTTTGCGTAGAGTTCAAACATATACTGCCTCCTTCCATATCTACCCGGATCTTGGCCGAAAATTGCATGGGGCCGTCAAGGCCCCGCGCGTCTTCAGCCTTTGCCGGAAGGCCGCAAAGACCGCCTCCAGCCATTGGAATATAAACCCCTTGGGTTGGTCCTCCCGGCGGGCCAGCAGGGCCTCCAGCAGCTTTCCAGGCGGCTTCCCGCGGCCCCGGCGGACGGTAACCGTGGCGGGGGATTTCGGCAGAATATGGGACCGGGCGCTGTGCCCGCGCCGCTCCGGCGGCCGGTAGGGCCGGGGAGGAGGGACGCCCTCGGGAACCAGCTCCGGGTGGTCTTCCAGCTCGCAGTACGCCTGCCAGGCCAGCTCATCCAGGGCCTCGGGATTTTCCAGAATCGTGTCCTGCCCGCCCAGCAGGGTTCCGATGTTCCGCAGCGCCCGTCGCAGGGTCCGGCTGATGGTGGCGTGATCCGTGCCGGCGAGTTCCCCGATCTCCCGCAGGGTCAGGCACTCGGAATAGTACAGGTAAAAATAGACGGTCTGTTTGGGCGTCAGGGCCAGCAGCACGGCCCTGGCCGCCGCCGGGTCCTGCAGGTCCACCCGGGCGGATTCCCCCCGGAGCTTCGCCTCGGTCATGGCCCGTTCCGTCTCCTCCCGAAGCTTCTTCTTTGCCAGGGCGATGGTCCGGGAGACGGTGGACTTGTTAACGCCCAGGTCCCCGGCGATCTCGGGGATGTTCCTGCCGGAGAGATAGCGCTCCAGCATCTCCCGCTGGCGGGGCGTCAGCAGGTCCAAGCCCTGGACCGCCGCCGCCTTCAGCCGGGCCCGGCCCTCGTCCGTCTCGCCGTCCAGGGCGGTTTGCTCCCGCCGCCAGTCCAGATACTGCTGGCGGTCTTTGGCGTAGTCCGCCGGCGTATTTTCGCCTCGCTTCCACCGCCCGGCGGTCAGGGCCCTGAGCTGGTCGTTTATATCCAGCAGTTCCTCGCTGACCATGAAGAGGGCCAGGTTGTCCCCCTCGCCCCGGGCCTGAAGGTCCAGTTCGTACTTCTTCCGGGCCAGCAGTTCACGCTTGCGGGCGCGAAGGGCTTCAATATTTGTCATCATTTACCCTCCGGGCCTTCCAGCCCACGGCGGCGACGCCAGGGGAGCGGGGAAGGTCGTAATAGCCGTCCATAAGCCGCTGGACCGCCCGGACGTCTTGAAGAGCCTCCTGGAGGGGGCGCAGCTCCGCCGGGGAGGCCCCGGCCGCCTTCTTTTCCGCGATGCGCATGGCCAGTTTCGCCGACGCCTCCCGGTACTCAGAGACCAGCTCTTTCATGGTTGCCACGCCGCCGCCCCTCCTTCCGGTCAGTTCAAAAACTTCTTCATTCCGCCGCCGCCTCTCCTCCAACAGGGCCCAGGTCCTCCCAGCGCTCCGGCAGTTCGGCGGGGCCATAGGCGTTATCCGGCGCGAGGCAGCGCCAGATGTGTCCATTCTGGACACAACACTCCTCTTCCTGCCAGAGGCCCCGTGTTCCCTGGGGCGGCTGGTACTCCGCCGCCAGGGCCGGGTCCTTCGTGTGGCAGAGGTCCCAAAGGGAGACCGCCTTGTCCGGGCTCCAGTCCGGCTGCCGGGAGGCGTCGTGGGCCTGCCAGAGCGTATAGACCCGGCCCTGCCACTTGCAGGGGGTCCCGACGGGCACGTCCGAATAGTCACGCTGCCGCCAGGTGGGAATCTCCGCAGCGTGGGCGGTGAGATAGGTCCCGTCGGCCTCTCCGGCCACGGCCTTGGCCGCCAAGGCGGCAGCGTCCGCCGCGCCCTTGGCCCTCATGGCGTCCAGCGCCAGGGTGTGAATATCAGCCATTGCTCTCCACTCCTTCCTCATAGGCGGAGGCCAGCTCCGCTTCCTTCGTCCGGGCATCGGTCACCTGCCCGGACAGCGCCGCGTTCCGTCCCTCCAACTCCTCGATGCGGGCCTGGTAGCCCGTTACGTCGCCCAGGTACTGTTTGGCGGTGGTAACGGTCACATTGAAGTATCCGGCATTGTGGTGGTACTCGATGTTGCCCAGCTGGAAGCCGTAGCCCTCCGGGAGTCCCGCCTCGTTTGCCGGGCAGGCGGGGAGGTGCTGGACGGAGGGGCGGGCCCAGTCGACGGCCTCGATGCTCTCCAGCGTGGCGCCGTTCTCCCGCTCGAAGATAATGGAGTAGCTGCCGTTGACGCTCCCATGGCGGGTAATGGGCCCGGCGATCAGGCCGTCGATCTTCCAGTGCTTTCCGTAAGGTACGCTCATAAAAAACTTCTCCTTTCAGCCCACAAACAGAATTTTTCCAGGGTAGGGATCGCTGCTGGACAGCGTGACGGTCCCGGCCTCTTCGTCATAGTCCGCGCCGGTGCCGAAGGCCGCCCAGGTGTTGGTGATGTACCTGCCGTCCACCTGGTGGAAGACCTGGAAGCTGAAATCGCCGCTCTTGCGCTTATGTGCCTCGGCGGGGATGACGATCTCATAGCCCAGGGACCCGTCGTAGGCGGGAGGGTCCTCCGGGCCGCCCGCCGCGGCGCTGTCCTCCTCCCCGCCGCTCTCCCCGGCTTCGTCCGCCGCCAGGGCCTCTCCCGTCTCCTCCGGTACCCAGGAGGCGGGCGGCCCCCAGTCCTCCGCCGTGAAGGCAAAGACGGCGGAGCCCAGGGCGGCGTGGGCCTTGTAGTCCTGATTGTGCTGCGCCAGCAGCTGTATCATGTCCTCCAGGCTGACCGTATCCAGAGAGGGCTTCACCACGATGTTCAGTGCGTTGGCGTCTGTGACGATCAGGTGTATGACGACGTCCAGTTTCCCGCCCGCGCCGGACTCCGGCCAGGCCTTCTCCATGTCCGGCGTGTTGCAGATGCCGATCAGCGTCCCCGCACGGTCGAAGACGCCCAGCTCTCGGACGGTGAAGCCCCCGGCAGCGGCGGGGATCACGCCCTTGATGTCCACCATTTTGGGGTTCAAGGGATTTAGCATATAGGCGGCGATCTCTCCCCGCCAGACTTCGTTGGCCAGGGCCGTCTGCTCCACCGAGGGTTCGTACCAGCCGCCTCCGCCGTCTCCGGCGGCAATCTCCACCACATCCAGCTTCGTCCCCGCTAGGACGTTCCCGGCGATGGCGGCCTCGCCCAGGACGGTGAGCTTGGTCCCGTACTGTCTCCCGCCGCCGTTGACGGCGATCTCGTTTCTCGCTGTCATGGCTCCTCCTGTTCCGCCGGATAGACCTCAATCCGGCCATGGTGTTCCGTGACGGCTCCCACCGCCGCCGCTTTTGTAATCTCCACACTTCGCATGGCCGGAGGCCAGACCTCCAGCTCTCCCCTGGCCTCCGTCACAAGGCCCACGCCAGCGTTCAGGGCGGTTTCCGCGTCGTAGAAAAAGATGTAGTCCCACTGCAGGTGGGCGGGGATCAGCTCCCGGATGGAGACGGTAACGTCCCGTATGTTGGGCGGAACGCCGTTGGTCTCCACGAAGCGGATCTCAAAGCGGAACTGGTCCGCATACTCCGCCACCTCCGCTCTCTGGCCGGACCAGATTTCAGCGGAGCTTTTCACCAGGGCCACGGTGGTCACATCCGCGCCTAGCAGCTTGACCCGGATACGGCTCCGTCGGGTATCTAAATCTTTTCCCTCGTCCACGGGGATGCCCAGGGTTTCTTCCCAGTACCGGAGGCCCCAGGTGGCGGTTTCCACGCAGAGCTGGTCCAGAGCGCTGTCCCTGGCGGACCAGAGGGCCAGCAGCTCCGGCTCCAGGGCCTCCTGGATGTCCCGGAACTCCTCTGAACCGGCCAGGAAGGCCGGATACCGGGCGACGAAGGGCCTCATGTCGCCGTCACCTCCTTCAGCACCGGCAGCGTGTCTGCCGGGATGGTCAGATTCTCCGTCCCGCCGTTCAGGGTCAGGGCGGTGTAGTCGACGACGCCGGGGATGGACAGCAGCAGGAAAGCAATCCGGTTGAAGAGGACCGCGTAGACCCCCGCGTCCATGGACTCAAACTGAAGGTCCACGCTGCCGCCGAAGGCGGCCACTGCCGTGGCGTGGAGGTACTCCCGCACCGCTTCCTCCAGCGCCGCCCGGACGGTGGAGACGCCCACGCCGCTTTCCAGGGTCACGGAGGCCTCCACACGGACCTCCAAGGTCTTGGCGGCCTCCACCGTGACGGCGGGTCCGATAGGCCGTTCCTCCTCGATGTGGGCCGCGCAGGCCGCTACGGCCGCCGGCGTGGCGGGCTGAAGGTCCTGGTCCGCCACGATGACCTTCACCGTGCCGGGACCGTTCCACTTGCTGACGATCCGGGCGGCCCCCACGCCCTCCACCTCCTTGGCCCAGCGCTGGTAGTGCCAGGGGTTGCCGGAGGTGGCGGGCTTGCGCATCCGCTCCAGGTAGCGCGCCAGCAGGCCCTCGTCCGTCTCCGGGGCCGCGCCGCCGTCCGCCGCCCGGTTGGAGAAGCCGGAGACGCCGCCGTAGTTCCGCAGGGCCGTGACGATCTCCCCGGCGGCGATGTTGTACGCGTCCCCGGCCTCCGAGGCGGCGAGGGTTCCCATCCCGGTCCCGTCCCGAATCGTGACGGGGGCTTCCAGGTAGAAGGCCAGGCCGGAGGCCGTGTAGTATACCGCCCCGGCGGGGATAGCCGCGCCGTCCGTCCCCGTGAAGGTGATGGCGCAGCGGGCGAGGCTTCCGGCCTTGCGGACGACCCCCACGGTCCCCGCCTGCTTGTCGATGTAGGGCCCGCTGGTCTCGTCCACGTAGAAGGCCGGGACCAGGGCGTCCAGGCTGTGGTACACCTCGCTGATCTCCTCCGCCGCCGCGGCGATGATATCGCCCGTAAAGCTGCCCTCCCGGGTCTGGAGCTCCGTTTTCATCCGCCCCAGGATACGGCCCCGAATATTCTCCGGCGTCATGCCTTCAAACATAAACGCTTACCTCCCCGTAAATGGTCTCCACCTCGCAGGAGATGGTCAAATCGTCCTCCTGAAACGTCACGTCCACCTGGCGCACCGCCCGGATGTACGGGTTGATCTGGAGGGCCTCCCGCACGTAGCGGACGGCCTCGCTCCGCTTCACCGCCGGGGTGAAGGACCGGCCAATCAGACTTTCCACCTCGCTGCCGTAATCCCAGGAGTAGACGCTGTAATGAAACCGGGCGGTCATCAGGGTCTTCCAGATCCACACCCTCACCGCCTCGGCCCCAGAGACCACCAGGGGCTTTCCGCCGGAGAACACCGGCGTGCCCTTGTCGAAATCCCAGGCCGCCTCCTTGCACAGGGGAAGCCGCCGGGGCTCCGCCGCCGCCTCCGGCTGCACAATGGGGAAAATACCGCTCATCCCGCCTTCACCACCTTGTCGATTAGATAAAAGGTCTGGTCATCCTCCGTCAGCAGCAGCACCTCGTCCCCGGGCTTCAGCACCGGCTCCGCTTGGGTGGCCGTACAATGGGGCGTCGACAGCGTGCCAGAGTGGACGGACATGGAGCTGTGAGACCCATAGCCGCAGGAGGCCTGGATGGAGAGACTCCCGTTCACGCCGGTACACGCCAGCTCCAGCAGCTCCTGATGGCCCTGCACCAGCCGGTGGGAGATATAGAACCGCTCCACCTCCTGGATGGTCCCCGCCACCTCCACCTTCAGCGGGTCCGCCGAGAGGACGGCGCCCCGGAGCAGGTGGATGGGACCCATGGGCCCTTTGGGCTCCGCCGCCTCCCGCATCATGGAGGCCATGGCGCTGTATGGGTTTTCCCGCATCGTATCACTCCTTTGGCAGGCTGCCCGCCGTCTGCTTGTCCATCAAATTCCGAAAGTCCAGGGTCACCTTGGTCTGATAGATTCCCCGCCGGACCGTGTGGCTGTCCGCCGTGATCCAGAACAGGCCATCCACGCCGGTGACGGGCTCGTGGACCGCCACGGCGTTGCCGGTGATGAGCTTCACATTTCCCAGGCACTGGGCGGTGATGGTTGTGGAGATCCCGTTCTGCTCCAGGATGTCCCTGGCGGCGGCCTCCGGGTTCTCCTTATCGCTGGCCCGGATGGCCTGCTGCATGAGACCGTAGAGGGCGATGTAGTTTTCCGGGCTGTCGTACTCCGCCACCTTTTTGAATTTGTCGTCGTCGTAGACCGCCACCCGGTTCACCATCTTTTCGATGCTCTCCGCCGACCGGCAGGAAATCAGGTTGCTCCCCGGCGCCAGTCGGATGCTCTCCGGGCCTATGGCCTTCTCCACCACCTCCAGGTGGTTGGAGCGGAAGCGGATTTGATACTGCTTCCCGGTCTGCTCCGCCGCCAGGGTGTACATGGTCTGGATGATCTGGTAGAGGCTGACGCCCAGGAAGTTTCGGCTCAAAGGGACTCCCGTGGCCGCCAAATCCCCGCAGGGAATGCCGAACTCCCCGCAGAGCTGGGCCGTGACGGCCTCCGGCGTCTGCTTCCGCACCGCCATGTAGGTGCTGTTCCGCTTTAAGTAAAGGCCGTTGTCCAGGGCAGAGCAGTCTATCGTCTTCCCCAGGCTGTCCCGGTTCCGGGAGACGATGCGCCCGGAGAACAGGATGTCCGCGTCCTTGTAGAGCCGCGCCATGCCGCCCAGGTCCGCCAGGGCCTCCGAGAGGATGGAGAAGGTCAGCTGCCGGGCGCAGTCCTTATAGCTCCCGCTCCAGGTCTTCGCCTGGACCTTCTCGGTGACGTGTTCCGTTTTCGCCCCGTCCACGGACCAGGTGCGGATCTTCAAAAGGTCGTCGTATGCCACTCAAATCTCCCCTCTCGGCGGATGTGTCCAAGTTGGACACATTTTTACAGGCTCCCCTTGTCCGGCAGCTTCACCACCTGGCCGGGGTAGATCAGGTTCGCGTTCTTGATGCCGTTGGCCTCCGCCAGCTTCCAGGCCAGGGTCCCGTCCCCATAGGTCCGCCTGCAGATGCCCCAAAGGGTATCCCCTTTGGTCACGGTGTAGGAGCCCTCTTCCTTCTTTTCCTGGGGCGCGGCCCGGCCCTTGTTCCCGGTGTCCTGGCGGACCTCCGTGCTCTCCTCCGCCAGCTCCCGGTACTGCCGCAGCTCCAGCGTGACATATACGTCCCCTGTGCCGTCCCGCTGCCCATGGCCCACGGGGCCCAGCAGCACCGGCAGGTTCACCGGCGTGTCCGTGACGATGAAGCGCAGCACGTCGCCGCTGTTGGACCACTCCGTCAGCCGGTCCACCACGGCATAGGGCTCCCCGGTCCAGCCTGCGGAAGTATAGTTCCGCTCCGAAGAGGGTAGCAGGAACTCCATCCGCTCGTTGAACAGGCTCTTCAAGCCCGGGAGGTTTACCTGTCCCGTGTCCGTCATGTCCAGGGTCTCCACGGACCGGCCCTCCGCCACGGTGAAGCCCGGCGGGGTCACCGGCATGACCAGCTCCTGGTTGGTCTTCACGTTGCGGAAGATGATCTCTATCATCTCAGCCGCCTCCTCTCAGAATCGCCTCCCGGAGCTTCCGGGCCAGGGTCTCGGCGATGGCGTCCACGTCGGAGTCCTCCCGGACGTGGAACTCGTTTCCCGTCACCGTGACGCTCACGCCGCCTCCGCCCCGGTCCATGCCCCGGGCCTCCGCCGCCGTCAGCACCCGTTCTCCCTGGTGTAGCAGGGCGGGGAACTCGTCGTAGGGCACGTAGTCCAGACCGTAGGCGTGGCTCTTCCACCCGCTGGAGCCCCCGATGTCCACCAGCATAGGGTCCACGGCCTGGCCGTATTTGTCCGTATAGGAGGCCAGCCCGGTCTGTTCGTCCACGGTGGTGGTGACGGTGAAGGCGTTCCCGGCCGCGCCGCCCTTGGAAAAGGCGTTGTTCATTCTCCAGGCGTCCGTGGCGGAGACCATGGCCGTTGTCAGCTCCCGGGTGGCGTCGATCTGCTGGAGCTCCATGTCCACCTGCTTCTGGGCCCACTCGCTGGACTCATAGGCGGCGGTGGCCAGGGCCTCGGCCTCCTCCCGAAGGTCCACCATCTTCTGCCCGGCCTCCAGGCTACCGTCCTTATAGGCTTGCTCCGCTTCGGAGAACTGCTGGGAAAGGCCCTCCAGCTTCGCCGCGTCCTCCTCGGAAAAGACGGTGGCTCCCTTGTCCAGAGTCCCCGTAAGCACCGCCTCCAGAGCCTCCCGCTGGAACTGCTCCTTCAGGTTTTCACCGTACGCCTGGACCTGGCCGCCGATGGCGGAGAGCTCCGCCAGCTTGTCCCCCAGGCGTCCGCCGTAGGCGGCGATGTCCGCCTCTTTGGACGCCTTCCGGGCCTCGTTGTAGGCGTCGCCCCCGGCGGCGCCTACGTTTTCCTTGAGCCCCTGCAGCGTGCTGTCCAGGCCCTCCGTGGACTTGGACTGGATATCCATCATTCCGGCGTAGAGCTTCTCGAACTGGGCCAGAATCACGTCGCTGACGTAGCTGCCGGACAGCTCCCCCTTGGAGATTTGGCTGTACACGTCCCCCACGCTGACGCCCTGGTCGTCCGCCAGCCACTGGAACACGGAGAAGCCCCGCTCATTCAGGGGGTTCAAGTACTCCAGGGACGCCTTATCGCTGGACTGCATCCGGCCAAGGTAAGTGGCCACGGTCCCGATGTCCCCCGTGGAGAGGCCCAGGGCCGCCCCGGCGTCGCCCACCTTGGTAAGCGTCGGGATGATATCGTCCACCGCCGTGCCGAAGCTCAGCATGGTCTTGGAGATGCCCACCAGGTCGTCATAGAGGAAGGGCGTGGTGTTGGCGGTGTCCTGGACCTGCTCCAGGAAGGCCCCAGCCTTCTTGTCGTCGCCGAGGAGCGTATTGAAGGACAGCTTCGTCGTCTCCCGGCCCGCCGCCAGGGCGGAGCCGGAGGACAGCCGCTCCTCCGTGGCGGCGTTGGTGTCCTCGTACAGGCCTCGGTAGTAGTCCTTAAAGAAGTCGTCCCGTTCAGTGAAAATCTGGGTTGCTCCATTGATCGCGCCGATGCCAGCTCCAGCGGCCGCACCAAGGGCTGTCCCAATACCAGGCACAATACTGCCGATGGCCGCGCCCGACGCGGCTCCAGCGGCTATCCCGGAGGCAAGGTCCGCCATTGGCTTTCCAATGGCGCTTTCAAGAGCCGCGCCGGCGAACTGCGAAAGCGAGTCGCCCGCCATCTTGAAAAGCCCGGCGGTTCCAACCTTCTGAATGATGTTTCCATCAGAAACGCCGGCCGAGAGGCCGCCGGATACGTTTTGACCGCCGCCGACACCATCCATTTTCCGAACCTCATCAGAAAGCGCCCGGATCTCCTTCACGGTGTTCTTCGCCTCGTCGGCGTATCCTTTGGCAGAGATGGTCAGGTCGTTGTATTCCTCCCGCAGCCGTTCAAAGGTCAAGCGGTCGGCCTCGTCTCCGCTCTTTTTAAAGGCCTTTGCCGCCTCGTCCATGGCCCGCTTGACTTCCAGGGCCTTCGAGGACGCCTCCGCAGACCGTCTTGTAAGGTCCCTGTATCTGTCTCCAAGCTGCTGGCCTTTTCTTGAAAGCTCCTCCATGGCTTTGGAGCAGCCTTGAGATGTGCTGGTGATGGTTTTCAATTTAGCGTCGATATCGGTTTGCAGCGTCATGACGATGGAGACATTGTTCGCCACAAGCGTCACCTCCTGTTGACAGCTTTTGGGGGAACTGGTATATTAAAATCAGCCATTGAAGGGAGGGATGGAGTTGACGGCTTTCCTAGTGATTTGCGCGCTTGGGGGTATCGCAGCCGGGTGCTACCTTGTGTACTTGGTATCTGGAGAACTCCGCCCGAGCGGAACGGTGATGGGCATGAGACAGCGGTATGCCCGGACGGATCGAGACACCATGATCCTCTTTTGGTTCCTTGCGGTCACTATGTTCTTTTCTGCTCTGGTGTGTCTGTTTTCTGCAATAACACTATAGCCCCTCCGCCCTCCCGGTCCCGGGAGGGCGGTTTTTCTTTACCACCGGAACCCCTCGCTTCGTCTTTCCGCCTGATGGGCGGCGAACGCCCGGATGACCGCCGTCCACCCGTCCCGGCCCTCGTACAGGACCTTCAGGTCCTGAAGCCCCCAGTTCTTGGCGGCGAACAGGTAGTACAGCAGGGACAATTCCGGGTCCTCCGCCGCCTCTAGGCGTTTTTTACCTCGGCCAGGGTCCTCTGGAGATAGCCGGAGAGCTTCTGAATCTCAATGTACAGCTCGTCGATCTCTCCCGCCGTCAGCTTCGCCTTGATGGCGTCCAGTGGTGCCGCCACGCCCTTTTCCGGGTCCAGCAGCCGCTTGTCCCGGAAATCCGGGTCCTTGCAGCCGTACAGCACGGCGGAAACCGCCTGGTCCTCCCGGCGCTTGTCCTGGATGTCCCGGATTTCCCGATAGGTGAGCCCCCGCAGGGTGAAGACCACCGGCTCGCCGGTGAGCTGGGAGAGCCGCTTTACCTCCACCTTTTTCTCCGGCAGGACCTTCCGCACATCCGGCAGCTCCGGCCGCAGCAGCAGGTCCAAAGCGCTTGCGTTTTTCTCATTTTCCATGTGTCCCTCCTTACACCAGCGGCGCCACCTGGTCCAGGTACTCGAACTTCGTGGCCTGGAAAGGGACCGTCATGCTCCCCGCCTTCCCGGCGGCGAAGTCCATCAGCGTCTGTTCGTCGTAGTTCATGCCGTAGACGGCAATCCGCTCCGCACCGTAGGCGTCCGGGTCCGCCAGCTTGGCAACCAGGGTCCGCCGGACGTCGTGCCCCCGGTCGGCGGCCTGCACGTCCTCCGCCCCCCGGCTGTAGACCTTGTGGAGGGTCATGGAGCCGGTGATTTTGATGCCGGTCAGCTTCCGGTCCTCCGCCATCTGGCCGCACATGCTGATGGGGTCCCAGTTCTTCACGACCTTCAGCTGAAAGGCGGAGATCTCCGCCACCTCGCTGCCGTCCGCCCAGACGGTGCCCCACGTCCCGTTCATTACCCGGGAGCCGTTTTCAAATGCCATGTCAAAGCCTCCTTACAGATAAATCTTGACCCGCACATCCTCGATGGCGTCGATGGGCCGGATGTCGATTGCCAGGAACACAAAGGTTCCGGTATTGGCCTCCCGGATCTGCTGTTCCGTCATCTCCGCCGTGGCCACGCCGGTGCTCTGCAGATAGGCGTCCTGCTCCTCCACGTCGATGTCGCAGGAGAAGTCCGCCTCTATGAGCTGGTCCTTCGCCAGGGCCTGGAGATACAGCTTCACGGCGGTGATGAGCAGCAGCTTATTGTCGTAGCTGTTCTGGAATTTCCCGATGTAGTTGTCCTGGATGGTTAGCCGCAGGTCCCACTGCAGGAGGTCCAGCAGCTCCACGATCTTGATTTTCCGCCAGACCTCAGACCGGCCCGTGGTATTCGTCAGGGAGTTCACGCCCCGGCCGAACTTCACCTTCTCCCCGTCGTTGGTCAGGATCAGCTCGCCCCGGCCCACGGCCTCGTCCTCCTCCAGAGCGGAGAGGCGGTCGATGTCCTCCACCTCCGGCAGGGCGGCGTAGGTCACGGACTGCTTCATGGGCGTGCCGGCGATGAGGCCTGCCACCCGGCCGCAGTACCCGGCAGCGTCGAACACGTCGCCTCCCACCTGGATGCCGGAGGCGGTGAAGTTCACCACGCCCTCATTGCCCGCCGCGCAGTTCGGCAGAACGGCCTTGAAGATCACGTGGTCGTCTTCCCGTTTTTTGATGATCCATTCCTTGAGGATGGCGGCCTCCGCCTCGCTCAGATCCGCTGGGCCCGCCAGGTAGTCAAACTTCTGGGCGCCCAGCCACTTGAGGGCGGCGGCTCCGCTGCCGGGCCTGGCGTCTTCCGTTCCGGCGGACGGTTCGCCGTCCTCCGCCTGGGGAGCCGGGTCAAGCTCCAGCGTGTCCTCCGCTCCCAGGCAGTACACCAGCACCTTGCGGGGCGGGTTCACACCGCCCTTGAACACCCGCCGGATGGCGTTCTGATTCTCCTTGCCCAGTTTCTCGGGGATTTGGCCCGTAGAGGTCAGGGACCACGCCTGCCCGGCGGTCAGCGCATCCCGGAGGATCAGCGCCGCCACGCCCTTCTGGCTCCGGGCAATCGCCGTCTGCGCCCGCTGCTGAAACAGGATAGTCAGCGTGGGCATCGTCAATTTTTCAGCCATTGTCATTCTCCTTTTTCACTCGAACCTTCAGTTCAAGTTTCTGCATCAGCTCATAGAGCTCCGCCTCGGCGAAATTAGCCCGGTCCAGGGTCAGCGCCAGGGTCAGCGTTACCAGGGCGAAGTCGAAGAAGGAGGTGTCCGCCTCGGCGCTGCGCACCTTGGGGGCCCGGTCCTTCACCTGGATAAACCCGCTTCCAAAGGCCCCCAGCACCAGCATGGCCCGCAGGTCCAGAACAGGGAGGTGGGAGGCGTGTACTTCATCCACCTTGGAGAAGGTGGATATTTTGTACTTGAAGAGGAAATCCACGCCGCCGGGCCCGTAGGACAGCGGATCCATACCTATGCCCGCCAGCTCCACCATGTTGCTGGGCCGCTCAAAGTCCCGGGGCGCCAGGTCTGTGTAGATTTTCTCGCCGGGGAACGACTTTGACACCCGGGCCGCGATGGCGGCGGTGATATCGGAAATCTGAATCATTCGCCACCCTCCGCAAAGCCCTCAATCCACTCAAGGATTTCTTCCCGCGCCGCCCGGACGGCGACGGCGGTGGCCTCCATTTTCGTCCAGCTGTAGAACATTCTGCCGGGGACTATGCCGACAAGGCTGTGCTTCCCGTTGGCGTCGGCCCGCTCATGGACTCTGGAGCGGTATCGCTTCCATCGGCCGGAGGGCGAGCGGGTTTTGTGCCCGCGTTCCAGATATCGCGTGATATCCTTCGCCGTGTATTTGTTGGAGGTGCTTCTGCTGACCTGAATGGTATCCTCCACGGGGGAGATTGCCGCGTAGCCGCCGCCGCTGCCGAGCCGCAGCTCCTGCCACCGCTTCACACGGCCCCTGGGGTCGTTGACGCGGGTGGAAATCTGCCGCTCCAGAAGGGCGTCCACGGCCTGTCCGGCCTGGAAGAGCGCCGCCTTCTTCGCGCCGGGCAGGGTCTCCAGCCGACGGTTCCAGACCTTCCAGAAGGTGTCCCACTGTTTTGTATCAAAGGCCGCCTTGCTCATTAGCAGTCCTCCGTTCTCCGAATCTCGTACTCGTTTTTGTACGGGTCCAGCTCATGGGGGGCCCGCACCAGGAAGTGACGCTCACCTATGAGCACCCAGCTCCCCGGCTTCAGCGACACCACCTTCGGCGTTACCAGCACCAGGTCCCCCGTCACTTCGGCGTGGGGATCCAGCTGTTCATGGCCCACATACTTCTCCGTCAGGATGCCGGGGAAGCGGCAGCCCTGGGTTTCCAGGTCCGCGTCTTTGATGCAGTCCACCGGGTCGCACAGCGCCGCCTTCACCACCTGGAAACCGGGGTCCCCGTCCACGATGGAGGTCAGGAAGCAAAACTGTCCCCGCCAGAGGAAGGAGTTGGTGAGCGTCAGAGACGAACTTCGCCGGATGGTGAAGGTGACGCCCCTGGCCCCGATGCCGACGGAGGAAAAGAGATTTTTCCGGTCATCTTGCTCCGCCGCCGCCCAGGTATTGCGCTCGACCTCCCAGGCGTAGGTGTTGGCCCCCGGGGAGTGGAGCAGGTGCTGGACCTGGACGCGCTCCTTCAGATCGCTTCCCGTGGTGCTCATGGCCCCTCCTTCGATTCAGTTGTGTCCAAGTTGGACACATCCGGTTCCGTCAGCTTCATCTGGTTCAGCAGCCGCCGGAAGGCGGGGTTCTCCGACGAGGCGGTGCCCACGAAGGAGGCGTCCCGCCGGTCCCAGCTGTCCAGGACCAGGTAATTGACGCACAGGTCGTATTGGGCCCGGCGGGGCATGTACTCCGGCGGCTCCCCGACCCCCGCGTGAGTCATGTAGCCCACCGCCGCGTCATATAGGGCCCCCAGAAGCTCCTCTTCTTCTGCCGAGAGTTCATCCAGGCGGCAGAAGGCCCGCAGCGTGACCTTCCGCGCCTCCGCCAGCGCCACGGCTTACGCCTCCAGCTGCCGCAGGAATCTGGCGGAGACCCACCCGGCCCGTTCTCCGGTGTGTATCAACTCCCAGCCGGGGACCGTCACGCCTTCCGGCAGATTCAGCGCCGTGACCTCCGCTCCGTCCGCCAGGACCTCCAGCGCGTCATAGCTCAAAGCGGGCCCTAACCGAAGGTTCAGCCCTTTGGGAGAACAGACCGCCGCCCGGCGGCCCTCCGGCGAACCTTGGGGCGTCTCCAGGGCTTCCGGGTTCACGGTCTTGGCCTCCGCCGCTTCCGTCGGAGGAGTAGTGTTCTTTTTCGCCATCATGTTTCTCCTTTCTTAGCCCTCCGGGCCGTCCTTTCCGCTGTCACTGGTCCCGCCGCCTTCGCTGGTTCCGCCGTTCCCGGTGCCTCCGGCAGAGGTCCCGGAGCTCCCGGCGGAAATGAAGCCGTTGATAAACGCCTCGTCGTCCCAGGCCGTGCAGTCGTCCCGCAGAGATCCCCGCCAGAGGGTCAGGTCCTGCTCAAAGGCGTTCAGCGTTCCCGCCACGGCGGTGTCGCTTACCCGGACGCTGAACTGCTGGCGGTCCCAGTAGGCCACGCCCTCCTTCAGGTCTCCCAGAATCATGGGGATCTTCCCATCCTTCGTGGGCACCGTGCCGTTGTCATAGGTCTTCACCGGCAGGGTGTGGGGGCCCACGCACAGCCGCAGCTGGTGCGGGTCCGCCGGGTTCGGGGTAAGAAGATACCGCCCGTTAGCGTCCTTCAGCGTCCCCAGCCATAAAAGGCCGTCGTCGTTGGTAATCAGCTTGCTGCTGGACCGGAAGGCGGAACCCAGGCCCACCCAGGCCTTCAAGATGCCGTCCAGGTCCTTCAGGTCCTTGGCCGTCTTGGCTCCGATCACCCCCAGGATTTCCCGGTTGGCGGTCACCCGGGCCTCGTCCGCCAGCCACTCTTGCACCACGGCGGCGATGTTGCTGTCGCTGTCCGCCATCAGTTCGTTGGTTACCGGGAGATAGCCGCCCCGTTTCTCAATCTCATAGCTGAGGGTGGTGAACTGCGGCGTGGCGGTCCTGCCGAACTTCGCCGCCTCCGCCACGGTGGCAAAGCCCTGGTGCTGACTCCGCTTCTTGATGGTCCGCCGCCCGCTGGGCGTGGTGACGGGGATAATCCGCACCTCCCCCAGGAGGCTCTCCTTCGTCTCCCGCAGACTGAGAATTTTGGTCACGATGTCCGGCGGCACCGTATAGCCGCCGTCGGCGTCCGCTCCCTCATTCAGCATCTCCCCGGCGGCCTTCATCCGGGGGAAGCCCGCCCGGGCCGCCGCCGCGAAGGACTTCACCGCCTCGGCGTAGCCGTCCGGCTTTTCCTCCTGGCCGGGAGTGAACACCTTCCGCTGTCCCTCCGCCTCCCAAGCCCGGCCCTCCTCGGCAAGCTGACTCTCGGCGGCATCAATTTCGGCGTTCATTTTGGCCACCTCGGCCAGAAGGTTCTTGTGGGCCTCGAAGTCCTTCTTCGTCAGAAGGTCGTTGCCCTCCTTCAGCTTCGCCGCCCGGTTGCTCTTCATCTCCAAAAGTTCCTGATACGTCATTTCTCAAAACCTCCATAACGCATTTCTTCCTGCTCCTGCATGGCCCGCGCCAGCAGGAACACATCATCATCACCGGCCTCCGCCGGATTGGGCACAGGGGGGACCTCCTCGCCGTAGCGCTTGCTCTTGGTCACCCCGGCCCCAGGCTGGGCAGGGACGGCCACGAAGGATATCTCATAGGCGTCCGTCACCTCGTCCAGGTCGAACCAGCACGATTTCCCGTCGTACTCCCGGCCGCCGATGTGACGGCAGATGGTCTCCCGCTGATTCGCCCCGCAGATGGAGCAGAGGACCTTCCCCACGGCCAGCCCCACGGAGCACTCCCGGAGGATGCCGCTCTCAATGGCGGAGATCATATCCGCGGTGGAGTCCGTTCGGGGCATGTAGCACCGCAGAACCAGGGTCTTGTTCCCCCCTTCGCCCTCCACCTTGGCGGCGTAGACCCGGGCGGTCTGGGCGGCGGCGCTCCACTTGTGGTCCTGAAGCACCGGCAGGCCCACGAACTTCTCCGCCATCTGCTTCAGCGCCCCGGCGGTGAAGCGCTCGTGGTCTCGGTCCACCTGCTCGCCGCAGGCCGCCAGCTTGAAGACGAACACCTCCCCGGCATCCAGCGTCCGCAGGGTCTGCTTGTTGATCAGCAGCATATCCATCTCCGTGGGCGCAATGCTCTTTTCGACTCTGGCCGATTTCAAAATCTGTTTCATGATTCCTCTCCTTCCGGCGCCTCCGCCTGGCGACCCATGGCCCGGAGCACGCTCAACCGGGCCCACTGTTCCAGCGGCCCGAAGTTCCAGCTGGCGAAGTACTGCTCTCCGCCGGGGATGGGTCCCATGTCCTCCAGGCCGCGGATTTCATCGGCGTTGAGGCCGCCGATCTCCCGCATGGTCCGGTACCACGCCGCCTGGGCGGCGGAGTCACCCTTGAGGAAGACCTTCAGCTCCCGCTTGATGCGAAGGCCCCCGGCCCGCTCGCTGGGCAGGAGCAGCTTGTAGCTGTCCTCCTGGCCCCATTGGGTTTCATAGCCCAGGAGCGTGTAATTGACGTACTCAATGCCGTTTTGCTCGTTGCTTTCGTAACTCTGTTTCCCGGCGTAAGCCAGATGAAGCGGCACGCCGAAGAACCGGCACAGGTCCGCCACCCGGACCTCGTTGCTCTCCACGAACTGGGCGTCGGTGTTGCTCATGGAAATGGGCTGGTACTTCAATCCCAAATCCAGCACGGCCAGCCGGAAGGCGTTCCCCGGCCCCCGGTGGATGGATTCCCAGGACTTGCGCAGCTGCTCCTTGGGGTCCACCAGGACCTTGGTCTTGTCGGGCTGGTCCTGCCAATAGGGCTTTCCCAGGTCCGCGTCGGTAGTCAGGACGCCGCAGGGCTGGCCGCCATTCTGCCAGGTGGAGTTTTCGTACTGCTGGGCCGCCCTGGCGGTGGCCAGGGTCATGGAGGCCCGTTTCAGGACGCTGATACCCTCTAGGCCATCCTCACTGTAGGCTTTGTAATGCAGCACATCGTCCGGCCGCAGCACCGTCCGCTCCCCGGTTGCGGGGTGGGTGAAGAAATACCAGAGACGCCCGGCGAGGTCCACCTGGATGGACACATGGTCCGGCGGCAAGGGGATCAGCTCCCGGGGGTGGCCGGAGGAGGGGTCCCGGCTGATCCAAGCGTAGGCGTTCCCCCGGAGCAGCTGGTTGCAGAGCATCAGCCGCTGATAGTCGAAGGTCGTCATGGCCTCGTTGGCCCGACCCCAGAGGACGCGCCCCAGGCGGTGGTCTGCCAGGCGCTCCTTGGTCCGCTCGTTCATGATGTACACCGGCAGCACCGCCATGGAGGTAGAGAGCACCTCCACGCACCTGTTCACCGTGGAGACCTTCATGGCCTTGTCCCGGCTCATAGAGACGTCCTCGCTTCCGGTCAACCACCCGGCGGGGTTGTCCAGGGTCAGCGCGCGGACCGCGCCGCCGCCCAGGCTCTTCCAGGGGCTGTCCAGCGTCCGTCCGGCCCGGACCAGGCCCTTGCGCAAGCTCACTCGGCATCAGCTCCTTTCTCCGTTTCGCCGCCCCAGAGGGACAGCACGGCCCCGGCGATCATCAAACCGCCGCCCGCAATCAGCCCGGCGGGCAGGTAGATCAGGCCCGCGCCCATCGCCACCAGCGCGGCGCCACCCAGCAGGGCCAGCTCCGCCAGGTGCTTCACAAGTCCATTCGCAATTGCTTTCAACGTAATTCCTCCTCACAGGTGATAATCTCTGGTCCTCATAGCTTCCGCCAGGTCCGGCGGCTGGGCTTTCCAAGCCAGCCACGCCGCCACGGCGATAATCCAGGCCACCGTGATGTCGATGCGCCCGACGCTCCGGTCCTTCATGGGTTTGATGTTCTCGTTCCCGTCTACCGCGCAGCGGACGTTCCCGAAGCACCACCGGGCGCAGGTATTGTGAACATGGAGCATCTCCCGCCCCCGCAGCATCCGCTCGATCTCCTTCATGGCCGGGCTCATGCCCACCATGGTCTGGGAGATGGAGATAACCTGGACGCCCGCGTCCTGGAGCTGGGGCGTCAGGGTGTCCGCCAGATGGGCGTCGACGCCGAGATACAAAAGCTGGTATTGCTCCTTTGCCTCCAGCACCGCGTCCACCATGTCCCGGAAGTCCACCATGTCCCCGGCGCACAGGCTCAGGAATCCGGCCCGCTCCCAGTCCCGGAAGGGCATACCGTCCGCCTTCTCCGCCTCCAGCACCGTCTGCCGGGGCTTCCAGGCTCTAAACAGCGCCACCGCCGTCTCCAGGCCCGGCTGGGGCGGGAATACCAGCACAAAGGCCGTCAGGTCCGTGGTCTTAGAGAGGTCCAGCCCGCCGAAGCACCGCTTGCCTGTCAGGTGTTCCTTGATCCACGCCTCACGCTCCGCCTTGGCGGAGGGCCCGATCTGGGTCTTGTCGTACAGCGTCAGGGGGAGCCACCCCACGTCTTTGGTGGAGATCCACTCATTGAGCCGCAGCCAGCGGAACGCCCGCTCCGCCGCCTCGCTCTGCTTCGCCGCCCTGGCCGCCGCCCGAAACTTCCGGGCCTTCAGCGTCACGCCATAGGAGGGGTTGCAGGCTTTCCAGAGCTCCTCATCGTAGATGTCCAGGTCCTTGAGTTTGTCCGGGTCATCCCCGGTGAGGACGGACACGCCGTACATCACCGGCAGCCATTCCGGATCGTCTGCGTCCTGGGGCCGCTCCGGCTTCCCCTGACGCCAGGTCAGAATCCTCCGGCACTTCTCGTGGACCTCCCAGCCGATGGAGGCCCGGTCCGGGTCGTCTCCGGCGGTGGTCAGCACCAGAACCGTCTGCTGGCGCCGGGCGGCGTCGGAGCCGGTGGTGAGCACTTCCCAGCGGGCCCGGCCCTTCCGGCCCTTCCAGGCGTGGAGTTCGTCGCAGAGGATGGCGGAGAAGGAGGGACCGTGCTTGTTCTCCACGTCCCCGGAGTAGACCTTCATCACGCCGCCGAATCGGGTGCGGATTTCCCGCACGCTGTCCCGGCACCATGCCAGGGGTTTGTGGGCGGGCTGGCTGAGGGCGGTGTTCTCCACCATGTACTTGGCGCACTTGTAGATGATATCCGCGTTTTCCTTGTCTACGGCGAAGATGCCCACATTGGAAAGGGCTTCGCCGTCCGCCAGAAGGTGGTACAGTCCCAGGCCGGCAGCAAATTCGCTCTTGCCGTTTTTCTTTGGAATTTCGTTGTACAAAAACCGCCGGTACCGGACCCAGCTCCCGTCGTCGTCCCGGACCTGGACGCCGTAGAACTCCCGGATGATCTGTTCCTGCCAGGGAAGGAGTTCAAAGGGGCGGCCCGCCCACTCGTTCTGGCCGAAGACCAGCAGGCCGAAGAAGCGGAACACCCGGTCCACGGATTCCTGGCTGTACCGCAGCTCCGCCCCGTCATCCGGGACAGGCACATGAATGAATGGCGTCAGCCAGACGGCTTCAGGCATAGCGGTCCCCCGCCTGGATCAGCTGGAGGAAGGGGTTATCATCCTCCGTTTTCTGCCGGGCGCTTTCCGGCACCACCAGGCGGCAGCGGCTGGTGACCGTGAGGCCCATGTCGTTGGCACAGTTCCGGGCTTGCTTGAAGTAGCGCTCCTGGATGCGGCCCCACGCCTCCGCCTGTTCCTGGTCCCGCCGGGCCAGGGTCTGCTCCGCCTCCCCGGTGGCGATGATCCACTGATGCTGGACCACCAGATACCGGCCCAGGGTATCGGCGTCCAAGTCCGTATAGAGCCCGGCGGCGATCAGCCGCTTGCCCAGGGTCCGAAAGTCCTTTTTCAGCGCCTCCGGCAGCCACTTGGGCGGTTTGGCCGTCTTGGAGAGCTCCACGCGGGCCTCGCGGCTCCGGCGCTCCGCCTCCTCGGCCTTACTCAGATGCTTCAGTCCCTTGGCCTTGATCAGGTCCGTGGGCTGTCTCGGTCCCGGCATATCGGACGCCCCCTTTCCCAAGTTCCCCAATCAACTCCCGCTCCCGCCCGGACAATATCCATTTTGTTGCCGCCGCACGCTCAGCCACCGCGCGCTCCTCCGCCGCACGCCCAGCCGCCGCGCGTTCCGCCTTCTCATGCTCAACCGCCGCATGTTCTGAAATTAAAAAGCCGCCTCCATAAATTGCTTTTCGACTCTCCCGCTGACAGTCCAGAACACGGACAAACAAGGCTTCCTCCGCCCCGACCTGAAGAATCTGCCCGTATTTCGCCAAACGGTAAACGGCGCTTGTAAGGACCTCCATGGGGTACACGTATCCCGGAAGCTCCGCGGCCTGCTCTTTCCGATTCATGTCGTTCGCTGCTTTGACCGCCTGGTAAAGGTCCGGGGCGGTCTCAATCCGCCAATCACCGAGATTTGTCACAAAGGATGTATTTACCACCGCACCGTTATGGTAAGTCACACTCACGCCGGTGGGCAGATAATTGCAAGCGCCGGAGGCGATGGAAAACAAGGTCAGCGCCGGGGCGAAGAGGAAATACCGGATTTTGCGCTCGATGTAAAACCGGCAGATTTCACTAAGAATGGAGAAGGGCGGGTTGTCGATCACCACGCAGCCCGCAGGATACTCCGCGCTCTGGTAATCGCCGCCCGGATAGAATGGCCGCAGAACCTCGGCCCCCTCCAGGCCGTAACGCCGCAGGGCCCAGTCCCGCACACACGCATAGACGTTCTCCGGAGTGTAACAGTCGTCCGTAGTCAGCTTCGGCTTGAATTTCTCTACAAATCCCCGGTACTTCTCCGTCTCTTCCGGTTCCATGTTCGCTCCGCCCTGTCCCGGAGCGGCGCGGGTATATTCCCGAACCTCCACGCTCTTGTCCGTATTCGGAGAAGCGGCCTGCCCAATGGGAAACGCCTCGACGGAGGCCGCGTCAAAGCCGATAATTCCGGTATCAAAGCGCAGCGCCTTTAACCCTTCCAGCTCGATCCGAAGCATAGGCTCATCCCATGAGGCCGTCTCGCTCATCCGGTTATCCGCCAGGATATACGCCTTGCGCTGGGCTTCGGTGAGGCTGCTGATCAGGACGCAGGGGACCTCCGTCATTCCCTCCGCCCGCGCCGCCTCCACCCGGCCGTGCCCGGCGATGATGTTGTTGTCAAAGTCGATCAGCACCGGCGTCACGAAGCCGAACTCCCGCAGGCTGGCCCGTATCTGGGCGATCTGCTTCTTGCTGTGGACTCTGGCGTTGTTCGAGTAGGGGACCAGCTCGTCGATGGGCAGCGTCAGCAGCTGCTCCGCCGCTACCCGCACCGTCTGGTCATCCTGGGTGGGCGCCGCGCTTACGCCGCCCCTGCCGGCTGTCCCGCCGGCTGATTTTTTCGCGCCCATTTGTCGTCCTTTCCGCCGCTCAAGCGGCTTTGGCCTCCCTGAAATTCCGCCGTGGGGGAAAAATCCCACACGGAGGAGGGCCCGCGGTATTACGCCGTTTGGCCGAAACTTTCTTGACCGGGGGGCGGGTC
>CATNDJ010000018.1:0-30951 GCA_950097265.1 uncultured Oscillibacter sp.
GGAGTCCGGTCTTGAAGCCGCTCAGGAAGGAGCGGAAATAGTATCCAAAGGCCCCGCTCTCCCGGCCCCGGACGCACTTGACCACAGTGTAATACAGCGCCGCCGTGGCCGGGCCGATGGTGACCACGGGCAGGCAGAGGCACGCCCAGAAAATGGACAGCCCCAGGATATCCACCAAGGTGCTCAGCCAGACCCAGATTCCCTTTTCAGGATTGAAGAACTCGCCCATGCCCGTCTCCTATACACACTTTTGGGTCAGCGCCTTGCCCACGGACTGGCGGTTCCGCTCCGCCTCCTCCGGATTCCGGCGGACAAACTCGCTGAGAAGCACCTCTACCACATAGAGCTGCGCCATCAGGGCGGAGGTGGAGCCGAACTGGAAGGGCTGCTCGTTGGGCCCGCAGAGCAGCACCGCGTCGGCGTAGGCGCTGGCGGGGGAGTTGGGGTAGCGGGTCACCAGGATGAGCTTTGCCCCCCGGGCCCGGATGACCTCCACCGCCTCCAGTAGCTCGTGGGTGGCCCCGGAGTAGGAGAAGTAAAGCACCGCGTCCCCCTCCGAAAGGGTGGAGAGGACCACCGTCTGCATGTGGGAGTCCTGGATGGTTTTGAACTTCGGCGAGGTGGTGGAGAACTGGGCCCAGGCCGCCAGGGCCACCGCCGAGTGGTTCCCCTGGCCCAGGCACACCACCTGGCCCGCCCGGCACAGCAGGTCCGCCGACCGGGTTACTTCCCGCTCCGAGAGCATGTGGTAGGCGTTGTTCAGCGTGTCCTGGGCGGCGGAGAGCACCTTTCCCATGAGGGCGGCGTCGGAATCCTCCGCAGTGATCTCGCTGCCGGGCGCGCGGAAAGCCGCCCGGGCAGGCAGCGCCGCCCGGGCCAGCTCCAGCTTGAAGTCGTTGAAGCCCGCCAGCTTCAGTTTCCGGCAGAACAGGGACACAGTGGACACCGCCACGCCGCACCGGCCGCTCAGGTCGGTGATGCTGATGTACTGGGTCTCCTCCTGGTGCTCCAGCACGTAGTCGGCGATTTTCCGTTCCGACCGGGTGAAGCGCTCATACTCCTGAAGCATCAGCGCGATGATATCCTTGCCCATCCCCGCCTCCTTTTGCCGGTTACTCTCCCAGGATTTCTCCGATCAGCTTGTCCACCAGGATCATGCTCCGGGGCAGGTGGAAGGGCCCCTTGAAGGTGCTGCCCTTGGTGGAAGGCATTGTCGGCAGGCCGTCCCGGCGGAGATAGCCGTACCACTCGCCGTACTCGGGGTCGGCGAAGTGGGCCTTGCAGTAGTCCAGCGTCTTGTAAAACCAGTCCAGGTACTTCTCGACCCCGGTGTCCCGGTAGAGCATCACGGAGGAAATCAGAATCTCGTTGTGGGGCCACCAGAGCTTCATGTCGTGCTCGTAGGCCTCCGGGGGCTTGCCGAGGCAGTCCGTGAAGTACAGCAGCCCGCCGTACTCTTCGTCCCACCCGGCGGCGATGGCCCAGTCGAACATGTCCGCCGCCTTTTGGACGAGGGACTTGTCGCCGGTCCTCTGGGCGTGCTCCAGCAGGAACCACACGCCCTCAATGTCGTGGCCGGGATTGACCGTGCGGCCCTCGGTGTACCAGAGCCGGGGGGTTCCGTCCACGTCCACGTTCTCCAGGGTGCATTTCAGCTCGGGCTTCACGTGATACTTAAAGATATCGTCCACGCATTTCTGGGCCCGCTCCTCGTAGAGGGCCTTCCGCTCCGGATCGGTCCGCAGCAGCACGCCGGTGACGTTCAGGATAATCATGGGCGTGCCGAAGGCCCGGCCCGTCCGGGTCTCCGGGATGGTCTTGGGCCCCATGCCCACGGGGTCCGGTTTGCCCTGGCTCAGGTCCCAGTAGAGGTCATAGCACTGCCGGGCCCGCTCCAGGCGGGACTTGTCCCCGGTGACGCCGTAGTACTCGGCGTTGGCGATGGCGCAGAACGCCTCGGAGAAGTAGTAGCGCCGCTGGCGCAGGGGCTGGCCCTCCGCCGTGACGGTGAAGTACATCCGGTCCCCCGCCTCGTGGTTGAAGCAGTGGGCCTCCATGAAGTCCAGGCAGCTTTTGGACGCGTCCAGCCACTCCTGTTTCACGCCGTAGTTATGGCAGAGAAACGCGAAGATCCAGCCGCAGCGGCCCTGCATCCAGACGCTCTTGTCTGTGGAGTAAATCTCGCCCTTCCGGTCCAGGCAGGTGTACACGCCGCCGTGCTCCCGGTCCATGCCGTGCTCCAGCCAGAAATTGGCGGAGCGCTCCAGCTCTTCCCGGACCCAGGTCCGGGCCTCTTGCAGTTTTTGCCGGTCCATATGCGTTCCCCCTTGTTATTTCTTGATCTCCGGCAGGCTGGCGGCGGCCATAGACTGGCCCACCCGGCGGAACTTCTCGTCAGGGAGCTCCGGGACGATCTTCCCGGTCAGCTCCGGGTACTCGTCGGCCAGCACCTTCTTTGCGGTGTCCAGGATGAGGTCGCCGCCCTTGCCGCTCATGACCCGGCCCAGCAGCAGCACGTGGCGGCAGCCGTACAGGTCGAAGTAATAGGCCAGGGTGTGGCCCAGGTACACGCCGATAGACTCGTAAACCTTAGCGGTCCGGGGGTCGTCCTCGGCCATGAGGGCCTGGACGGCCTTCAGCTTTTCGGCGGGGGAGGCGCTCTCGTCCAGCTGGATACCCGCCCGGGGGGCCAGTTTAATGACGCCGTCCTGGGAGAAGTACTTCACGCCGCAGCCGATGTCTCCGCTCCACTCGTCCCGCATGGCGTCCGGCTGGGCGTCCACGGGGACGAAAGCCAGCTCGTTGAGCCAGCCGGTGATCCGGCCTTCCTCGTCCACATAGCCCACGGCTTCGCTGGTGCCCATGGCGATTCCCAGGACGCTGTTGTCGTTCAGGCTCATGGCTCCCGCCAGGGCGGACACGTCTCCGTCGTTGATGACGCAGTAGGGCACGTCCCCGAAGGTGTCCCGAATGGCCCGGATGTAGATGTCCTTGACCTTTTCGTCGTAGATCTCCTTGGGGACCTTGAGGAACAGGGAGGCGTTCATGGTCCGGTTGTTGATGAACACGCCGGCGGAGCTGACGCCCACCGCGTCCACCCGGGGCATGTGCTCCGCGGCGGACTTCAGGGCGGAGACAATGCCGTCGTAGTGGTAGTCCGGGTCGGAGTTGGTCTTGGGGAACCAGATCACCTCCTCGGAATAGACGGTCTCTCCGTCGATGACGGCGGAGACCTTCCGGTCGGAGCCGCCGGCGTCGAAACCGATGCGGCAGCCCTCCATGTGTCCGCCGATGGCCTTGGGGTTATCCTTGGCGGCGGGGATTTCGTCCACCTGTACAATCTCGAAGGGGTGCTCAAAGACGCTGGCCATGTAGTCCCAGTCGAACTCCTGCTGCCCCCCGGCGCAGTAGACGGATTTCAGGTACTCGCAGATTCCCGCGTCACCGCTGACGTAGACCTTGAAGCCGCCCTTCATCCAGAGGATGGTTTTCACCAGGCGCTCGATGTAGTAGCAGTCGGCCTCCTTCATCTCCGGCGTGCCGTGGATGAAGGTATGGCAGGAGGCCATCTGGCCGTCCGCCCGCTCCACGGCGATGCCCACCGGCTTTTTCGCCGTGGCCAGGAAGGCGCGGTTGAAGCGCATGAGGGGAATAAAGTCCGGGTCCAGGGAAGGCGTGTGCTTGAGCGTCACATTGATGCCGAAACGATCCATAATATTCTCCTTTATCCATTCATTTAAGCTGCCGGGAGCTTGACGCACAGGGTAACATCTTGATGATATCACAAAATTATCCAATTTTCAATCCCTGGAATATTTTCCCGTCGTACATTTTGCCGGGAGCGCCCGGCAGAGCTGCGGAGGTAAAAGCCCCGGCGGAGCCGCCGCGCACGGCGGTTTTGTCGAGCCACTTGGTGTAATATGCGTTAAGTGTGGCGGAGGGGGTTAAACGCCGTCTCCGCTGTTGTATTTGGTACGGATCAGGATATCGGTGTAGAGCAGCTCTTTTTCCGGCGCTTTTCCGTTCAGCAGGTAATTGTATAGAATCTGGAGGGGCTGCCGCCCCTGCTCCAGGGCCACCTGGTCCAGGACGAAGCTCAGGTCCCCGCTTTGGAGCAGCAGCCGGTTCGGCGCGTTCAGGTCGTAGGCCACCACCCGGACCCGGCCTTTCCGCCGCTCATCCTCGATGGCCCGGCAGACGCCCCGCTGGCCGTTGGAGGTGATGTAGACGCAGGACAGGGAGGGATACTCCCGGAGGGTGTGCTGGGTGATCTCGTGGGCGTAGTCGTCCCGGTCGAAGCAGGGCTGGAAGGGGAGCAGCTGGATGTCGTTTACGTCCTTCAGGGTGTCCAGGAAGCCCCGGAGGCGGCTGTAGTGGGCCCCGTTGCTGACGTGCCCCGCGATGGGGAGGACCAGCCCGCCTCCCGGAAGCATCTGGCGGATGAGGCCCGCCGCCGTCCGGCCCGCCCGGTAGCTGTCCATGCCCACGAAGCACAGCCGCTTGCTGTCCGGCGCGTCGGTGTTGAAGGTCACCACCGGGACGCCCTGCTCGTGGAGCTCGTCGATGCGCCGGACCAGGTCCGGCGTGTTGCCCGCGGCGACGGCCAGGCCGGCGGCTCCCCACTCCAGCAGTTCGTCCATCTGCCGGAGGACCTTGCCCGTGTCCCGGCCCTGGACCTCCCGGATATCCGCCTCAAGGCCCGAGACCCGCAGTTCCGCCGCGGCCTGCCGGGCCCCGGCGGCCACGTCCTGCATCGTGGGCGTCTCCGCGGATTGGAGGATGGCCCCCAGCCGGAGGCCCTGCCGGGCCCGGACCAGAGCCTGGCCGATGGAGTTGGGACGGTAGCCCAGCTCCTCCGCAATCTTCTGAATGCGGGCGGCCACCTCCGGGCTCACCCGGCCCCGGTTGTGCAGGGCCCGGTCCACCGTCCCCCGGGACACCCCCGCCAGCTCGGCGATCTGCTGTGAAGTTACCGCCATCATGCGCCCCTCCCCGCTGTCTTGCTATAGCGGGCATTATAGCACATACACCCGCCCCTTGGCAAGGGCATTCCCCAAATCTCCCAGAAAAGAACGCGATTGCACGCAATTTTCAGGCGGGAGAGGGGGAATTGCACAAGAAAGCTCCCCTGGGTTTTCCGGCTCCTCCAAACTTTTGGTTTTTGGAGATTTTTGACGAAATTCCCCTTGCGAACGGGAAATTTCTATGGTATTTTGGTATCAGTGAATCAAAAGCCCGCCCCGGTTTTTCAAGAGCGCGTTGCCGCGCGCTCCGGGCGGAACCGCTTGCCCGCCTTTCTGATGCGTGCGTTTTGCGTGCCTCTGTTTCCTTTTTCTGAAAACATGATCGGAGGCTGCTACAATGACGTTTTTCAGTTCACTCGCATGGACGCTGATTTCCTTCGTCCTCTTCACCGCCCTGGTGGCCGTCATCTCCAGTTGGAAGACCCGGGGAGACGACCTGGAGTCCGCCGAGGGCTACTTTCTGGCGGGCCGGGGCCTGCCGGGCGTGGTCATCGCCGGGTCCCTGCTGCTGACCAACCTTTCGGCTGAGCAGCTGGTGGGGCTGAACGGCCAGAGCTGGGCCTCCAACATGGGGCCCATCGCCTGGGAGGTCGGCTCCATGTTCACCCTGCTGGCGCTGGCCTACTACTTCCTGCCCCGCTACCTGAAAATGGGGGCCATGACCATCCCCTCTCTGATGGAGGTCCGCTACGGCAAGGGGACCAAGACCATGTTTTCCCTGGTCATCGTGGTGATGTACTCCATTTTGAACCTGCCGGTGATTCTCTATTCCGGCGCGGTGGTCTTCGAGCAGATCTTCGGCATCTCCGGCATGCTGGGGGTGAGCAAGTTCCAGTCCGTGGCCATCCTGTGCCTGGTGATCGGCATTGTTGGAGGCTGCTATGCCATCTTCGGCGGACTGAAGGCAGTGGCGGTTTCCGATACCATCAACGGCATCGGGCTGATTATCGGCGGATTGATGGTGCCTTTCCTGGGCTTCGCGGTGCTGGCCTCTCAGACCGGGGGCAGCGGGATTATTGACGGCGTCAAGTACATTGTCCAGGCGGACCCGGCGAAAATGAACGCCGTCAACGCCTGGAACGCGGCGGAACCGGAGGTCCCCTGGCCCCTGATTATCACCGGCATGTTCTTCAACAACCTCTACTGGTGGTGCACGAATCAGTCCTTCGTCCAGCGGGCCCTGGCGGCCAAATCCCTGAAGGAGGGGCAGAAGGGAGCTATTTTCTGCGGCTTCCTGAAGTGCCTGGGTCCTCTGTACCTGGTCATCCCCGGTATCATCGCCTTCTACCTGCCCTCCATCCAGGACGCCATCGCCGCCGCCGGAGAACAGGCCATCGACTTCGCCTACCCGGCGCTGATCTCCGCCATCATTCCCAAACCGGTGATGGGTTTCTTTGCCGCGGTCATGTTCGGCGCGATTCTCTCTTCCTTCAACTCCGTGCTGAACTCCGCCTCCACCATGTTCACCCTGGACCTGTATCGCTCCGCCTTCAGGCCCGGCGCCTCCGACGCCCACTGCGTCAAGGTGGGAAAAATCTACGGGACCATCGCGGGCTGCGTGTCCATCGTCATCGCCCCCTTTGTGATGAACGCCAAAGGCATCACCACCTTCCTGAACTCCATGAGCCAGTTCGTGTCCCTGCCGGTGCTGTGCACCATCCTGGGAGTGTTCCTGTTCAAGCGTCTGCCCGCCTATACGCCGAAGGTCATCACCATATTCCACGTGGCCTGCTACGGCGCGTTTCTCCTCATCGCTCCCAGCTACCCCGGGACGGACAACCCCATCCACTACCTCTACGCCATGGCGGTGCTGTTCCCCATTGAGCTCATTATCATGTGGGCCCTGAACAAGTACCGGCCCGCCGAAGAGTACGTGCCCCAGGACGTGGGCGCGGTGGACCTGACCCCCTGGAAGTACCGGCATGTGGTTTCCATCGTTGGCCTGATCCTGGCGGTGGCCATCTACGTGCTGTTCTCCCCCTTGGGCATCGCCGCCTGATACTTTGAAACGCTCTGTGGGTATTTCCCACAGGGCGTTTCTTTTTTTGCCAATGCGTGCAGAACGCAAAGGGGACCGCCTGTCTTTGTTCACCTTCTTCAAAAACAGCGCCCGGTCTATGGCGGCAACAGAGGATTTCACAATTTTAAAGCCGGATTATTGTGGATAATGCGTTGATATTTTGCTTGCGTTCTCGTGAACGCTTTGATATAATTGGGATTAAAGAAAGGGAAACAAAGCACCGGCAAGAGCACGCAACAGAGGGGCAAATCCTCCGGCGCTCCGGCAAGAGCTCCGGAATCAAGACACAAGGATATTCATTTTATTTTAACGGGAGGAACTTGTTATGGAACTCAACATCTGCTTGATCGGCTGCGGCATGATTGGAAAAGAGCACATCGAGCGTATCCAGAACCGCATCCGGGGCGCCAAGGTCGTGGCGGTCTGCGACGTGTTCGAAGAAGGCGTGAAGAAGGGCGCGGAGCTGGCGGGCCCGGGAACCAAGACCTATACGGACTTCAAAGAGGCCATCAACGACCCGGAGGTGAACGCCGTGGTGGTCACCACGCCGGGCCAGTTCCACAAGGACCCCGTTCTGGCCGCCATCAAGGCCGGGAAGCCCGTCTTCTGCGAGAAGCCCCTGGCCAACACCGCCGCGGACTGCAAGGCGGTTGTCGACGCGGAGATGGCCTCTGGCAAGCACCTGGTTCAGATCGGCTTCATGCGCCGCTACGACCGGGGCTACAACCAGGTGAAGGAGCTGCTGGACTCCGGCAAGTTCGGCGCTCCCCTGATCGTAAAGTGCACCCACCGGGCCGACGGCGTGGCTCCCAGCTACACCACCTCCATGGCCGTTACGGACACCGCCATCCATGAAATCGACTGCCTGCCCTGGCTGGTCAACGACGAGTGGGACGAGGTCCAGTGCATCCTTCCCAAGGTCACCAGCAAGGCCCATGAGGGCCTCCGGGATCCCCAGGTCATGATTATGAAGACCAAGGGCGGCATCGTGGTCATGCTGGAAGTCAATGTAAACTGCGGCTTCGGCTATGATATCAACTGCGAAGTCGTCTGCGAAAACGGCGTGGTAAACCTGCCCTGCCCGTCCTTCCCCACGGTGCGCTATGCCAACCAGGTTTCCACTAAAATTGAGGATAACTGGATCATGCGGTTTATCGACTCCTACGACGTGGAGATCCAGGATTGGGTGGATCACGCCCTGAGGGGCGAAACCGGCGGGTCCTCCGCCTGGGATGGATACGTTGCCTCCATCACCGCCGACGCCCTGGTGAAGTCCCAGACCTCCGGACAGGCGGAGAAGGTCGTTACCGGCGGCACCCCCGACTTCTATAAGAAATAATTGGAAAGGAGCGCCCTCTATGAAAATCGCGTTTGACGTGGACGTACTGGCCAAGCAGATGCCCATCCGGGACTATGTCCGCAAGGTGGCCGACTGGGGCTACAAGTACATCGAGCAGTCTCCCCACCCCCGCATCAACCCCTTCTACAAGCACCCCCTCTTCTCCAAGGAGTGCGAGGAGGAGTACCGCAGGGCCCTGAAGGAGACCGGCGTGGAAATCTCCAGCTTCATCGTGGTCTACCGCTGGTCCGGCCCCACCGAGGAACAGCGCCAGCACGCCGTGGCCAACTGGAAGCGGATGATTCAAATCGCCGTGGACATGGGCGTGCCCGTCATCAACACGGAGTTCTCCGGGGACCCCAACCAGCAGGAAATCTGCAACGGCATGTTCTTCCGCTCCATGGAGGAGCTGCTGCCCATCATTGAGCGGGAGGGCCTCCGGGTGGAGATCCAGTCCCATCCCTATGACTTCTGCGAGCTGAACGACGAGACCTGCGACATCGTGAAGTCCTTCCGGTCCAAAAACCTGGGTTACGTGTATTCCGCCTCCCACGGCTTCTTCTACGACCAGGGCAAGGGGGACGTGCGCCACATGCTGAAATACGCCGGCGACGAACTGACCCACGTGCTTCTCGCGGACACCTGGAACCAGACCAAGGACTGCCGGTACATCCTGAATCCCCCCTGGCTGAATCAGCGGGGCCGGGCGGACGTGACCATCCACCAGCACACCGCCATGGGCGAGGGCGAGGTGGACTTCGACGGCATCTTCGAGACCCTGCGGGAGATGGACTTCGCCAATAAGCAGCTCAAATCCGACGCGCCCAAGACGGGCGGGGACAACATCATCTGCGTCAGCTACTTCGGCTTCCCGGAGAAGATGGACAAACAAGCCCCCGAGGCTTTGGAACGTATTCAAAGCGAGCTTCTGAGCAAGTAAGACAGGAAACTGTTTTACATACTTCTTTTCTCCGCGGGACGCCCAATCGGAAACGGCTGGGCGTTTCGCGCCACACAAAATAAAAAGGAGACCGTCATGATGAAAATCGGATTCAACGAAGGCTGCAACCGTTTCTGCGAGAACCACTCCGTTCTGGAGGACCTGGCCCTGTGCGAAAAATACGGCTTTGACTATATCGACGTTCAGTCCGAATGCCTGGACCGGGAGCTGGCCGCCGGGAAGTACACCCTGGAGCAGCTGGGGGACTTCTTCAAAAGCCACAAGCTCAAGATGCTGTCCTACAACGCCCTGATCTTTTTCAACATGAAGCAGACCCAGGCGGAAAAGGACGCCGTCATGGCCCAGCTGGACGAGATTATCCGCCGCTGCCGGATCCTGGACTGCAAGATGATCGTGGTGGTGCCCTCCATGGACCTGACGGTCCACGCCACCGTGGATGAGATCAAGGCCGACGCCGTGGCCGTCCTGAAAGAGATGGTCAAGAAGGTGGAGCCCTACGGCATCAAGCTGTCCCTGGAGTTCTGCGGAGCCCCGACGATGTCCATCAACCGCTTTGAGTACGCCTACGCCATCGTGGAGGAGGTCAATTCCCCCCTGGTGGGCGTGACCCTGGACCAGTTCCACTTCAACGCCATGGCCTCCGGCTGGGACGCCCTGGAAAAGGCCGACGGCAAAAAGATCTTCGTCTGGCACCTGAACGGCACGGAGAATATGCCCTGCGGCGCGTCCTACAACAACGACGAAAAGCGCCTCTGGCCCGGCGAGCCCGGCGACTGCCTGGACCACAAGCGCTTCGCGGACACCCTGAAAAAGATCGGCTTCGACGGGGACGTCTGCACCGTCGAGGTCTTCCGGCCCGACTACTACAAGCTCTCCAGCGAGGAGAACATCAAGAAGGCCGCCGAGGTCACCCGGGCCCACGTGGCAAAGTACTGGTAAACCCGTATCTTAAAGCCGCCAGAACGGCCCCGGCCTTGCCGGGGCCTTCGGCGCAGCTAGAGAATGAAAAAGGAGCGAAGGTATGAGCAAGGTATTTGGCTATCCCGAGTTTGACGAACAGGGCGAAATGGTTCTCACCACCTACGGCGGCGACTACGCCGCCATGCTGATGGACGTGCGGGTCTACCGGCTGCGGGCCGGGGAAACCCGGAAATTCTGCCGGGCAGGGGAGGAAACCGCAGTCCTGCTCCTCCGCGGCGCGGTGATGTTCCGCTTTGAGGGCCGGGAGCACTCCGCCGCCCGGCGGGACGTGTTCACCGAGGGACCCTGGTGCGTCCACGCCTCCGGCGGCGTGGAAATCGCCGTCACCGCGGAGACGGGGGCGGAAATCCTCGTCCAGTGCACGAAAAACGAAAAGAGCTTCCCCAGCCGCCTCTACAGGCCGGAGGACGCCCCCTGGAAGTATTCCTGCGTGGGCAAATTCGGCGATGTGGCCAAGCGCCGGGTCAACACCATCTTCGACCACGACGTCTGCCCGGAGTCCAACATGGTCCTGGGGGAGGCGCTGAACGACCGGGGCAACTGGTCCGGGTATCTTCCTCACCGGCACCCCCAGCCGGAGACCTACTTTTTCCTCTTCGACCGGCCCGAGGGCTTCGGGGCCAGCTTCGTGGGGGATGCGGTCTTCAAAAGCGTGGACCACAGCTTCTCCGCCATCCCCGGCGGGGCCCTGCACCCCCAGGCGGTAGCCCCGGGCTTCCAGATGTACACCGCCTGGATGATCCGCCACCTGGACGGGAATCCCTGGCTCCAGACGGACCGCTGCGAGGACGAGCGCTACACCTGGCTTCATGAGGTGTGAGCCGGGCCGCAGGGAGGAGGGCCTGAACGGAGATTCATTGGAAACGGCTGCGCCGCCGGAAACCGCCCGTAAGGGCGGTTTTCTGATGTTTCAGTGAAACAACAAAAGGAAGCGTTTCTCTTGAAACAAATGAAACTAAATGTTGCAATTTGCTTAAAGGTATGTTACAATATGTTTCAAAGTTGCCGGAGCTGTATCAGGGCTGTAGCATTTAAATAGAATCTCTCCTGGAAAAGTGGAGCGATTTGGCACTTTTTCCCTGGTGGCTTTGCTCAAATCCTGACAATCAATTCACACATAATTCACAAAAAAGAGCGCCGCCGCCGCCGCGTGCTTTTTGAAGTTCCACTTTGGCATGAAATTTGCTCTATATTACGCCGAAGCAAGTCCGCGGAAACCGAAGGGAGTCTGCGGATATTTAAGAGATGAGTTGTGGAGGTATGATTATGAGCGAAAAGCCTATCCTCGGCGTCCTTCTGGGAAACTCCGCCGGCGTCGGCCCGGAGCTGGTGGCCATGCTGGCCGTGAAGGATTACTACAAGGACTACTGCCGCCCCGTCATCATCGGAGACCTGCGCATGTTCGAGCACGGGCTGAAGGTCGTGGGGGGCGACGTGCCCCACTACGTGGTGAACGACCTCAGCGAGTGCGACTGGTCCAAGGGCTTCCCCGTGCTGGACCTGAAGGATCAGGACCCCGCCCAGGTGGTCTATGGCGAGGCCAACGCCTACTGCGGGGCCAGCGACCTCAAGCAGCTGGACGTCGGCATCGAGCTCTGCAAGGCCGGGAAGATCGAGGGCTTTGTCTTCGGCCCCTTCCACAAGGGCGCCATGAAGATGGCGGGGCTCCACGACGAGAGCGAGCACACGTACTTAGCCCACGCGTTCAACCTCACCACCCCCTTCTGCGAGGTCAACATGATGGACGACCTCATGACGGTCCGGACCACCAGCCATGTGCCCATCAGCGAGGTGAGCTCCATCATCAACGAGACCACCCTGCGGGAGGCCATCGAGCTGGGTGAAATCACCGGCGAGAGCCTGGGCCATAAGCCCCGCATCGCCGTGGCGGCCCTGAATCCCCACTGCGGCGAGTTCGGCCTGTGCGGCCGGGAGGAAGTGGACATCATCGAGCCCACCATCAAAAAGGTGGTGGAGGAGACCGGCTGGAACGTCACCGGCCCTTATTCCGCCGACACCCTCTTCATCGCCGCCCTGAAGGGCGACTTCGACGTGGTGGTCACCATGTACCACGACCAGGGCCAGATCGCCCTGAAGCTGGTGGGCTTCCAGCGCTGCATCACCGTGGCGGGAGGCCAGCCCTATCCCATCGCCACCTGCGCCCACGGCACCGCCTTTGACAAGGTGGGCAAAGCCAGCGTCACCACCGATTCCTTCGAGCGCGCCGTCCGCACCACCGCAAAGATGGCCCTGGCGAAGCGCGAGAAGATCTCCGGCTGAGGCTGCTGAAAGGAGAGGAGTCTGTTTTGGAGAAGAAAAGATTCAATCTGCGGACCGTCATCCCTCTGGCCACCATCGTGTTCTCCCTGGTGTTCATTATTGTGGGACTGAAGGACTACGGCTTCTGGAAGGGCCAGCCCACCCCCGGCTTTTTCCCCATCATCATCGCCACGGTGCTGCTGATTTCCAGTGTCGTCTGCTTTTTCCAGATTGCCCGGGACAAAGACAGCGAGGCGGTCCGCTACAACCGCAATGAGCTGATGGTCATGCTGGGCGCGGCGGCCATCATCCTGTGCACCTTCATCATCGGCCTGGTGCCCAGCTGCCTCATCTACATCCTGCTCTGGCTGAAATTCGTGGAGCACGCCTCCTGGAAGGTCATCATTATCATTGAGATCATCATGGCGGCCATCATCCTGGGCGTTTTCACCTTCTGGCTCCAGATCCGCTTCCCCATGGGTCTGCTGCTGGACATGATTCTGTAAAAGGGAGGGACGTTGAAACATGGAAAACTTTGCGTCTCTGCTTGCCGGTTTCCAGGTGGCCCTGGCCCCTGAGAACATCGGCGTGTGCCTCCTGGGCGCGATTCTGGGCCTGGTGGTGGGCGCCATGCCCGGCATCGGTTCTCTGGCGGGCTGCGCGCTGCTGCTGCCCCTGACCTACAAGTTTAATCCCACCACCGCCATCATCATGCTGGGCGCCCTTTACTACGCCAACATGTACGGCGGCTCCTTCAGCGCCATATTGCTGAACATTCCCGGCGACTCCCCGGCCATCACCACCGCCCTGGACGGCTATCCCATGGCCCGGAAGGGCCGCCCCGGCCAGGCGCTGATGACCGCCAACCTGGCCAGCTTCATCGGCGGCACCATCGGTATCCTGATTTTGACCGTCACGGCCTCCGGCCTGGCCACCATCGGCTTGATGTTCGGCTATGCGGAAATGACCATCATCCTGCTGATCGCCATGACCTCCATCAGCTGGCTCATCGGAGAGAACCCCATCAAAGGAATCGTCATCACGATGCTGGGCATCCTGGTGGCCTCTATCGGCATGGACACCCTCTCCGGCGCGCCCCGGTATGAGTTCGGCAACATGTACCTCTTGGGCGGCATCCCCTTCACTCCCTTCATCATCGGCTGCGTGGGCTTCGCCCAGGTCATCAAGCTCATCAACGAGCGGGAGGCCGACGAGCAAAAGCGGTCCAGCGAGGACAGCAAGCAAAAGCTCTCCATCAAGGATTCCATGCTCAAGGGGCACGACTTCAAGCGCATGCTGCCTCCCACCCTCCGCTCCGGCTTTGTGGGGACCTTCGTGGGCGTGCTCCCCGGCTCCGGCGCGACGACGGGGTCCATGGTGGGCTACGCCATGCAGAAAAAGTTCAAGAGCGAGGAGCCCATGGGCACCGGCGCCATCGAGGGCATCGCGGCCTCCGAGGCGGCCAACAACGCGGCGGCGGCGGGCGCGTTCGCCCCTCTGCTGGCCCTGGGCATCCCGGGCTCCGGCACCGGCGCGGTGCTGCTGGGCGGATTGATGATGTGGGGATTGAACCCCGGCCCCCTGCTGTTCGACAGCAATCCCGACTTCTGCTGGGGCCTGATTTCCTCCATGTACGTGGCCAACGTCTTTACGCTCTTGGTGGCCATCCTGGTGATTCCGTTCCTGATTAAAATTCTCAGCGTCCCCGTGAAATACATGATTCCCATCATCACCTGCGTGTGCATCGTGGGCGCGTTCTCCACCTCCAACTCCATGTACGGCGTCATCGTCATGTTTGTCTCCGGCATCGTGGGCTACCTGCTGGACAAGAACGGCTTCCCCACGGCTCCCATGCTGCTGGCTTTCGTGCTGGCCCCCATGCTGGAGGAGAACATGCGCAAGGCGTTCATCGCCTCCCGGGGCAGCCTGGGCATCTTCGCGGACTCCCCGCTGAAGCTGGTGCTGCTGGCGGTGTTCCTGGTGCTGGTCCTGACCCCGACGGTGAAGGCCGTCCGCAAAAAGCTGGGCGCGAAAGCGAAAACCCCGGTATAACGCCCCCCATTCGTTCGATTTCCAATTCCAATGGAAATATAATTGAAAAGAAGGAGACTACCTGCTATGAAAAAACTGATGGCTCTGACTCTTGCGATCCTGATGCTCCTGACCCTGGCCGCCTGCGGCGGCGGCTCCGGCGGCGGAAACTCCGGCGGCGGCTCCGGCGGCGGAAACTCCGGCGGCGGCTCCGGCGGCGGAAACTCCGGCGGCGGAGACGGCACCTTTACCCCCAGCAAGACCGTTACCTGGACCTGCACTTCTTCCGCCGGCGGCGGCTCCGACATCTTCTCCCGCAAAATCAGCGAAATCATGACCAACGAGGGAATGGTAAACGGCCAGACCATCGTGGTGTCCAATGAGACCGACGGCGCAGGCGAAATCGGCCGGAACAAAATTGCCACCATGAAGGCCGGCGACGCGGACTACAACCTGCTGACTTTCAACTCGGGCGACCTGATGCCCATGGTTCAGAACACCAAGAACCGGGCCGCCAACTTCCGGATCCTTGCCATCATGGCGGTGGATAAGCAGCTGCTGTTCTCCTGCCCCGGCTCCGACTCCAAGACCGACTATGCCAAGGCCGGCGGGGACCAGACCGACTTCGCCGCCGCCATTGAGGCCGCGAAAAACGGGACCTTTGTAGTCATCGGCGGCTCCAAGGGAGACGATATCACCACCTACAACAAGCTCCTGGCCGAGGTGGGCCTGACCGACGCCCAGATGAGCTACATCACCTACGACTCCACCGGAGACGCCATCACGGCGGCCCTGGGCGGCAACGTGGACTTCGTCATCTCCAAGCCCGCCGCCTCCTCCCAGTACGTGGAGTCCGGCGACCTGACCCCGGTCCTGGCCCTGTCCACCGAGCGCTACGGCGGCAACCTGGCCGACGCTCCCACCCTCTCCGAGATCGGCGACTATGAGAACGTGGAGGTTCCCGTGTGGCGCGGCGTGGCCGCTCCCGCTTCCATGAGCGACGCTGCCGTGGCCTTCTGGTCCGACGCCTTGGGCAAGGTCGCCGGGACCGAGGCGTGGCACAAGGAGTACCTGGAGCTCAACCAGCTCCTGGACCAGTACATGGATACTGCGGCCGCCACCACCTACGTCACCCAATACGAAGCCGATTACATGGCGGAGAACGGCATCAGCTGAGTCTCTTCTCAGGCGGGCCTGTTTTCAGGCCCGCCTGGACCCGTTGGACGCGGCGGAGCTCCTGCGCCTTGTGAAGAAAGGGAAGTGCTATGGTCAACGTCATTGTATTTGCGCCCTCCCCGGACCAGCTGGGCTATATCGGAGACCTGCTGCGGAAACTACAGACCGACGAGGTGCGCATCGACGCCATCCACCATTTTGGAAGCCCTGAAATTTTAAATCACCTGAACCACTACGACGTCATCATCGCCCGGGGCATCACCTACCGGATGCTCTGCAGCCGGTATCCCGGCAAGCACATTACGCACCTGGGCTTCGACGGGACGGACATCCTGGCCGCCCTTCTGGAGTGCCGGGAGTCCTACCACCCGGGGAAAATCGGCCTTTGCATCCATCACGACGGGCTAGAGGCCGTGCTTCCGGGGCTCAGTGAGCTCTGCCGGGCGGAGCTGAGGCTTTACGACGTGGTAGATGAACAGACCGCCTACGAGGCGGTGGACGCCTGCCGCCGGGACGGCATGGATGCCATCGTCAGCGGAGGCACCGTCAGCAACATCTGCCGGGAGCAGGGCTTCCCCTGCACCTACATTCACATCCGGCCCGCCACCCTGGAGCGGGCCGTGCAGGAGGCCCTGAACGCCGCCCGGCTCATCAACACCGAGCGGACAAAAACCAATATCATCCGCACAATCCTGGACAACAGCGACGACGCAGTGCTGGCGGTGGACGAGGCCGGCCGCATCCTGGAGGCCAACGACCAGGCGTATCAGCTCTACGGACTGGCCTTTATCTCCGACTGGCGGGGCGGTTCGATTCAGCGGCTGGGCGCAGGGCTGACCTACATTGGCAGCCGGGACGCCCCCTGCCGGGACGGCGAGGAGAAGCTGGTGACCATCGGAAACCAGCAGTACTACGTCCGCTACAAGCTCATCTCCGGCGAGGACTCCGGCGTGGGCACGCTGATTACCACCAGCGCCGCCTCCAAAATCCTCCAGGAGGAACACCAGATCCGCAAGAGCCTGGTCCGCAAGGGCCCAACCGCCAAGTACACCTTCCGAAGCATCATCGCGGTGAACCCGGAGATGCGGAAAAAGGTGGAGATTGCCAAGAAATTCAGCAGGGCCGACTCCGACGTGCTCATCACCGGGGAGACCGGAACGGGCAAGGAGCTCTTCGCTCACAGCATCCACTCCGCCAGCGGGCGGATGGCCCAGCCCTTTGTGGCCATCAACTGCGCCACGCTGCCGGAAAACCTCCTGGAAAGCGAGCTGTTCGGCTACGAGCCCGGCTCCTTCTCCGGCGCGTCCCGGGAGGGGCGGATGGGCCTCTTTGAGCTGGCCCACCGGGGGACCATCTTCCTGGACGAAATCGGGGAGATTCCCGTGGCCCTCCAGGCGAAGCTGCTGCGGGTCCTCCAGGAAAAGGAGATCCGCCGCATCGGAAGCGCGTCGGTCATCCCCATCGACGTGCGGGTCATCGCCGCCACCAACGTCAACATCCGGGAGCAGATCGCCCTGGGAAAATTCCGGAGCGACCTCCTCTACCGGCTCAACGCCCTGGAAATTTCGATTCCGCCCCTGCGGGAACGGCCCGACGACGTGATCCCCCTGATGGAAGGCCAGCTCCGCATCCTGGCAGCGGGCTTAGGCAAGCCGGTCCCCCAGCTTACTGTGGAGGCCCAGGAGCTCCTGCGCGGCTATGCCTGGCCCGGCAACGTCCGGGAGCTCCGGAACATCTGCGAGCGGCTGGTGGTCCTGTCCGACGCGGAAGACGTGACGGTGGAGGACCTCAACGAGCTCCACAGCTTTTCCAGCGTGCCCTCCGGCGCTTTCCGCGACCTTCCCGCCGCCCCGCCGCCGCCCGCCTTCTCGCCCCCGCTCCCGGGCAAGACCAAGCAGGAGATTGCCAGGGAACTGGGCGTCAGCCGGACCACCCTTTGGCGGATGAGCAAGCGGCAGGAGGAAATGAACCGTTCCAAATAAATAAGGGAGACTTGCATGCTCGACACGCTTTTTACGTTGGCGCTCTGCGCCGCCGCGGGCTTTTTCCTGTACCGAAGGCGCGTTCCGGCGGGAATGCTCATCGGAGCGGTGATCGCCTCAGCGGTGCTGACCGCCGGATTTCACTCCGGCGGGGTGCCGCCGGTTTCCAAGCACATCGCCCAGGTGGTGGCGGGGGTGTTCATCGGCTGTTCCGCGGGCCGGGACGATTTCCGGCAGCTGAAGACCTTCTATAAGCCGGTGGCAATGATTACCTGCTCGCTGCTGCTGGTCAATGTGGTCATCGGTGCGCTGCTGTTTTTCGCCGGGTATTCCGATCTGCTGAGCTGCCTGGTGTGCGCGGTCCCCGGGGGCATTTCCGACGTGACGCTGATCGCCGTGGACTTCGGCGCGGACGCGTCCAAGGTGCTTTTGGTTCACTTCTGCCGGCTGGTGGTGGGCGTGGCGGTGTTTCCCTCCGTGGTGCAGCGCATCACGCCCCCGATGCCGGAGGAGGCGGCGGCGACCGCCGCCCGGAAGGGCGGAAAGCCGGACCGCCGGGGCGCGGCCCGGCTGCTTGCGGCGCTGGCGGTTTCCTCTGCCGGAGCCTGGCTGGGGAACCGGCTGGGAGTGCCCGCCGCCTCCATTCTGTTTCCCCTGTTCATCACCTTCGCGCTGAACCTCTCCGGCTTTTCCATTCCCTTTCCCTCCTGGCTCCGGCAGGCGGCGCAGGTCGTCTCCGGCGCCTACATAGGGGGACTTCTGGATCCCGCCAAGTTTGGGAATCCGGCGACGGTTTTTTCCGCCGCCGTCATTACCATCGCGGTCCTGCTGGCCAACGCCTATCTCTTCGGAAAATGGATGGAGAGGCGTTTTCAGGTGCCCTTGCGGGAGGGAATGCTGATGCTCACGCCCGCCGGAGCGGGCGACATGGCGCTGATTTCCGCGGATATAGGCGTCAGCAGTCCCCGCCTGATTTTGGTACAGGTCTACCGGCTGCTGATTGCCACCGCGATTTTCCCCCATCTGTGCCTGCTGCTGGCCCGGGCCTTCGGCGGGTGAAGCTCAAACACCTTTGAGAGGAGTCTTTCCATGGAAACCATTACCGATCTCATCAAACATCAACCCATTCCGAAAATGGTCCGCATCCGGCAGAACTTTGACCGGAGCCACATCCCCGTGGAGGACATCGCCTCCACCGTCCAGAAGGAGCTGGACCGGGAGGACCTGGGCGGGAAAATCAAGCCCGGGATGAAAATTGCCGTCACCTGCGGCAGCCGGGGAATGACCAACAACGCCCTGATGGCCCGAGCCATGGTGGATTTCGTCAAGTCCAAGGGGGCGGAACCCTACATCGTCGCCGCCATGGGCAGCCACGGCGGAGCTACCGCCGAAGGGCAGACCCAGATTCTCAAGGATTACGGCATCACGGAGGAGGCCATGGGCTGCCCCGTCAAGAGCTCAATGGAGACGGTGCAGATCGGCCTTTCCGGCGTGCGCAAGCAGCCGGTTTTCATCGACAAAAACGCCTCCGAGGCCGACGGCATCCTGCTCTTTAACCGCATCAAGCCCCACACCTCCTTCCGGGGGCCCTACGAGAGCGGCCTGATGAAGATGATGGCCATCGGCCTGGGCAAGCAGAAGGGGGCGGAGTCCATCCACCACCAGAGCCCCGCCATCATGCACGAGCTGGTGGAGGAGTACGGCCGGACCATCCTGGAAAACTGCCCCGTGCTGGGGGGCATCGCCGTCATCGAAAACGCCTATGACGACACCTATCTCATCAAGGGCCTTACGCCTCAGGAAATCATCGACGAGGAGCCCAAGCTGAAGGAAATCTCCTACAAGACCATCGCCCACCTGCTCTTCGACGAGTGCGATGTGCTGGTGGTGGACAAAATCGGGAAGAACATCTCCGGCGACGGCATGGACCCCAACATCTCCGGCCGCTTCGTCCTGCCCCAGTACTGCTCCGGCGGCATCGACGCGGAAAAGGTGGTTGTCCTGGACATCACCGACGAAACCCACGGCAACGCCCAGGGCATCGGCCTGGCGGACGCGACCACCCGGCGGCTGGTGAACCGGATGAAGCTGGAGATGACCTATCCCACCGGCGTGACCAATACGTTTTTGCACTTGATGAAGATCCCCATGATCATGGACAACGACCGGGAGGCCCTGCAGCTGGCTCTGATGTGCTGCCCCGAGGCGGAGGACCATGACCATATGAAAATGATCCGCATTCCCAATACCGCCCATATCGGAGAGGTGGAAATCTCCGAGGGGCTGCTGCCCCAGGCGAAAGCCAACCCGAACATTGAGATTCTCACGGACCTCTACGACCTGCCCTTCGACGAGGAGGGGAACCTTTTCTGAGAGACGGGCCGTTTCAGGTATATTTCAGCGCACGCGTGTAGTTTGAAAGGAGAGGGAATTTATGATTTCACCGGCAATGCTGATCCTGCATTTGGCAATCGCCATCGCAATTATCCTGGTATGCATCATCGTTTTGAAGCTCAACGCCTCCATCGGAATGGTGCTGGCCTGCCTGTACATGGGAGGTATGGGCGGCCTGGGCCTGATGGACACCGTGTCCACGATTTCCTCCGGCTTCGGAAATATGATGACCGGCATCGGCCTGCCCATCGGCTTTGGCGTGATCCTGGGCCAGCTGCTGAACGACAGCGGGGCCGCCGGGGTCATTGCCGACAAGATCGTCTCCGCCTTTCCGGAGAAGCGGGCCATGTGGGCCATCTCCCTGGCGGGCTTCGTGCTGTCCATCCCCGTGTTCTTTGACGTGACCTTCGTGATTTTGATTCCCATCGGCATCACCATCGCGGCCAAAATCAGCAAAAAAATGTGCTATGTCACCGGCTGCCTGACCATCGGCGCCACCACCGCCCACTGCGTCGTGCCTCCCACGCCGAACCCTCTGGCGGCGGCCGACATCTTCGGCTTCGACCTGGGGATCATGATGGGCGTGGGCCTGGTGGTGGGCCTGATTACGGTGCTGCTCAGCGACTTTGTGTTCATCAAAATCCATGACCGGGGCATCTGGAACGAGGAAAAGGACGTCAACCACAGCTCCAACGTTGTCACGGAGCTGCTGGAGTCCGCCAAGAAAGACGCCGCCGCCGACCGGCCCCGGCCCTCCTTCGCCATGAGCCTGCTGCCCATCATCATCCCCATCGTCTGCATCCTGGCGGGCACCGTGGGAACGGCCCTCTTTGAGGAGTCCCCCGTGATCTGCCGTTTCCTGGGCGAGAAGGTCATCGCCATGCTGCTGGGCACCCTGGGCGCGTACCTGGTCAGCCTCAAGTTCATCGGCCGGGAGAACTTTGAGAAGTCCGCCGGCGAGGCTCTGAAGAGCGCCGGCGTGGTCCTGCTGATTACCGGCGCGGGCGGCAGCTTCTCCTCCGTCATCGCCGCCACGGGCATCGGGGACTCCATCGTCTCCCTGCTCAGCACGGGCACCAGCTCCGTGCTGCCGGCCATGTTCCTGTGCTACCTCATCGGCATGATCTTCCGCGTGGCCCAGGGTTCCGGCACCGTGGCGGGCATGACCTCCATGACCATCATGGCCACCGTGGCTCCGGCCATTGCCTGCCATCCGGTGTGGCTGGCCCTGGCCTGCCTCTCCGGCGGCAACTCCATCGGCCACGTGAACGACTCCGGCTTCTGGGTGGCGACCAATATGTCCGGCCTTACGGTTACCGGCGGACTGAAGACCTATACGCTGGGTTCCTTCATCTCCTCCGTGTTTATTTTCCTGCTGGCGCTCATCGGCGCCCTGGTGATCCCGCTGTAACAGCTTCCCTATTTCGTCATGATTTTGCGGCTCTCAGGCCGCAGGTAAGGAGTGAAACCATATGCTGAACGCCATGCTCATCGACCCTGCCGACAACGTAGTGGTGGCCATCGAGCCCATCGAAAAGGGCAGCCCGGTGGAATACGACTGCGGCGGAGAGACCCGCAGCCTCACCGCCCTGGAGGACATCACCATTTACCACAAGCTGGCCTGCCGGGACATCCCCCAGGGGGAGCCCGTGGTGAAATACGGCCAGCACATCGGCTCCGCAGTCACGGCCATCCAGGCCGGGCAGCACGTCCACGTACATAATGTGGAGAGCCACTCTACCAACGTTTGAGGAGGGAATCAAATGACTTTCTTTGGATATGAGCGGCCGGACGGCCGGGTGGGCGTCCGCAACTACGTGCTGATTCTGCCCGCCAGCGTCTGCGCCTCCGACACCACCCGCATCGTTGCCCAGCAGGTCAACGGCGCGGTAACCTTCCACAACCAGCAGGGCTGCTCCCAGGTGGAGTCGGACCAGCAGCTGACCATGGACGTTATGGCGGGCTACGCCGCCAACCCCAACGTCTACGGCACCGTGGTGGTTTCCCTGGGCTGCGAGAACTGCCAGATGGACCTGGTGGTGAAGGCCATCCAGGAGCGGACCAACAAGCCCCTGAAACAGGTCGTCATTCAGGAAGTGGGCGGCACCCTGAAGGCGGTGGATGTCGCCGTGCGCTACGCCAAGGAAATGGCGGCGGAGGCGGCTATGCTTCAGAAGAAGGAGTTCCCCATGTCGGAGCTGATTCTGGGCACCGAGTGCGGCGGCAGCGACCCCACCAGCGGCCTGGCGGCCAACCCCGTTATCGGCGAGCTCAGCGACCGGCTGGTGAAGGACGGGGGCTGCTCCATCCTCAGCGAGACCACCGAGTTTATCGGCGCGGAGCACATCCTGGCAAAGCGCGCCGTCTCTCCCGAGGTTCACGACCGCATCCTGGAGATTGTCCGCCGCTATGAGAAGGCCCTGCGGCTGGTAGGCGAGGAGGTCCGAGAGGGCAATCCCTCTCCCGGCAACAAGGCCGGGGGCATCACCACCCTGGAGGAGAAGTCCCTGGGCTGCATCCACAAGGGGGGCCACAGCCCCGTCACGGCGGTGTACGACTACGCCAAGCAGGTGACGCCCAAGGGCGGCCTGGTCATCATGGACACCCCGGGCAACGACCCCTCCTCCGTGGCCGCCATGGCGGCGGGCGGAGCCCAGGTGGTGGTCTTCTCCAGCGGCCGGGGTTCCCCCACGGGAAATCCCATCGTCCCCGTCATCAAAATCACGGGGAACAAGCTTACCTTCGCCAAGATGGAAGACAACATCGACCTGGACGCCTCTCCCCTGATCTATGGGCAGAAGACCCTGGAGGAGCTGGGCGGCGAGCTCTATGAGCTGGTCCGCCAGGTGGCCTGCGGCCGCCAGACCAAGGCGGAGGCCCTGGGCTTTACGGAAATGGCCATCGCCCGGGTCTGCAATTACGTGTAAATCGTGTAAATAAGGAGCGCTTCCGATATGAACAAAAAATACGTTGTCATGGACGGCAACACTGCCGCCGCACATGTAGCCTACGCCTTCACGGAGGTGGCGGCCATCTATCCCATCACGCCCTCCTCTCCCATGGCGGAGAAGGTGGACGAGTGGTCCGCCAAGGGGCGGAAGAACCTCTTCGGGTCCACGGTGGACGTGATTCAGATGCAGTCCGAGGCCGGCGCGGCGGGCACCTGCCACGGCGCGGCCCAGGCGGGCGCCCTGACCACCACCTTTACCTCCTCCCAGGGCCTGATGCTGATGATCCCCGCCATGTACGCCATGGGGGGCCAGTTCCTGCCCAACGTCATGCACATCGCCTCCCGGGTGGTGACCAGCAACCACCACTCCATCTTCGGCGACCACACGGACTTCATGACCTGCCGCACCACGGGCTACGGCATGCTGATGTCCTCCTCTCCTCAGGAGGCCATGGACCTGGGCGCGGTGGCCCACCTCAGCGCCATCCACTCCCGGTACGCTTTCATGCACTGCTTCGACGGCTTCCGCACCTCCCACGAGATGCAGCGCATCGAGGCCCTGGACTATGAGGACCTCCGGGGCCTGGTGGACTGGGAGGCTCTTCAGGCGTTCCGCCGCCAGTGCCTGAACCCGGAGCACCCCACCAACCGGGGCAATAACGTGAACCCGGACGTGTACTTCCAGTGCAAGGAGGGTGTGAACGAAATCACCGCCGCCCTGCCGGACACCGTCCAGCGCTACATGGACGAAATCAACAAGCTGACGGGCCGGAACTACCAGCTCTTCAACTACTACGGCGCGCCGGACGCGGAAGAGGTCATCGTGGTGATGTGCTCCGCCTCCGAGGCGGTGAAGGAGACCGTGGAATACCTGAACCAGCAGGGCCGGAAGGTGGGCCTGCTCCAGGTGCACCTGTACCGCCCCTTCTCCGTGAAGCACTTCGCCGCGGCGCTGCCCGCCACGGTGAAGAAAATCGCCGTGCTGGACCGCTCCAAGGAGCCCGGCTCCGTGGGCGAGCCCCTGTATCTGGACGTGGTCACCGCCCTGGCCCAGGCGGGCCGGGGAAACATCCAGGTGGTGGGCGGCCGCTACGGCCTCTCTTCCAAGGACACCACCCCGGGCCAGTTCATCGCCGTCTATGACAACCTGAAACAAGACGCACCGAAAAACAATTTCACCATCGGAATCATCGATGACGTGACCCACACCTCTCTGGACTACACGGAAATCGAGCTGCCCCATCCCGGGCAGGTCTCCTGCAAGCTGTGGGGCCTGGGCGGCGACGGCACCGTAGGAGCCAACAAAAACGCCATTTCCACCATCGGCCTCATCGCCGGGAAATACGCCCAGGCCTATTTCTCCTACGACACCATGAAGTCCGGCGGCCTGACCCAGAGCCACCTGCGCTTCGGCGACGAGCCCATCCGCTCCACGTATCTGGTGAGCTCCGCGGACTTCGTGGCGGTGCATGCCCCCACGTACATCCATAAATACGACACCACCGAGGACCTGAAGGAGGGCGGCATTTACCTCCTGAACTGCCCCTGGAGCGCCGGAGAGCTGGAGGAGCGCCTGCCCGGCAAGATGAAGCGGGACCTGGCGAAAAAGCACGCCCGGTTCTACATCATTGACGCCGCCAAGCTGGCGGTGGAGGTGGGCCTGGGGGCCAACCGGACCAACAGCATCTTGCAGGCCGCGTTCTTCGCCCTGACCAATGTCATCCCTCTGGACATGGCCGTGGAGGACATGAAGAAAAACAACTACAACTCCTACTTCAAAAAGGCCGGGCAGAAAATCGTGGACATGAACAACGCGGCGGTAGACATGGGCGTCGGCGCCGCGGTCAAGGTGGAAATCCCCGAAGCCTGGGCCGGCGCCGCCGACGCGCCTGCGCCGGAGATTCAGGCCAGCGACTTCGTCAAGGAAATCGTTCTGCCCATGGACCGCCAGCAGGGCGACAAGCTGCCGGTGTCCGTGTTCAAGAAGCACGGCGTGCTGTCCGGCACCTGGGAGAACGGCACCTCCGCCTACTCCAAGCGGGGCGTGGCGGTGAAGGTGCCCCAGTGGAACGCCGAGAGCTGCATCCAGTGCAACCGCTGCGCCATGGCCTGCCCCCACGCGGCCATCCGCCCGGTACTGCTGACGGAGGCCGAAAAGGCCGAGGTTCCTGCCGCCTTCGCCACCGTGCCTGCCAAGGGCCTGGGGAAGGACGCTCCCGCCTACTCCTTCCGGATGCAGGTGAGCCCCTATGACTGCCTGGGCTGCGGCGTGTGCCTGACGGCCTGCCCCGCCAACGCCAGCGAGAAGAGCGCCGACGCCCTGGTCATGACCTCCTTCGAGGAGATGAAACCGGAGCAGGCCCTGTTCGACCAGGTGGCCATGAACGAAAAATACCTCAAGCCCGAGGTTATCAGCACCAAGAGTGTGAAAAACATCCAGTTCGCGAAGCCCTACTTCCAGTTCTCCTCCGCCTGCGCGGGCTGCGCCGAGACCACCTACATCAAGCTCCTCAGCCAGATGGTGGGCGAGCGGATGTACGCGGGCAACGCAGCGGGCTGCTCCTCCGCCATCAGCGGCGGCGCGCCCATCCTGCCCTACTGCCGGGACGAGCAGGGGAGAGGCCCCGCCTGGGAGCACTCCCTGTTTGAGGACAACGCCGAGTTCGCCTACGGCTTCTTCCACGCCCAGGACGCCATCCGCAGGGAACTGCTGATCCGCCTGGAGGCCCTGAAGGAAGCCGGCGTGGCCCCGGAGGCCGTGAGCGCGTATCTTGAGGGCTGGGAGGACTCCCAGAAGTCCCGGGCCCTCACCGACGCCCTTGTCGCCGCCCTGGAGGCCGCGGAGCAGACGCCGGAGGTCCGCTACATCCTGGAGAACAAGGAGTTCCTGGCTAAGAAGTCCGTCTGGGCCATCGGCGGAGACGGCTGGGCCTATGACATCGGCTTCGGCGGCATCGACCACGTCATGGCTCAGAACCGGAACGTAAACCTGCTGGTGCTGGACACCGAGGTCTACTCCAACACCGGCGGCCAGTCTTCCAAGGCCACGCCCACGTCGGCTGTTGCGAAATTCGCCGCCGGCGGCAAGCAGATCGCCAAGAAGGACCTGGGAGCCATTTTGATGAACTACGGCTACGTGTACGTGGCTCAGGTGGCCATGGGCGCGGACCAGGCTCAGACCCTCAAGGCCCTGCGGGAGGCCGAGGAGTACGACGGCCCCTCCATCGTCATCTGCTACTGCCCCTGCCTGGAACAGCACATCAAAAAGGGCATGGGCTGCTCTCAGGACGAGATGAAAAAGGCCGTGGAGTGCGGCTACTGGCAGCTCTACCGCTATGATCCCCGCCGGAAGGCGGAGGGGAAGAACCCCTTCCAGCTGGATTCCGCCGAGCCGGATACCGAGAAGCTGCTGCCCTTCCTGATGGGGGAGAACCGCTTCGCCTCCCTGAAGAACAACTTCCCCGGCAAGGCCGACGCCCTCTATGAGAAGGCCGTGGAAGACGTGAAAGCCCGCTGCGCCCGCTACAAGAGGATGGCGGAGGAGGGCTGAGGCTCTTTCCAAAGCGCACCGCTGAACAGGAAAACCCCCGCCCGGAGGATACGTCCTCCGGGCGGGGGTTCTTTCAGCCCAGCTTCTCTAAAATTTCCCGGATATCCCGGTAGGTTTCCGAGGGCTGGACGCCGTATTTTTCGACGTCCTCCGGCACGCCCTCTCCCGAGAGGACGAAGGCGGTGTCGATTCCCGCCCGGACGCCGCAGGCGATATCGGTGTAAATCCGGTCGCCTATCAGCACGGTCTCCTCCCTGGAAAAGCCCCAGCGCTTCATGGCAAGCAGCGCCATCTCCGGCTCCGGCTTGCCCACAACCTTGGGCCTCCGGCCCGTGGCCCGGAAGAGCATCTCGCACACCGAGCCGCAGTCCGGCACGAAGCCCCAGGCCGTGGGGCACACCCAGTCGGGATTGGTGGCGATGAAGTCCACCCCCGGGTCCCCCAGCAGGACGCAGGCGTCCTCCAGCTTCTGAAAGGTCAGCTCCGTGTCGAAGCCGCAGACCAGCAGGGAAATGCCTTCCTCCAGTCTGTCTGTAATCCGGAAGCCCGCCTCTTCGAGCTGCCGGCGGAAGGTCCGGGTGCCGAAAGCGTAAATCAGAGCCTCGTCGTACCGCCCCCGGAGATACCAGACGAGGGCGTCGGTGGAGGTGAGAAAATCCTCGGTTTCCGCCTGGATGCCCAGGCCCCGGAGGCGCTCTACATAGGCCGCCGCGCTTCGGGAGGAGTTGTTGGTGGCGAAGAGATACCGGCCCCCCGTTTCCCGCACCCGGCGGAGAAAGTCCCGCGTCCCGTCAAAGAGCCGGTCCCCCAGGTAGAGGGTGCCGTCCATGTCCAGGAGGAAGAGCTTTTTCTTTGAAAGGTCCAGCATGCTCAAATCCGGGCCACGCCGGATCTCCGGGCGGCCTCGGCCACGGCTTTGGCCACGGCGGGGCCCACCCGCTTGTCGAAGGCCTTGGGGATAATATAGTCGGCGGAGAGCTCTTCATCGGAGATGAGGCCCGCCAGGGCTTCGGCGGCGGCCATTTTCATCTCCTCGTTGATATCGCTGGCCCGCACGTCGAAGGTCCCCCGGAACACGCCGGGGAAGGCCAGCACGTTGTTGATCTGGTTGGGGTAGTCGCTCCGGCCGGTGGAGACCACCGCCGCTCCGCCGGCCTTGGCCTCGCCGGGGAAAATCTCCGGCGTGGGGTTGGCGCAGGCGAAGACAATGGCGTCCTTGTTCATGGTTTTCACCATGTCCGTGGTGACCGTCCCCGGGGCGGAGACGCCGATGAACACGTCCGCTCCCACGAGAGCGTCCGCCAGGGTCCCGGCCCGTTTCTCCAGGTTCGTCACCCGGGCCATCTCCTCCTTGATCCAGTTCAGGCCCTCCCGGCCCTGGTAGATGGCGCCTTTCCGGTCGCACATGGTGACGTTTTGGAAACCCGCGGACAGCAGCAGCTTCACGATGGAGACGGCGGCGGCCCCCGCGCCGGAGGTGACCACCTTCACGTCCTCCTTTTTCTTCCCCACGACCTTCAGGGCGTTGGTCAGGCCCGCCAGGGTGATGATGGCCGTGCCGTGCTGGTCGTCGTGGAAGATGGGGATGTCGCACTTTTCCTTCAGCTTCCGCTCGATTTCAAAGCACCGGGGGGCGGCGATGTCCTCCAGGTTGATCCCGCCGAAGGAACCGGACATCAGGTAGACGGCGTTGACAAATTCATCCACGTCGTGGGTCTTCACGCAGAGAGGGAAAGCGTCCACGCCGCCGAAGGCTTTGAAGAGAACGCACTTGCCCTCCATGACGGGCATGCCCGCCTCGGGGCCGATGTCCCCCAGCCCCAGGACGGCGGAGCCGTCGGTGATGACGGCGCAGAGGTTGTGCCGCCGGGTGAGCTCGTAGCTCTTGGCAGGGTTCTTCTGAATCTCCAGGCAGGGCTGGGCCACGCCGGGGGTGTAGGCCAGGGACAGGTCGTCCTTGGTCTCCACGGGGACGGTGGCCACGACCTCGATTTTGCCCCTCCACTCGCTGTGGAGCCGGAGGGATTCCTTTGCGTAATCCATGATGCGGTTCCTCCTTTAATCAGTTCTGTTCCTCGAAGGGGAAGCGGTAGGGAAGGCCCAGGCGGTCCCGGACCTCGACGAGTTCCTTTTGGACGCTTTCACCCACAGGCACGCCCTTGTCCCTGCGCTCCTGCCAGGCCAGCCATTCCTTCTCCCCGGCGGTGTAGATGCGCTCCGCCCCGGGGGCCTTTTCCGAGGCCCGGAGCCCCCGGCAGATGTCCCCGGCGGTTTTCTCAAAGACGTCCAGGCCCATGAAGAAGGCGGGATTGACGACGAAGAAGAAGTGGCCCAGGCGGTACATTCTGTTGCTGCCGTCGGGGTTCTTGCCGCTGAGTTCCTTCATGAAGGGCCCCCCGGCCAGGGCGGAGGAGAGGATTTCCACGATGGTGGTGAAGCCGTAGCCCTTATAGCCGCCGGTATCCTCCCCCGGGCCGCCGATGGAAAGCAGAGCGCAGTTTCCCTCCCGCATCTCCCGGAGGATTTGGGCCGAGTCGCTCATGGAGCCGCCGTCCCTGGTGACCACAAGCCCCTCCGGAGTGGGCTTGCCCTCCCGGGCGTAGAACTCGATTTTGCCGTTTTGCACGATGGAGGTGGCGCAGTCAAAGTTAAAGGGGAACGCCTCGTCCGTGGGCATGGTGAAGGTCAGGGGGTTGGTGCCCATCATGGGCTCCACGCCCCAGGTGGGAGCCACGGAGGGCCGGGCGTTGGTGCCGGTGATGCCGATCATGCCCGCTTTTTCCGCCATGGAGGTCCAGTAGCCCGCGATGCCGTAGTGGGTGGAGTTGCGGATGGCTCCGCCGGCCATGCCGTATTTGGCGGCCTTTTCAATCAGCATTTCCATCATGCGGTAGCTGGCCACCATGCCCAGGCCGTTGTTGGCGTCCATTACCACCGTGGTGGGGGTGTCCTTCAGAATGTCCAGCTTGGTCTCCGGGAGCAGGGTCCCGTTGACAATGCGGTCAATGTAGATGGGCTTGAAGCGGTTGCAGCCGTGGCTTTCGATGCCCCGGCGGTCGGACTCCAGCAGGACGTCTGCGCAAATTTTCGCGTCCTCCTCGGGAACGCCGCAGCCCTTGAAAGCGTCGGTCAAAAAGCGGTCCATCAGGTCCCAGGGCACATAAGGTCTCGTCTCCATGGTTCCATTCTCCTTTGGCTGTTTTTGGGGGAACGGGGCGCAGGGGAAGAGCGCAGCAACCGCGCCGGCTGGGCGGTTGTCGCGCTCGTTTCACATACTCGGTTCGCCGTCGTACGGTATCATACAGTATAGCAAGCCTTTGGGAGAATTGCAAGCAATTTCCGCCGGCCCTCCGGAGGACGGTAATTTTTGTTGACATTGTAGACTACCTGTGCTATACTAAGTCTACAATGTAGACAAGGAGGCGGAGCATGGAACACATCAAGCTGGCTCCCAGCGAATGGAATGTCCTGAACTGCCTGTGGGAGAGCAGTCCCCGCACGGTGATGCAGATATCCGGCGAGCTGGAGCGGACGGTGGGCTGGCACAGGAGCACCACCATCACGACGCTCCACCGCATGGAGGCCAAGGGCCTGATTCGCTGCGAGCAGGCGGGCCGGGGCAAGGCCTACGTTCCGCTGGTGGACCGGGAGGAGGCGGAGGTGGCCGAGACCCAGAGCTTTCTGGACCGGGTCTACCGGGGGAGCGTGGGGATGATGATGAGCGCCATGGCCCAGCGGCGGGAGCTATCCGCCGGGGAGATTGCAGAGCTCCGGGCCATCCTGGACCAGGCGGAGAGGGGGGAGGGCCAATGACCGGGCTGCTGCTGAACTGGGTGCTGACGGCCTCCCTTTTGATTCTGGTGGTTCTGGCTCTCCGGGCGGCCTTCGGGCGGCGGATCAGCGCCCGGCTGCGCTATGCCCTGTGGTTGGCTGCGCTGGTGCGGCTGCTGCTGCCGGGGCAGCTCTACACCGCCCCCGTGGAAGCGCCCCGGGTGTTCCCGGAGGTCACCACGGTTCAAACGCTTCCCGGCGAGCAGCGGCTTCCGGCGGACCTGGAGCGCATTCCCGGCGGCGGGGAGGACGCGCCGCCCGTCCAGGCGGACCCGGCGGCGGGAGAAGCCGCCGCCCCGGAGGTCCGGGCCTCCATAGATCTCCCGGCCCTGCTGGGCGGGCTTTGGCCGGCGGGCTCGGTGGTGATGGCGGCGGCCTTCCTGGTCTCCAACCTCCGCTTTTCCCGGCGGCTGCGGCGGGTCCGGGTCCCCCTGGAGGCGGGGCGGTCCTTCA
>CATNDJ010000018.1:30961-35621 GCA_950097265.1 uncultured Oscillibacter sp.
GGAGGCGGACTGCCCCCTGCCGGTCTACCGGGCGGCGGGGCTGCCGTCCCCCTGCCTGTTCGGCGTGTTCCGCCCGGCGGTGTACGTGACCCCCGAGACGGCGGCGGACCCGGCGGCCCTCCGCCACGTGCTGGCCCACGAAGCCACCCATTACCGCCAGGGGGACCACGTCTGGTCCCTTCTGCGGTGCGCGGCCCTGGCGGTCCACTGGTGGAATCCCCTGGTGTGGCTGGCGGCGGTCCTCAGCCGCCGGGACGCGGAGCTGGCCTGTGACGAGGGGACGCTGAAGCTTCTGGGCGACGGGGAGCGCCGGGCCTACGGCGGCACCCTGCTGGCCCTGGTTACCGCCAGGCCCGGCCCCGGGGAACTGCTGCGCTGCGCCACCACCATGACCGGGGACAAGCGGAGCCTCCGGGAGCGGGTGGGCCGCATCGCCCGGGCTCCGAAGCGCTGGCTGTGGGCGGCGGCGCTGTCCGCCGTCCTGGCCGTCCTGGTCTGCGCCTGTTCCTTCGCGAAAACGGAGGGGCCGGAGAAACACGAGGACGGCCCCCTGACGGAAGAGGAGCTGACGTACTTTAACACTGAGGTCTTCAACGGCGGGGACTTCAACATCCGCAACCAGTTCCTTTTCCTGGCGGCGGAGGCCCCGAAGGATTATAAGCAAATCGACCTCTTCCAGCTCTTCTACAACGGCACGGGGGAGCCCATGGAGGTGACGGAGGAGGAGTGCCGGGCCGTGGTGGAGGAGGACTATGACGGCGAGGACCCCATGCTGGACCTTATCAAGTGCCCCAGGGACCGGATGGACGCGGTTTTGCGGGAGCATCTGGGCCTTGGGCTGGAGGACACGGACCAATGGTGCCTGGACAGGTTCACATATCTGGAGGAATACGACGCCTATTATGACTTCCACAGCGACACGAACTATCCCGGCGAAATCATCTTCACCTCCGGAGAATGGAAGGACGGCAAGGTCCTCCTGTACTACGAGGGCAGCGGTTTCCCAAGGGTCAGCAGCGGAAGCGGCGAGTTGAACGTGGTCACGTTTGGCCCCGCCTGCGTGATCCTGGAGCCCCAGGACGGCGGCGGCTATCACTTCCTGAGCAACTGGCGGTATGACCCGCCCCCCGCGCCCACGGTCTATCCGGCCTGGGAGCCGGAACTGGTGATTCCTCTGGACGGCGCAGAGCCCTATAAGGCTCCGGAGGTCCAGATAGAGCGCCGTAGTGATGTGGCGGAGTCCCTCTACCGGACCCGCTTTGAGCCGGACGAGTTCAGCGACGACGGCTTCGACGTGGAGGTCTACCGCTCCGCCGACGGCAGTCTGCGTGCCGCCGTGGCGGTTTCGGAGACGGAGCGGGACTGCTTTTTGACCGTGTCCGCCGAGCAGTCCGCCGGATGGACGGCGGAGGGCGGCGCGGAGCCCTTCGCGTACCTCTTCGGCTGTTACGGCCTCCGGGTTTCCTACTTCGGCCGGCTGGCCGGGAACTCCTATGGGGAAATCAACGACTACTACACCTTTGCGGAGGACGGCGCGCCCTCCCTGCTCCTCCGGGCCCTGGGGAACGTCACCGAGGCGGACCTGGACGGGGACGGCCTGCCGGAAATAGCCGCCTCCGACGGGTGGAACGTCTCTCAGCTTTTCTTCCAGCGGGGCGGGACCCTCTATGAGGCGGACGTACACGCTTTCATTCATGACGCGTGGCCCGAGGCCGGATACTTGGAATCCGGCTCCTGGAATCCGGAGGGGCGGTTCCTCTCCATGGCTGTGGAGCTCCCCCTGCCCGGCTATGACAGGACGGTCACAGGGTACCGGACGCTGTTTTTCGACGGGGAGAACCTGCGGATTTACAAGGATGAAAACGGCTATACGGACCGCCTGGCCAACGGCCTGGAGGCTCTTCCGGCGGACGTGGTGCGGCAGGCGGCGCTGTTTGCGGACACGCGGTTCCAAGCCTTGGTGGCGGACAGCTACGGCTGGGACGGTTCCGGGCGCTACGACGAGGGGAACGCCGGAGAGGGGAACGTGGTCTGGGACGACTGGCGCGTCACCGGCCTGGAAGGCCCTTATTACGAGACGGCGGGAGACGTCCGCGTGGAAATCTGGAACGTCAGCTACGAGACCCACACCACGACGCCGGACCGGGTCATGCTGGCGGGCGGGTCCTATATGGGGGAGGACGGCTGGTGCATGATCGGCTACCCCGGCTGCGACTACCTGTACTTCCAACTGGACGAAAACAACGAGAGGACCTACCTGTTTTCCCAGATGGAAAACGACTGCTCTCCCGGCTCCGAGCTGTTCCGGGAGGACCTGACCCGGGCACTGGAAGCCGAGGGCCTGCTGCCCCCGGCCGGGGATTGACCCGGAGAACAGCATGCGAACTGGCGGCCTCTTGAGAGAGGCCGCCGGTTTTTCCCCGGGCGCTTCCAGTTCCCTCCAAAAAATTTTGAGGATTTGTAAAGAAATATGTTGCATTTTGCTTTACAACTGCTATAATAGAATTGTACTGAGGGGAGTGACTTTCATGGCCCAGGTGATGGTGAACTTTCGCATGGACGAAAGCGTGAAGAAAAGCATGGAGCTGGCCTGCAAGGAGATGGGAATGAGCATGACGACTGCCTTTACCATTTTTGCCACCAAGGTGGGCCGGGAAAAGCGCATCCCCTTCGAGGTTACGGCGGAGTCTCCGCGGCGGTCCTCCGGCCCCTTGGACCTTCCGGAGCGCCGGGAGGAGGAGCCGTCCTCCCTGGAGTGGAAGCGGGAGCGGCTGGAGGCTCTGTGCGGGGAAATCCGGCGGTCGCTGACCTCCATTCATATCGCGGTTCCCTCGTCTCTCACGGGGCTGACCATGGAGCGGATCCGGCTGTTGTGCGGAGACGAGCTCAAGGACAAGACCGCCGGGACGGCCGCCGCGGTCCGCGCCCTGTTTTCCGGCAGGAACGCCCTGGAGGAGAAGGACGAGAGGATTTTGGACGAGTACCTGGGAGATCTCACCGCCATTGCGGGCGACGTGCGGGAGATCGAGCGCGCCCTGGTCCCCGCCATGCGGTCGTGGTCCGGCGGGGACGCCGGGATCTTTGCGGACTACGAGCGGCGGCTGGCCCAGGTCTCCCGGGATTTGGACGGGCTCCGGCCCGTGATGGAGCGGTTTCTGCGCTCCGCCGCCCGGAGGCGGGGCGGGGCCCGGGCGGTTCAGGCGCGGCTCCGGCAGGCGGGAGAACCGGTCCGGACGGGCCGTGTTCTGACGGCCCTGGAAAAGCTGGAAGCCTTGGTGCTCCAAAACTACAGCGAGCTGGACGAAGCCGCCAGGGCCCGCCTGGAGACCCACTACCTCCAGACGCTGGAGCTGGCCCTGGAGGAGCTGGCCCGGGCGGAGCGGAGCGGCGGGGACACGGAGGAAAAGGCCGACCTGTGCCTGCGGGCCGCCGGTGTGCTGTCCCAGGTGATTTCCGGCGGAGGCCGGGCCCGGCGGGAGCGGGACCGGCGGAACCTGGAGGCGGAGGTGACCGCCTTGGAGCGCCTGGCCGCCCTGCGGGGGGACCTGGCGGAAGACCTGGGGGCAGATTTTTAAGGAAAATTCCAAGTCGCCGGGAAGCCACCCTTCCGGCTTGTTTCCATATAAAGAGCAGATGTGTTATATTTGAAAGGAGGAGTTCTCATGCTTGATACCATTTTGTCCCTGCTCCCCGTCATCCTGGCCGTCGTGGTGGTCCTGGCCATCATGCTGTCGGGTTACGTCAAGGCCCCGCCCGATCAGGCGTACATCATCTCCGGCTTGAAGAAGGAGAGCAAGGTGCTCATCGGCCGGGCCGGCATCCGCGTTCCCTTCTTCGAGCGTATGGACCGGCTGTACCTGGGGCAGATGACGGTAGACATCAAAACCGAACAGTCTGTCCCCACCAGCGACTTTATCAACGTCAACGTAGACGCCGTGGCAAAGGTCCGCATCTCCCCCCACGCGGACGGCATCAAGCTGGCGGCCAAGAACTTCCTGAACAAGCGCCCGGAGGAAATTACCAAGGACCTCCAGGACTCCCTCCAGGGCAATATGCGGGAGATCATCGGCACCTTGTCCCTCAAGGAGATCAACACGGACCGGGACTCCTTCTCCGACCAGGTCATGCAGAAGGCCAGCAAGGACATGGACAAGCTGGGCATTGAAATCCTGTCCTGCAATATCCAAAACGTCACGGACGAAAACGGGCTCATCAAGGACCTGGGCGCGGACAACACCAGCCTGATCAAGAAAAACGCCGCCATAGCCAAGGCCCAGGCGGACCGGGACATCGCCATCGCCCAGGCGGAGGCGGAACGGGAGTCCAACGAGGCCCGGGTTTTGGCGGACACCCAGATCGCCCAGAAGCAGACGGAACTGGACATTAAGCGGGCCGAGCTGAAAATCCTGGCCGACGGCAAAAAGGCCGAGGCCGACGCCGCCTATGAAATCCAGAGCCAGGAGCAGCGCAAGAGCATCGAAACCGCCACGGTCAACGCGGAAATCGCCAAGACCCAGCGGGAGGCTGAGCTGAAGCAGTACGAGGTCGAGGTCCAGAAGCAGAAGCTGGAAGCGGAAATCCGCGCCAAGGCGGACGCCGAGCGCTACCGCCAGCAGCAGGAGGCCGAGGCCGCCCTCTACAAGCGACAGAAGGACGCGGA
>CATNDJ010000019.1:0-2118 GCA_950097265.1 uncultured Oscillibacter sp.
CCTACGAGGCGGAGGAGGGCTGTCCCTCCCTCACCGGCACCCGGCGGGCCAAGCGCTGGCAGTCCATCAAGGTGCAGTACCAAAACGAGCGGTTTCAAACCCGCTTCAAGACCTTCACCGGCTGGACGGCCCAAATTATCCAGCACGAGATCGACCACTGCGGGGGGATCATTATTTAGGGAGGGCCCTGATCATGCGCATCATCATCGCCCCGGCCAAGAAAATGGTCGTGGACATGGACAGCTTTGCTGTGGACAGTCTGCCCCAGTTCCTGGAACGGGCAGAGCGGTTAAAAGTGACTCTGCAAGCCATGTCTCCCGAGGAATTGCAGAGCCTTTGGAAATGCAACGACGCCATCGCCAAATTGAACATGGAACGGCTGGCCCACATGGACCTGCGCCGCCACCTCACTCCGGCTGTCATCGCCTACGAGGGCATCCAGTACCGCTACATGGCCCCCGGCGTAATGGAGGCGGCCCACCTGGACTACCTCCGGGAGCACCTGCGCATCCTCTCCGGATTTTATGGCCTTCTGCGGCCCTTCGATGGTGTGACCCCCTACCGGCTGGAGATGCAGTCCAAGTTGCCGGCAGACGGTTGCCGGGACCTGTACCAGTTCTGGGACAACCTCTTGGCCCGGCAGTTGGCTGTCGAAACGGACATGGTATTGAATCTTGCCTCCAAGGAGTACAGCAGGGCGGTGGAGCCCCATCTGCCCAAGGGCATCCGCTTTGTCACCTGCACTTTTGGTGAGTGGAAGGGCGGCAAGGTCGTTGAGAAAGGCACCCAGTGTAAGATGGCCCGAGGTCAGATAGTGCGCTGGCTGGCGGAACGTAAAATCAAAGACCCGGAGGATCTTCGAGCCTTTGACCAGTTGGGCTATTGTTTCGATAGGGAGCAATCTACAGAAAACCACTTTGTATTTCTCAAACAACCGGAATCCGTCTGAGCAGACTATACCGCTCGTTCCGTCTCATTTGAGCGCCTCCAAAAGTCCGGCGGCAAAGGCCCGGTGGCCCTGCTCCGTGAAGTGTACGCCGTCGTAGGCCATAGGGATGTCCCAGTCCCCGGCATCGGCAAAGCGGATACCCAGCCGTTCGGCCAGGCTCCGACAGCACTGTGCGAACGTGTGGGAGTCGTCGATAAGCTGTTGGCCCGGTACCCACACCCCTCGACTCATCGGCGGCGGGGCAATCAGCAAAATATGATCTCGCAACAGGGATAGAGCAGATAGAAAACGCTCCAGCTTTCCGGCTGCCTCTTCCGGGCTGCGGCCTTGAAGCAGATCATTACTGCCCAGCATAACAATTAGTAAATCCGTGTCGGGTGGAATGCCGGGGGCCGTTCGGGGAATCTCCCGGCCATTGATGCCCATGTTTTGGACCGCCCAGCCGGTTTCCGCAGCCAAAATGTCCACCCAGCGGCTGTCCGCGTCATAGCGCCCGCCCAGCCAGGAGCGGGGATCGTAGCCGTAGGTGTTGGAGTCGCCAAAGCAGACGACGTTCATGCTATATCTCCTCCATTCACAGCCTGTTGAAGAACTGCATTCCTGAGACATAAGGAACAATCACATCATAAAACCGCTTTATCCAGTTGCTGTGAAACTGGGCCTGCTTGTTCGCCGCCTTGTCTGCCTTTGCAAAAACGAGTTCCACTCGGGCCTCGTCGTAATTGGCCACGCAACAGAGGGAACAGCCGCTGACTCCGAAGTACCCTATACGTGGTTTTTCCATAGGTCGCAAACACTTTGGGCCCGGGTGGCGTATTATTCGATTTCAGATTTTAGGGCAGGGAAGTTTTTTTCCCTGCCCCTGTTCTTTCATTCGCTTTGCCGGTTTAAGCCCGCATATCCACTCCGCCGCCGATGGACGCGAGGAAGTCCTGCCAGTTGTTGACGTACTTCTGGTAGGCGGAGCTCCTGGGCTTCGCATTCGTCAGATACTTGATCTGCAGGCCCAGGAGCGTGACCTCTTGCTTCTCCGGGGTCTTGTAGAACTCGTTCCAGTAGTGCTCCTGAGAGATGCCCCAGCGCATGGCCTTGGGGGCCCTGGCGGCGGCCTGGGCGGTCAGTTTCTGTCCGGCGGAGACGCCGGCTTGGATTGCCTTGGCGGCGTCTCC
>CATNDJ010000019.1:2162-34347 GCA_950097265.1 uncultured Oscillibacter sp.
CCGCGCTGTCTACCGGGGTGTAGGTCCCTTTGGGCTCCCCGGCGGCCCGGCGGCTCTCCCGCTGGGCAAGGGCCTGGTCCAGCGCCGCCAGCGCGTTCTCATGCCCCTGGGCGCGGCTGTTCCGGAGCAGGGCGGCCATGTCTTTGCTTACCAGCCCCTTGGAAATCATCGTCTCCGCCTTCATATCCGCCATGGCCAAATTGAGGCCCAGCGCCGCCTCATTCCGCAGGCAGGCCGCGCCTTTGATCTCCGCCTGATAGTCCTGAGCGATTTTTCCCGCGGCGGCGAGGTCCTGGACGGAATACCGGGCCTCGCTCCGGCCCTCCGCGACGCCCGCCGTCCGGAGCTGGGAGGCGATATAGGCATCGTGGTTTTTCAGCCACACGCTGTCGGGGCCGGATTGGGCCACGGCCTCGTGGACCTGCTTCAGCGTGCCCCGGTAAGCCTCCTCCTTCTCCGCGAGAATGGAGGAAAGGCTGTCCCGGACCGCCTGGGCGCCGCTGTCGGAGATACCCAGATTGTCCTGCAAAGCCTGGGTGAAGCCGTCAATCATCCCGGTTTTCCCGGCCTGATAGATCTCCTCCAGCTTGGCGAGCCGGGCGGTCAGCTCCTCGCCGCTGTAGCTGCGCTCCAGCTTATCCAGCGCCGCCACATAGCGGGAAGCCATATAGTTCAGCCCATCCTCCAGCTCCTCCGGGGAGGTGGTCTTGAAAGAATTCAGCTCCCGCGTCAGGACGCTGAAATCCACCTCTCCGCTCAGACCGTTTTGCCGCAGGTCTTGTATGTAGGCGCTGAGGACTTCCTCTTTCGTAGGGCCGCCGTCCTGGATGCCCAGGTCCCACCGGGCCTGAATACGCCAGTTTTCCAGGAACTCCTTGGACTTCTCCGGGTCGTCCAAGTCCTTCAGGTTGAAGGTCTGGGTTTCCTGCTTCCAGAGGGCGTCCGCCGCGTCCCAGATGGAGTAGTCCTCACGGTAGCCCTGCCGGGCGGCTTCGTCAAAACTTTTCAGCGTCCCGACGCCGCTGATGTCCGTGCCGGGAGTCACATCCCTGCCGGTGGAGCGCACCGCGGCGCTGGGGCTGCTGCGGAAGCCCGCCTGGGGCGCGCCGGTGGTGATTTGGCTGGAGAGGTTGCAGGCGCTTGCCCAATTCGGAATATTCATCACAACGGCCTCCTCTTTATGCCAGTGTGTCCATGCCCTGCCGGTAGCCGTCCAAAATACTGACGTCAAAGGGTTTGCCCCAGTCCCAGCTGGGGTCCTGCCGGTGGACGAACTCGCCCAGCCGGACGGCCTCGCTGTGGAATACCTCGTTCAGCGTCCAGGACGCGCTCAAGCGCTTTTCCGGAGAAAGGGACATCGTGTAATTGCGGATGACCGCGCTGATATCTTCTCCGTCGCTGACCCCGTAACCTTTTTTCATGTGGTCAAAGGCGAGCTGCTTGACCTGCCGGACGACGCCCTCGTCCACGGGGACCGTCTTCCGGTAGTCTCCGGCGCCGTTCAAGCTCATGCCGGGAGTGCCGTAGGGGTTGACATGGGGCTTGCTCCGGGTCTCCTGGGTGAGCTCGCCGGTCCGCCGCTGCTGTTGCTGCTGCACCATCTGCGTAATTGTCATAAAATAACCCCCCTTACCATAGAGAAACCTCTATTTTTTACATCGGTATTTTGTGGAAAAAGTTAAGAGCAGAGTTGCCCCTCTTTTCAAAGAGCAATTTCTTCCAGGACCTTCCGCATCCCTCCGGCGAAAGCCCGGCGTCCCTGCTCGGAAAATAGGGAGTCGTCAAAGCACAATATCCGGCGGGCCATCGCCGTCACCACTCCTTTTTGATTTCGGATTCCTCCACCTGATACCGGCGCAGGAACTCCTGAAAATCCCTGTCTCCGCGCAGGAGCATCAGTTCCTCAAACTTGCCGGTGACGGGGTCCTTGAAGCCTGCCACTTGCTCCCCGGTGCAGATGCTGGAGCGGATCACGGGAATTTTGCCGCCCCTGACATAGGGAGCTTCCGTCTGCTTTTTTCGCCTGCCGAACATCAAAACCGCTCCTCTCTCACTGCCCGCAGCAGTCCCGTGCACCCGGCCAGCACGTCCCGCCAAGTGGCGTCAAAGTCCCCGGTGTACCAGGGGTCGGCTACGTCGCCGGAGCGGCCGGCGCAGTCCAGCAGCAGCCGGATTTTCCCCTCGGGGTCGCCGCCGCAGATACGGTTCATGTTGCGGATATTGGCCCGGTCCATGCCGATCAGGAAATCGTATTGGCCGTAGTCGGCCTTGGTAAGCTGCCGGGCGGTCTTCCCGGCGCAGCTGATGCCGTGTTCCGCCAGCTTGCGGCGGGCGGGAGGATAGACCGGGCTGCCGGTCTCCTCAGTGCTGGTGGCGGCGGAGGCGATTTGGAACTGACGCTCCAGCCCTGCCTTTTTCACCAGATCCTTCATTACAAATTCCGCCATGGGACTGCGGCAGATATTGCCGTGGCAGACGAATAAGATTTTTGTCATATCCTGAAACCTCTTGAATGGATTGATCATTCCGGCGTCTCCGGCGTTTGGCGTATTATACCACAGCCAGGGCCGGATTTCCATATCTATCAGGAGGCATTATCAGAATTATCCATAGGAGTACCAGTTCCGATAGTAGATGAGGCAGGCCGCGGATACGGCGAACATGATACCCTCCGCAGCCGGTACGGCCAGCCAGACCCCGGTGATTCCCCAGATGCTGGGCAGCAGCAGGATGCCGCCCGCCAGCAGGCCGAACGTCCGCAGGAAGGAGAGGACTGCCGAGACCCTCCCGTTTGACAGCGCCGTGAACATCGCGGAGGCAAAATTGTTCAGGCCGCAGGACAAGAAGCTGTATGAGAAAATCCGAAAGCCCTTGGCCGCTATGCGGTAGACCTCCGAACCTTCATCCGCAAACAGCCGCGCGATGCCGGGATCGCCGCAACGCCGTCTTTCCCCAGAAGGTCCATCATGGCGCGGTTGAATAGGAACGTGGTGACGGCCGCCGCCTGCTGGCCCACCATCTCGGAGGAGCCGTTGAAGCAGCTTTCCCGCATCACGGCCCAGTTCCAGTCCGGCCATGCAAAAGACAGCGCGCCTTTGCGGCCCGCAAAATAGGCCGACCCTGCGGCTGCGGGAATCAGATAACCGAAGCCCGTTCCCAAAGCGGCGCCCCGGATACCCAGGCTGCAGGGGACGATAAAAATATCGTCCAGGATGATATTCGCCACCCCCGCCGGAGCGGACAGCCCAAAGCCGAGGCCCGGCTTTCCCGCTGTTACAAACAGGTTTAAAAACAGCGTTTGCAGGATGTTGGCCGGAACGAAGAAGAGCAGCACTGCGAGATAGTCCCTGTAATCGGAGAAGAGCAGATCGCTGGCCCCGAGGGCATAAACGAGCCTGTCAAGCCGGAGGGTCCCGCCCAGGAAAATGAGAGGAAAACCGGCAGCCGCGCCCACGACGGTGAGCAGCTCCGCCTCGGCAAAGCCCAGGCGCTTGTACGCCGTCGGCCTTGTCACCCTCACGGAAGGTTGTGACGCTGAGCCGGTGCATTTGCGACGGAGTCCAAATCCAGCTTTTCGTGGAGATGGGCTGCTATGTAGGAAATCACCGCCGTCGTGCTCTCAGCCTTGTGGTTTTTCATAGACTCCCTCCTTTCCCGCTGATTGTATCAGAGCAGGGGAGGCCGCGTTTCATCATTCTTGCGGTTATCTTATTATAAGAGGCCGGTCCTTGAAAAGAAAGGGATATCGCCAATCATTCCGCGATCAGCACCTCGATTTGGTTTTTCCGGAAGAACTCCTGCCACTGGGGCGCGGGGGCGCGGTCAGTGACCAGCATATTCACGGTTTTAAATTCCGTCAGCTTCGGAAAGCCGATTTTGTCGAATTTCGTGCTGTCGCACAGCAGTATCCGATTTTTTGTGGATGCGAACATGGCCCGTTTGACGCCCGCTTCGGATTCCGTGGCGTCAAAGATGCCGAATTCCCTTGAAATCCCGTAGCAGGAGAAAAACATTTTGTCCGTAAAGAATTCGTCCTTTATGCGTTTTTCCGCCGTCTCTCCCACGTAGGACATGTTCTCTTTCCGCAGCAGCCCGCCTGTGCAGATGATGCGGATGTGATCCTCTTTTCCAAGCTCCAGGACCACTCTTTCCGCGTTCGTTACAACCGTGATATTTTCCAGATCCCTGAGATGCTTCGCGACGAAAAAGCTGCTGGTGCTGCCGTCAATAAAGACGCTTTCCCCCGGCTGCACCAGCCTGGCCGCCGTTTCGCCGATCCTGTTTTTAATCGGCGCGTTGATGACCTCGCGTTCCTTGAAGCGCATGGCCTTTCCCTGCATCAGCATAAAGTCCGGCAGGACCGCGCCGCCATGGGTCCTCTTGATGGCCCCCATCCTTTCAAGGGCCTCTAAATCGTTCCGGATGGTTCCCGGCGACACGCCGAACCGTTCGCATAGTTCCGCGCAGGTCGCTCCCTTTTTTTCTTGGACGACGCTTAGTATCTCATGTCTACGCTCAACAGGCAGCAGCATGGCGCCTCTCCTTTCTCATGATGGATTCTCCTCAAAGCAGCCGGCAAGGCAGCGCTTCCGCTCTCTCGCCACGGCCCGCTTCTTTCGCTTGGCCCGCTGAAATTTCAAGACGCCCTCCCGCTCAAAAAGATCCTGCCACTTTACCAGATAGCAGGATCTTTCTGTTTCCATGGACGCAGTAAGGAGGCTTTACTGCAAGGTTACAATTTGATTCGTGTGGAGCGCGTCCATGGCCGCGTAAGAGATTTCCGTACATTTTGTCCCGTCGTAGACGGTGACGTCGGGCTTGCGGTTCTCCGCCACGCAGGCCACGAAGGCCGTCAGTTCGTTCAGGTACGCGGCCGCCCATCTCTCGCGGAAATCCACATAGCATTCCCGCACCGCGCCTACCGGCTGATAAATCGTGAGCAGGTTCTTTTCCGGAATCGCCGCCACGCGAATGATCCCCTTGGTGCCGATGATCTCCGTCTCAATCTGAGACCCGTGGGGAGCCGTTCTGGAAGAGGTGAACATCGCGATGCCGCCCTGCTTGAACCGCATGATTGCGCAGGCGTTGTCCACGTCCCCGTATTCCGCCATTTCCGGATAGAGGTAGCAGCCGCCCGCCGCGTAAATGGAGACCACGTCGTCCCCGTTCAGGAACCACCGGGCAAGGTCGATGTCGTGGATGGCCAGGTCGCGGAAAATACCGCCGCTGGTGGGCGCAAAGGGCAGGAAACTGTCGATCATGGAGTCCGGGTCCATGCTGGTAGCTTTAATCATAATGGGCTTTCCGATGTCTCCCCGGTCAATCAGCTCCTTCGCGTGGGCATAGGAGGGGTCGAACCGCCGCATGAAGCCCAGCATAAACACCAGCTCCGGGTGGCGCTCCACCGCCGCCTCCGCGATTTTGCACTGGGCGACGTCCACGCCCAGGGGCTTTTCGCAGAACACGTGCAGCCCGGCGTCCATTGCCTTTGCCACCTGGCCGCAGTGCAGCCCCGACGGCGTCGCGATTACCACCGCATCCAGGGCCGCTTCCTTCGACACGATCATGTCCTCAAAATTCTCGAAGATGTAGGGGACCTCCCACTGCCGTACGGCTTCCCGTTCCTTTTCCACGACGCTGCACGCGGCTACCAGATCCGCGTTGGCAATGTGGAATTTTAAATGCTCCGCGTGGGAGAATCCGAGCCTTCCCAATCCCACAATGCCGACTCTGACTTTCTTCACCTTGAATCGCCCTCCTCTTTCATTATTTTCCAAGGAACACTTTGTTCTTCCGGGCGTCCAGAACAACCGCCAGGACGATGACCACGCCCTTGACCACCTGCTGCCAGTAAGACGAAATCGCCAGCAGGTCCATGCCGTTGTTGAGCACGCCGATGACCAGGACTCCGACTACCGTGCCCATTACCGTGCCGATGCCTCCGTTGAAGCTGGTCCCTCCGATGATGGCCCCGGTTATGGCGTCGAACTCGTAGTTGAGCGCAGCGGTGGGAACGCCGCTTCCCACCCGGGAGGTGAGAATGATGCCCGCGATTCCGCACATGACGCCCTCGAGCAGGTAGACCTCTATCAGGATTTTGTTCTTATTGATGCCGCATGTGACTGCCGCCAGGGGATTCCCGCCGACGGCGTAAACGCTTCGCCCGAATTTTGTCTTCGACAGCGTGACGTGCATAATCACAGCCAAAATCGCGAAGATGATGATGGGGCCGGGGATTCCCAAAATATCCCCCTGACCGGTGACGATATAGGCCGCGTCCAGATTGCTGATGGGCAGCCCCTTTGAGATCAGGAGGGCCGCGCCCCGGGCCGCGCTCATCATGCCCAGGGTGGCGATAAACGGGGGAATCTCCCCCTTGACGATCAGTACCCCGTTGATCAGGCCCGCCAGCGCGCCGGTCAAAATGCCCAGCACGATGGCGAGGATCAGGTTCATGCCGCCCCTTTGAGCGAATATCGCCGACACAACACCGGCGCAGGCCGCCACCGAGCCGGCGGACAGGTCCGTCCCCGCGGTGATGATGCACAGGGTAACGCCCAGGCCTATGGTGCCGAATACGGATACCTGCCGGATCACGTTCAGGATATTCCGCATCTTCAAAAAGTTAGGCGTCAGCATTGACAGGATGACGCACATTCCCACAAAGATAATATAGATTGCGTATTTGTTCAGCAGCTTCTTCAGCATTGTCCGGTTGCCGGCGGCGTTCGATTTTTCCATTTGCTTCACCCTTCCTTTTCGACGTTATTCCTCAACCCCGGAGATGGATTCTCCCATGGCCAAGGTCAGCAGTTTCTCCTGGGTCGCCTCGGCAATGTCCAGGATTCCGTTTACCCGGCCCTGGGCCATGACCAGGACGCGGTCGCTCATACCCAACAGCTCGGGCATTTCCGAGGAGATCATAATGATTGCCGTGCCGTCCGCCGCTAATTGATTGATGAGCTTGTAAATTTCCGATTTGGAATAGACGTCGATTCCCTTGGTCGGCTCGTCCAGGAACAAAATACGCGGCGCGTTGATTAGCCAGCGCGCAAAGCCGATCTTCTCGCGGATGAACTTCCGCGCGTTCATCGTATAGGCCAGGGGATGGGCCTTGGTCGGGTCCTGCTCCGCCTCTACCACGATCCAGCCCCGGAAATCATGCCGGTCCAGGATGGAGAAGAAGCGGTCCCAGTCCACGGCGTCTCCGTCTCCCGGCGTCGTAAAAATACCCGCCTTCACGCCTTCGAGGAAGCTCAGGTTTTCCTCTTTCACGCGCTTCATGACCGCGCGGCGGCCGTCCTTGATGTGAACCAGGGGGATGCGGCCGATGTACTTTTCCAGCAGCGCGCAGGGATCCCCGCCGGCCGCCGCCGTGTGTCCCGTGTCTAAAATCAGTTTCACCAATTCGGGGTCCGTCGCGTTCATCACCCTGCCGACGTCCTCCTCGCTCTGTACGCCCGTGCCCATGTGGGGATGGATGCCGAATTGGATGCCCCTTTCCTTCGCCAGCCGGCCGCACTCGTTCAGGCCCTCCGCCAGAGCGCCGAACTGCTGATCCGACAGGACCGGAGGAGCCGGGTACAGGGGGATTTCCTTTGAAAGGTGAATCGTCACGCCGCACTCGCCGGCGCCGATGACCGGAGCGCCCATGGCCTCCATAAAATCCAGATGCGCCTTGAAGCGCTGGACGGTCTCCTGCATCGGGCGCTGAGAGAACCGCATGGAAAACCAGGCGTTGCACAGCTTCAGCCCGCGCAGGTCCAGCTCCCGCTTCAGCAGCTTGGAGTCGGCGGGGTAAGCGCTGCCCAGCTCCAGGCCCTCATATCCGCCCAGGGCAATTTCGGAGGCCGTCTGCCGCCACGTGATGTCGCCGGCCAGTTCCGGCTCGTCGTCGCTCATCCAGGAAATCGGCGAGCAGCCGATGTGAACATATTTGGGGTCCAACATGATGCATTCTCCTTTTTAATCCGTATCTTTAGTACTGCCGGGCGGACTCCAGGTGCGCGTCGATATCCCTGCGGGCCTCCCGCACGGTCTCCTTTTCCGAGACCTCGGCCAACCCGACGCGCCACCAGCTCTCATACCGCCCCAGCCAGGAAAACGGCGTCGTCTTCACGTCGATCAGGGTGGTGATCTCCTCTTTCTGGGCCTGGGCCAGCGCCTCTTGGAACTCCTCCGCCGTCCGGGCCGTATAGCCCTTCGCGCCGTATCCCCGGGCAATCATGGCGAAGTCCACCGGAACCTTTTCCTCTACCCAGCCTTTCGGCGCGGGGCTGCGGAAGCGGAAATCCGTTCCAAACGTGTCGATGCCGTTGGCGTTTTGCAGCTCATGGATGCATTGGTGTCCCATGTTGTCCAGCACGATGATGATAATTTTTTTGTGCTCCTGCAGGCTGGTGTGGATGTCCGAGTGGGCCATGAAAAATACGCCGTCGCCCATCAGGGAGTATACCTGCCTGTTGGGCTCCGCAATCTTCGCGCCCAGCGCGCCGGAAATCTCATAGCCCATGCAGGAATAGCCGTATTCCAGGTGGTAGGTACCCGGGGTTTTTACCCGCCACGCCTTTTGCAGTTCGCCCGGCAGGCTGCCGGAGGCCGCCACGATAATCGCGTCGCTCTCCACAGAGCGGTTCAGCACCTGAAGCGCCTTGGTCATGCGCAGTCCGTCGGGGTCCTCCAGCGCCTCCTGGGCCGCCACTTCTTCCAGCCACGCCTGTTTTTCCTTGATGTATTCGTCGGTGTAGGCCGAGCGCCAGCCCAGCTTTTTCAGCTCCGCGTTTAGCTGGCCCATGGCCGCCTTGTCGTCGCTCTGCACCGACATTCCGTCCATTTTGAAGGAGTCGAAGCGATTGATGTTGATGGACGCCAGCGCGGCGTTTTCCTGGAAGCCGGTTTTGGAGCAGGTAATGAAATCGTTCAGCCGCGCTCCGACGGAGAGGATCAAATCCGCCTGGTGCAAGATGCGGTTGGCCGCCGCGTTGCCGGTGGTCCCTCCTCCGCCCAGGTTGTACTCCTTGTCCCAGGGGATCAGGCCCTTTCCCGCGGCGGTCTCCACCATGGGGACGCGGAAGCTCTCGCAGAACTCCATCACCTCCGGGGCCGCAGAGGAGTATCCCACGCCGCCGCCGCAGATGAGCACCGGGCGCCGTTTCCCGGCGGTGAGCTCCACCAGGGCTTTCAGCCTGCTCTCTTCAATCGGGCGCCGTTCCACGGACCAGACCCGCTTTTGAAAGAAGTACTCGGGATAGTCGTAAGCCTCTCCCTGCACGTCCTGGGGCAGGGCGATGCAGCAGGCGCCGGTCTCGGCGGGGTCCGTCAGCACGCGGAAAGCGTTGATGCACGCCGTCATCAGCTGCTCCGGCCGGTGAACGCGGTCCCAATACTTGCAGACGGCCTTGAAGGCGTCGTTTGTCGTCACCGCGTAGTCGCCGGCGGTTTCCACCTGCTGCAAAACCGGGTCCGGCTGCCGGGTGGCGTAGGCGTCGGAGGGGAAATACAGCGCCGGAATCCGGTTTACGGTGGCCGTCGCCGCCGCGGTCACCATGTTGGCGGCCCCGGGGCCGATGGAAGACGTACAGGCGAAGATTTTCATGCGGTTATTCTGCTTTGCGTAGCCCGTCGCTATGTGGGACATGTCCTGTTCGTTTTTGCCTCCGATAAAGGCGAAGTCCGGATTGTCGTAATTGGCGAGGGCTTCTCCAAAGCCCAGGACGTTTCCGTGCCCGAAAATGCCGATTACGCCGGTCACGAATTTGATTTCCTCCCCGTCCCGCTCAATGTACTGCTGATCCAGGAAGCGGACCAGCGCCTGGCCGACGGTCAACCGGATTGTTTTCATGATACGTTCACACCTCCGCTCTCAAATTATGAAATGATTCCCTTGCAGCCCAGCAAGGTCATTTTCTTTTCCGCCTCTTCTCCCAGCTTTTTCAGGGGCAGCTTGAACAGCTTCGCACGGTCAAATTCCTTCGGGGACTTCTCAAACTCGCCGCGCAGCGTATTCCCGAACGCCATACGGAGGGCCGTCCCGATGTTCACCTTGACGACATGGGTGGGGAGCAGCTTCTTCATGTCCGCGTCCCGGATGCCGGTGGAGCCGTGCAGCACCAGCGGGGTGCCGGAGGCCTTCTCAATCTCCGCCAAGAGCTTAAAGTCAATGGCCGCATCCTGGGTCTCCATGCGGTGTACGTTGCCCACGGAAACCGCCATCCAGTCCAGGCCCGTTTCCCGGGCGAACCGCGCGGCCTCCTTCGGGTCGGTCATGGCGGCCTTGTAGTCCTTGCCTCCGGCGCCGTCGGAGTATCCCACGGCGCCGATCTCCGCTTCCACCGCTACGCCGAGCCCGTGGGCCATCTCCACGGCCATGCGGGTCTTCCGGATGTTTTCTTCCAGGGGAAGCTGGGAGCCGTCGAACATCACGGAGTCGAACCCCGCCTTGCAGGCGCGTTCAAGCACCTTGAAATCGGTGGTGTGGTCCAAGTGGGCGCACACGGGAACCTTTGCGTGCTTAATCAGCAGATTCAAAGCGTCTCCCCACACTTCAACCGGGAACAGCTCCAGCGCCACCTTGTTGACCATCAGCATTACGGGCGACCCGATTCTCTCGGCGGCCTGGACGATTTCATAGGCGTCGTCCAGGGAGAACACGTTGAAGCCGGCGAAAATGTGTTCCTCGTGGACCGCTTTCACCATCAAGTCGGTGAAAAAGGGCTGGAATTGGTTTTTGGGCAGAGTCAGCATAATGATTCCTCCTGTTGTCGTCAGTTCATATTCGGGCTTTAGAATTTCGTCCGGCGCGGGGAGATTTCCCGCCGCTCACCTGCCGGCCGCTTGGTGCTCCCGGAGGTACAGGGTCTGCTTCTCCCGGGTCGGCATCGCGTCGGAACAGTCGTTTTTGGAAATTACAATCGAGGACGCCGCCGCTCCGTATCTCATGCACTCTCCCACATCGCGGCCCTCCAGCAGCCCGCTGATAAAGGAGGCCGCGTAGGCGTCGCCCGCGCCGAATGTGTTGATTACCTTTGCGGGGAAGACGACGCCCTCGTAAACGGCCCCGTCTTTTGTAAAGCCGGTGGAACCGTCTTTTCCGTGCTTGATCACAACCGCCTTGGCCCGCTTCTCAAACAGGCGCGCGTCCGTTTTCCCGTCGTCCCGGTTTCCCGGGCAGGCGATTCCCTCTATTACGTCAAATTCCTCCCGGGTGCCCAGCAGGACGTCGCATTTTTCGCAGGCGAGGTCGTAATAGACGGCCGCTTCCTCCTTGCTTTTCCAGGTGAAGGGGCGGTAATCAATGTCCATCATGATGCAGGTTTGGTTCCGCAGCGCGTATTCTATGGCCGTGAACACCGCCTCCCGGGAGGGACTTGCCGCCAGGGCCGTCCCGGAGATCATCAGGAGTTTTGCGCCGGCGATATACTCCTCTCGAATATCCGCGGGCTCCAAAAGCAGGTCCGCAACGTGGTTCCGGTAAAAGATGATGTTGGCCTTTTCCGGGCTGAGCAGCTCGGAAACCGCAATCTGCGTGTTCGCGCCGGGCGCGCTGTAAGCAAGGCCCTCAGTGTCGATTCCGGCCCTTTGGAACCGCGAGAGGATAAAGCGGCTGAAGCTGTCGGGCGCGATTTTCCCGATGAACCCGGTTTTCAGTCCCAGTTTCGCCGTTCCCATCGCGATGTTTGCCGGAGAGCCGCCGATATACGGAGAGAAGCTCCTGATTTCCTCCATGGGGCAGTTGATATCGTTGGCGTACATGTCGATGCCGACCCGACCCAGGGCTGCCACGTCGAACCGGCGGTTTTGGGGAAATGACAGTTCCATTTTGATGTGCTCCTTTCTCATTCAACCGTCACATACTAAATATTTCACAAATTTTCTGAAGCTTCTTTGAGATAATTATAGGATTATGCACAAGATTCCGAAAGGAAAATCTTGCTCTCTTTGCCTGGGAGTATTGCCGTTTTTTGAGGATAATTTTCTTTTCTTGCTTTTTCGCCTCTTTGACCTGCCGGTTTTTCACGTTTCCTACGCTTTTCTGCGCAAAACTGCGGAACCCTGCCGGGCAAAATGCAAGCAAGGAGAGGGGCGCTTTGCGCAAAAAAGAACCTGTCCAAACGGCCTTTCCGCCGTTTGGACAGGTTCGTTTCCGCCGGTGCGCCTGTGCGCTTCAGGGCTGTTTCTCCCCCCGGTCCGCCGGAGGCCCGGGCAGGGTCCATTCTTTTACGCCGTCAAAATAGGGCTTCTGCTTCCTGTACCGAAAGTCGTCCGCATCCTTTTGCGTCCAGTCAAAAAGGCCCTGCCCGGCCGCCTGTCCCGTCTTTCCGCCGGCCAGGCCGTCCAATACCGTGCGCTGCAGCTCTTTTGTATCGCACAGGTCCGGGTAGATGTTTTTCGCGATGGCGCTTTCCAGCTGGAAGCCGACCGCGTCGTAGTACTCCAGAAGGCCGATGGAGGCGTAACGCATGCCCATGGCGTATTTCACCGCTTTGTCGATGTCCTCCGGGGAGACGACGTTCTGTTCCATGAGGTAAATCGCCTCCCGGTACAGCGCCTGGGCGAAGCGGTTCACCAAAAAGCCGGGAACGCTGCGGTTCAGCACCACCACTTGGCGGTGAAGGCGTTCCAGCAGGGCCACGGCGCGTTTCACCGTCCCGCCGGAGGTCCTCTCATGGCGGACTACCTCCACCAGGGGCAGCATATGTACCGGCTGAAAGGGATGTGCAATCAGCAGATTCTCCGGGCGCTTTACCAGCTTCGCCAAGTCCTCTGCGTCGATGGAGGAGGTGCAGGACGCGATCACGGCGCTTTGCTCCGCATAGCGCTCAATGGCCTCGTAGACCGTGCGCTTTTCCTCCCGGCTCTCGGGAACGGCCTCAAAGACAAACGTACAGCCCTCCAGCGCCGCGCTATCGCATGTGACGGTCAGCAGTTCCATCGCCGCCTTCCGGTTTTCCTCTCCGGCGAGCCCCTCTGCAATCAGATCGGCCCAATTCTGCCCAATCGCCCTCCGGCAGCGTTCCAGTCCCCGTTCGGAGTGCCCGACTACCACACAGGGAATGCCGTGGCCTATGATCAGCGTGGCCTGCCCGCTCCCAATCGTTCCCGCGCCGTACACCGCAGCCTTTTCCATAGCTCCTCCTTACCCGCCTTATGAATGAAGATGACAGCTTCTCTTATTTCTTTTGGGATATCCGCACGAAATCCAGAGCTTTTTCCGGCCTGGAGTTTCGGTATTCCGTCGGCGTCATGCCGACGATTCTGTAAAACGTCTTGTTGAAATGGCTGGGATCGCTGAATCCGTTGCGCATCGCGATATCGGAAATTTTGCTCCGCGTGCTCATCAGCATGGCCTGCGCCTCTCCGATGCGGCGCCGTATCACATACTGCATGATGGAATATCCCACGGTCTGCTTGAACAGGTGGGAGAGGCGGTATGTGCTGATATGAAACTGACTGCTGAGCTGCTGCAGGGAGATGTCCTCCATATAGTGCCCGTCGATAAAATCAATAATCTCCGCAATGCAGGTGGTTTTTCCCTGGGTGCTGATCTGCTGAAACGCCTGATTTTCATCCGCAGCCTGCAGGGTCAGAAGGAGACAGCTCATGGCCAGCGCGTTGTTGATCTGTATATCCGCATCTTCGCGGCTCCTGTTCCGGGGCAGCATCAGCTCCGCCAGGGTCTTCAGCTCCGGAAACTGCCTGGGCTGATAGAGGATCGGCAGCATCTCTTTCGGAATGAGGTGATTGGGCGGAAGCGCGGAGATTTTCAAGCCGGTGATGCCCAGGCAGATGGTCACATAGGGGGGAATGCCGTAGGGCAGCTCGTCATGGATACAGTCGCTGTTGCAGATGACAACATCGCCTTCTTGGATACAGTAGGTTTTTCCGCCGATGCAGTATTGGCACGCCCCCGAGAGGATCAGAAGAATTTCGCAGATCTGGCTGTGCCCGTGCATGATCTGCGCATATTTTGTAGGGGTCTTGTCCATATACAAAAGCTGCGGACTGGACTCAAACTCCCTCAGCCCATACATCTCAAGCGTTCTCCTTTCTGCTGGTCAGGGGCTTTTTGCAAAGTGTGCAGCCCGTTTATATCCCGGCAAACCTGGAAACCGATAAAATACCTCAGTTTAAATTTATTATGATACTTGGATTACAGACCTGTCAATAGTATATATTTGCCATTTTTCAAAACAAAAAGGCCACGCTTCGCGGGCAGGGAAAAGCCGCGTGGGACAGGCACACGCGGCTTTTGCAGCAGGTTTTCCGCCGGCGGGGCGGTCGCCTCTGCCGTAATAGCAGCTGATCAAAGGCTGGCTGCCGTGGGCCACGCCGGTGACGGAGAGCACGACCAGGGAATTGACATAGGAGACGATGGTGTAGCTGACCAGGGTATCCGGCGCCAGGTACATCCGGATCACCTGATGGAAGATAAAGGTGACGATGCCGGAGGAGAGCCGGCCTACCTTATTCCACGGAGGGCTTCGCTGCTGCCCGCGGACTATAAGCCGCAGTAAAGCGCCCCTCCGCAGCTCAAGGCCCCTTGCCGCCTCCCTGCCTTGGTGCTGCCGGAAGAAAAATCGGAGCTGCCTGCTTGACAGCTCCGATTTTATTCCATGGCCGCTGAGACGTAAAATGCGCTGCGCCCATTCATTTCCAAGCCGGAAAGGCATGGCCTGAAAAAGCGGTCAGGGCTCTTCAGGCTCACCGGCCATAATGGCGTTCATCAGGCCGCCTGACCGGATGATTTCCTGGATGAAGTCCGGAAATCCCAGACCTTGAAAAGTCCGGCCCAACGTGAGGTCCGTAATTCTTCCCTCGGCCGGATCGACCTCGACGATATCACCCGCCTGAATCGCCTCTGCGGCCTCGGGACACTCAATGATGGGAAGTCCTATGTTGATGGCGTTTCGGTAAAAGATGCGCGCGTAGCTTTTGGCGATGACGCAGGATACCCCGCATGCCTTCAAGCTCACCGGCGCGTGCTCGCGGGAGGAGCCGCACCCGAAATCCTCGCCTCCGGCCACGACGTCCATAGGCCGGACGCGTTTGGGAAAATCTGCGTCGATCCCTTCCATGCAGTGACCGGCCAGCTCCGCCGGGTCGGAGAGCGACAAGTATTTTCCCGGAAGGATGACGTCCGTGTCGATATGATCCCCATATTTGTGAACCGTTCCCCTGTATATCATAAAATCCCTCCTCACCGGCAGAACTGATCGGGACCGGTTATTTCACCGAAAACGGCGGTTGCGGCCGCGGTCTCCGGACCTGCAAGATATACGCTTGATTCAATATGCCCCATCCGGCCCAGGAAATTTCGGTTGGAAGTGGAGAGGGCGGCCTCTCCCTTTCCCAAAAGGCCCATATGTCCGCCGGCGCAGGGCCCGCAGCCCGGCGCGCAGATTGCGCAGCCCGCGGCGAGGAAGGTCTCCAGGTAACCCAGGCGCATTGCGTCCCGGTAGATCTGCTGCGTGGCGGGAATGACAAGCGCCCGGACATGCTTTGCAATCCGCCGCCCCTTCAGGATGGCTGCGGCTGCTGCCAAATCTGATAAACGGCCGTTCGTGCAGGAACCGATGACCACTTGGTCAATTTTTACGTTCTGCACCTCGGAGACCGGCTTTGCGTTGGCCGGAAGATGGGGGCAGGACACCATGGGGACGACGCTGCTCAGGTCGAGCCGGATTACGCGCTGGTACTCTGCGCTTTCATCCGGCGTAAAGGCGCGGTATGTGTGGTTTACGCGCCCCGCAAGATATTGCTCCGTGACGCTGTCCACGGGGAATATCCCATTTTTCGCTCCGCACTCAATGGACATGTTTGCAATGGTAAACCGGTCGTCCATGGTGAGGGCGGCGATTCCCTCCCCGGTGTATTCCAGGGACTGATACCGGGCGCCTGAAGCGCCAATCTGCGCCAGCAGAGTCAAGATAACGTCCTTGCCGCCGACATGGGGCGGAAGCGAGCCGGAAAGGTGAATCTGGATAGAGGAGGGGACCTTCAGCCATGTCTTTCCGGTGATTAAGGCGGCCGCGATGTCCGTGCTGCCCATTCCGGTGGAGAATGCGCCCAGCGCGCCGTAGGTACAGGTGTGGGAGTCGCCTCCGATAATGACTTCTCCGGGCGCGGCAAGTCCCTGCTCCGGTAAAAGGACGTGCTCGATTCCGACTTGGCCCACGTCGAAAAAGCGGCTGATCCCCATCTCAAGGGCAAATTCCCTGGCCAGACGGCAGTTTTCCGCGGCGGCGACGTCTTTGCTTGGCGTACAGTGGTCCATGACCAGCACGATCTTGTCCCGGTTGAAGACCCGCTTAGCGCCGCTCTTCCGATATTCCTTCAGAGAAATAGGAAACCCCGTGTCGTTGGCCATCAGCAGGTCCAGCTTAACCTGAATCAACTGCCCCGGCGTCACCGACGGAGTTCCCGCGTGTTCCGCCAGGATTTTTTGAGTGATCGTCATTCCCTTCATTCCATCTGCCCTCCTGTCATACTTCCGGCACTTTCACCATCCGCCGCATGTTCAGGGTGATTGCCGCGGCGCAGAATAAAAGGGAAATGACGACGCAGGCGTTGAGGCGATGCAGGAACAGGTAGTAAGCGGAGAAGAGGACGGCGGCGGCCAGGCCTGCAATCTCGATCACCGAGAGCTTTGCTTTCCACTCCCTGTTGAAGATTACCGCTGTGCAGAAGAGCATAAGGCAGGTTCCTAGGATGGTGAACACCAGTTCCAATACGCTGGCGTAGTCCAGCAGAATTGCCGGGCTGTACACGAAGATAAAGGGAAAAACCAGAGAGGGGAACGCGGCTTTCCAGACCTCAGCGGCGCCTTCCAGATACTTGGCCCCGGATAATTTACACGCCACCAGGAGCCCGATGCCAACCGGAGGGGTAAGGTGGGACAAAAAGGCAAAGAACATGGGGAAGAGGTGGGCTGTCAGCAGGGGAACCCCCAGCTGCGTGAGAGACGGGGACATTACCGTGGCGCAGATGACGTAGGCGGCCGGCGTCGGTACTGCGCAGCCCATGAGAATACACACGATCATCGTGAAAAGGAGCAGCAGGAAGAGGCTTCCTCCGGCCAGGGCGTTGAAGAAGATTCCCAGCTTTAAAGTGAGGCCGGTGATCTCCATTGCCGCCACAAAAATGCCGATTACGGACATCAGCACGGCGATGTTCGCGCCGGTCAGCACGCCGTCGCCCAGCTCTTCGAGAACCTGCTTCCAATCGAGGTTTACGTCTTTGCGGAGCGTGCTGGCGAGGCCGAGAACCACCACCGACAGAAACGTCCAGAAAACAACGGTCATCAGGGAGTAACCCTTGAAGAGGAGCGCCATCAAAAGGCCCAGGGGAACGACGAACTGCGGCGCGTCCAGGAGCAGTGTTCTGACGTCCACCTCAAACGCCGTTTTTTCCATGTGGAGTTTTCTGGCGTTCATCTCGGCGTACAGCAGCAGCATGAAATAATAAATGACAGCGGGAATTACCGCCGCTTTCGCGATGGAGAGATAGGGAATGCCGGTATAGGCCGCCATTACAAAGACCGTAGCGCCCATGACGGGGGGAAGGAACTGCCCGCCGTTGGAGGCTGCCGCCTCTATGGCGGCGGCCATGGCCGGCTTATAGCCGGATTTTTTCATCATGGGAATGGTAAAGGCCCCTGTAACCGTGATATTTGCCACAGTGCTTCCTGTGATGGAGCCCATCAGCGCGCTGGTGATGACGGCCAGGGCGGCGGGGCCGCTTTTGAGCCGGGAGGCCACGATGTTCCCGAGCTGAACGATGAAGCGGAGGCTTCCAAAAGCGGAAAGCGCGGAGCCGAAGATGATAAACAGGAACAGGTAGTTCGCAGAGGTTTGCAGCAGGCTTCCGTATACGCCCCAGGGCGACGTGATGTCCGCCGCCAGCAGCGTGACCGCACGGCGCAGGGAGGTATTGCCCGTGTGAAAGACGCCGGGAAGGAATTTTCCGTAGAGCACATATAAAAAGGAAGCCGCAGCGAAAATAGGGAACAGCCACCCATAGGCTTTGCGCACCAAAAAGATGGAAATTATGGCGGCGGCTACGCCGCACACCAAAACCCACGCTGCGGGGTAGCTGGGGTTCTTGACAATTTCGCCATAGCTCAGGAAGAGAAACACCGTGACGATGGCCGATGCGGCGAGCACGACTACCGAATAAATTTTTCCGGCGGCGCCATGCTCGTTTTTCCGCAGCCCCGCCAGGGCGCAGACGGCCATTGCGAATCCGAGATGCACAACGGAGTGCCGGGCTGCCACATAAGGGATTGCTTTGACATAGTACATCTGGTAGACGACAAATAGGAGAGCGGCGGCATAAAACAGATAATCCGCCCACGTCAGCCCTTTTAGTTTCTGCTCGGGCGCCGGTTGATTAGTCATAACACGCTCCTTTAGTTGAAACTGATCTTTTATGAAATGATGCGGAGAGCCTGCACCTCCCGTTCCGTTTCTCCCGCCGGCCGGCGAGAGAAACAGAACGGCGAGAGGAGTTATTTGCCGAGGAGATTCGCTTGGAGATCGGAGAAATGCTTGATTTCCTGGCCGGCGCTCTCATAGAACTCCCGGGCGGCGGAGTGATAGAACTTGTCGAACTGCGGGCCCTCCTCCCAGGGGGAGAAGGCCGCCAGCTCCGGGGTGATCCCTACGCCGACTGCGTGGTAATCCGCAAATTCGCTTTTCTGCGCCGCTTCATAGTAAATCCGGCAGACCTCTTTAATGACGTCGTCGGGCACATCGTCGCTGGCTGCGAGGTAGATCGGCCAGGCAAAGAAGGGGACCTCTTCCGTCTGCCCCTCGCCGAAGGCCCCCGCAGGGGCGATGGCCACCATGGCGGGGAGCTCATATTCGCCGACGAAGTCGCCGCTTTTGCACGCCTGGGTCATCAGCGGCAGGAACTCCTCGGTGCGGCCCTGCATGGGGAAGTAAAGGGTGCCCCTGGAGCTGAGCTCCAGCATGCCGGAACCCATAACGAAGGTGTCGGGATAATAGAAATCGGGAACCAGCACTCCGGCGTCCGCAGCGCCGTCCTGAAGCGCGGTCAGACGGTCGCCGTTGCCGCCGGGAAGGTCGTTATAGCCTGCAACCCCGGCGATTTCAAAAAAGTTCCGGAAAACCCGGCCGTTTCCAAAGGGCGTGTCCCGGGGAAGCGCAATATTTTTGCGGCTCAGGTCTTCCAGCTTCAAATTCGGGTCCAATGTTATCAGGCAGTCGCTTTGGAAACACATGGTGGCGACCAGCTTGGGGAGGTACTTGCCCTCGCCCCAAACGTCGTTGCCGGGCACCATTGTGCAGACGAGGTAATTATCCCACAAGGTATCGTCTCCCGCCACAAGGCGTACATCATCCGCAATGCCGGCGGTGGTGACCACTTCCGCGGTCAGCCAGTCGGACCTTTCGTTGATGAAGGAAGCCAGCGCGTGAGAGAGGACAAACCAGGTATCGCCGGAGCGGCCGCCGGCAATGGAAATATGGTAGGGCTCATGGGCTTCTCCGGAGTTCTCCCCGCCGCCGGTTTCGCCGGAGGCGGGAGCCTCCGGCCGGCTGGAAGCGCCGGGGGCCGTTTTTTCAGCGGCCGGAGAGTTGGAACCGCAGGCTGTCATAACAATCATAGAGCAGAGGCACAGCAGAGATATGAGAAACTTTTTCATTAAGGTACTCCTTTCTAATTTTACCGAACTGCGGGGCCGGATGGAGCGGGATTTACAAAAACAGTGCCTGTCTGTCAGCAGGAGTATTTTGTGCTGTCGCGGATAATATCATCAAGTCCGGTCAGCTTGTTGAAATCACTGAATGTGTAAAGCTGCCCAAGGCAGTCCTCGGTTGTTCCCTTGTCCCGGAGAACCGAGTAAAGCCGTTCGATGGCGGCCGCCGCGCCCCACGTCGCCGTGGAGGGCCAGATTACAATTTTGTAGCCCATCTCCTGCAGCCTTCGGTTGCTGACAATCGGCGTTTTCGCACTTTCAGACATGTTGATGAAAGCGGGCTTTTTCAGCAGTCCGGGAATCCGTTCCATCTCATCCAGTGAGAGCGGGGACTCAAAAAACAGCACGTCTGCTCCGGCGTCCGCGTACAGGTTGAGCCGGCGGATCGTCTCGTCAAATCCCAGAACAGTGTTGGCGTCGGACCGGGCTACGATTACCAGGTCCGCGTCCGTTTTGGCGTCCACCGCGGCCCGGACCTTCTGGACCATCTCTTCGGCGCTGATGAGCTTTTTTCCCTCCATGTGCCCGCAGCGCTTGGGCCACGCCTGATCCTCGATCTGAACGGCGGCGACGCCGGAGCGCTCAAACTCCCGGACGGTCCGCTTTACGCTGATGGCGTTTCCGTACCCCGTGTCAATATCCACGATGACGGGCAGCGACGTTACCGCACAGGTGGCGCGGGCGTTTTCCAGATTTTCGTTCATGGTCATAAGCCCGACGTCCGCGAAGCCGCAGCGGTAAGCGGCCACGCCATAGCCGCTGAGATACAGGCTGGAAAAGCCCACCTTCTCAGCGAGTCTCGCGCACAGGGGACTGAAGCCCCCTGGTGCGACCAGAATTTCCTCTCCCTCCAGAAGCTTTCTCAATGTTGCCGATGCTTTCATAAAAGCGCCATGGTGAATCGAATCGAAACACCTTTCTCCTTTCTGCACAGGCGTTTTTGATATGCTCCCGGCGTGGGAGCCTGCTCTGCCTGTACATTGCTGTTATAAGAGCAATTTTTGTGCCAAATCAGCGCCCCTTGAAACTGCCCGAAATTCCAGGTTTGGAGCGGATTAGTGTTGCAATATGTTTCAAATTGCGTTGTGGCTTTGCGCTGCTGGTGATGCATGTGTCGCAGCTTCTCTTTGCGAAGTCCGGTACCGCAGGGGATTTTTTGTGGTTTATAGTAAACTTTGCCGGTAAGAGGCTTTTTAAAGCAGGTGAAATCTCCAAGACCACGGAGACGTTTTAGCGTGCGTTGCAAATGATGCGGTTTTGTGTTATACTGAAAGTCATACAAATTACCGGGCAGAATCGCCGAGGAGGATTTATGCGGCCGAAAATCTGTATCATCGGGTATGGCCCTATGGCGGACATGGCGAGAGCCATACAGGGCAGACAGCGCTCAACCGTGGATGTGATTGTTTATGAGGAGCTTTTTGACGAGAACTGGAGCCTGCCTGACTGGATGCGGGAGGTCGATGTTTTTATCTCGGGCGGCTACAACGCCCGGCAGCTGAGGAGCAAGATTTCCACGCCGGTCATCTCTATGGAGACCAGGCTTAGCGATCTCCTGGTCTCTTTGGAAAACAACCCCATTGGTGAAAAGGAGATTCTCTACGCGCCTTTTCACGAGAAAAACGCCGTCTTAGAAAAGGTCGGCTCGCTGCTCTCCGTCAATATCGTGCAGATGCCCTTTCAGACCCCCGGGGAGCTGCATCAGATTCTGCAGGACTATAAGAACCGTGGGGGAAGTTCGGTGATTGTGGCGGGACTGGGTTACGTATATGCCAAGAGACTCGACCTAAACCCGGTATTCATCCGGCCGGAGGAGGCGCTGCTGGAGTATTTTAACATAGCGGCGGATATGGCGATTTCCCTGAAGACCTCTTCCCTGCGCAACAGTGAACTGATGACGATTCTGAATTACTATGATAAGGGGGTGCTGCTGGCAAACAACGATGTGATTACAGTCTGCAATCCCTTAGCGGCAAACTGTTTCCGCCATCTCAACAGGCCGATCATCGGTCTCCGCCTCTCCGAGATCATGGTTGAAATCCAGATGGAGGAGCCCGCCTTTGAGGCGTCCCGCCTTCTCTCGCCCCTCTTGAACCAGCCCTGCGTGGTAAACGGCAGGCCCTATATGCTGGACTTTGTTCCCATCCGGGTGAAAAACTCTACCAATGGCGTCATGATCAATATCCGTTCCCGGGAAAACAGCCAGGAAAGAAGCGTCGCCTCCCCGGGAAACCGGCTCTCCAAGGGCTTTGTTGCAAAGCATTCCTTTCAGACGCTCACTGTCAAAAGCCCCAGCTTCAGTAAGGCCGTTCATCTCGCCCGCTACTATTCGCAGACGGACGAATCCATTGTGCTCTTGGGAGAAACCGGAGCGGGCAAAGAGGTTATGGCTCACGCGATTCACAACAACAGCAAGCGGGCGAGGCATCCCTTTGTGGCGGTGAATTGCTCCGCGATGAACGAAAAGCTGCTGGAGAGCGAGCTGTTTGGCTATGACGAGGGGGCTTTTACCGGCGCGAAGCGGGGCGGCAAAGAAGGACTCTTCGAACTGGCAAACAAGGGGACGATTTTCCTGGATGAGATTGGGGAAATCAGCCGGGAGATTCAGGTGAAACTCCTGCGCGCGATTCAGGAGAAAGAAATTATGCGGGTTGGGGGAACCAAGATCATCCGTTTTGACGCGAGAATCATTGCGGCTACCAATCAGAATCTCTGGAAACTTGTGGAGGAGCACCATTTTCGGGAGGATCTCTACTACCGCATCAATGTTCTGGAACTGGTCATTCCGCCCCTGCGGGAGAGGAGGGAGGACCTGTACGCCCTTTTTTCCACATTTCTCTCTACCTCCTCACCGAATGTCATTTCAAAGATGGACGCCCACGAAGAGGAAGTCGTCGATCTTTTGAGCCGCTATGACTGGCCGGGAAACATCCGGGAACTGAACAACTTTTCGCAGATGACCGCCGCCATGATGTGGGAGGATCAATCCTGGGAGCGCCTCTACGAGGCCATGCAGGAAATCATCTGCAATTTGATTGAGCGGCGGCGCAGAACCGTATCCCCCATGGCTCCGTCTGCCGGGGAACCGGTTTTCCGGGAGGATTCCAGGCTCGGGGTAAAAAGAGAAAACGAGGCGGACCGGATTCTGTTCGCCCTGCAAAACGCCGGCGGCAGCAGGAAGGAAGCCGCTGAAATACTGGGCATGAATCGGTCCACCCTATGGAGAAAGATGAAAAAATATCGTCTTTTGGACGGGGAGGAATAGGGGCGCCGGGAGCCGGCGGACCAGGGCAACCCCCGTTTTTTGAACCGCAAAGAAAAGCGGCATGGAGCCAACGCTCCATGCCGCTGCCGTTTATGCGCTCAATCCTCCAAAGCCCGAGCCAGCCCGTGCCACAGCTTTTCCATGCCGTCCACCAGGGCGTGGAGCTCTTCCTTTGAAAAAAGACCAAAGGCGTCCAGCTCCATCTTCCGCATGGCCCGGCCCAGCTTCCGGCCGAATTTCCGGCCCTCTTCCGTCAAAAGCACGATCCGGCTGCGCCGGTCGCCCTCGGCAATGCTGCGGGTGACCAGGCCCCTTCGCTCCAGACTGTCCACCACGCTGGTCACCGTCTGCCGGGAGAGGTATAATTCCCGGCTCAGGTCGTTCTGGGTCATGGGCGTCCGGTTTTTGTAGAGCAGCGTAATGACGTCCATGATATTGGAGGTGACTCCATATGTGGCGGCAATTTTGTCATAGGCCGCCTCAATGCCGTTCCAGCTTTTATAGTACCGGTCAAACAGGCCGCTGTCTGGTCGTTCCATGATTCGTCATCCTCTTTTCCTCGATCTGCGGGGTCTGCGGGGCGCTTACGGACGCGTCGCCCTCTCAGAGATAAAACAGATACTTTTTTACTATTTTATCGCCATTCTGTTCCTGTGTCAATAGGTGTGCAAAATATGGAAAATTCCGCGCCTCTATCTCGAATGCACAAAAAGGGAAAGCCGATTCTGTCTATTCATACGAAGTGCGTTATTTCTGAAAAAATCCCTTGACTTTTCCTTGGCGGCGGCTATAATGAAATCATCCAAGTTCGGACAAACCGAAGTCAGATAAACATATTTCAGACAAAAAATCTGAAACGAAAGGAAGCACGATTATGGAATTCAAGCTGAGCAAGGAACACCGCGCGTTACAGGAGAAGGCCAGAGAGTTCACCGAGCAGGTCCTCTTCCCTTACGAGATGGAGTGCGAGGAAAATAACGGCATCTCCCCCGAGACCCACAAAAAGATCACCGAAGAAGTCATGAAATGGGGCTTCAACGCCACCAACCACTCCAAGGAGCACGGCGGACAGGGCATGACTCTCTTTGAGCAGATGCTGGTCAGCGAGCAGCTGGGCATGTCCACCGGCGCCATCTGGGACGCCGTTCCCCAGCCCTCTTTCCCCATGAAGTTCGGCACCCAGGAGCAGATTGACGAGTATTTGATCCCCTCCTGCCAGTGCAAGCGCCGGGACGCCTACGCCATCACCGAGGCCGACGCGGGCTCCGACCCCACCCAGTGCCAGACCACCGCGGTAAAATGCGACGGCGGTTACAAAATCAACGGCGAAAAATGGTATGTCACCGTTGGCAACATCGCCGACTTCCTGCTGGTACATACCCACCTGGACGGCGACCCCGAGAAGGCCACCGTGTTCTTCGTGGAGAAGGACGCCCCCGGCGTGAAGATCAAGCGCACCCCCGAGTTCACCCACCACTTCGCGTTCAAGCACCCCGAGTTCACCTTCGAGGATGTGGTGGTCGACGAGTCCAAGATCCTGAAGGGCATCGGCGAGGGCTTCACCATGACCAAGGACTGGTTCGTGGAGGCCCGCCTGGGCATCGCGGCCCGCTGCGTCGGCGGCGCGGAGCGCGTGCTGAACGTGGCCAACGAGTGGGCCAGCGAGCGCGTCATGGGCGGACACATTATCCGGGATTACCAGGTCATCGAGCACATGCTGGTGGACATGACCATGGACATCATGGCGGCCAAGAGCCTGCTGTACCGCGTCTGCTGGGAGATCTCCGGCGACATGGACCGCAAGCTGAAGCACGCCCGGGCCTCCGCCATCAAGCTGTGGTGCTCCGAGATGGTCAACCGCGTCACCGACAAGGGCGTCCAGATCCTGGGCGGCCGGGGCTACATGCGGGAGAACCCCGTGGAGCGGCTGTGGCGCGACCAGCGCGTGGACCGCATCTGGGAGGGCACCTCCGAGATTCAGCGCAACGTCATCGGCGGTATGATCAAAAAGCGCGGCGTGGAACTCTACACCGGCTGGGATTACGAGGCGTAAGAAACCAACGTGCATGACCGGAGAACGCCGCCCGGGGGCGGCTTCCAACAGGCTTTCCCTAAACCCCGGGCGGCGTTCAACGGTTGTGCGGATACAAGCAGTAATTAGGAGGTCACTATGCTGCCTTTAGAGGGAACCAAGGTTCTTGATTTGACAACGCTTTCCGGTTACTGCGGGATGGAGTTGGCCGATTACGGCGCGGAAGTCATTAAGGTGGAGGCGCCCGGGGAGGGCGACCCTTTGAGGAGGCTGGCGCCATTGAAAGATGGCGCCAGCGCCCATCATGCCTTCCGTGACCGGGGAAAGAAGAGCGTCACTCTGGACCTGGAGCGCCCCGAGGGCCGGGAGCTCTTCAAAAAGCTGGCGGCGGACGCCGACGTGATTTTGGAGAACTTCGCCCCCGGCGCCATGGAGCGGCTTGGCCTGGGCTACGACACCCTCTCGGCCCTCAAGCCGTCCCTGGTCTACGGGCGGGTCACCGCCTACGGCTCCGAGGGGCCGGGCCGGGATATCCCTCAGTCCGACCTGATCGCCCAGGCGAAGAGCGGCGTGATGCACTTCACCGGCTTCCCGGAGAACGCCCCCACCCGCATTGGTTTTGCCATCTCGGAGCATTACGCAGCCAGTTTCCTGGCCTCCGCCGTGTGCCTGGCGCTCTACCACGCCAGGGAGACCGGAGAGGGACAGCTGGTGGAGACCACCCTGTGCGGGTCCGCGGTGGCCGTGTCCGAGGATAAGGTCATCACCTACGGCGCGGAAGGGGAGGACCCCATGCGGACCGGCAACGCCCATCCGCTCATCAACCCCTATGATATTCTCAAATGCAAAAACGGCTATGTGGCCATGGGAATCTCCTCCGACGCCCAGTGGGCGAAGTTCTGTGCCGCTTTTGACCGCATGGAGTGGACCACCGACGAGAAGTACTGCTCCAACCTGGTCCGGGGCTATCATTACTTCGGAGATCTCCGGGTAAAGCTGGAGGAACTCTTCGCCGGTTACACCATGGAGGAGATCGCGGACAAGTGCGACGCGGCCCTCATCCCTGGGACCATGTGCAGCACCACCCGGGAGGCCCTGGAACAGCCCCAGCTCCAGGTGAGAAATATGATTGTCACCGTGGAAGACGCCGGGGTGGGCCCCCTGGAGATGCCCGGCAGGCCGGTGAAGTTCGCCGGAGAGGACGAGCCGCCCCTGCGCCCCGCCCCGGAGCTGGGCGCGCAGAACGAGGAGATTTACGCCGCCGCCGGCGTGGACGGCGAGGCGCTGGCCCGCCTGCGGCGGGATGGCGTCGTCTGAGAGAGGAGGAGGAACATGAAGAAGGGACCCCTGAATGGAATTAAGGTTCTGGATTTCTCTCAAGTGCTGTCGGCCCCGTTCTGCGGGATGATGCTGGCGGACATGGGGGCCGAGGTCATCAAGGTGGAGCGGCCCGGCCCGGGGGATATCTCCCGGGAGTACGGCCCCTACATCAACGACATCAGCCTGTACTTCTGCCAGTACAACCGGGGCAAAAAGGGAATCGCCATCGACATGCGCTCGGAAGAGGGCAAGAAGGTGGTTCTGGACCTGGCGGCCCAGGTGGACGTGGTGGTGGAGAACTTCAAGGCCGGCACCCTGGAAAAGCTGGGCATCGGCTACGACAAAATGCTGGAGGTCAACCCCAACCTGATCTATGGTTCCATCTCCGGCTTCGGCACCTACGGGCCCCTGTCCCACCTGCCCTGCATGGACATCATCGCGGCGGCCCGGAGCGGCCTGGTGGCCCAGAGCGGCCAGGCGGGGGACGCCCCCATTAAGCCTGGCTTCTCCCTGTGCGACACCTGGGCGGGCCTCCAGCTCCTGCGGGGCCTCTCCATGGCCCTGCTGCACCGGCAGCGGACGGGCAAGGGCCTCCGGGTGGACATCGCCATGCTGGACTGCGCGTTCTACATGTGCGAGTCCCCGGTGCTGGAACACTCCCTGACCGGCGCGTTTGCGGAGCGCACGGGCAATCACCACGCCTGGTACGCCCCCTACGGTGAGTTCGCCGCCAGGGATGGGAACATCGTCCTGGCCGTCAGCCAGGAATCGGAGTGGACGGCTCTCTGCGGCGCGCTGGGACTGGAGTCCCTGGCCGCCGATCCCCGTTTCTCCGACAACGAGGCCCGGGTCCAAAACCGGGACGCCCTGATTCAAGAGCTGGAGAAGGCCACGGGGACCATGGACCGCTATGGGCTGGAAGCGCTCCTCAGCGAGTCCGGCGTGCCCGCGGCGGCGGTGCAGTCCCTCCGGGAATTTCACCTCCAGCCCCAGACGGAGACCCTGGACGTCATCACCCAGATTGAGCAGGAGGGCGTAGGGACCTACACCGTCACCAACACGCCCATCCGGTTCAGCCGGACGCCGGTGAACCCCAACGCCTCGGCGGCGGGCCACCCGGGCGCCCACAGCCGGGAGATTCTCCAGGGCCTGGGCTACGGCCCGGAGCGGATTGAGGCCCTTTTGGCCTCGGGCGCGGTGCATCAGGCTGGCTGATTAAAATCTTGGATACACGGTCCATCTGGTGTTCCTTTAAAAAACGAGCATCAGGTGGGCCTTTTTTAGAAGGGGACATCTGCTGTGGAACTGATTTCTCCCAATCGGGAAACCTGTGTGAAGTGCGGCTACTGCGTGGACATCTGCCCCATGCGGGTCATTGAGCGGGATGAGGACGGCTATCCCAGGCCCATTCACGACGCCTTCAAAATCTGCATCAACTGCGGCTACTGCGTGGACGTGTGCGTCCCCGGGGCCCTGAGCCACCGGGTGCGGAAACGCTCCGCGAATCCGGACGCGGCCCTGCGCCGCCTGAAGCGGATCAAGGAGAATCGAAAGAAGCGAGGAGAGACGGCATGAGAAGCGACTGCGTCTTTTTCTGCCCGGTCCGGGTGCGCTATGGCGAGGTGGACCGGCAGGGCATCGTCTATAACGGTAACTACGTGGCCTACACCGACCTGGCCCTGGACGAGTTTTTCCGCTCCAAGGGCTATCCCTATCGGGACCTGGCGGAGAAGTATGACTCCGGGGTGTGCCACAAGAAATCCACCTATGAGTTCATGTCCAGCGCCTATGAGGGTGACCTGCTGGAAGTGGGCGTCACCGGCATCCGGGTGGGCAATAAGAGCTTTACCATGTGCTTTGAGATCTACCGCCAGGGGGAGGACGAGCTGCTGATGCGCTGCGAATCCGTCTACGTGGGCTATGATATCGAGACCCGGAGCAGCCGTCCGATTACGGACCTGATGCGGTCCCTGCTGACCGCCTGAGAACCGTTTGAAAACCGTTAAAAACCGTTTAACCGTAAGGGGAGGCGAAGCATAAGTGAGTAACCAGCCAAAGAAGTCCAGGAGCACCGACATCGAAGTTGGGTTGATCGTCACCAGCGTCGTAGTGCTCATCGCGTTTATCATCTTGATGATCGTAAATCCCGACGGGACGCTGAATGCCATCACGGCCTTTTTCAACCTGATGATCTCCGGCCTTGGCCCCTTCTTCGAGGTGATCGCCTTTGCCGCCTTCCTCGTGGGCCTGTACTTCTGCTTCGGCAAGTACGGCAAGGTGCGTCTGGGGGACTGCAAGCCGGAATACTCGAATTTCAGCTACTTCGCCATGATGCTCCTGGCGTCCCTGGCCTCCGCGGCGCTGTACTGGTCCTTCGTGGAGTGGGCCAGCTACTACCAGGCCCCGGGCCTGGGCATGGAGGCCATGAGCGTGGACGCCATCGAGACCTCGCTGAGCTACCAGTTTTTCCACTGGGGCATCGTGAACCAGGCCATGTATACCGTCATGGGCGTGGCCATTGCCTACGGGGTATATATCCGAAAGCTCCCCTCTTTCCAGACCAGTGCCGTCTGCTGCGCCATGCTGGGGGAGAAAGTGAAGCATAAAACCGCCATCGGGAAAATCATTGACTTTTTAGTGTTTTTTGGTATACTGGGAGCACTAAGCTCCTCCCTCGGCCTGGCGGTGCCTCTGGCCACCGGCGGCCTGGCCCAGCTCTTCCGCATTCCGCCCACGCCGCTGGTGAAGGTGGGCGTGGTGGTCTTCATCGCCATCGTCTATTCCATCACCTCCTTCCTGGGCCCCCGGAAGGGAATGCAGGCCATCAGCAACGCCGCGTCGGTGGTGTGCGTCTTCTTCCTTCTCTATGTGCTGTTTATGGGGCCGACCAGCTTTATCCTCAAGAACATCGTCAACTCTCTGGGCCGGATGATTGAGTTTCTGCCCCGCATGGCCCTCTTTACGGACCCCATCAGCAACACCGGCTTCGTGGAATCCTGGACCATCTATTTCATTGCCTTCTACTTAAACTACGTGGCGATGATGGGCATTTTCATCGCCAAGGTCTCCAAGGGCCGGACCATCCGGGAAGTCGCCGTCTACACCATGTTCATCATGACCGCGGGAGGCATCTGCATCTTCGGAATCAACGGCAGCTTCTCCATTTTCGTCCACCTGAACGGAATCGTGGACGTGATCGGGCTCATCAAAAGCGGGGTGGGGGACGTTGCGATCTACAGCATCATGAAGGCCCTGCCCCTGGGCAGCACCCTTCTGCCCTTCCTGATGCTGGTGCTGATTGTGGGTTTCGTGGCCCCGTCCATGGACTCCGCCTCCCTGGCGCTGGCGGAAACCGTCACCAAGCGGGGCACGCCGCCCCTGGCTCTGCGGCTGTTTTTCTGCGTGCTGCTGGCGGTCATCCCCATGTCCATTATCTTGGCGGGGGCGGAATTTACGGCCATCAAAAATATCGCCATCATCATTTCCGCGCCCTTCCTGGTCATCCTGACGGGCACCATGGTGGGCCTTTTGAAGTGGCTCCGGCATGACGAGGCCACCGGGCTCCACGCGGAGAACATCGCCCTCCAGGAGGAGGAGCGCCGCCGGGAGGCGCTGGCCCGGGAACCTGCGGGGAGCGCCGCCCAGGACGGGTAAGTGCAGTGAATCACCGGGAAGCCCGGTAAAATAAACGCAAACAGGTATGCGGGGATTCCCGCATACCTATTTGCGGTTGAAGGAGATACGGTAACATGGCAAGAGATCTGTACTACGGCGCGGACGCGCGGAAAAAGCTCCAGGCGGGCGTGGACCAATTGGCGGACACGGTGAAAATCACCCTGGGGCCCAAGGGACGGAATGTCATGACGGCCCAGCCCTCCGGTACGCCCCTGATTACCAACGACGGCGCCGCCGTCACAAAGGGCTTCCAGCTGAGCGACATCGCGGAGGACCTGGGGGTCCAGATGCTGAAGCAGGTGGCCAAGAACCTCAGCGACGCGGCGGGCGACGGTTCCACCACCGCCGTGGTCCTGGCCCAGGCCATGGTCCGGGAGGGCATGCGGAACGTGGCGGCGGGAGCCAGCCCGGTGCTGCTCCGCAAGGGCATCCAGGGAGCCGTGGAAGCCGCCCTGGAGGCCATTGACGAAGGCTCCTTCCAGATCGAGAAGCGGGAAGACGTGGTCCGAGTGGCCACTGCCTCCTGCGGTGATGAGGCCCTGGGCGAAATGATCGCCGAGGCTCTGGAGAAGGTGGGGCGGGACGGCGTCATTACCGTGGGCGAGTCCAGGACCCTCCACACCACGCTGGAGGTAGTGACGGGCACCCAGTTCGACAAGGGCTACCTCTCTCCGGACCTGGTGAGCGACCACGGGAAGATGGAGAGCGTGATGGAAAAGCCCTACATCCTCTTTACGGACAAGAAGATTGAGGCGCTGAAGGACGTGCTGCCCCTGATGGACCAGGCGGCGCAGCGAAAGGCTCCCCTGCTCATCGTGGCGGAGGACGTTTCTGGCGAGGCTCTGAAGGCCCTGATTATCAACAAGCTCAAGGGAACCATGGACGTCATGGCGGTCCGGGCCCCGGGCTTCGGAGAGCGGAAAAAGGCTCTGGTGGACGACATCGCCCTGCTGACCGGCGCGGTGGTCGTCCGGGAAGAGGAGGGCTTTGAGCTGGAGAAGGCCACCCTGGACCTGCTGGGCCGGGCGGAAAAGGTGACAGTGACCAAGGACCGGACCTTGATTGAAGGCGGCGCGGGGGACCCCGCCGCCGTCGCGGAGCGCGTGGAGATGCTCCGGCGGATGCTGGCCGCGGCCAAGGACGAGTTCGCGGTGGACCGGGCCAAGGAGCGGCTGGGCAAGCTGGCCTCCGGCGTGGCGGTGCTCCGGGTGGGCGCGGCCACTGAGGTGGAGCTGAAGGAGGAAAAGCGCAAGGCGGAGGACGCCCTGAGCGCCATGCGGGCCGCCGTAGCGGAAGGCGTGGTCCCCGGCGGCGGGACGGCGTACTGCGGCGCGGTTTCCGCAGTGGAGGCGTACATGGAAGTGCTCTCCGGCGAGGAGAAGACCGGCGCGCAGATCGTGCGGGAGGCCCTGAAGGCGCCTTTGATGCAGATTGCGGAAAACGCCGGGTTCAGCGGCGATGTGGCGATAGCCGAGGCGCTCAAGAGAGGGAAGGGCGTGGGCCTCGACGTGCGGACGGGGGACTATGCCTCCATGCTGGATGCGGGCGTCATCGACTCGGCGAAGGTGACGAAGCTGGCCCTGGAAAACGCCGCGTCCATGGCGGCTGCGCTGCTGACCACGGAAGCGGACGTGGTGGATCCCCACGACGAAGCCTGGCTGCGGGCCCAGGGGGGAGCGGGGCTTTAAGTCCGGCCGCAAAAGCTTTTTGGAGATGATGAAAAACAGCCGTGCTTTGGCCTTTGGGGCAAAGCACGGCTGCCTTTTCGTAAGAGGCAAGGACATTCATGTGCGCTTTTTGCAGTATTTGGCATAAAAGGACTCCGGAATGATTTCAGCTTTGTACAGAGCATACCACAGAAGTTTTGTTTTCTCAAAGAAGGGTTTATAAGTCTTGAATTCCCGCCAGCTTTTAATGGGCGCGCTCATAAGGCTTTCAAGATCTGATTCACTTAACGACAACCTGCTTTTTACTTCGGACAACAAATCCAAATCACAAGTAATGGGCTGCTTCAGCATGGATTTTGCCTCGTCCTTAGATAGGATGCCCCTTCTGACATAGGCGCAGAGTTCATTTTTCCTGCCATCAATATTGGCTCTCTTGGGAAGATAATAAGAGTAGTTAGGGAGTACTCCGCAACCACAAACCGCAAGGGATTCAAGCGAAAGGGACGGAA
>CATNDJ010000020.1 GCA_950097265.1 uncultured Oscillibacter sp.
ATTATTTCAGCTTCACCGCCGTGCCGTAGGCCACCACCTCGGCGGCCCCCTGCATGACGGAGGACGAGCCGTAGCGGACGTTGACCACCGCGTCGGCCCCCAGGGCCTGGGCCTCGTCCACCATGCGCTTTGTGGCGATCTGCCGGGCCTCGTTCAGCATCTCGGTGTAGCCCACGATTTCGCCTCCCACCAGGGTTTTCATCCCGGCCATAAAGTCCTTCCCGAAGTTCTTGGACTGGACCACCGTCCCCTTCACGATTCCCAGGGCCTCGATTTCTCTTCCGGGCACATGGTCAATATTCAGCAGCAGCATCGGATTCTCCTCCTTCGATTTCTTGAAAACGTTGTTTTAACACCACCAGGGCGGGAATGACCAGCAGTCCGCACCCGCCCGCCAGGGCGGCGAACAGCCGGAAAAGCCACCTGGGCAGGTCCGGGATAAAGCACAGCGCGGCGAACACGGCGGCGCAGGCCGCTTGAAGCAGGGTGAAGAGCACGACGCCCAGCGCGGCCTGCCTCCGTTGGCGGCGCTTTCGGGATTCGGAGGCCGTCATAAACGGTCCCTCCCTTCCTCATAGAATAGGGGAGAGCGGTCCCCAGTCTTTCCCTCCCCCGTAAAAATGGGGAAGGGCTTGCGGCGGGAAAGGTTTTATGCTATAATGCCCAGTGAGCGGCGGTCGTATGAGCCGCCCATGGCTGGACAGGAATATTTGATACAGGTGGTGCGGTATGGGTATCTTTTCGTTTTTGAACCGGGACCAGGACCTTGAAGAGTACATCCCTTCGCCGGCAGCTCCGGCGGTGATAGAGGAGGCGGCCCCGGGTCTCCCGGAGATGTGCAGGGAAATGCCCATTGAGGTGGTGGAGAAGACGGGGCGGGTGCTGAACACCGGCCTGATTACCGAGCACAAGGGGACGGAGATTTCCATGGGCCGTCATCCCGGCGGTCTGTCCTTCAAGGTTTGCGAGCCGGGCAGCACGGTGTATGTCCGGGGCTGTGACAACAGTATGAACCAGTTCTACCTCCGGGCTACGGTGGAGGAATCCACCCGGGTCCTGATGAAGCTGAAGGACCTGGAACCCGAGGCCCACGAGAACCACCGGGACACCTTCCGCCTGGCGGTGAACGTCCCCATTTCCATTTACTATCTCAATGATGAGCGCTTCGAGCGCCCGGAGCAGTGCACCCTGGTGGACATCAGCACCGGGGGTTGCTGCATCAGCTCCGAGTACCTCCATGGCGAGGGCGAGGTGCTGCGCATCAAAATCAAGCTGGAGGACTACGTGCCCATGGATTTCATCGGCGAGGTCATCCGGGTGGTGGAGTGCGGCCCCAATGAGTTCCGCTGCGGAATCCTCTTCGCCCAGCTGAAGAAAGAGGAAATCAACTCCTTGACCAAGGTCCTCTTTAACATGCAGCTTGGCAACCGGCGGGAGCACAGCCGCACCGAGAACGGGCACTGGTAATCGCTTCGATACCCTGCGGGACGCTTCGGCGTCCCGCTTTTTCTCAGTATTGGCTGGCCTCCTCTTCCTCTCCGCCGTCGATTTCGTCCAGCCGCTGGAGCAGGGCCCGGACGACCCCGATGATGACCGCGCCGCCGAGGAGCAGATAGGCCGCCAGAAAGACCAGCGGAAAGAGGGATAGTCCGCCCTCTCCGAAGAGGCCGCCTATGATTGCCAGGACCGCGAGAACCAGCGGCCCGACATACAGCACCACCGCCACGGTGACGGCAATAGGGGCGATTTTCTTCCTAGTAGTTTTTCGCATCGTCAATCTCTCCTCTCCCGATTTCCCGGATTCGCTGGACCAGGGCCAGCACCACGCCGCCGCTGATGACCAGGGGGACCAGGGCGATGACCGCCAGTATAAAGGCCGGGGGCGCGTCGGCGGCGCTCAGAGCAATGAGCCAGAGAATCAGCCCTGCCAGGCCGCCCATCAGCAAAACCATCAGCGCCGTGATAACCACCGGGGCCACGTAGCGGATGCGCACGTCCCGTTTCTGCTTGTTCTGGAAGGTGGCCCCGCTCTGTTCCATGGCCTCCATCTCCTTCAAAACGCTTCCCGCGTCCAGGTCCCCCAGCCGCTCCTGCCGGTCCGTCAGCCCGGCGCAGAGGCGGATCGCCTGGCTCAGGTTGTCCCGGTCCCGCTCCAGAGAGACCAGGTGGCGGCGCATGCCGTCCCCCACCGTGTGGGCCCCGTTCTGCATCCGCCGGATTTCCTCCAGGGGCACGCCCAGTTTCCGCATCAGCTTGATTTGGAGCAGGGTCTGTACCTCCGCGTCGCCGTAGTCCCGATAGCCGTTTTCGCTGTTCCGCCGGGGGGCCAGCAGCCCCTCGGACTCGTAGAAGCGGATGTTCTTCCGCGTGATGCCCACCAGGGCCTCCACCTCGTTGATTTTCAAGCTTCTCACCTCGGTTTCCAGCTTCATGATACACCTTCCAGCAGGGGGAAAGTCAAGAGGGATTTTGCAAATTCCCGAAAAAAGCTCAAAAACCGCCGGAGGCCCGGCCCCCGGCGGTGGTTCTTCATCTCCCTAAATAGAGGACTGCGGCCGCTCCTCCCGCTCCACGGAGAGGTCCGGCCGGGCGGCGGCGACGGCGTCCAGCACCTCGTTGGCGACCGTCAGTTTCTCAAAGGTGAAGTCCTGATAGAACTCCCCGCCGTCGTAGTACAGCCGCAGCCGGGTGACGGGCAGGGCTTTCCCGCAGCAGCCCGTCAGGGGCAGACTGGTGTTCCGGGTCAGGGCCCGAGTCAGCGAGGCGAAGGAGAGGTACTGCGTCCCCGGAAAGGCGGGGAAGTAGATGGCTTTTTCACTGAAGCGGAACTGCTCCGCCCGCCGGGCGGTTTTGTAATCCCCTGCGGGGTCCTCCAGCGGGCAGGATTGGGCAAGGGGCTTGGGGGTGAAGATGGCCATGGCGAAGACCTCCTGAATCTCGTTTTTTTCAGTATAAGTACCTTTTTCCAAAAGCTCCATGGCAAAAGCAACACAGGCCGGAAAATCCGTTGGAAATGCCACTTGCCCCCAAGGGGAAAGGGGGCTATACTAATACCGGAAACCCGCCCGGCGGGCTTCCCCCAGTAAAACGATATCTCTTCTGACCGGAGGTTTCCCATGTATCGAATCAAGACATTCAACAAAATCGCCCCCCAGGGCCTGGAGCGGCTGGACCCCGCCCGCTATCAGGTGGGGGAGGACGTAGCGAAGGAAGAGGGCATTTTGGTCCGCTCCGCGGGGCTCCTGGACTATTCCTTCCCGGACAGCCTGCTGGCCATCGCCCGGGCGGGGGTGGGGGTGAACAACATCCCTCTGGACCGCTGCTCAGAAAAGGGCGTGGCCGTCTTCTCCACCCCCGGGGCCAACGCCAACGCCGTCAAAGAGCTGGTCCTCTGCGCCATGCTCATCTCCTCCCGGGATGTCACCGGCGCGGTGCGCTGGGTGAAGAACCAGGCCGCCTCCGGCGTGGAGGTGGAGACCGTGGTGGAGAAGGGCAAGGCCGCCTTCGTGGGCCCGGAGCTCTACCGGAAGGCCCTGGGGGTCGTCGGCTTGGGGGCCATCGGCTCCCTGGTTGCCAACGTGGCCCTGGATTTGGGCATGGACGTGTACGGCTACGACCCCTTCCTCTCCGTGGACGCCGCCCTGCGGCTGGACCGGCATGTCCACGTGGTCCGGGACGTAAACGAGCTCTATAAAAAGGCGGACTACATCACCGCCCACATCCACTTCAACGAGCGGACCCGCCACATGATCGGTGCGGAAGCCTTCGCCGCTATGAAGCCCGGCGTTCGCCTCATCAACCTGGCCCGGGGAGGCGTTGTGGACGACGAGGCCCTGCTTGCCGCCCTGGACGCGGGCAAGGTGACGGCCTACGTCACCGACTTCCCCAACAACAAGCTGGTAGAAAATCCCCACGTGGTGGCCATGCCCCACCTGGGGGCCTCCACCCCGGAGAGCGAGCAGAACTGCGCCGTGATGGCGGCGGAGGAGCTGCGGGACTACCTGGAAAACGGGAATATCAAGAACTCCGTGAACTTCCCCGACGTGCATTTGGACCGGAGCGGGGCCCAGCGGCTCTGCGTCCTCCACAAGAACATCCCCGCCATGCTGGCCAGCATCACCGCCCTCCTGAGCCGGGACGGGGTGAACGTGGAAAACCTGAGCAACAAGAGTAAAGGGGATTACGCATACACCCTGGTGGACCTGGGGGCCAAGGTGGAACCCGCCGTTCTGGAGGACCTGCGGGTCCTGCCCAACGTCATCCGGGTCCGGGCCATCGACTGAATATAATATAAGGAGGGACGCCTGTGCTGGATCTGAACGGGGCCCTGGAGCGCTTCGCCGGAAAGCTGGCCCTGGAGAACATCCTGTCCGCCGCCCTGACGTTGCTGGTCTGCCTGGTGGCGGTGCGCCTGCTGCTGAAGCTGACCCGCCGCCTGCTGGCCCGGACGAAGCTGGAAGAGCGCATCCGGCGGTATGTACTGACGGGGCTCAAGCTCCTCCTTTACACGCTGACGGTGGTGTTTACCGCCGGAAGCCTGGGGGTCAACATGACCTCTCTGGTGGCCCTGCTGTCCGTTGGGTCCCTGGGGGTCACCCTGGCGGCGGAGGATGTTTTGGGCAACGTGGCCGGGGGACTGGTGATTCTCTCCTCGCACCCCTTCGCCATTGGGGACTTCATCGAGTCCGGCGGCGTGTCTGGCACGGTGGAGGAGATCAGCCTGAACCACACGAAGCTCATTACCCCCGACGGCCTGACGGCCCTGCTGCCCAACAAGGAACTGGCGGCCTCCAAGGTCACCAACTACACGGCCCTGGGGCGGCGGCGGATCGTCTGGAAGATGAGCACCGCCTACGGCGCGCCCACGGAGACGGTGAAGGCCGCCTGCATGCGGGCGGTGGAGGCGACGGAACACATTCTCTCCGACCCGGCCCCGGCGGTGTACCTGACGGCCTTCGGAGAGAGCGGCGTTGAGTTCACTGTTTATTGCTGGGCCGCGGCGGCGGACTTCTGGACCACCCAGTTTGCCCTGGCGGAGAACCTGCGGGCCGAGTTCGCCGGAGCGGAAGTGGAGATTCCCTACAACAAGCTGGATGTGCATATTGTGGAAGACCGGAAATAAGAAGAGGCCCCGGCGCGCATGTGCGCCGGGGCCTTCTTTTGTCTTTGCACGGAGAAAAGTCTCACTCCGCCGGCCCGATGATGGTGCCGTCGTCCTTGTCCGCCTCCAGGCCGTGGGCAAGGCGCAGGAGCAGGAAGCCCGTCAGCGTCAGCGCCCCTCCGGCGTACAAGAGCAGGGAGGACAAGTAGGCGCTGCCGTCCGCCAGGGAGGCGGCGCAGAGCACCAGGGACCCGGCGGCATAGAACCCGAAATGCCGGGTCCTCCCCGCCTGGAAGGCGAAGGAGCTGAGCCGGTAAAACCCCAGGGTCAGGAACACCAGGGCCAGCAGCTCTACATAATACATGGTTAAGGAGGGGTTCACGGAGTCGATGCGGTAGGTCAGCACCAGACGCACCACCAGGGTCGCCACGGGCAGCAGGGTGATGGCGGCGGGGGCCCTGTGCCTGGGCCCGCCCTCCCGGCGGCGGCAGCCCGCCAGCACCGGAAACAGGGAGACGGCGGCGGACAGAGTTAAAATACCCAGCAGCGTCTGCCCCTGGGGAGAGAAGCCCAGCCCTCCGGCCCGAAGGATGCCGTAGATGGCGTGCCGGGAGGAGACCAGGCCGTCCGGCAGGACCGCCAGGCTCTCCGCCAGGTCCGCCAGGCCGCTGAGGGCCAGGAGGAACACGCCGCACATGGGAATGGTCAAGAGGCCCGCGTTTTCCGTGGAGAAATCCCTGGGCAGGACGGGGCCGGGGTCCTCCTCGGCGGGGAGGAGCCGGGCCGTCAGGGCCAGGGCGGCGGCCAGGCCGGCCAGCAGGACCGCTAGAGCCAGGGCGGCAAAGTTGCCGGGAATGGGGAGACCGGTGCCCGGCTCATAGCCGGTGTGGTTCTGCAGCAGGCGCAGCACGCAGGCGGCGGCCCCGCCCAGCGCCGCCGTCAGGGGAAGCGCGTAACGTTTATCCATCATGAACTGTCCTTTCGGTAGCCGATTCAACTTCCCTAGTATAACACAGGAAGAGGCGGCTGAAAAGGGGCAATTTTCCGCCGCTCATTTCCGCAGCAGCGTTACCCGGGGATTTTCCTCCTCCGCCCGGCGCAGGAGGCGGGCCAGGGCCCGTCCCCGGCGGCCCAGCCGCTCCTCCAGGGCCTCTTGGTGAAGGAGGCGGACCGTCACGGGCTCTCCCAGGTCCGTCAGGCAGTCGAACAGTGCGTCCAGGTTCCGCCCGTACTGCTCCGGAAAGGCCAGGGCCTGGGCGAAGAGGTCGTGAACGGCCTCCACGGATTCGATTTCCAGCCCGTCCAGCACAATCTCAGCCATCGCTCTCGTCTCCGTACAGCAGCTCGAAGGACTCGTAGTGATCCTCCGTGTAGTAGATAAGGCCGTCGTTGGAAAAGACAATCCGCTTGGCCCCCCGGCTCTTGGCCCCTAGAGTGTCGATGTCGCACTCGGTGTAGGTCCGCCCCTTAGCCTCCGGCAGCAGGCCCTCGTAGTTCCCGAAGCGGCTGCCGCCGATGCACATACCCGGGGCGTAGGGCTCCAGGTCCCCGCCGGGCCAGCCCAGGTTCTGAGCCTCCTTTTTCGTGATGAAGTTGCCCGGCAGGCGGCCGTAGGTGTGGATGTAGAGGGCCACGTCCTCCTTGGTGGTGTAGCTCCCGTTTTCCGGCAGGGCGTCCGTCCCGGCGCTCTGGTCCTCCGAGGAGGCGTTGCCGGGCTGTTCCGGCTCCTCCGGCAGGGGCTCCGCGTCCTCCGGCGCATAAGGGTCCTCCGCGCCGGAGGACGGGTTCTCCGGCGGCGGGTCTTCCTCGCCGGAGGCGTTTTCCAGGTCCTCCGGGCTCTCCACGGCGGGGAGGTCCACCTTTGTGTCCTCAAACCGCGTTCCGTCCTCGGGGACGTCCGTCAGGTCCACAATACCGCCGCAGGCGGTGAGGGAAAGCAGCGTCAGAGCGGCCAGCAGACCGCCGAGCCAGCGTTTCATGTCCATCATCCTTTCTATTGATGGGGACAGTATACCAGCTTCGGTAGAAAGAGGCAAGGGCTAAAAGCCCTTGCCTCTCACAAGTTACGCTTTTTCCAGCAATTTCTGAAACCGCTCCAGCAGAACGGCGGCCTGTCCCCGGGCGGCACGGCCCTGGGGCTGTAAGGTTCCCTCCTTGGTTCCCTGCAAAATGCCTTCCGCCAGAGCCCAGCTCATGGCCTCCCCGGCGTAGCCGCCTACCTCTCCGGCGTCCGGCCAGCCCCGGAGGGAGGCCCGGGCCCCGCTGTCCGCCCGCTCCAGCTTGGCGTAGCGCCAGAGGATGGCGGCCAGCTGCTGGCGGCTCACCGGCAGATCCGGGCGGAAGGTCCCGTCGTGAAAGCCCTCCGCCACGCCCCTCCGGGCGGCCCAGGCCACGGCCTCGCTGTAGTAGGCCCCGGCGGGCACGTCGGAGAAAGAGGAGCCCCGGACTGCGGGCGATCCCGCCAGCCGGTAGAGGATGGCGGCGATCTGCCCCCGGGTCACCGTCCCGCCGGGGGAGAAGACGGTGGAGCTGACGCCGTTCATCAACCCGGCGGCGCAGACCCGCTCCACCGCCCCGGCGTACCACGCGTCCGGGGGCACGTCCTGGAAGCGCCCGCCGTTCCAGGCGGTCCAGGCGCTTTGAATCAAATCCCCTGACCTATCCTGGGACAGCTCCCAGAAACCCACGCCTCCCAGGCCCCTCCGCCGGGCCAGTTCCGCCTTGGCGGCGATGGAGTCCGGGTCGTCGTAGGAGAGGAAGGAGCGGTCTCCATAGAGGTAGGGAACGCCCGCTTCCTCGTGGCGGAACTGCCGGTAGGCGGAGCGGTTTAGGTATTCGCCCTTCACCTTGTCCCAGGACACGGATTTGGCGCTGTCGAAACGGCTGTACAGCCCGCCGTTCCGGCGGTCGGCGCCCTGGTATATGTATCCGTACAACGGCATGCCCAGCACCAGCTTTTCCGCCGGGACGCCCTGAGCCAGCCAGGCGGAAATCCCGTCGTCCACGCTGGCCCGGTAGCGGGGCGGGCCGTCCGAAGCGGCGTAGAGAGGCGCGTTGAAGTCTGCGTAAGCGTCCCATGGCCCATGAAGGTCGTAGGCCATGAGGAAGACGTGGTCCACCAGTTCTGCCACGGCCTTCGGCTGGATGCTGTTCAGGTAGCCGCCGCTGATTGCACCGGCAATGGTAAGAACGTACCGTTTCCCGTCCCGCCGCCCCAGCCGGTCCAGGGTCTCCCGGAGCTCCCGCAGCAGCAGGGTGAAATTCTCCCGGTCCTGGGGCCGGTGGACCACGCCGGGGGCCCCGCCGGAGACGGGGTATTCCCAATCCAGGTCCACACCGTCCAGACCGTGGGCCGCAATCAAGTCCGCGCAGCTTTGGGCGAAGATTTTCCGGCTCCCGGCGGAGGCCGCGGCGTCGGAAAAACCGGCGGACCCGTCCCACCCGCCCAGCGAGAGGACAAGCCTCAAATCCGGATTCCGCCTCCGCAGGGCCGTCAGCTCCCGGAGGTTTTTCCTGTCCCGGGCCGGGTCCCCCAGGGCGGCCTTCCCGTCCTTAATTTTGGCGAAGGCGTAGTTGATCTGGGTGAACCGCTCCGCTGGGAGCTTGTCCGGCGTATGGCCCTGAGCGGCGGCCCAGGAGGCGTAATAGCCCACCATCTCCCCAGTCCCGCCGCTCCCGGCGGCGGAGGCCCGCCCAGGCCCTGCCAGGGATAACAGCAGGACAAAAACCAGGACCAGCGGGATAAAACGGCGCATTTTCCGCATTTTTCCAAACTCCTTAACTAGATAATAAAAGACATTATAAAATGTTTTTCGACAAATTGCACGTCTCATTTTACCGCAGAAACCCCGCCTGGGGCAAGGAACAGCTTCTGGAAGCCCAGGCAGAAATTGAGGCCGGACGGCATTGCCGTCCGGCCTTAAGAGGCACGCCTCCATGCTGTCAGCGGACCGTGCTCCGCAGGGTCCCGACACCCTGTATAACGCATTCCACCACATCCCCGGTCTCCAGGAACTTCGGCGGGTCGAAGCCCATACCCACCCCGGCGGGGGTGCCGGTGGCGATAATCGTTCCCGGCAGCAGGGTCATCCCGGCGGAGAGCTCCTCAATGATTTCGGGAATGCCGTGAATCAGCAGGGCGGTGTTGGAGCGCTGGCGCTCCTCCCCGTTGACCTTACAGGAGATGTCCAGGGCCGGGGGGAAGGCCGTCCCGTCCGCCGTGAGGATGCAGGGCCCCATGGGGGTGAAGCCGTCCAGGCCCTTGCCCAAATACCACTGCTTGTGCCCGGTCTGGAGGTCCCGGGCGGACACGTCGTTGAGAACGGTGTAGCCGAAGACATAGTCCCCCGCCTCCTCCGCTTTCACGTTTCTGGCGGTTTTCCCGATAATCACCGCCAGCTCCGCCTCGTAGTCCAGCCGCTCCACAAGACCCTCGTACCGGGGGATTTCCCCATCCGGATCCCCGGCCCGGGAGACCCGCTTGGAGAAGTAAACCGCCGCGGGCCTGTCCTTGGCGAAAGCGTCCGCATCGTATTTCACCGCCTCCTTCGCGTGGTCCCGGTAGTTCATCCCCAGGCAGATCACGTCCTGCCGGGGCCGGAGAATGGGGGCCAGCAGGGTCACGTCCGCCAGGGGAACGGGCTTGCTGGTGACGGAGAGAACCGCGGGGGGAAGCGCTTCAATCAGAGCGTTCATGTCCGGATAGGGGAGGAAGACCACGCCGGCTTCCGTCAATGCGCCCACGCGCTCCTCGCCCTTGTAGAGACAGGTAATCAGTTTCATGGAAGAGACCCCTTTCGTATGTAGTGAGAAAGGCGGCGGGGAATATCCCCGCCGCGCGTTCTGCGTTTCTTACGACAGCAGCAGCTTGTCGTCCGCCTCGTCGCTTCCGCTGACCTTGTTGAACAGCTCCAGCAGCTGGGGCACCGTCAGCTTTTTCTTCTCCTCTCCGGAGACGTCGATGACGATTTTTCCGTCGTACATCATGATGAGCCGGTTTCCGTGCTGGATGGCGTCTTTCATATTGTGGGTGACCATCATGGTGGTCAGTTTGCTCTCCGCCACAATGCGGTCCGACAGCTCCAGCACCTTGGCCGCCGTCTTGGGGTCCAGGGCGGCGGTATGCTCGTCCAGCAGCAGCAGCTTGGGCTTTTTCAACGAGGCCATCAGCAGCGTCAGCGCCTGGCGCTGCCCGCCGGAGAGGAGGCCCACCTTGCTGGTCAGCCGGTCCTCCAGCCCCAGGTCCAGATTTTTCAGCATATCCTGGTACTGGTCCTTCTCCGCCTTGGTCACGCCCCAGCGGAGTCCCCGGCGCTGGCCCCGGCGGGCCGCCAGGGCCAGGTTCTCCAGAATCTGCATGGTGGGCGCGGTGCCCAGCATGGGGTCCTGGAAGACCCGGCCGATATAGGGGGCCCGCTTGAAGTCCGGCAGGTGGGTCACGTCCACGCCGCCGATGGAGATGGACCCTCCGTCCACGGGCCAGGTGCCCGCCACGGCGTTCAGCATGGTGGATTTGCCCGCTCCGTTGCCGCCGATGACGGTGCAGAAGTCCCCGTCGTTCAGGGTTAGGCTCACGCCCCGGAGGGCCTGCTTCTCGTTGACCGTCCCGGCGTTGAAGATTTTCCAGATGTCTTTGATCTCAAGCATGGCTGGCGCCTCCCGTTTTCACCTTGGCGTGGAAATACTTCCCCTTCCAGTAGGGCAGGGACAAAAACACCGCCACCACCAGCGCGGAGAGGAGCTTCAAATAGTTGGGGTTCAGGCCCATGGCCAGCACCGCCTGGATGACGATGTAGTAGAGAATCGCCCCGATGGCCACCGCCAGCAGCTTCAGCGCAAAGTTGTGGAACAGCTTGCTGAAGAGCACCTGGCCGATGATCACCGCCGCCAGGCCGATGACGATGGCGCCCCGGCCCACGTTGATTTCGTTGGCCCCGTTGTACTGGCACAGCAGCGCCCCGGAGAGGGCGACCAGGCCGTTGGAGATCATCAGGCCCAGCACCTTGCAGAAGTCCGTGTCGATGCCCTGGGCCCGGGCCATACTGCCGTTGGAGCCCGTGGCCCGGAGGGCGCAGCCCAGCTCCGTGCCAAAGAAGCCGTACAGCAGGGCGATGACCCCGGCGGTGAACAGGCCCACCACCAAAATGGGGTGCCGCCAGAGGGGGAAGTCCCCCCGGATGGCCCCCTGGACGAAGCGCAGGGACACCAGCAGCTTTTCCAGCGTGTCCGCCTGGGTGACGTTGATAGCCACCGAGGCCTTGAAGTCCATGATGGCCATGTTGACGGAGTACAGGCCCAGTTGGGTCAGGATGCCGGAGAGAATGGCCGGGATGCCGCACTGGGTGTTCAGCAGCCCGGTAATCAGGCCCGCCAGCATCCCCGCCAGCAGGGCCGCCAGCATCGCCGCCCAGACGTTGACCCCGCCGGAGAACAGCATGACGAACACCGCGCCGCCGGTACAGAAGGAGCCGTCCACGGTCAAATCCGCGATGTCCAGAATTTTATAAGTGATGTATACGCCGATGGCCATGATGCCCCAGATGAGCCCCTGGGACACGGCCCCCGGCAGGGCGTTGAGAAAGCTCAGCATGATCTGATTTCACGACCTCTCTTGAAAGTAGGGCTTGGGGGAGGATGCGGGGGATAAGCCGCGGCGGAGGGGGAAAGCCCCCCTCCGTCATGGCTTCACCGTGCCGCCTCCCTATTCAAGGGAGGCTGTTTGGCTGTTTGAAATGCAGGGATTACTCGACGGCGATGGCCTCGTAGCCCTCGGGGGCGGTGAGGCCCAGGGCCTCGCAGGTGGCGGGGTTGTACTTCTTGACGAACTGGGGCGCGTACTCAATGGCCATTTCGGACACCTTGGCCTTGCCCGTCAGGATGTCTGCGGCCATTTCGCCGGTTTTGTAGCCGATGTCATAGTAGCTGATGGACAGGGTGGCCACGCCGCAGCCGCCGCAGATGCCTTCCTCTCCGGCGAAGACGGGCTTCACGCCCCGGCAGATGTTGTCAATGATTCCCGCGTTGTTGGCTGCCGTGTTGTCCGTGGGGACATACAGCACGTCGGAGGCGTCCGCGGCGCTCTGGACCACGGAGGCCATGTCATTGGTGTCGGAGAAGGGGAACTGAGTGCAGGTATAGCCCATGTCCGTCAGGTATTTCTGGACGTTGTCCACCTGATACTGGCTGTTAGGCTCGGCGGAGCAGAAGACGAGGCCCACGGTCTTGGCGTCAGGATACCACTCCTGAATCATCTGGGCCTGCTGGTCCAGGGGAGCCAGGTCGGAGGTTCCGGAGACGTTGCTGCCCACGGTGCCGGAGAAGTTCTCGATGCCCAGGGCCACGCCGTACTCGGTGATGGAGGTGCCCAGCACGGGGATGTCGGCGGTGGCGGAGGCGGCGGCCTGGAGAGGGGCGGTGGCGTTGGCCATGATCAGGTCCACCCCGTTGGAAACAAAGCCGTTGACGATGGTGGCGCAGGTGGGGGTGTCTCCCGCGGCGTTCTGGGTGTCCAGCTCCACCTGGCCGGGGAGCAGCTTATTGACGGCGTCAGTAAAGCCCTGGGTGGCGGCGTCCAGGGCCGGGTGGGGGGCCAGCTGGCAGACGCCGATTTTGTAGGACTTGCTGGAGCCGCCGCAGGCGGCCAGGCTCAGGGCCATGGCCAGGGTCAGAACGAGCGCAAGCAGTTTCTTCTTCATGATTTCCAATCTCCTTACTTGTGAATAGTGTGCGCGGTTTTGCCGGGTTCATGATAAAAAGCGGTCCGCCCGCAGGCGGGACCGCCTTCATCTCACGGATATTCCTTCGATGCTTTTGTACTATACAGCTTTAAAGGGATAAAGTCAATGGTTAATTTCACCAAAAACATTTGCTTTTTCAACAGGGATATCGTATAATAAAAACACGCAGTTTCCACAAAGAGGAAAGAAAAGAATAGGAGGTCATTTTATGCGTAACACCGCGCGCAAGCAGCTGCTGGCGCTGGTCCTGGTCCTGGCCATGCTGGCCGGGCTGGGCGTCCCCGCCATGGCGGCGGAGGAAGGCGGGAAAACCGTCACCATCCTCCAGACCAGCGACCTGCACGGCATGGTCAACCCCTATGACTATGCCTCCAACAAAGAAGCCAAAACCAGCATGGCCCACGCGGCCGCCGTCATCAAGGCGGAGCGGGAGGCGGACCCGGACCTGCTTCTGCTGGACACCGGCGACACCACCCAGGCCAACTACATCCAGGAGTTCCTGGGGGAGACCCCCCATCCCATGATTCGGGCCATGAACTACCTGAAGTACGACGCCTGGACCTTGGGCAACCACGAGTTCAACTTCGACTTCCAATACACCACCAAGGAAATCGGGGAGTTCGAGGGCGTCACCCTGGGCGGCAACTTCTACAAGGCCGACGGGGCCCGCTGGATCGACGCCTACAAAATCTTCGAGGTGGACGGCGTCAAGGTGGCGGTCTTCGGCGTGGACGCGCCCCACATCCCCCAGTGGGAGAAGTCCGACCCGGGCCACTATGACAACATGAAAATCACGAACCCCGACGAGGAAATCGGCAAAATCCTGGACGAGCTGGAGGGCAAGGCGGACGTCATCGTCGGCTCCGTCCATTACGGCCTGGACGGCGAGTACGGCGTCGCGGGCATGCGGGAAGTGGCGGAGAAATACGGGGACCGGATGGACGCTCTGTTTATCGGCCACGCCCACGCCAAGGTCAATGAGACCATCGGGGGCATCCCTGTGCTGGAGCCCGGCAGCAACGGAGAATTTGTCGGCAAGGTCACCCTGACCCTGAAGGCCGACGGGGACGGCTGGGCCGTGGACAAGGCCGAGGGAACGCTCATCGACTGCGCTGAAGCAACGCCCGACCCGGACTTCCTGGCGGAGTTCAAGGACCTCCACGAGAAGAGCCTGGAGCTGGCCTCCCGGGAGGTCGGCACCGTGGGCAAGACCTTCATCGATCCCCTGGAAGTGCTCCCCGGCATCCCCAGCGCCGTGCTGGAGGACGACGCGGTGACCGATCTTGTGAACAAGGTTCAGATGGAGCGGGCCGGGGCCGACGTATCCCTGGCGGCCCTGTTCGACGCCACCAGCAACCTCCAGGCGGGCCCCTTCCTGCACCGGGACAGCGTGAAAATCTACAAGTACGACAACACCCTCTACGGGGTGAAAGTCACCGGAAAGCAGATGAAGGCCATCATGGAGGAGAAGGCCGGAAACTTCTTCAACCAGTACCAGCCCGGAGATGTGACCATCAGCTTTAACCCCAACATCCGGCTGTACAACTACGACATGTTCGCGGGGCTGGACTATGAAATCGACATCTCCAAGCCTGCCGGGTCCCGCATCCAGAACGTGGTCTACAAAGGCCAGCCCATGAAGGACACGGACACCATGGTCCTGGCCCTGAACAACTATCGTTACGGCGGCCTGGTTTCCGCGGGACTCCTCAACGAGGCCGACGTGGTGTACGAGGGCGGCGCGGTCCGGGATATGATCACCGAGTACGTGGAGGCCCTGGACGGCCCCCTGATGCCCGAGGTGGACAACAACTGGAAGATTGTGGGCGCGGACCTGGACGACCCCCAGAAAGACCTGATTTATGAGAAGGTACGCAATGGGGAAATTGCCATCCCCACCAGCGAGGATGGCCGGACCCCCAACATCGCCTCCCTGAACGGCCCCGCCCTGCGGGCCCAGGGCGTCCTGCCCCCGCTGGAGGACGAGAAGCCCGCTGAGGAGCCCGCTCCCGCGCCTGAGCCTGTTCCCGAGCCCGAGCCGGAGCCTGCTCCCGCGCCAGAACCGGAGCCTGAGCCCGTTCCCGCCGTGGCCGAGGGGACCTACACCGTCAAGGCCGGGGACTGCCTGTGGAGCATTGCGCAGAAGACCTATGGGACGGGGACCAAGTGGGGCGACATCTACGCCGCTAACCAATCCACCGTCAAGGACCCCGCCGCCATCCAAATCGGCCAGGTCCTGATTCTCCCTGCGGCGTAAGCGCGGTACATATGCAAACCAGCGGCCCCGGCTTCTTGCCGGGGCCGCTTCTTTCCCCCGATTCTCCCCTTGCCTGAAGGGGAAAACCATGGTATACTAAACGTTGGCAAAACCGGGCATGATTTCCAGGAGGTGACCGCGATGGAAAAGAAGGGCGTGAAAATCGCCGCCCAGAACCGGAAGGCCCACCACGACTACTACGTGGAGGAGAAATACGAGGCGGGCATCGAGCTGGCGGGCACGGAGGTCAAGTCCGTCCGGGCCGGGACGCTGAACCTGAAGGACTCCTATTGCTCCGTAAAGGACGGGGAACTCTTCGTCCACGGGATGCACATCTCTCCCTATGAGAAGGGGAACATTTTCAACAAAGATCCCATCCGGCCCCGCCGCCTGCTGATGCACAAGCGGGAGATCCGGAAGCTCCACGCCCTGGTGAAGCAGGACGGCTATACCCTGGTTCCCCTGTCCGTGTACTTCAAGGATTCCCGGGTCAAGGTGGAGGTGGGCCTGTGCAAGGGCAAGAAGAACTATGACAAGCGGGTCGCCATGGCGCAGAGGGATACCAAACGGGAAATCGACCGGGCAATGAAGGCCCGATAAGATGCTAAGATAGTTTATAAAAGTATAGAAAGGAACAGAATAATATGTCTGCGAATCCGATTGCCACTATTTTGATGGAGGACGGCAAAAAAATGACCGCCGAGCTCTACCCCGGCAAGGCCCCCAACACGGTAAACAACTTCATCTCCCTGGCCAACAAGGGTTTTTACGACGGCCTGACCTTCCACCGGGTCATCCCCGGCTTCATGATCCAGGGCGGCTGCCCCGACGGCACCGGCATGGGAGGCCCGGGCTATGAGATCAAGGGGGAGTTTGCCTCCAACGGCTTTGCTCAGAATGACTTGAAGCACACCACCGGCGTGCTGTCCATGGCCCGGACCATGATCCCGGATTCCGCCGGGAGCCAGTTCTTCGTCATGGTGGCCCCGGCGGAGCACCTGGACGGGGACTACGCGGCCTTCGGCCAGGTCATCGAGGGAGTGGACGACGCCGTCGCCATCTCCCGGGTTCCCCGGAGGATGTCGGACGACAAGCCCAAGACCCCGGTGGTTATCCAGTCCATCCGGGTGGATACCCAAGGCGTGGAGTATCCGGAACCCGAGACCCGCTAAACAAAAGCGGAGCGGAAAGGAGGAAGCCATGAAAACCGCCATCATCACCGGAGCGTCCTCCGGCCTGGGCCGGGAGCTGGCCCGCCAGATTGAGGACGTGTTTCCCGACATCGAGTGCTATTGGCTCATCGCCCGCCGGGAGAACCGGCTGGAAAGCCTGGCCATCAGCCTGCCGGGGCGGCACACGAAATGCCTGGCCCTGGACCTCTGCGACCCCATGAGCTTCGTGGCTCTGAAGGATCAGCTTGCGGAGGAGAAGCCGGAGATTTCCCTGCTGGTGAACTGTGCGGGCTGCGGCTATCTTGGCCGGGTGGGGGAGATGGATACCGCCACCCAGACCCGGATGGTGGACCTGAACGTCCGGGCCCTGACCGCCGTCACCAACATTGCCATCCCGTATATGCCGGAGGGAGGCCATATTTTAAATGTGTCCTCCATCGCCTCCTTCTGTCCGAATCCCCGGATGACGGTCTATTCCTCCACCAAGGCCTACGTCTCCTCCTTCACCGTGGGCCTGAACGAGGAGCTGCGCCGCCGCAAAATCAGCGTAACGGCGGTGTGCCCCGGCCCCATGGACACGGAGTTCCTTCCCCTGGCGGGCATCACGGGCCGCTCCAGCACTTTCGAGTTCCTGCCCTACTGCGACCAGGTTCGGGTAGCCGGAGGAGCCCTCCGGGCCGCCAAAGCGGGCCGTACAATCTACACCCCCAAGCTCCTGTATAAATTCTACCGTCTCCTGGCCAAGCTGACCCCCTCCCAGCTCCTGGTGAAGTTTGTCAAGACCTGAGGAAATAAAGGAGCGGAGGGCCCCCAAGCTCCCCCGCTCCTCAAATGTCACAAAACCGTAACACACGCGCACCTAAACCTGTGCTATACTAATCTAACGATTCCACCTGCAAACACCCAAAGAGCCAAGACCCCACGCAAGTCCTCCGCTTTCATCCCCCGTCCCTCGTCCCCCCGCAGGGGGTGGGGGTTGCTCAAGGGGGAGTCTGCTCCGCCTTGATAAAGAGGAGGGGCAAAGAAGCGGAGTGCAGTTTTCGCCTACCGTCCGCAGACTGTTGGCGGAAACGGAACGGAGCGGATTTCGCCCCGACGACGGGGGGGTGTAAGGGTTTCGACGGGGGTATGGAGGCGGGACCAGCGGGCGGCGGCGCCTGACCGCCATAAAACGGGCAAATTATAAATCAAATAACAACAACACTGTTGCTGTTGCTGCCTAATTAAAGGCAGCCGTCCGACCCGGAAGGACCGCGAGCCGGGAAGGGCGTCGTTTAGCGGTAAATGTGCGTACGGGGCGCTTCGGCCGTGCCACACATCAGAAGCTCACCCGAGATGACGGCGTGACGGCTTGCCGTCGTCGAGGGGAACAGGGGGGATCAGGCCCCCCGGAATAACCGTCTGCGCCCGGAGAAAGTCCCGTTAAAGTGCTTTCGGACGCGGGTTCAACTCCCGCCACCTCCACCAGCTCAGAAATTCCCACTACCGCTCCGTTTCCGGCTTTGCCGAAAACTGCGCTGTGGTGGGAATTTCTTCGCTTTCGGGCCGGATTCGCTGCGCTGGATTCCGGCCCGATTTTGAGGCGGAATTTGGTTTGTATCTTTTTTGTTAACACAAGACATTTCAGCAAGCCTCGTATCCGCAATGGATACGGGGCTTTTGCTTTGGCTTCCATGGGCTGCTCTTTTTAGAATCGTTTAGCCGTTTTTGAGCGGTTGCCGAATCCTGTGCAATGATTTCCCTTTGCAAAGCGGTTAAGAGGAGGAATGGTATGATAGAACTCTACGCAAAGAAAGATCAACTGAAGGAAAAGGCACTGAAGCCGCTGTTGGACGAAATTGTAGACGCGGTCTACGAGGAGGACGGGCTGTCGGACGGCATTACGGCCCAGGATTTCCCCGCCAGGATATTGCTCGAAGTGACGGAAGCCCCCGCTTCAGGAGGAAAGGCGGCATGAGCGACGCGGTGGTGGTAGCCCTCATCGGGCTGGCGGGGTCCGGGCTGGGGTCTGTGCTGGGGATTCTGATGAGCTCCAAGCTGACGCAGTACCGGCTGGAGCAGCTGGAGAAAAAGGTGGAGGTCCACAACCAAGTCATCGACCGGGTGTACAAGCTGGAGGAACGCACGGAGCTCCAAGAGGAGAAAATCAAGGTAGCCAACCATCGGATTGAGGACCTGGAACGGAGGGCGGAGGCATGATGAGAAAGCGGCAGAGGAATAAGGCCAGGACCTCCGACGTGATCCTGCTGGCCCTGGGCCTCTTTACCCTAGCTTTCATCGTGGCCATGACGGTGATTTTTTGCGTGAAGGGCTCCGTTCCCGACACGCTGATTCAGTACACCCTGGGGGCCGGGGGCGTGGAGGCCCTGCTGCTGGCGGGGATTAAGATTTCTAAAGTGAGAGCCGGGGACAAGCCCGGAGAAAGCGAGGATACATATGAATCAAACGATTATTAAGCGCCTGGGGAATCTCCTCAGCGTGAAGTCCCTGGTGACTCTGACGCTCACCGGCGTGTTCGCGTACATGGCCGTGGCCCAAACGATCTCCCAGGACTTCATGACCGTGTACGCCGTGGTCATCGCGTTTTATTTTGGGACGCAGAGCCAGAAGGTGCAGGACAGCCTGGACGGAGACGGCAATGGCAACGGCTGAAAAGGTCCTGAACGTTGCAAGGGGAGAGCTGGGCACCAAAGAGACGCCCGCCAACAGCAACCGGGTCAAGTACAACACCTGGTACTATGGCCGGGAAGTCTCCGGGGCGGCCTATCCCTGGTGCATGGCCTTCGTGCAGTGGTGCTTCCACCGGGCGGGGGTCCCGCTGCCGGTCAGAACGGCCTCCTGCGGCGCGCTGATGAGCGCGGCGAAGAAGGCAGGCCAGCGGGTGACGAAGGACTACCGCCCCGGGGACGTGGTCATCTACGACTTCCCAGGCGGGGCCGCCACGGACCACTGCGGCATCGTTGAGAAGGTGACGCTGACCGGCGTAGTAGCCATTGAAGGCAACACCTCCCAAGCCGGAAGCCAGTCCAACGGCGGCATGGTCTGCCGGAAAACCCGGCCCTACAGTCAGATCGTGGGCGCGGCGCGCCCGAACTATAAGGAGGAGGACGATATGGATGTCTCGAAGCTGACCGACGCAGAGGTCCTGGCCTTGGGGAAGCGGCTCCAGGCAGTGATGGGGAAACAGCCCGTCAGCTCCGCCCTGGCAAAGGAGCTCCAGGAGGCCAAGGAAAAGGGCATCACCGACGGGACGAGCCCCGGGGCCTTCTGTACCCGGGCCCAGGCCGCCGTTATGACCCTCAGGGCCGCGAAACAGTAAAAGAGAGGACGCCTGTTCAGGCGTCCTCTCTTTATGTCTTGCTGTGGGGAAACCGCGTTTCGCCGGTTTCAGAATGCTTTCAGTTTTTCCCCATATAATCACTCTGCATGTGAGACCAAAACCGACGAGGAGGAACCGATGGAAAAAGAGCTTATGGAAAATCGGGGCGTTACGCTGAACAGCCTGGAGGAGGAGCGGCAGGCCCTGAATATGCGGATGCTGCTGGCGGTTCAGCTCCAGGACCTGGAGGCGCAGAAAGCGCTGCGCCGGGAGCTGGAGGAACTTGAGGACCGAATCGACCGCCTCCTCACCGGAAGGCGTCAGCCCTTTCCGCAGTAGCGGCGCAGGCCGCAGTTATACAGCGCCGCCATCCGGGATTCCAGGACAGGTTCTTCCCGCTCCATTCCCTCGTGCTGGATAAACCACGTTTCCCCGTCGGTGTTCAGCAAGGGCTCCAGGACCTTCAGGGGATAGACGGGCAGCACGACGCTGCCCCGGCTCCAAACCCGCAGGACGTTGGGGATGTCCACGTCCGCCGGGGAGTCGATCACCGCCAGCCGGAGCTCCGGGAAATAGGCCCCGCCGAAGGGCTGCTCCACGTCCAGGGCGGCGAAGCCGCTGTCGTACAGGGACTCCAGGGCGGCCTCCAGGCTGCCGTTGTTCCACACCGGGGCGATCAGGCCGCACTCGCTGAGCTTCACCCGCTTTTCCCCCGCCGGGGGCAGACCGGAAATGGGGATCAGATCGTCCAGGACGAAGGGCCCCGTTTTTGTCTTGGGCAGAAAGATTCGGGATGCACTGTCCGAGGTAAGGCTCATGGTCAGGGCGTGGATGATCCAGTCCAGAAACAAATCGAAGTTCCGCCCGGACACCTTGCACCGCTGGGCCGCCTGGTTCAGGAACTTGCTCATGGACTCGTAGTCCGTCAGCGCCATGGGCGGCAGGGGACCCCCATAGAGATTCTTTAAGCGTGTGGTGGGCAGCATATGGACCTCCCCGCGCCCTCCGGCGCGTTTCGTCAGAATATGCCTATTTTAGCACGCCTCCCCTGAAAACACAAGCCGTAAACCGAACAAGCGTTTTTGCCTCCCCCGCCGGGAAGTTCGGGTATTTCGACAGTCAGGCCCCGCCGTTTCGGCGGGGCCTGCTCGTTATTCCGTAAGGGAGAAGTCCTGGCCATAGAGCTCGATGGACTCCATCTGGTCCAAATCCAGGGGCACGGGGAAGAGGATATCTACCTGATAGGCGCCGCCCACGTCCGGGATGCCGCGGGAGGTGCCGCCGGGGGTGAGGGAGTCGCCGTTTTTCATATGGAAGGTCAGGTTTCCGTTCTCGGACCAATACTCCGGCGGCCGCCCCGCCCCCTCCGGCCCCTGCATGGTCAGGCGCAGGGCCAGCGGCGTGAGGGTGAGGCTTTCCAGCGTCCAGGCCTCTCCTCCGATCTCGCAGACCCGGCCCGGCTCCAGACGCTGGGTCTCCGTGGGCCGCGGGGAGGCGGTCAGAGTCCAGGGGCCCTTCCGCAGGACCTTTCCCAAGCCGTGTTCCGGGGGGAAGATGACCAGGTCCTGAATTTCAATGCGGCAGAGGCCGGCGGAGCTCAGGGATTCGCTGAGGATGGAGAATTGCGACGTGTACTGTCCCTCAGCCTCCTCCTCCAGAGGGGAGGAGTTGAAGTCGCCAAAGACGCCCCCGCCCTCCGTGAAGACCGAGGTCAACCCAAGGCCCAGTACGCTGTGCTCCTCCTGAAGCTGCTCCAGCAGCTCCGGGTCCAATACCGTGACCCGGATGGCGAAGAGGGCGATCTGCCCGTCGAAGACGGCGTCCAGAACCTCGATGCGCAGGCCGTCCGCCTCCGCCGGCGCGGCCCCGGTCTCCACACCCATGTCCAGAAGCTGGTCCGTATTCGCCGCGTCCCCGTATTCCCGGGCCCAGTAGCTCTCTTCATATGTCTGCCGGAACCAGTCCCCGCTTCCCAGTCCTACCGCCGCCGCTCCGGTGAGCAGGGCGGCGATGACCGCTGCCGCCAGCCAGCGGGCGGGATTCCGGAGACGGCGCTTTGTCTCGTCCGGCCGTTCTCCGGCGCTCCGGGGCTCCGCCAGCAAGCGGCGCATCCGCTTCCTCTGCCGCCGGGAGGGCGGGGGAGGCAGGGGGGCTTCCTCGATATCCCGCCGCAGGGCCTCCTCCAGCGCGGTTTTCAGCATGGCGTCAAACACAGGATTGTCCATCCAGATATCCCTCCCTTCTCAGCGCGTCAATCAGCAGCTTCCGCCCCCGGAAGATTCGGCTTTTCACCGCGCCCTCCGTCAGGCCCAGCTCCCCGGCGATATCCGCCAGGCTCCACTCCGCCAGAAACTTCAGCTCCAGCACCCGGCGGTAGTCCTCCGGCATGGAGCGGATCAGGGCCACCAGGGCCTCGAACTCCCCCTGGTCCGGCGGAACGGCGGGTTCCCAGGCTTCCAGCTCCGTCTCCCGGCCCTCTTTGCGGAGCATGTCCAGGGCCGTGTTTTTGACCACTACCGTCAGCCACCGCTCCAATTGCCCGTCAGAGCGCGGGCGGAGCTGTTCATAGTTTTGAATAAACTTTATAAAAGTATCGTGCACCGCGTCTTCAGCCCTGGGGCCGGGGCCCAGGAGGCGGGCGGCGAGCCGGTGGAGCCGCCGCTGGTTTTGCTGGTAGAGCCGGGTGAAGCGCTCCCGGTCCTCGTTCCGCTCCAGCCGCGTCGCAAAGGCGAGCATGTCCGCCGCCTCCTTTCATCCTTCTGATAATACAACGTTTCGGGCCCCGGAAAGGTTTCAGGCTTTTAAAAATTTTTTGTGAGGAGGCCGGAGAATATCCGGCCCGCCAACGGCGGATACTGGTAAGAAACCGTTCTCACAGGAGGAAGCGCCTATGATGACCGCCTTTGCCCGCACCGTCATCCTCTATTTTCTCATTATGACCGGCCTCCGCCTCATGGGCAAGCGGCAGATTGGGGAGCTGGAGCCCGGCGAGCTGGTGCTGACCATGATGATTTCGGACCTGGCCACCGTGCCCATGCAGGATTTCGGCATCCCTTTGCTTGCGGGGGTCATCCCTATTTTGACCCTGCTGGCCCTGTCCATGCTGCTCAGCCAGCTGTCCCTGACCAGCCTCCGGTTTCGCCGCCTGGCCTGCGGAGCGCCCTCCGTTCTCATTCGGGAAGGGGTGCTCCAGCAGGAGACTATGCGGAAGAACCGCTACACCCTGGACGAGCTGCTGGAGGAGCTCCGGGGCCAGGGGCTCTCCGGCGTGGAGGAGGTCAAATACGCCGTGCTGGAGAACTCCGGGCGGCTGTCCGTCCTCCCCTGGGCCAAAAACCAGCCCCCCTCGGCGGAGGAGCTGGGGATGCGGGTGGAGGAGGACGTGACCCTGCCGGTCATTCTGGTCAACGACGGACGCCTGCTCCGGCGGAACCTGGAGGCCCGGGGGCTGGATGAAGCCTGGCTCCGGGAGGCCCTGGGGAGGGAGGGCCTGTCCTCTCACCGGGAGGCGTTTTTGCTGACCGTGGACGAGAGGGGGAAGGTGGCCTGCGTGAGGAAGGAGGGACGGCCGTGAAACGGGGACTGCTGATTCCCGCCGCCCTGCTGGGGGCCCTGCTGGCCTTCTGCCTCTGGAACGGGGCCGCCATGGCGGGCCACGCCGCCCGGTGGCGGACCCAGCTGGAGGAGGCGGACCGCCTGGTCCTCCTGGAGGACTGGGAGGGCGCCGCCGCCGCCATCCGGGAGGGCTACGCCGACTGGACGGAGCACCAGACCTACCTCCACTGCGTCACGGGCCACGACGCCGTGGACGACGCAGAGGCCATGTACCACCGGGCCCTGGCCTTCGCCGAGCGGGAGGAGGACAGCGAGCTGAGGGCGGAGCTGGCGGACCTCCGGGACCAGCTGCGCCTCCTGGCGGAGATGGAGGAGCTCTCCCTGCGGAACGTTCTGTAAAAAATCAGGCGGCTGTCTCCGTTTCGGGACAGCCGCCTGACGCGGGCTTACAGGATTTCCTCGGAGGGGAGCTCCGCGGGGGGCGCTTCCACGGCGGAGGAGGCGGTGGAGGGATGGGGCACGGCGATCTCCGTCTCTCCCGACACCTCTTCAAGGGTCTTTTGCCTCCTGACTTCCTCCTCATCCTCCCACAGGGAGTCGTAATCTTCGTCGTTCTGCTGGGCCAGCATGGCAGCCTGTCTGGCGGCCATGTAGAGCTTCATGTCGTAGTCCATCAGCTTCTGCTGGTCCTTGGCAGGGACCTTGGCCCCGGAGGCGATGCGGCGGTAGACCTCCATAATCTTACCCAGGTCTTCCGCCATCTTGGCCTGTACCTCCGCCTGGTGACGGTTGCACTCGTCCCCAAAGACCTTGGTTTCCATAGCGGTGATGCCCATCAGAGCCTTGTCCACCGCGTCATACTGAGCGTCCAGCAGGGACAGCTCCTTGGAGAGCTCCACCCGGTCAAAGGCGGACGTCAGGGGATGCTGTTCCTGCTCCTTCAGGACCTTGGCCAGGGCCTCCCGCTTTTCCCAGAGCTCATGCCGGTGGGCGGCGTAGGACTGCTTCGCGTCCCGGATCTTCATGGGGCTTCACCTCCTTGATAGGATTGGTGTTTCTTACTTCTTCACGAGGTCCGCCGTGTCCATGGCGATCATCAGTTCCTCATTGGTGGGGATCAGCAGGACCTTAACCTTGGAATCGGGGACGGAAAGGACAGCCTCCTTGCCCCGGACGTCGTTGGCGGCGGGGTCCAGCTTCACGCCCATATACTCCAGGCCCTGGCAGACCATGGAGCGGATGCCCTTGTCGTTTTCTCCCACGCCGGCGGTGAAGATGACGGCGTCCGCCCCGCCCATGGCGGCGGCGTAAGCGCCCACGTACTTGCGGACCTCATAGGCGAACTTCTCCCGGGCCAGGGCGGCCTTGGCGTCGCCCTTCCCGGCGGCGGCTTCCAGGTCCCGGAAGTCGGAGCCGACGCAGCTCAGGCCCTCCACGCCGGATTTCTTGTTCAGGGCGTTCAGCATTTCGTCGATGCCCATTCCCCGCTTGTTCATCTCATACTGGAGGATGCCCGCGTCCAGATCGCCGGACCGGGTGCCCATGGGCACGCCCGCCAGGGGAGTGAAGCCCATGGAGGTGTCCACGGATTTGCCGCCGTCCACGGCGGTAATGGAGGAGCCGTTGCCCAGGTGGCAGGAGATCAGCTTGACCTCCTCCGGTTTTTTGCCAAGCATCGCGGCGGCCCGGCCCGCCACGTACTTGTGGCTGGTGCCGTGGAAGCCGTAGCGCCGGACCTTGTCTTCCTCGTACCAGGCGTAGGGCAGGGCGTACATATAGGCCTTGGCGGGCATGGTCTGGTGGAAGGCGGTGTCGAACACGGCCACCATGGGCACGCCGGGCATGACCTTCTGGCAGGCGCGGATGCCCGTCAGGTTGGCGGGGTTGTGGAGGGGGGCCAGGGGGATGCAGTCCTCGATGGCCTTCAGTACCGCGTCGTCAATGAGGACGGATTTGTTGAAGGCCTCTCCGCCGTGGACCACCCGGTGTCCCACCGCGCCGATTTCGCTCATGGAGGAAATCACGCCGTTGTCCTTGTCCGCCACCGCGTCCAGCACGGCCTGGATGGCCTCGGAGTGGGTGGGCATGGGGACGTCGACGGCGTCCAGGGTCTCCTTCCCCTCGGCCTTGTAGGTGAATTTGCCGTCGATGCCGATGCGCTCGCACAGGCCCTTGGCCAGCAGCACGCCGCTTTCGGGGTCCAGAAGCTGATACTTCAGGGAAGAGCTGCCCGCGTTGATGACCAGAATGTTCATAGTGACCGTCTCCTCTTCTTTTGGGGCGGGGACTTGCGCCGGCCCCGAATTTCATATAATATAGAGCGGCAGGGAAGGGCGGAAGGCCCGCTTTCCCTGTAGTCCAACTCCATTATACCAGACTTTTCGGGAGTTACAACCGCTTTTTTACCAAACTGTCACTTTTTTGTCACCACTTCAAGGGGGAATTTCATGGCCGCCGCTGGTATCATAACAGAATATAATCCCCTTCACCGGGGCCACGTCTACCTGCTGGAGGAGGCCCGCCGCCTCTTGGGGCCGGAGGCGGGCGTGATCTGCGTGATGAGCGGGAACTTCGTCCAGCGGGGGGACTTCGCCGTGGCGGACAAACTCTCCCGAGCCGCCGCCGCCGTGAGAAGCGGGTCGGATCTGGTGCTGGAACTGCCCGTCCCCTGGGCCCTCAGCTCGGCGGAGGGCTTCGCCTCCGGGGCCGTGGAGCTCTTAAAGGCCACGGGGGCCGTCACCCATCTGGTCTTCGGCAGCGAGGGCGGGGACGCCGCGCCCCTGGTCCGCTGCGCGGAGGCCCTGTGTTCCGGGGACTTCCCGGCGAAGCTCCGGGAGGAGCTGAAAAAGGGGGACAGCTTCCCCGCCGCCCGGCAGCGGGCCCTGGAGGCCCTGCTTTCCAAAGAGGACGCGGCGGCCCTGTCCCGGCCCAACGACACCCTGGGCGTGGAATACTGCAAGGCCCTCCGGGGCAGCGGCATCCGGCCCGTGGCCGTCCTCCGCCGGGGAGCGGAACACGACGGCGAGGCTCCCGAGAGCGGATTTGCCTCCGCCTCCGCCATTCGCGCCCTGCTCCGGCGGGGAGAGGAGGAAGCCGCTCTGTGCCTGTGCGCCCCCGCCATGGCCGAAGGCTACCGGGCGGAACGGGCCGCGGGCCGCGCCCCTGCGGGAATTTGGAACTGCGAGCGGGCGGTTTTGGCCCGGCTCCGCTTCCTGGAGGAGGCGGACTGGGCCGCCCTGGACTTGGGAAACGAGGGATTGTACCGCCGCTTTGCCCGGGCCGCTGGGTCCGCCGGGTCCCTGGCGGAGCTGCTGGAGACTGTGAAGACGAAACGCTACCCCCTGGCCCGGCTCCGCCGGATGGCGTTCCGGGCCTATCTGGGGCTGCCCCCCGCGCCGCCGGAGCGGCCCGCCTACCTGCGGGTCCTGGCGGCCAATAGGCGGGGAACGGCCCTGCTGGCCGGGATGCGGAAGACCGCCGCCCTGCCGGTTTTGGCCAAGCCCGCCGCCGTCCGCCGCCTGAGCCCCGAGGCCCGGGGTCTCTTCCAGATGGAGACCCGGGCGGACCGCCTCTTTGCCCTGGCCTGTCCCGATCCCGCCGCCGTCCCCGACGAGCGGCGGATGGGCCCGGCAGTCTGCGGGGAGGAGGGCTGAACAAAGGAGGAATTTCCCCATGAGTACCATGATCGCCCTGCTGCTGGTGCTGAGCTCCCTGGTGGGCTGCGCCGGGGAGACGCTGACCAATGTGAAAAACGCCCTGCCGGATCCGCCTGCCGGGGCCGTTGTCTTTTCCGTGGAGCTGGAGGAGTACGAGGAGACCGTCCGGGACGAGGACGGCGCAGTGCTGGCGGAGTGCTCCTACAAGCTGCCGGTAATGAAGGCTCTGCTGGAGGACGGCAGCGTCCTGGCGGCCGCCGCCACAGAGGAGCAGGAGCGGGCCCTGGCGGCGGCGGAGACCTTTAACGCCCGCTTTGCCCCCTGGAAGACCAACCCCCAGACCCTGGCGAAGAGCGCCAGGGAGGACCGGGCCTTCCGGAACGAGTCGGGACTGGAACCCACGACCTACACCGACGACCTTTGGTGCGCCGTCTACCAAACGGAAACCCTCGTCAGCGTCTCTGGAACCTACAGCACCTACACCGGCGGGGCCCATCCCAACCACATCCTGATGAGCTGGAATTTCGACCTGGAGGCCGGGGAGTTCTTCGAGCCGGAAATTCTGGACGAGGGCGGGGACCTGCGGGATTATGTCCGCCAGGCCCTGATCCAGAAGACCCGGGAGACGGACGAGGCGCTGGGCGCGACGCCCCGGGACTTCTATTGGGAGGACTACGAGGACATCCTGGCGGACTGGCCCAGCTACGCCGTCAGCTTTGACGAAGAAGGCATGACTGTAGGCTTTTCCCCCTACGAGCTGGCCGCCTACGCTGCCGGGCCTCAGGTGTTCCACTTGACCTATGACCAGCTCCGGCCCCACCTGGGCCAGCACGGAAAGGCGCTGCTGGGCCTGGAGGACAGGGGCCCGGAGAAGACGGCAAAGTGAAAAAGACGGCGGGCCGCCCATTTTGGGCGGCCCGCTTTTTATGGGGTCAGGTGGTTTCCGCGGGGACGGTTCCCGCCTCGGGGGCCGGGGCCTCCGCAGCTTCTTCGGAAGCGGGAAGCTCTTCCGGACTGCCCTTGCGCCCGAAGAGGGGCCTCCGGGGCTTTTTGGGGGGCTTTTCCCCCTTGCCTTTCCGGCGGAAGATGTGGCTCAGGTTGTCGATGACGGAGTAGTACACCGGGGTAAAGACCAGGGTTACGATGGTGGAGATCACCATGCCCGCGATCATCGTGATGCCCATGTCGGACATCATTTCGTTGGTCTCCCCGATTCCCATGGCCATGGGGACCATGGCCAGGATGGTGGTCAGGGTGGTCATCAAAATGGGCCGGACGCGCAGGGGGCAGGCGTGGAGGATGGCGGTCTCCCGGTCCTCCCCCCGGGCCCGGCGGATTTTGATGTACTCCACCAGAATGATGGAGGAGTTGACCACCGTGCCCGCCAGCATGATGATGGAGACCAGGGACAGCATGGAGAGGTCCCGCCCCGATACCGGGAGGCCGAAGAGGGATCCGGTAAAGGCCACGGGGAGAATCAGCATGACCATGACGGGCATGAGGAAGCTCTCGAACTGCACCGCCAGGACGAAGTACACCAGAAGCAGCGCCGCCGCCAGGGCGATGAGCAGGTCGCCAAAGCTCTCCATCATGGTCTCGTAAGAGCCGTCGGTTTCCACGGCGTAGCCCTGGGGGAAGGTGTAGCCGTCCAGAATCTCCCAGATGGCCGTGGTCATGGCGGCGGTGTCGCCGCTGACGGACTCGCCGGAGATGGTGACCTGCCGGGTCTGGTTGGCCCGGACGATGGTCTGGGGGGCCTGCTCGATGGCGACGGTGGCGACAGAGCCCAGGGGCACCGTGCCGCCCATGGCGGAGGGCACGCCCATGGATTTCAGCGCGTCCAGGCTTTTCGCCGCCGCGCCGCCGCCCCGGACCACCACGTCCAGCTCGCGGCTGTTGATGGTGACCTTGGTGGCGGTGGAGCCGGTGAGCTCCGAACGGACCGCCTGGCCGATGGCCGCGGCGGTGAGGCCGTACTGGGCGGCGGCCTCCCGGTTCACGGAGACCTTCACCTGGGGCACCTCGTCGGACAGGGAGCTCTTCACGTTCACCGCGTCGGGCAGGGCCTCAATTTGGGAAATCAGGTCGTTTGCCAGGAACTCCAGGGTGTCGTAGTCGTCTCCCTCGATGTTCACGGCGATGTCTCCGCCTCCGCCCATCATGGCGCTGGCGTCGGAGGCCGAGACCGTGATCTCGCACCCGGCCACGTCCGTCAGGGCTTCCCGGAGGGCCTTGGCGATGTCGTTGCTGCTCCGGTCCCGCTGAGACTTGGAGCCTATGTCCATCATCATGGTGACGGACTCGCCCCCGGCGATATAGAACATCTCCTCAATCTCCGGGACGGTTTCTTCCGTGATGGCGGAGACCCGGTCCGCGATGGCGGCGGTCTCATTCAGCTGGGAGCCGATGGGCATGCTGACGCTCAGGTTGACCATGCCCTGGTCCATGTCGGGAATGAGGACCATTTTCGTGTTCACCAGGGTGACGCCGAAAATTACCACCAGGGCGAAGGAGGCCGCCATGCCCAGGAAGAGGTGATGGACGAAGTAGTCCAGGGTTTTCAGGTAGAAGGCGCTGACCTTCCCCACCAGTTTTTTCAGGGGTCCCGGCTCCTTCCCGGCCAGTTTCTCCTGGCGGCGGCGGACCTTCTCCTCGTCCAGGGTGAAGTAGCAGAGGAGGGGCACCAGGGTCAGGGAGATGACCAGGGATGCGAAAATCAGCGAGGCGATGGTGAGGCAGAAATCCTTGAACATCATCCCCGCCATGCCCCCGGTGAGGGCCAGGGGGACGAAGACCGCCTCGGTGGTCAGGGTAGAGGCCAGTACGGAGGAGGTGACCTCCTTGGTGCCCTCGATGCAGGCGCTCTGGCGGTCGTGGCCCTCGGCGGAGAAGCGGTAGATGTTCTCCAGGACGACGATGGAGTTGTCCACGATCATGCCCACGCCCATGGCGATGCCGCCCAGGGACATCATGTTTAAGGTCAGGCCGAAGGCCCGCATGAGGACGAAGACCGTCAAAATGCAGATGGGCATGGAGACGGCGATGGTCAGGGTCGCCCCGCCCCGGCGGAGGAACAGCAGCACCACAATGGCCGCCAGGACCACGCCCTGGAGGATGTTCTGGTAGGCGGCGTCCACCGTCTGGTTAATGTAGTCGCTGGCGAGATAGGGGGCGGACCAGCGGAGGCTGGGGTTATCCGCTTTCAGGGCGTCCAGCCGCTTCACCACCTGCTCGGAAACGTAGACCTCGTTGGCGGCGGACTGCTTGGAGACCTGGAGCACCACGCAGGCGGACTCGCCGGATTTCGCCATGGCGTCCATGTCCTTGTCCTCCAGCTTGACGTTGGCAACTTCGGAAAGCCGCACCGTCCCGCCGGTGGGGAGGGAGAGAATCATGTTGGCCACGTCCTCCACCGTCTGGAACTTGGCGTCGGTGGAGACCGTCAGCTTTTTGGATCCGTTTTCCAGGCTGCCGCCGGGGTAGATCAGGTTCTGCCCCGCCAGGAACTGGGACACGTAGGAGGCGGAGAGGCCGTAGCCCGCCGCCCGGGTGGGGTCCAGCTCCACGGCGATCTGCTGGCTCACGCCGCCGTTTACCGTCACCTGGGCCACGCCGTTGATGCGCTCCAGGGCGGGGACCACCAGGTCCTCCGCCAGGCTCTGGAGCTGGCTGAGGTCCTCGCCCACCAGGGCGATCATGGCCGTGGGCATCAGGGCGCTGAGGTTCATGTTGACGATGACCGGATCCATGGCGTCCTCCGGGAGGCTCACCATGTCGAACTGCTCCCGGAGCTTGGTGGCGGCGATGTCCAGGTCCGTGCCCTCCACGTAGGTGATTTGAATCTGGCTCACGCCGTCGGAGGAGGTGGAGGAGATCTCGTCCACGCCGGGGACGGACATGATGGCCCCTTCCAGGGGCCGGGTGACCAGCTCCTCGATGTCGCTGGGGCTGGCCCCGGTGTAGTAGCAGGCCACCACGGCCATGGGCATCTCCATGTCCGGCAGCAGGGCCATCTGGAGCTGGGTGGAGAACATCAGGCCGAAGACGCAGAT
>CATNDJ010000021.1:0-11931 GCA_950097265.1 uncultured Oscillibacter sp.
CCCGCGCCCGCGCCGGAGCCGAAGCCTGAACCGGAGCCGGAACCGGAACCCGCGCCCGCGGCGGACCGCAAGTCCATCGCCCAGGGGCTGGTGGGCCGCCCGGTCAGTGAGCTTTACGCCGCCATCGGCCGTCCCATCTCCTCCGATTACGCCCCCAGCTGCCTGGTGCCGGACGGGGAGGACGGAGAGCTGATCTACGACGGCTTCACCGTCTACACGGAAAAGGGCCCGGACTATGAGACGGTCTACGCCGTGTTTTGACCCGTTCCGCGCCGTGAAAAACGTATGATGTCTTTGGGCTCGTCCCAGTCTGACCCTTGGAGGACATATTCTCATGAATCGAAAACTCATCCTGGCCGGAGCCGCCGCCTTTGCGCTGGCGGCTTTGGCCTTGGCGGCCGCCTATTTTTACGTCCCCGGCGGCGCGCGCCCCAGCTTTGACGAGGGAGACGTCCGCATCTGCCTGAACGGAGACGGAACCATGGACCTGTTCTGGCCGGAGGCCCGCCTGGGAGGAACCCCGGCGGAGGAGAGCGCCCGGGAGGACGAAACCGCGCCGCCGGACGCTCCGGCCTCCGGGGATGTCTCCTACCTCCTGGAGGTCCGAAACGACGAGCAGAGCCGTCCCGCCCTCACCTCCAGCCAGCCCATGCTGCTGCACTGCACAGCCCTTGAGCTGCCCCTGGAACTCCGCATCCAGGCCGTGACGGAGGGGAAAAACCTGCTGGGCCTTTCCCGGACGCTGACCAGCCCGGTGCTGACGGTGGAGGTGGACGGTACGGAGCTCAGCGCCCCGGAGGCCATCGGTCTGCCGGGGCCCGGAACCCTCTCCCTCTCCTGGGAGCAGACGGGCCCGGTCCCTGAGCTCTATGAGATCTTCACCCTGGAGGACGGCGGCTACCGCCGGGTGGTTTCCACTTCGGAAAAGCAGGTGGACCTGACGGTCCGCAAGCAGGGCGGCGACCTGCTCCTGCCCGGCTACGGCCCCCTCTTGGAAGTCCACGTCCGGGCGGGCGTCCGGGGAGCGGGTTACGTCCTCTGCGGCCCCGCCTCCAACGCCATCCTCGTAGAGCGGCAGGACCTGCTGGGGGACGATCTGAACCTGGCTTACCGGGAGGCGGAACCCCGGGTCTTCACCCTGGAGTGGGACGAGACCCGGGGAGAGTACTACGAGGTCCAGGAGTGGAGCGAGGAGGGCTGGACCCTGCTGGACACCCTGGAGCCGGCGGAGAGCTTCACCTATGAGCTGGGCCGCCTGGGCTCCGGGTCCCGGCACCGCTTCCAGGTGGTGGCCAAGGACCGAAACGGCACCCTCCGCTCCTCGGAGGAGGCGGAGTTCTTCGCCTCCGTGGACCCGCTGTACGCCACCATCTGGCCCATCATCGACCAGCCCTTTTTTGAAGAGGCGGACGGAGAATCCGCCACCCTGGGGAAAATTCCCGGAGGAACCGCCCTCTGCGTCCTGATGGAGGAGGGAGACTGGTTCCGGGTCCGCTATAAGGACCAGTACGGCTGGGTGGACAGCCGCTTCTGCATGATCAACCTGCCGGAGTACGTGGGGGACCATTGCTCCTATGACATCACCAACAGCTACCGCTCCGTTTTCAAGGTTCACGAAAACCCCATCGCCCTGATTACGGACCAGGTGGTCCAGGGCTTCGAGCACATTCAGGAGGCCGGCGGGCAGTTCCTGGTCCCCTACCTCTACCCCTGCTCCAAGAAGCTCCTCAGCGCCGCCCAGGCGGCGGAGGCCGACGGCTACCGCCTGAAAATCTACGAGGCCTTCCGCCCCAACGAGGCCACCCGCTTCCTCTACGACACCACCGCCGCCCAGCTGGACTGGGCCGCCCTTGTGTACAGCTATGAGGACGCGGAGGGCGAACCCCTGGGAGTGGACGAGGACCCCAGAATCCTGGACCCCGTCACCGGCTGGGTGGTGGACCTGGCGGACGGGCTTCTGACCGACCCGGAGACCGGGGAGAAAATCAGCCGGGAGGACCTGGCCCTGCGCCAGGAGGAAGCGGAAAACCCGGAGGGCCAGGAGGCCCCCTACGACGAGCCCGGCCCTGGCGGGCAGCTCATGACGCCCGCGGAGTCCCAGGACAGCCCCGCCGCCGAGACCCCGGACCTGCCCTTCTTCACCCTGCCGGAGGAGGGCGAGGGCGGCAGCCTGGACCCCGCGGATCCGCCGCCGGAGCCTCAGCCCGCCCCCTTGCCGGAGGAGGCCCCGGAGGGCGAAGAGGACGGCGGGGAAACGCCGGAATACGAAACCTACTTCCAAATCATGACCAACAACGGGCGGTTCAACCTGGGCAGTTTCCTGGCCAAGGTGGCCTCCGCCCACAACCGGGGCATCGCCCTGGACCTGACCCTGGAGAAGCTGGACGGCGGCGAGGAGCTGGAAATGCAGAGCGCCATCCACGATTTAAGCTGGTACTCCGCCGCCTACCTGAACAACGACAACGCCAAGCGGCTGGAAAAATACATGACCGGCGCGGGCATGCGGGGCCTCAGCTCCGAGTGGTGGCACTTCCAGGACGACGAGACCCGGGAAGCTATCGGATTGACCAGCTACCTCTTTAAGGGAGTGGACATGAGCGGCTGGGTCTGGGACGGCTGGGGCTGGCGCTACCGGGACGCGGACGGCAGCATCTATAAAAACGCCTCCTTCACCGTAGACGGGGAACGCTATGCGTCGGACTCCAACGGTTATATTCTCCAGGAGTGAGCTTCCCCCCGTTAACAAGGAAGGCCCCCCGGAAACCACTGGTTTCCGGGGGACCTTTTTTACGAAATGGATACGGAACGGATACGCAGGCGCGCTTACCGGCCGATGCTCACGCAGAAGCGGTGCAGGATCGCCGCCGCCTGGCCCCGGGTCGCGCCGCCGGAGGGATTCAGGCGGCCGTCGGTGGTGCCGTTCACCAGGCTCGTGCCGTTGGCCCAGGACAGGGCTTCCTTGGCGTAGGCGGACACGGAGGCGCTGTCGGAGAAGGAGGCCAGGTTCGCCCGCTGGGTGCTCACGTAGCCCTTGTAGTTGTTATAGCGGAACAGGAAGGTGGCCAGCTGCTCCCGGGTGATGGAGTCGTTGGGCCGGAAGAGGCCGTCCTTGCCTCCGGCGGTGATGCCGTTGGCCGCGGCCCACTTCACCGCCTTCTCGCAGTAGGACCCGGCGGCCACGTCGGGGAAGCCCGCGCCGCTGACGGCGGGCTGGCCCTCCAGACGGTAGAGAATAGTCACAAGCTGGCCCCGGGTGACGGGAGCTCCGGGATTGAAGCGTCCGCCGCCCACGCCGCTCATCAGGCCCTTCTGGCTGACATAGGTGATGTCGGAAGCAAAGGTGCTGCCGGCGGCCACGTCGGAGAAGGTGGAGGGACCCGCGGGACGGGTCACGGCGAACTGGACGTTCACTTTCGCCGACTCGCCGCTGCCCCAAAGCTCCACCACGCCGTTATAGGCGTTGGCCGGGAGACCCGTCCGGGGACGGATGGTGAAGGTGGCGCTGCCTCCGGCGGGCAGGGAAGTCCGGCTCAGAACGCTGACTTCATAGCTGTAGGAGGCGGGCTGCTCCAAACGGATGGCGTAGTCCGTGTTGTTTTTCACGGTGACCGTCTTGGGGTTCAGGGCCGTGTAGCCCTCTTCCACGATGCCGAAGTCCAGGGTGCCGGGCTCCACGGTCAGGGGATCCAGCTTCTTTTCCACCACCACCGTGACCTTAATCGCGGCGGTGGCGCTTTCCCGGGTCAGGAAGGTGACGGTATCGGTGTGGGTGCCCACCTTCAGGTCCTGCTTGGGGACAATCTTAAATTCGGTCTTTTCGCCGGGCTTCAGGGTATCGGCGGTGTCCTTGAAGGCCAGGACGGAGAAGTGGTCGTTTCCTTTCACGCCGTCCATCCGCACGTTGGAGGCTCCCTTGTTCCGGACGGTGACGGTAACGCCTTTTTCCTCGGCGTCCTTCTCGGAGTAGCCCTCCTTCAGCTTGCCCAGGTCCTTGGAGGTGGGCTCTATGGAGATGGCGTAGTCTTTATCCACTACATCGGCGTAGAGCTCAATGGACATAGTGGCGGAGCCCTGGCCGTCCTTAAAGGCGACTTCGATTTTCAGCGTCCGGTTATAGGTTCCCGAGCTGGTGCTGTTCAGCTGCACGGTGACCGTGGCGGAGTCCCCCGCGTCCAGGGACTTGGGCACGCCGGTGACCGTGTAGCCGCTGGGACTGGAATAGCTGAAGGTCATCACATAGTCGCTTCGGTTTCTAATGGTAAACGTCTGGGTCCGGTCGCTGCTGGAGGCGTTTTTCTCCAGCGTGCCGAAGTTCACATAGTCCGGATAGGAGATATCGCCGGAAGTGGGGCGAGTGGGAGTTTCGGGCTTGGGAGGATTGCACTGCGTGCAGGTGTCGGGGTTATTGCCGTGGATGCACTTTTTTTCTTCTGGTGGATTAACTGGCGTGTCCGGCGTGTCCGGTGTATCCGGTGTATCCGGCGTGTCCGGTGTATCCGGCGTGTCCGGCGTGTCCGGCGTGTCCGGCGTGTCCGGCGTATCCGGCGTGTCCGGCGTATCCGGCGTATCCGGTGTGTCCGGAGTCTCTTGCCCTGGTTTATCTGGTGTCCCAGCCTCGCCTTCCGCCGCCGCAGGCAGGATCGTCAGGCTTGCCAGCAGACAGAGCGCCATCAGCAAAGCTAATAATTGACTCTTTCGTTTCATGATGTATCCAGTGTCCTTTCCTCTTAAGATTTCAGGGGTCGTCCCTAATTTCCTACTTTACCACTTTTCCGTGGAAAATACAAGCGCTATTCGCCGCCTTTTCCCTCCTGCCCCGCTTGCGCCCCGGCCAGCGCCCTGCTATAATGGGATTATGCAAAATTTACCGGAAAGGAGCGCCGTCATGCGCTATGGATTCATCGAGGGCTGCGTGGACTCCCACGCCTCCGCCCTGGCCGCCTGCCGGGGCGGAGCGGACCGGCTGGAGCTCTGCGCAAATCTCTCCATCGGGGGCACCACGCCCTCCCCGGGCCTCTTCCGGCTGGTCCGGCGGGACTGCGCCGTCCCCGTCAACGTCCTCATCCGCCCCCGCTTCGGGGACTTCCTCTACGACCAGGCGGAGGCGGAGGAGATGGAAGACTGCGTCCGCCGCTTCCGGGACCTGGGGGCGGACGGCGTGGTGCTGGGGGCCCTGACGCCGGACGGGACGCTGGACGAGGCGGTTATGTCCAGGCTGATGTGGGCCGCCGGGGACATGGAGGTTACCCTGCACCGGGCCTTCGACATGACCCGGGACCCGCTGGAGGCCCTGGCGGCGGCCATCCGCCTGGGCTGCCGGACCATCCTCACCTCCGGGCAGGAGCGGGACGCCCTGGCCGGGGCGGAGACCCTGGGGACCCTCCGGGAGCGGGCCATGGGGCGCGTGAACATCATGGCGGGCTGCGGCGTGCGGAAGGAAAACATTCAGGAGATCCACCGGCGGACGGGGGTGCGTATCTTCCACACCTCCGGGCGGCGGGGCCCCGTGAACAGCGGCATGACCTACCGAAAGCCCACGGTCTCCATGGGTCTGCCCTCCCTGCCGGAGTACGAGCTTTGGAGAACGGACGAGGAGGAGTTCCGGGCCTGTGCGGAGATGGTGCATGGGCTTGCGCCCCTCACCGCCTGAGCATAGAAAGAAGCGGCGCCCGCTGACGCGGGCGCCGTTGTTTCTGCGTTCTTTCGGCTTAGTACATGCCGCCCATGTCGGGAGCGGCGGGGGCGGGAGCGGGGGGCTCGGGCTTGTCGGCGACCAGAGATTCCGTGGTCAGCACCATGCCGGCCACAGACGCGGCGTTCTCCAGAGCGGAGCGGGTCACCTTGGCGGGGTCGATGATGCCGGAGGCCACCATGTCGCAGTACTCCTCCTTGTAGGCGTCGAAGCCGAATCCCTTTTCGCCGGAGCGGACCTTCTCCAGGATGACGGAACCATCCAGGCCCGCGTTGGCGGCGATCTGGCGGATGGGGGCTTCCAGGGCCTTGGCCACGATGCGCACGCCGGTCTTCTCGTCGCCCTCCACGCCGTCCACCAGGGCTTCCACGGCGGGGATGACGTTCACGAAGATGGTGCCGCCTCCGGCTACCACGCCCTCTTCCACAGCGGCGCGGGTGGCGTTCAGGGCGTCCTCGATGCGGAGTTTCTTTTCCTTCATCTCGGTCTCGGTGGCCGCGCCGACCTTGATGACGGCCACGCCGCCGGCCAGCTTGGCCAGGCGCTCCTGGAGCTTCTCCTTGTCATAGTCGCTGGTGGTGTTGGCAATCTGGGAGCGGATCTGGGCAACCCGGTCCTTGATGGCCTGGGAATCGCCCGCGCCGTCCACGATGGTGGTGTTTTCCTTGGTGACCTTCACCTGGCGGGCCCGGCCCAGCAGGGAGATGTCGGCGGTCTTGAGCTCCAGGCCCACTTCCTCGCTGACCACGGTGCCGCCGGTGAGGACGGCGATGTCCTGGAGCATTTCCTTGCGGCGGTCGCCGAAGCCGGGGGCCTTGACGCAGACCACGTTCAGGGTGCCCCGAAGCCGGTTGACGATCAGAGTGCTCAGGGCCTCGCCCTCCACGTCCTCGGCGATAATCAGCAGCTTCTTGCCGGACTGGACCAGCTGTTCCAGCAGGGGCAGGATGTCCGCGATGACGGAGATTTTCTTATCGGTGATCAGGATATAGGCGTCGTCCACCACGGCCTCCATTTTTTCCATGTCGGTGGCCATGTAGGGGGTGATATAGCCCCGGTCGAACTGCATGCCTTCCACAACCTCGCTGTAGGTCTCGGCGGTCTTGGATTCCTCGATGGTGATGACTCCGTCGGCGGAGACCTTTTCCATGGCGTCGGCAATCAGCTTGCCGATTTCCTCGTCGCCGGAGGAGACCGCGCCCACCCGGGCGATGTCCTTGGAGCCGTCCACGGTCTTGGCCTGGGCTTTGACTTCCGCCACGGCGGCCTCTACGGCCTTGGCCATGCCCTTTTTCACCACGATGGGGTTCGCCCCGGCGGCCAGGTTCTTCAGGCCCTCGCCGATCATGGCCTGGGCCAGCAGGGTGGCGGTGGTGGTTCCGTCTCCGGCCACGTCGTTGGTCTTGGTAGAGACTTCCTTCACCAGCTGGGCGCCCATGTTCTCAAAGGGGTCGTCCAGTTCGATTTCCTTGGCGATGGTTACGCCGTCGTTGGTAATCAGGGGCGCGCCGTATTTCTTGTCCAGGACCACGTTCCGGCCCTTGGGGCCCAGGGTGATTTTGACGGTATCGGCCAGGGTGTTCACGCCGGTTTCCAGCGCCTTGCGGGCGTCCTCGCCGCGCTTGATGAGCTTAGACATAATAAATCGTTACCTCCCGATTTTTCAAATCAATTGATGGTATGAGCTTACTCGACAATCGCTAAAATGTCGTTCTGCCGCACAACCACGTACTCGACTTCCTCCAAAGTGACCTTGGTTCCGGCGTACTGGCTGGTAATGACCTTATCTCCGGGTTTGACCGTCATGGTGACTTCCTTGCCGTCCACGGTGCCGCCGGGGCCCACAGAGATGACTTCGGCCACGGAGGGCTTCTCCTTGGCGGAGCCGGTGAGGATGATGCCGCCCTTGGTGGTCTCCTCGGTTTCCACCATCTTCAGGATGACGCGGTCTGCAAGCGGGGTGAGTTTCATTTCGGGTTCCTCCTTAAAATATAAAAATTTGAAAAAACACAATCACTGTTAGCACTCAAATACCAGGAGTGCTAACAGTGATTATCATAGTACAGCCGCCCCCATTTGTAAAGGGGATTTTTCTCAAAAGTTATGAAGGATTTGTAAATATTGCGTTTCTATTCCAGCAGCCAGTCGTCCACCACGTCCCGCAGTCCCACCGGCGTCACGGTTCCCCGAAGCAGCGCCTCCGCCAGCGCCCGGACCCTCTGCCGGGAGGGGCTGAGATCCTCCGCCGACGCCTCCTCGCCCTCCATCTCAATCCCGACGCCGTAGGACCCGGGGTTCTCCGAATCCGCCTCCAGCAGGTAGTACCGCACCTGTGACGCCCGGCACCGGGCCTCTCCCACGAACAGCTTGCGCAATTCGTCCCCTCCTTGTTGGGCCCGTCCTCTTCCGGAGGCCGCGGCCATGTTCTGCCTTCAGCATAGCATGGGGCCCCCGCAAAGCGCGTCGGATTTTGTCGAAGGTCTACTCCTCCTCCAGCAGGGCCTCCAGCTCCTCCCGGCTAAACAAGAGGTTCAGCGCCTCCAGCATGCCGTTGGCGGTGAGGTGCTCGGGGAGGTCCAGGCGCTTTAAAAGGCGGCGGCGCTTCTCCGCGCTGCCCTCTCCCCCGCTGAGTCCCAGGGCAAATAAATCCGCCTTGGTAAGGGCCTCCCGCCGCTCCGGCGGGGCTCCGTTTTCAAAGGTGGCCCCGGCCCGGCGCAGGGCCTCCAGCAGCACGGCGGGGGACATGCCCTCCACGCCCAGCTTGCCCTCCTTGCCGCCCCGGCGCTTCCGGCGCTCCCTGCCCTTCACGTCGGGGATATAGGCCTGCTTCACCTTGTCCTTGGGCAGGGCCCCCTTCAGGTAGTTCCGCAGTACAAAGCCCGCGCCGTCGCTGTCCGTCAGGATGATAAGGCCCCGCTTCTCCGCCAGGCGGCGGAGAAAGGCCAGCTTCTCCTTGTCGTTGAACACGGCGAAGCCCCCCAGGGTGACCACCGTGGCGTCCACCGCCTGGGAGAGGGTATTCTTGTCGTAGCGGCCCTCTACTACAATGACCTCCCGGATGCGCTCCATTCCTTCAGCTCCTCTCCGCCGCCAGCCGGACCAGCAGCAGCTTCAATTCCCCCGCGCTGTCCACGCCCCGCTCGCTCTTCATCCGGCGGTCCAGCTCCTGGCACCGGCGCACCGCCTGGGCGCACCACTCCGCCGTGGTCCGCCGGGCGGCGTCCAGCAGCAGCTTGGCCGGATAGTCGGACTTCATGCCCCAGAGCTCCATCAGCCAATAGCGGTCCCTGCCGCCGTCCAGGGCCAGCCGGGCGGTCCAGATGCGCCGGAGCTGGCTCCCCAGGGCCGCCAGAATCATAATGGGCTCCGTCTGCATTTTCAAAAGGTCCCCCAGGATGGAGGCCGCCTGGTCGTAGCGCCCCTGCAGCACCGCGTCGGAGAGCTTGAAGACCTCCGCCGCCAGCTCCGGGTCCGCCACGGCGTCCACGTCCTTTTGGGTGATCCGCTCCCCCTTGGCGTAGGCGGCGATTTTCTCAATCTCCGGCACCAGGCCCGTCATCAGCCCGCCGCAGGTAAAGACCAGGTATTCTGCCTCCGTCCGGTCAATTGACTTCCCCAGGGCCCTGAAGCGCCGGGAAATCCAGGGCAGGAGGTCGGCGCTGGAGGCCGCCGGGAACTCCACCGCTTCCACATAGGCCTCCAGGGCTTTGCAGAGCGTTTTCATCGTCTTATTGGGTTTGTACTCCAGGGTATCGTAGACAAAAACAATGCAGCAGTAAGGCGGCAGATCCTCCAGCAGGGCGATGAGCTTTTCCCGCTGGTCCTCCCCCAGCTTGAAAAGGTCCCAGTCCGTCACCACCGCCAACGTCCTCTCCGCCATCATGGGCATGGCCTCCGCCGTCTCCGCCAAGGCTTGGGCCGTCAGGTCCTTCCCCTCCAGGGCGTGGTAATTGAAGGTCTCGAAGCCCAGGGGCACCAGCTTCTTCCGCAGCTCCCCCAGGTAGTACTCCCGGAGGTAGCTTTCCTCCCCGTAGAACACGTAGGCGCAGCCGATGGTCCCGGCGGCCAGGTCCTCCTTTAATTTTTGCAGGGCCGCCCCCTTCCGGGGGGCCTTTTTCTTGTCAGCCATGGCTGTCCTCCTGATTCCAGGCGAGATGGATGGTCCCGTGCAGGTCCGTCCGGTAGATATCACAGCCCTGCCGGGCCAGGCGGAGCAGGGTTTCCTCCGCGGGGTGCCCGTAGCTGTTGGACCCCACGCTGATACAGGCCGTCTCCGGCCTCAGCGCCTCCAGCAGGGCTTGGGACGAGGCGTATTTGGAGCCGTGGTGCCCCGCAACCAGCGCCTCGATGTCCGGCAGGCCGTAGGTTTCCAGCAGCTTCGCCTCCGTGGCTGCGCCCATGTCGCCGGTGATGAGAAAATCGTTTTCTCCCGCGGAGGCCAGGATGCTCAGCCCCCGGTCGTTGTCTCCCGAGTCCCCCAGAGGCGGGTAAACGTGCAGCGTCCCCCGGCCAAAGTCCAGGCGCTCTTCCGACGTGACGAAGCGGACGCTTACGCCGTGCTCCTCCGCGGCGGAGAGGAGCGCCCCCTGCTCTCCCGCGCCCTCCCCCTCGGGAAGCAGAAGCGCGTCCACCGTCAGCCGCTCCAGCAGGCCCGTCACGCCGGAGACGTGGTCCCTGTCGCAGTGGGTGAGCAGCAGATAGTCCAAATGCCGGCAGCCCATAGAGGCCAGTTGGCGCGCCGCGGTCTCGCCGGCATTCTTCCAGCGGTTGGCGCTGCCGCAGTCCACCAGGGCAAACTCCCCGCCGGAGGCCAGGACTACGCTCTGCCCCTGGCCCACGTCCAGGACCAGGGCGTCCAAATCGCTCCCATACCGGGCCTCTCCCAGGCGGACGGTCAGCACCAGGGTCAGCGCCGCCAGGGCCCCGGCCAGGGCGTACCTCCGCCGTCCCGTCCGCCCGGCCAGGTACGCGGCGGCGAAGAGGACGTAGGCGTAGGCCAGCCAGTACTTCAGATAGGGATTCGCCGTGTAGACGGCGTGGCAGGGGATTTTCGACAGAAGCCCGGCGGCAAAGAGGATATATTCCGCCGCCAGCCGGGCCGGGAGAGCCAGCAGCGCCCCCAGGGGCGGATAGAAAAAGCTGACGAACACCGACAGCAGTCCGAAACTGAAGGCCCACGTGGCCGCCCAGAGGCACAGGGCGCTGCTGAGGGGCGCGATCAGCACCAGCGCGCCGAAGTAATAAGCCGACAGCGGCATGGTGAACACCATGGCCCCCATGGAGGCGGAAAATGCGGCGGCCAGGAAGCGGAAGGCCCTCCCCCGCTTCTCCTCGCCGGTCAGCCTCCTGTAGAGCTTCGGCGTCAGCCAGAGGATGCCCGCCATGGCGGCGAAGGACAGCTGCAAACCGACGGAGGCGGCGGCAAAGGGATTCGCCAGCAGAATCAGAAACAGGGCCGTCAGCAAGGACGTGGGCCCGTCGCTCTCCCGCCGGGCCAGGATGGCCAGCAGGGGCAGGGACAGCATGATGCATGCCCGGAGCACCGAAGGGCTGCCTCCGGTGAGGGCGGCGTAGAAGGCCAGCAGCGGAATCCCCAGGAGGGCCTGGAGCTTTCGGCTTTGCAGCAGGAAGCCCGCCAGGGCCATGAGGAAGCCGCAGTGCATGCCGGACACCGCCAGGATGTGGTTCAGCCCCGCCTCGGTGAGGGCCGTATAGGCCCTCTCCGAGACCTCGCCCCGGTCGCCGGTGAGAATGGCCGTCAGAAACCCGGCGGCGTCCCCGGAGAAGAGGACCTGTATCCGCTCCTTCATGGCCCGGCCCATCCGGACGGGAAGCCAGCGGGGGCTGTGCCGGGTTCCCTCCCCCACGGCAAGCTCTCCCCGGCCGTAGGCCAGGAGAAAAACGCCCTTGGAGGTGAAGGCGGAGATATCCTCGTCCCGGATGCGGGCGGCGTCGCTGAAGCGGGCCCGGCCCGCGACGGTCTGGCCCGGAACCAGGTCCAGCAGCTCCCGTCCGGCGTAGAGGACCGCCTTGCCGGGCACCCCCTCCAGGCGGATCTCCGCCCGGGCGCCGAAGTCCGTCTCCGAAGCATAGCCGCAGAGGGTGGCGGCAAAGTCCTCTGTCCGCCCCGCCATTTCCTGGGCGGGCCGCTGTACCTGGCGGGCGAAAAGCCAGCTCCAGCCCAATCCCAGGGACAGCGCCGCGCAGAGAATCACGCCCCGCCGCCGCCACTCCCGGGG
>CATNDJ010000021.1:11980-30241 GCA_950097265.1 uncultured Oscillibacter sp.
AGGGGCAGGCCGTCCCCGGGCAGGAACCGGAGGGGAAAACCGTACAGGAATACGCCCAGGGAAAAGCCCCCGGCAAATGCCGCCAGCCGCCTCATGGCCTGCCCTCCTCCGTCTCTCTCTAAGCCAAAAACTCCCGGAGGGGTTTCCCTCCGGGAGCCAGTTTCTCTCTTAACAGGAGCCCGTCACTCCGCCAGAATCAGGCGGCTGCCCGCCGGAGCGGGGCTGTCCGCCGCCAGCTCCGGGATGAACTCCACCCTGCCGTCCTCCCCCGCCGCCTGAGAGACCAGGTTGGAGAGGGTCTCTACTTTCTCCGGCGTGGTGGCGGCATAGATGCGGTCCACCCGGCTTACCAGGCGGTTCAGGTCCAGCCCGGCCACCGTGTCGGGCCCCCCGGCGATGACCACTTCCGGAATCTCCACGGACAAGAGGATGTCATAGGGCTCCAGGGCGGCGTTCAGGTCGCTCAAAAGCAGGTCCAGGTTGTTGGCCAGGGGTACGTCGGTGTTGTAGTTGATTTTGTTGATTTTGCCCACGGTGGGATAGCTGAAATCCGTCAGCAGCAGCTCGTCGAAGCCCAACTCCGCAATCTCCTTCGCCAGGGCGCACACGTACTCCCGGGCGCCGGGCTTGGCGGGGTCCAGCCAGAGGCTGTTGTTTCCGTCATAGAAAATATAGCCGCCGGTGTTCTTCAGCCCCCGGCCCTCTACGTCGGCGTTGGCCGCCTTGAAATCCTGGAGGCAGGCCATGCTGGCAATGGTGTGCAGCCCCTCCTGGGCCGTAATCGCGGTCAGGGCGGCGGCGGTATCCAGCTCCGTCTCCGCCGCGCCGGAGACGGCGTTGGCCGCGTTGAAGTAAACCGTGCCGTTGGAGGTCTTCAGCCGGACGGCCACGGCGTTGGTCCCCGCGGGCTTCTCCGTCTCCTGCCACAGGGCCTGGGTCAGCGCCTGGGCCGGAAGAGAAAAGGCCACGGTCTCCTGGGGACCCTGGTCCTCCGGCTCCTGGACCACCAGATCCACGTCCGGCTGGTCCGCCGGGTCCTCCCCCTCTCCGTCCGGCGGGGGCTCCTTCTCCTCCGTCTGCCAGGGCAGATTGATCTGCCGGCGTCCGTCGGCGCTGTAAACAATAAACTGCTGCAAATAGATGACGCTGGCGGCCACCGCAATCACCAGCACCAGCAAAATCGCCAGCAAAATTTTCCATCTGGGCCCCCGGCCCCGGTAGCTGCTGTAGCCCTTGGTTCCCACCATGCGCGTCACCTCTTTTCAGGAGCGGCGCTCCCGTTTCAGCCCTCCAGGGCCATCATCTTGTCCAACCGGCGGGCGTGGCGGCCCCCCTCAAACTCGGTGGAGAGGAACACTTCCACCATCCGCTCAGCCATGTTGGGCCCGGTGAAGCCCGCGCCGATGGCCATCATATTGGCGTCGTTGTGCCGACGGGTCATTTCCGCCTGGAGACAGTCGGCGCAGTGGGCGCAGCGGATGCCTTTCACTTTGTTGGCGGCGATGGAGATGCCGATGCCGGTGGTGCAGATCACGATGCCCCGGCCGCATTTCCCCTCCGCCACGGCCCTGGCGGCGGCGGCGCCGAAGTCGGGATAATCGCAGCTCTCCTTGGAAAAGCAGCCGAAGTCCTCCACTTCATGGCCCAGGCGCTCCAGCACCTGGACGACATGCTGTTTCAAATCATAACCGCCGTGGTCGCAGCCCAAAGCGATCTTCATGACAGCATTCCCCCGTAAGTTCAAATTTTTGTGGCTTACATTGTACCCCAGATTTCCCAAAAAATCAATATAATTTTCGTCCGCAAATTTGTGCTTTTCCGTTACAGGCTGTGCCAGACGGGCTTCCGCCCCTCAAAGGTGCAGAAGCGCTTGAAGCCGCACTCCCGCAAAAGCTCCTGCCGTTCCCGGACGGCCCGGCCCACAAACTCCGGCGTGTGGGCGTCGGTGCCCAGGGTGACGACCTCGCCCCCCAGGCGGCGGTACATCTCCAGCCACTTCTTATCCGGCAGGGGCGTGTTGCCCCGGTTGGTGTTCACCTCGATGCCCCGGCCCTTCCCGATGAGGACGCGGAAAATCTCCTCCACCTCCGCCTCGTAGCCGTCGAAGCTCATGTGGAAGCCCTGGTTCTCGTTGAGGTAGCGCAGGGGCAGGGTCAGGTGCCCCAGCACGTCGAAGCCCCCCCACTCCGCGTTGCGCCGCACCAGCTCCAGGTAGTCCCGGATGCCCCGGTGGGCCTCCGCCTCGTCCTTGGGGTGGAAGAAATAGAGGTCGATTTTGTCGAAAGCGTCCGACAGGATATGGGTGGACCCGATGATGAAGTCCAGGGGCGGGGCCTCCGCCAGCAGGGCCTCCGTCCGGGGCAGGTCCAGGCAGGCCTCCCCCAGTTCGATGCCTAAGCGCAGCTGGATGCGGTCCCCCAGGGCCTCCCGGGCCTCCCGGAACTCCCGGGCCAGGGCCTCCCAGTCGTAAAAGAGAATGGGGTCCCGGCCGTTCCAGGCCACGGGTTCCAGATGATCCGTAAAGCAGACCTCGTCCAGTCCCGCCTTCACGGCCGCCTCCGCCATCTCCGTCATGGAGCAGGAGGCATCGGGAGAGATGCGGGAGTGCAGATGATAGTCAGCCAGATACATGGGCGTTCACCTCTTTTTCTTGCCCTTGCCGAAGAGCCCCTTCCGCTCCTCGTAGTTCTCGTCGCCCATGGTTTCGGCGAACTTCCGCAGGGCCTCTTTCTGTTCCTTCGTCAGGTTCCGGGGAGTCTCGATGTAGACGGTAACGTACTGGTCTCCCCGGCCCCGGCCGTTGATGGAGGGGATGCCCTTCCCCTTGAGGCGGAAGGTGGTGCCGCTCTGGGTTCCCTCCGGCATGTCGTATTTCACCTTGCCGTCGATGGTGGGAATCTCCAGCTCCGCCCCCAGGGCCGCCTGGGCGAAGGTGATGGGCGCGTCGCAGAGGACGGAGGTGCCCTCCCGGCGGAAGATCTCGTGGGGCCGGACGGTGATGGTGACGAGCAGATCCCCGGCGGGCCCGCCGTTTTTCCCGGCGTTGCCCTGGCCCCGGATGGAGATGGTCTGCCCGTTGTCGATGCCCGCCGGGATGGCGGCCTGAATGGTCTTGCGCTTCCGCACCGAGCCCGCGCCCCGGCATTCCTTACAGGGCTGGTGGATGATCTTTCCCTTGCCGCCGCAGCGGGAGCAGGGGGAGGAGGTGGCGAAGACTCCCATGGGCGTCTGCCGCCGGACCTGCACCGTGCCGGTGCCGTGGCAGTCCGGGCAGATCTCCGGGGTGGTGCCCTCGGCGCAGCCGCTGCCCTGGCAGCTGGAGCAGGTCTCCAGGCGCTCCACGGTGACGGCCTTCTCACAGCCGAAAGCCGCCTCCTCAAAGCTGAGAATCAGCGACATGCGGATGCTCTCCCCCCGCTGGGGGGCGTTGGGATTCGTCCGCCGCCCGCCGCCGAAGCCGCCTCCGAAGAAGCTGCCGAAGATGTCTCCCAGGTCTCCGAAGTCGAAGCCGCCGTCGAAGCCGCCGCCGCCCGCGCCAAAATTGGGGTCCACGCCGGCGTGTCCGAACTGGTCGTACCGGCTCCGCTTCTCCTTGTCCGAGAGGATTTCGTAGGCCTCGTTGGCCTCCTTGAACTTTTCTTCGGCCTCCTTGTTGTCCGGGTTCAGGTCCGGGTGGTACTTCCGGGCCAGCTTTTTATACGCCTTTTTAATCTCGTCGTCCGACGCGCCCTTGGAGACCCCCAGGACCTCGTAATAGTCTCGCTTTTGCTCAGCCATATTGCCTCCTGCGAATAACGCCGTTCAATGGGGCGGAGATCTCTCCCCGTCCCATTGAACGAACAAAGCTGTTTTATTTCTTCTGGTCGTCGTCGTCCACGACCTTGTAGTCTGCGTCGTAGTACTGGCCCTCCTGAGCGGCTCCGGGGTCGCCGCCGGGCTGGGCGCCCTGGGGATTGGCCTGCTGGTAGAGCTTCTCGCTGACGGCGTAGAACGCCTGCTGGAGTGCCTCCGTGTCCGCCTTGATGGCCGCGGTATCCTGGCCCTTCAGGGTCTCCTTCAGCTTGTCGAGGGCCCCCTGAACCTTGCCCTTGTCGTCGGCGGGGATTTTGTCCCCCATGTCCGCCAGGGTCTTCTCGCACTGGTAGACCATCTGGTCCGCCTGGTTCCGGGTCTCCACTTCCTCTTTCAGCTTCTTGTCCTGGGCGGCGTACTGCTCCGCCTCCTTGACGGCTTTTTCGATGTCCTCTTTGCTCATGTTGGAGGAGGAGGTGATGGTGATGTGCTGTTCCGTCCCCGTTCCCAGGTCCTTAGCCGAGACGTTTACGATTCCGTTGGCGTCGATGTCGAAGGTAACCTCGATCTGGGGCACGCCCCGGCGGGCCGGGGCGATGCCGTCCAGGTGGAAGCGGCCCAGGGACTTGTTGGCCGCCGCCATCTCCCGCTCGCCCTGGAGGACGTTGACTTCCACGCTGGTCTGGTTGTCCGCGGCGGTGGAGAAGACCTGGCTCTTTTTCACGGGAATGGTGGTGTTCCGGTCAATCAGCTTGGTGCACACGCCGCCGTAGGTCTCAATACCCAGGGACAGCGGGGTAACGTCCAGCAGCAGCAGGCCCTTCACGTCGCCGGTGAGGACGCCCGCCTGGAGCGCCGCGCCCATGGCCACGCACTCGTCGGGGTTGATGCCCTTGAAGGGGTCGGACCCGGTGAAGCTCTTCACCGCGTCCTGGACGGCGGGAATGCGGCTGGAGCCGCCCACAAGCAAAACCTTGGAGAGGTCGGAGGGCTTGAGGCCCGCGTCGCTCATGGCCTGGCGCACGGGGCCCATGGTGGCGTCCACCAGATGGGCGGTGAGCTCGTTGAACTTCGCCCGGGAGAGGGTCACGTCCAGGTGCTTGGGGCCGGTGGCGTCGGCGGTGATATAGGGCAGGTTGATATTCGAAGTGGTCACGCCGGAGAGCTCGATTTTCGCCTTTTCGGCGGCCTCCTTCAGGCGCTGCATGGCGACCTTGTCCGTGGAGAGGTCCACGCCGTCGCTGCGCTTGAACTCGGAAACCAGCCACTTCATGACGCACTCGTCGAAGTCGTCGCCGCCCAGGCGGTTGTTGCCCGCCGTGGCCAGGACCTCAATGACTCCGTCGTCGATGTCCAGGATGCTGACGTCGAAGGTGCCGCCGCCCAGGTCGTAGACCATGATTTTCTGGGTCTGCTCTTTATCCACGCCGTAGGCCAGGGCCGCCGCCGTGGGCTCGTTGATGATGCGCTTGACGTCCAGGCCCGCGATTTTACCCGCGTCCTTGGTGGCCTGGCGCTGGGAGTCGGTGAAGTAGGCGGGGACGGTGATAACCGCCTCCGTGACGGTTCCGCCCAGGTACGCCTCTGCGTCCGCTTTCAGCTTCTGGAGAATCATGGCGCTGATCTCCTGGGGCGTATAGTTCTTCCCGTCGATGCCCACCCGGTGGTCGGAGCCCATCTCCCGCTTGATGGAGGAGATGGTCCGGTCGGGGTTGGTGATGGCCTGGCGCTTGGCCACCTGGCCCACCATGCGCTCTCCGGTCTTGGAGAAGGCCACGACGGAGGGGGTGGTGCGGTTGCCCTCGGCGTTGGCGATGACGACGGCCTCGCCGCCCTCCATGACCGCTACGCAGGAATTGGTGGTTCCCAAATCAATACCGATTACTTTAGACATAATGTCTGCCTCCTGAACGATATGAAAATTTTTTTGTACTCACGTATTTAGTTGGCGACCTGCACCACGGCGTGGCGGATCACCTTGTCTCCCAGGATGAAGCCCGCCTGGAAGACCTGGGCCACCTGGTTCTCGCCGAAATTACCGTCGTCGATGTGCATGACGGCCTCGTGCCGCTCCGGGTCGAAGGGCTGCCCCCGGGCCTCAATCTCCGCGACGCCCAGCTTTTTCAAAAGCTCCTTGTACTGGGCGAAGATCATCTCCAGGCCCTTCTTGTGGGGGTCGTCCTCCCCGCCGGGGGCCGCCGCCGCCCGCTCCAGGTTGTCGTACACCGCCAGGAACTCCCGGATGGTGTCCGCCTTGGCGTCCTGATAGAGCGTTTCCTTCTCCTTGGCGGTGCGCTTGCGGTAGTTGTCGTACTCCGCCGCCAGGCGGGCGAACTGGTCCTTGGTGGTCTCCAGCTGTTTCACGGCCTGCTCCATCTGCTCCACCTGTTCCTTGGTGAAGGTAAAGCCCTTTTCCTTCTTCTTTTTGCCCTTGGGCGCCTTTCCGGCAGCCTCCTCCGGCTGAGGCTGGGGGGTCTCCTCCGTCTCCGGAGCCTCTTCCTCCAGGGGCTGCTTATTCTCTTCCGTCATTTCGGTTCCTCCTTCGGAGGCAGTTCCTCCTGTTTTCCAAACAATCGCGTCAGCCCCTCGGCAAAACCGGAGAGCCGCGCGGCTACCGCCGCGTAATCCATCCTCGTGGGGCCCACCACGCCGATGAGGCCCCGCATGTCGTCTCCGATATCATAGCTGGCCACCACCACGCTGGTGTCCCGCAGAGCCTCCTTCACGTTCTCCGGGCCGATGAGAATTTCCATCCCCCGGTGCATCGGCTGGGGGAGTTCCTCTTTGCTGTCCGCCAGGAAGCTCATCAGCTCGTGGGCCTTATCGGCGTCCCGGAACTCCGGGAGCTTCAAAAGGCGGCTGGCTCCTGCGGTGATGATCTCCCGCTGTCCCGCCTCCTCCAGGGCGTCCGCCGCGAAGTTCACGGCCTGGGACAGCAGCAGGAAGAGCTGGGGACTCACCTGGTCCGCTACGTTCATCAGCCTCTGGCTCATGCCGCCGGGGTCCGCGCCTGTGAAATGCGTGTTTAAGAGGTTCGCCGCCGCGGGCAGATCCGCCGGGTCCACCTTGAGCTGCATCCGGAGGAGCTGGCTCTTTACCTTGCTGTCGCTGGTCATCATCACCAGGATGCAGTTCCGCTCGTCCACCGCCAGCAGCTCGAAGCGCCGGACGGTGAGTTCCGTCTTGCGGGCGGCGGCAATATAGGCCGGGTAGCGCACCAGGGCGGAAACCGCCCGGCCCGCCTGGGCCAGAAGCCGGTCCAGCTCCTCCATTTTCAATTGAAGGGACTGGTTGATCTTCTCCGTCTCCGCCAGGGAGAGGCGCTGCTGCTCCATCAGCTCGTTGACGTACAGCCGGTAGCCCTTGGGGGAGGGCATCCGCCCGGCGGAGGTATGAGGCTGCTCCAGGTAGCCCATCTCCGTCAAATCGGACAGCTCGTTGCGGATGGTGGCGGAACTGACGCTGCCCCCCATCTCGGCGGCGATGGCCTTGGACCCTACCGGCTCGGCGGTCCGGACATAGTCTTCCACCACCACCTTCAATATCTGCCGTTTTCGATCCGAGAGCTCCACGCCGTCCTCCTCCTATGTCCGCCGGCCCTTGGGACAGGTCGTTTTCAACGCTTTAGCACTCCTTTTCTCGGAGTGCTAAAGCGAGTTTACCACCGGAGGGTTTTCTTGTCAATGGACGGATATAAACAAATTGTAAACAAACCGGGGCGAAACGGTAAACCCTGTCTCGCTGAAAAGCGCCCTCCGGCGGGTTTCCCGGACAGGCGGATCTTTCCGGGCGATTCCGACCGCCCCCGGAAAACAGGCTTCGTAAAAATACCGAAAGTGATCTCAAGCGGGCCGAGAGTAAAAAATTGTGCTTTACTTTTTCAGCAAAAGCTGGTATGATATCATATTGTGTGGGATATGCAACAGAAAGGGATGAGCACATGCTTAGTGAGCAGGAGCTGGAAAAAAGTCCGTTGTTTCACGACATCAGCTACCAGGATTACCGGGAGATTCTGTCCTGTTTCCAGGCGGTCCAGCGGTCCTTCCGGGCCGACGAGCTGATTTACGATTTCTCTTCCGACGCCGTGGGCGTGGTGGAGCGGGGCCAGGCCACTCTGATCCGCATCGATGAGGAGGGCGTGGCCACGGTGCTGGAGGATTTGGGCACCGGGGGCGTGTTCGGCAAGACCCTGGCTTTCGCCGGGTCCACGGGGGACAGCCTGGAGGTGGTCTGCCGCCGCCCCTGCGACGTGGTGTTCATCGACTACGCCCATATTCTCAGCCGCTGCGGCCACGCCTGCCAGCGCCACAGCATCCTGGTCCAGAATATGCTCCAGCTGATGGCGGACAAGGCCCAGGCCCTCTCCTGCCGGGTGGACGTGCTGTCCCGGCGGTCCATCCGGGAGAAGCTGCTGTGCTACTTCCGCCAGCTTTCCCAGCAGTCCGGGAGCCGGACCTTTACCCTTCCCTTTTCCCTCAGCACCCTGGCGGACTACATCGCCACGGACCGCAGCGCCATGATGCGGGAACTCAAGCGCCTCCGGGAGGAAGGCAGCGTCCGCTCCGACGGGCGGCAGTTCACCATCCGGCAGTGACATGAAAAAGGAGGCCGCCCCTATGGACTATGAAAAGCTCCGCGCCTTCCGCAACAACAACAATCCCTTTTCCAGCCGCCTGGGCATCTACGTAGAGGAGCTCCGCCCCGGCTACGCCCGGGCCGTCAAAACCGTGACGGCGGAGGACCTCAATCCCGTCCAGGTGCCCCACGGCGGCGTTTACTTCACCCTGGCGGACACCGCCTGCGGCTCGGCTATGGTGGCCTACGGGACCATGGCCGTCACCATCAACTGCTCCTTCAGCTTTTTGAAGAGCGCCCAGGTGGGCGACCGGCTGACGGCGGAAGCCCGGGAGCTCCAGGGCGGCCGGAGCGTCTGCGTGCTGGAAGCCCGGGTCTCCGGCGGGGCCGGGGAGCTTTTCGCCGTGGGCACGTTCACCTTCCGGCGGCTGGACAGGAAAGTCGAAGTTTGACAAGGCATGAGAAAAGGCCCCTTCAGAGGGGCCTTTTTAATTTTCCTGACGCAAGCGGCAGGGCTCCTCCGCCGGGTTGTTGGTCCCCAGCTCCCCCCGGAAGGCCCGGGCCAGAACGGATCTCTTCATGAGGGGGATTTGGGCGAGGGCCTCCCGGGCGGCGGAGAGGGCCCGGCGCTCTCTCCTGAGAAGGCCGTCGAGAATCCGGACGATTACCGCCTGCTCTTCCAGGGGCGGAACTGGCAGTTTGATCTCCCGGAGCTTTTTTGCGTTGACGCCGGGCTGCGCGATACCCGCGCTGAACTCCGAAATCTGGCTCCAGTAGCTTTGAGACTGCATGAAATGGTACAGGTAGCCGGGGAGCAAACCGGAATCACGGATTGTCAGCCGGATCAAATAGGACGCGAAGACGGCCCGGATATCGTCCGTGATAAGGCAGCTCTTTCCCGTGGTCGCCCCTGTCCTCGCAACGACGATATCACAAGGGCGGACTGCGTATTTTGCAAAATCATCCCGGGAAATCTTACAGTACGGGACCTTGTCCCACTGAACCGCGCCGTTTTGGATATCCGTGATCCGCAGAAATTTGGGCCCGACAAGCTCCGGAGAGGCGCTTTCCGTGTAGCCGTACTGGGAGGTGGCGTACTTCCCCAGCCTCTCGGTGGCCCAGCGGCCGGCTTCCGCTCCCCGAGCCTCCCGCCACCCCGCTGTCAGCTCCCCGGTGAACGCCTTGTGGAGCAGCGCCGCTCTGCGGAGCTCATAGCCCTCCACAACGGTCTGCAATTTGTCCGCCGCCTCGTCCAGGCGGGCGAAGAGGCTCTCCACCCGCCCGGCAATCCGCTCCTGCTCCGGCAGGGGCGGCAGGGGAAAGGGCGTGGAAAAAAAGAGTCCTTTGTCCAAATGGGGAATTGCGGACCCCCGCTTGTTGTTCCGGTAAAGGTCCTTGTTCAGGAGGATGAAAAGCTGCAAATACTGCGGCAGCACCGTCTCCTCGATGGACAGAGCCCGGAAGGTGCTCCCCATGTACCCGTCCTCCGCGACGTCAAAGATCTCCCCGGAGTTCTCGCCGTCCACCAGGATGACCTTCGTCCCTTTTTCGACAAACCGCCCCGAGGAGGCGTACTCCCGCTCCTTGGTCCCCCGCAGCGCCTTGACCTCCCAGTAGGGGTAGGGCTCGTTTTCCCGTTTTTCCCCGTTGGCCAGGCCGCAGACGGCGCTCTGGGGCACCCGCCGCCAGTTTTCCGGTATCATTCCTCCTCCTCTCTTCCGCGCCGGTTCTTATCCGATGTAAGGCAGGATCATCGAGGCCAGCAGGGCCACCACCAGCACCACCGCCAGGGTCAGGGCAATGACCCGCTTCAGCTTTCCGTTCATGTCGGCTCCTCCTTCGTCAGTACTTTGCGGATGCTCTTTTCCGCCTTGCTCCGGGGCAGCATCAGCTCATGGCCGCAGCCCCGGCACCGCAGCTTGATGTCCATGCCCACCCGCAGAATCTCCCACTGGGTGCTCCCGCAGGGATGGGGCTTTTTCAATTCCACCAGGTCGTGCAGACGCAGGTCCATCTTGTCCTCCTGTCAACCATTTCAGTTTTCCGCATATATTGATTTATCAACGATAAGGATGCGATATCATGCCGGAAAATAAACTGTACCCGCCGGAGGGCCTCCGCCCTCCCGTCCCCTTCTCCCTCGGCCTTTTGCGGGATGCCCTGGAAGCCGGGGACATTCTGGAAGCTCCCGTCCAGCGCTGCGGCGTGGACCACACCCTGTTTCTGAACCTGGGCGGCGTCCAGGGCCGCATCCCCCGGGAGGAGGCCGTGGCCCCCTGGATCAGCGGCGCGGACCGGGACATCGCCGTCCTCTCCCGGGTGGGGAAGCCCACCTGCTTCACCGTCGCAGCCCTGGAGGCCGACGAAAGGGGCGCGCCCATCGCGCTTCTCTCCCGCCGGGCCGCCCAGGAACAGGCCATGGCCTACTTCCTGGAACGCCTGGAGCCGGGGACCGTCCTCACGGGCCGGGTGACCCGGCTGGAGAGCTTCGGGGCCTTTGTGGACGTGGGCTGCGGCATCGTAGCCATGCTGCCCATCGAGCACATCTCCATCTCCCGCATCTCCCACCCGAAGGAGCGCTTCCGGGAAGGCCAGAAAATCCTGACGGCGGTGCGGGCCTTCGACCGGGAGGCCCGGCGGATCACCCTCACTCACCGGGAGCTGCTGGGCACCTGGATGGAGAACGCCAGCCGCTTCCGTCCCGGCGAGACGGTGAAGGGCGTGGTGCGGACGGTGAAGGACTACGGCAGTTTCATCGAACTGGCCCCCAACCTCTCCGGCCTGGCGGACGCCAGGGAGCGCCTGTCCCCCGGCGACGGGGTCAGCGTGTACATCAAGAGCATCCGCCCGGAGCGGATGAAAATCAAGCTCCAGGTCATCGAGAAGCTGCCCCCCGCCCCGCCGGACCCCATTCACTATCAGGTCACCGACGGGAAGCTGGACCATTGGGTCTACTCCCCGCCGGGCTATGAGAAGGCGGCCGTGGAAACAACGTTCACAGCTCCTTCCCCTTGAGCTTCTCCCAGTAGGCCTTGGCGGCCTGTTCCGTCTTGTTCTCCCCCCACTCATAGTATTTCACGCCCTTCAGCGCGTCGGGGAGGTACTGCTGGTCCACCCAGTGGCCGGGGAAGTTATGGGGGTACAGGTAGTGCTGCTGGTTGTCGAAGCCGGTGGTGTCGGCGTGAACGTTCTGCAATTGCCGGGGCACGTCCCCGGTGCGGCCCGCCCGGACGTCCGCCCGGGCCCGGCCGATGCCCTCTACCACACTATTGGACTTGGGGGCGGTGGCCAGCAGAATCGCCGCCTGGGCCAAGGGCAGCTGCGCCTCCGGGAGGCCCAGCTGCATGGCCGTATCCACGCAGGCCTTGACAATCGCCACGGCCTGGGGATAGGCCATCCCCACGTCCTCGCTGGCGGAGCAGAGGAGGCGGCGGCAGGGGGTCGCCAAATCTCCCGCCTCCAGAAAGCGGGCCAGGTAGTGCAGCGCCGCGTCAGGGTCGCTGCCCCGGAGGGACTTCATCAGGGCAGAGGCGGCGTCGTACATGGCGTCGCCTCCTTTGTCATAGCGCATGGCGCTGCGCTGGGCCACCTGAGCCGCGTCCTCCTTGGAAATAAAGAGCGTTCCCTTTTTCGGCTGGGCGGCCTGGCTCAAGAGCTCCACGGCATTGACGGCCTTCCGCACGTCCCCGCCGCAGGCGGTGGCGATCTGAAGGGGCAATCCCTCCTCCCACTCCAGGGGCAGGGGTGAGCGCTCCTTTTCGATGTTCAGCGCCCGGAGGACGGCGGGTTTCACCTCCTCCGGCGGCACGGCCTTGAACTCGAAGACGGTGCTCCGGCTGAGAAGGGCCCCGTAGACATAAAAATAGGGGTTCTCCGTGGTGGAGGCAATGAGGGTCAGCTTGCCGTTCTCCATAAACTCCAGAAGGCTCTGCTGCTGCTTTTTATTGAAATACTGAATCTCGTCCAGGTAGAGGAGCACCCCGCCGGGGGCCAGCAGGGTCCCAACGTCTCCGATGATGTCCTTGACGTCCTGGAGGGTGGCCGTGGTGGCATTGAGGCGGTAGAGGGCCTTATGGGTCCGCTCCGCCACAATGTTGGCGATGGTGGTCTTTCCCGTGCCGGAGGGGCCGTAAAAGACCATGTTGGCCTCGGTCCCCCCTTCAATCAGGCGGCGGAGCACCGCGCCGGGGGCCAGGAGGTGCCGCTGGCCTACCACCTCGTCTAACGTTTGTGGGCGGATCTCATCCGCCAGGGGGCGCTGCATGGCGGTCCCTCCTTTCGTTTCGTGAGAAAGCATTATACCACACCGGCGGCGAAGTTTCCAGACGTAACAAAAAAATTGTGTTCACCCTGGACAAGCCCCGGTCTTTTTAGTATAATAAATTCGAAATCCGGACGATATTTCTAATAACCAGGACGATCCTCTCTTCCCATTTCCATCCAGGGGGCCTACAATAGGGCTAGATGAATCTTGAAAATATTTCACGAAAACGGTAAATTTTCATATTTTGAAAGGAGCGGTTTTTATGTCCATTCTTGTTTGCGGCGGCGCGGGCTACATCGGCAGTCACACCTGTGTGGAGCTCATTCAGGCGGGCTACGACATCATCGTGACGGACAACCTCTACAATTCCAGCGAAGAGGCCGTCCGGCGGGTGGAAAACATTGTGGGAAAGAAAATTCCCTTCGTCAAGGCGGAGCTCTGCGACATGGAGCAGGTGGAGGCCCTCTTCGCCAATCACCCGGACATCGACTCCGTCATCCACTTCGCCGGGCTCAAGGCCGTGGGCGAGAGCGTCGCCAAGCCCCTGGAGTACTATTCCAACAACCTCATCAGCACCCTGTATCTCCTCCAGGCCATGCGCAGGCACGGGGTGAAAAACTTCGTCTTCTCCTCCTCCGCCACGGTCTACGGCGACCCCGCCTCCGTGCCCATCCGGGAGGACTTCCCCACCGGCGGCACCACCAACCCCTACGGCACCAGCAAGCTCTTCCAGGAGAAGATGCTGATGGACATCTGCGCCGCGGACCCCTCGCTGAACGTGGCCCTGCTCCGCTACTTCAACCCCATCGGGGCCCACGAGTCCGGCCTCATCGGGGAGGACCCCAACGGCATCCCCAACAATCTGGTACCCTATATCGCGAAAGTCGCCGTGGGCCAGTTGGAGAAAGTCCACGTCTACGGAAACGACTACGACACCCCCGACGGCACCGGCGTCCGGGACTACATCCACGTGGTGGATTTGGCCAAGGGCCACGTGGCCGCCCTCCGCAAGCTGGAGACGGGCTGCGGCCTCTTTGTCTGCAACCTGGGCACCGGCAACGGCTACTCCGTCCTGGACGTGCTTCACGCCTATGAGAAGGCCTGCGGCAAGACCCTGCCCCACGTCGTCGACCCCCGCCGCCCCGGCGACATCGCCGTCTGCTACGCCGACCCCAAGAAGGCCCGGGAGGAGCTGGGCTGGAAGGCGGAACTGGGCATCGAGGAAATGTGCGCCTCCTCCTGGAAGTGGCAGTCCATGAACCCCAACGGCTACAAAGGATAAGGAAGAGAAAGGGAGAGCGGAAATGAAAAAGCCTGTTCTGGTCATCATGGCCGCCGGCATGGGCAGCCGGTATGGCGGCCTCAAGCAGCTGGATCCCGTGGGGAACCACGGCCAGCTCATCATCGACTACTCCATCTACGACGCCCGCCGGGCGGGCTTCGAGACGGTGGTCTTTGTCATCAAGCCCGAAATTGAGGAGGATTTCAAGCGCTGCATCGGCGACCGGATGTCCAAGTCCATGGACGTCCGCTACGCCTACCAGCTCAAGGAGGACCTGCCGGAGGGCTATTCCGTCCCCGAGGCGCGGCAGAAGCCCTGGGGCACCGCCCACGCCGCCCTGGCGGCTAGGCGCGTGGTGGACGGCCCCTTCGCCGTCATCAACGCCGACGACTACTACGGCCCCGAGGCTTTCCGGGAGATCTACGACTACCTCTCCGCTCACGAGGACGGGGACCTCTATGAATACGTCATGGTAGGCTATCTGCTGAAAAACACCGTCACGGAGAACGGCACCGTGGCCCGGGGCGTGTGCGAGGAGACGGCGGACCGCTTCCTCACCAAGGTCACCGAGCGGACCAAGATTGAAAAAGGCGAACCTCCCCGCTTTACCGAGGACGACGGAAAGACCTGGACGGAACTGCCCGGGGACACCATCGTCTCCATGAACATGTGGGGCTTCACCCGGAGCTTCCTGGACGAGGCCTGGAAGCGCTTCCCCGCCTTTTTGGACAAGGCCCTGGCGGAGAACCCCGCCAAGGCGGAGTACTTCCTGCCCACCGTGGTCAGCCAGCTCATCGACGAGGGCAGAGCCCGGGTCAAGGTCCTGCGGAGCGAGGACAAGTGGTACGGCGTTACCTACCGGGAGGACAAGCCCACGGTGGTAAATGCCATCGCCGAGAAAACAAAGGCCGGCCTCTACCCCGACCGGCTGTGGGAGGGTTAAGATGAACACTGCGGAAGAGAGATTGCAGGAAGTCCTGGCCGCTTTTGACTTTGGGGCCCCCGTGGTGGGCGCCCTGCGTTACGGCCAGGGGCACATCAACGACACCTTCGTGGTCCACACCCAGCCGGAGGACCGCTGCTGCCGCCGCTTCATTCTTCAGCGGATGAGCGCCGCCGCCTTCAAGCACCCCGACGAGCTGATGGAAAACATTATCGGCGTCACCGACTACCTGGGCCGGGAGATTAAAAAGCACGGCGGGGACCGGAGCCGGGAGGCCATGGAAGTCCTCCGCCCCCGCAGCGGCGAGCCCTTCTTTACCGACAGCGCCGGAGGGGCCTGGCGGGGCTATCCCTTCGTGGAACACACCGTCTGCTATCAGTCCGCCGAGTCGGCGGAGCTCTTCGCCGCCTCCGGCCGGGCCTTTGGCCGCTTCCAGCGTCTGCTGGAGGGCTACCCGGCGGAGACCCTCCACGAGACCATTCCCAACTTCCACAATACCGAGGACCGGCTGGCCAAATTCAAGGCCGCCCTGGCGGCGGACCCCCTGGGCCGGGCCAGGAACTGCGGGCCGGAGATTCAGTTCGTCCTGGACCGGGAGGCGGACTGCTCCGTGGCCCTGAACGCCATGCGGGAAGGCAAGCTCCCCCTCCGGGTCACCCACAACGACACGAAACTGAACAACGTCCTGATGGACGAGGAAACCCGCGAGGGAATCTGCATCATCGACCTGGACACCGTCATGCCGGGCCTGGTCATCTACGATTTCGGCGACTCCATCCGCTTCGGGGCCAACCACTCCGCCGAGGATGAGCGGGACCTGAGCAAGGTGAACCTGGACGTAGACCTCTTCGCCGCCTACACCGCCGCCTTTCTGGAAGGCGCCGGGGGCTCCCTCTCCAACGACGAAATCGAGTACCTCCCCTGGGGAGCCAAGCTGATGACCCTGGAATGCGGCATCCGCTTCCTCACGGACTACATCGACGGCGACCACTATTTCCACATCAGCCGGGAGGCGCAGAACCTGGACCGCTGCCGCACCCAGTTCAAGCTGGTGGCGGACATGGAGGCCCGCTGGGCCGAGCTGGAGGAAATCGCAAGGCAATATCGGAAATGAACATACTTTTTGACGAGGAGCGCCTGCGCAAGCTGATCGCCAACCTCAACATCCTCACCGGCGTGCCCGCCAACATTCTAGACCTGTCGGGCCGGGACATCAACCTCTTCCGGGGCCATCCGCCCTTCTGCCGGATGATCAACGACCTGCCCGAGGGCCACGAGCGCTGCGTCGCCTGCGACCAGTGCAAGATCCAGCGCTATGAGGCGGAGAGCGGCTTTCAGCACTACCGCTGCCACGCGGGCATCTGCGAGGCCGTCATGCCCCTTTACAGCAAGCAGAACCCCGTGGCCTACCTGGCCGTGGGCTGCTACTTGGACGACTCCCCCATGGAGGAGCAGTGGGAGTACACCCGCTCCCTGCTGGACTGGTGGCCCGACGGCCCCGATGCCCTGAGGGACGCCTTCTTCCAGTTCCGCCGGTACTCCAAGGCGGAGATTCAGGCCTACACCGAGACGCTGGAGGCCCTGTCCGCCTACATCCAGCTCAAGGGCATGATTCTGACGGCGGAGCAGACGGACCTCCAGAAGCTGGAGCTGTACCTGGACCAGCACTACATGGACAAGCTCTCCCTGGAGTCCATCTCCCAGCAGCTCCACATCGGCCGGACCAAGCTCTGCTCCCTGGCCAAGGAGCTCTCCGGGGGCCGGACCCTCTCCTACCTCATCGCCCAGCGGCGGATTGAGGCCGCCAAACGGCTGCTCCTTCAGAGCAGCATGCCCATCTCCGCCGTGGGAGAACAGGTGGGCATCAGCGATTACAACTACTTCTCCAAGGTTTTCCGCTCCGCCACCGGCGTGACTCCCAGCGCCTTCCGCAAGAGCCGCCGGGATGCGGCGGCCGCTTCCAATTTCAGTTAATCGTTTACGGAAATCGTACGAACTTTCGTGGTTCGTACGATTTTCCTATAAACTGTACGAAGGCCCCTATTATTTACAAATTCTACAAGTATAATAAGTGTATGAGGGTGGCGTTTGTGAATTTTTCATATCGCACCCTCACATGTGTATTCCGCACATGAAATTTTTGTAAGAGGAGAATGACGATGAAAAAGTTTCTTGCCATGTTACTTGCGCTCGTGATGGTCCTGGCCCTGGCCGCCTGCGGCGGCGACAAGGGCGGCGACACCACGCCCCCGCCCGCCGACTCCGGCAATACCGAGACCGAAGCGCCCCCTGCCGATACCGGCTCCGGGGAAAAGACCTCCATCAAGGTAATCGCCGCCGAGTACGGCCAGAACACCAAACAGTGGTGGGCCGACTTCGTCACCGAATTCAACGGCAGCCATGACGACATCGAGCTGGTCGTGGAAGCGGTGTCCTGGAACGATATCTACACAGTAGTCAACACCCGGGTTGCCAACAACGACGCCCCGGACATCCTGAACATCGACGTGTTCGCGGACTACGTGGCCGACGACCTGCTGCTGCCCATTCAGGACTGCGTCTCCGACGAAACCTATGCCAAGTTCTACGACGCCTTCCTGGAGCAGTCCAACATTGACGGCACCATCTGGGCCATCCCCGACCTGGCCTCCGCCCGCGCCATGTACTACAACACGGACATCCTGGAAGCCGCCGGCGTGGAAGTCCCCACCACCTGGGACGAGCTGAAGGCCGCCTGCGAGGCCATCAAGGCCTATGACTCCAGCATCTATCCCTGGGGCATCGACATGACCACCGACGAAGGCCAGGCCGCTTTCGCTTACTACATCTGGAACAATGGAAGCGACTTCACCGACGCCTCCGGAAACTGGACCCTGAACGCGGACGCCAACGTGGAAGCCATTGAATATGCCATCGGGCTGGTCAAGGACGGCCTGACCAACACCGACCCCGCCAACGAGACCCGCTATGCTCTGCAGGACCTGTTCGGCGCCGGCAAGCTGGCTATGATGATCGGGCCCAACTCCATCCCGACCTACATTGCCGACAACTATGCCAAGGCCAACACCCCGGCTGAGGAGCAAATCAACTACGCCTTTGCGGCCATCCCCACCAACGGAGGAAACTCCTCTGTCTCTGCCGGCGTTATGGACCGCTTCATGGTCTTCGATAACGGGCACTCCGACGAAAAGATTGAGGCCATCAAGGAGTTCTTCGACTTCTTCTATGAGGACAGCCGCTACTCCGACTGGGTGCTGATGGAAGGCTTCCTGCCCGCCACCTCCGCCGGCGGCGAGATCGTGGCCGCTTCCGACGAGAGCATGGCTCCCTGGGTCGAGATCGTGGGTTCTTGCAAATTCTATCCCACCGCCAAGGCCGAATGGGCCGACGTCAAGCAGGGCGTTA
>CATNDJ010000022.1 GCA_950097265.1 uncultured Oscillibacter sp.
ACGATGTCCACGTCGGACCACTTGGCCAGCTGGTGCTGGACCACGGTCTTGCCGGAGCCGAAGGGGCCGGGGACGGCGGCGGTGCCGCCCTTGGCGATGGGGAACATGGTGTCGATGATCCGCTGGCCGGAGCACAGGGGACGCTCGGGGGAGTACTTCTTCTCATAGGGACGGCCGATACGGACGGGCCATTTCTGGACCATGGTCAGGGCTACGTCCCTGCCGTCCTCGGTGGTGAGGGTGGCCACGGTGTCGGTGACCTTGTAGCTGCCGCTCTGGATGGATTTGATGGTGCCTTTCAGGTTGGGGGGCACCATGATCTTGTGGAGCACTACCGGGGTCTCGGGGACGGTGCCGATGACGTCGCCGCCGATCACCTTGTCCCCGGCTTTCGCTGTGGCGGTGAAGTCCCACTTTTTCTCGTGGTCCAGGGGGGAGACCTCCACGCCGCGGGTGATATTGTTGCCGTGGACCTTTTCCATGATTTTCTCCAGCGGGCGCTGGATGCCGTCATAGATGCCCTCGATCATGCCGGGGCCCAGCTCCACGCTCATGGGCGCCCCGGTGGTCTCGACGACGGCGCCGGGGCCCAGGCCCGAGGTTTCCTCGTAGACCTGGATGGAGGCGGCGTCGCCCTTCATGGTCAGGATTTCGCCGATCAGGCGCTGGGGGCCGACGCGGACCACGTCGCTCATGTTGGCGTTGGAGAGGCCCGTAGCGACCACCAGCGGCCCGGAAACTTTAACAACTTTGCCGCTCAATACTTAACACTACCTTTCTTAAAGGATGTCGGCTCCTACCGCTCTTTCAATCGCGCGCTGGATATTGTTTTTGCCGATGCCCAGGGACCCCTGGCGGCCGGGGATGAGGATGATGGCGGGGCGGATTTCGTCCTTGTAGCGGGAAATCACGTCCTCCAGGTCCTTCGCCAGCTGCTCCGTGAGGTAAATCACGGCGCAGTTCCCCCGGGCCAGCTCCTTGATTTTCTCCCTGGCCTCCGCCGCGTCCGCGACGGGGTAGGTGTCCAGTCCCAGAGCCCGGAAGCCCATGACGGACTCCCAATCGCCGATGGCGGCGATCTGATAGGTCATTGCCATACGTTCACCGCCTTACACATAGCCGCTGCGCAGCCTGGAGCGGATCACGCCGGCGGGCAGGCCCGCCCCGCGGCCCATCAGCAGGATGCGGATGTTGGTATACTCGGTCTCCCGGGCGGCCAGATAGCCCAGCAGCGGGGCCTCGCCGAAGGGCACGAACTGAGCCCCGGCCAGGTACTCGCCCACCGCGTCGTCGCAGAGCTTCTCGAAATCCGTCAGCGGGCCGCCCCGAAGGGCCTCCGCTCCCGCCTCCGCCGCCGCCTGAAGGGGCGTGGGGCCGTAGAGCTCCTGGAGGGAACCGGAGTTCCCGGCGGCGGCCACGGCGTCCGCGCCGATGTCGCCGCCCTCCAGAAGCACGGTTTTCAGGAAGTCCCCGCTCTTGCCCATCCGCAGGGTGCGGACCAGGGCGCGGAGGTTCGCCGCGTCGATCTGGATTTTTACGTAGCCCGCGAGAAACGCGCTGCCCGTCTCCTCGGCCACCTTCGCCATCTCCTGATAGCACCAGCGGTCCAGGACGATGTCGGAGAGCTGGGGGTCCCGGGTGGAATCCAGCACGTCCTTCGCCTCCGCCGCGGCGGCGGCCAGGGACTCCGGCAGCTCGTCCAGCCGCCCGGCCTGCACGGCCTCCTTCAGCTCCGCCGCCGGAACCCGGCCCATGTCCATCAGCATGGAGTTGGGGCTTACGTCCATGGCCGCGGCCTTCAGCACGGCTTTAATATTGTGATAGTCGTATTTCAGCTTGAAAATGTCGATATACCTGGGGTCCGGCGCGCCGTCCAGCACGTCGGAGAGAGTGGCTTCCCGGGCCGCCGAGAGGGCGGCGTCCATGGCCTCCGGGCTGCGTGCGTCCAGCTCGGGGTAGCCGCACTCCTGGAGGAGCTTGACGGCCTCCTCGTCCGTGCGGGCGTCCAGGACCTGTTCCATCCGTTCCCGTGTCAGGAGCCCGGTCTCCATGGCCTTGATGCGGGCCGAGATCGCCAGGTAATCGGTGTCTTTGATTTTTTTCGCCAAGACACTTCCTCCTTACTTATGAGAACAGCTTCTTTACCACTTCTCCCGCGGTCTCCGCCTTCTGAAGGCGCACCAGGGTGTCGAACGCGCAGTTAACCTCCACATTCTCGGAGCGGAGGATGAAGCCGCCCTGAATGGAACGGGTCTCGCCGGAGAGGGTCAGGTGCTTGCCTCCGTCCTTGTTGGCCTTTTCCACGGCGGCCTTGCCCACCTTGCGGCGGTCGGCCTCGGAGAAGATGACCTCCTCTTTCCCGGTGGAAGACGCCTGAACGAGCAGCCCCGCCAGCACGGCGGTGTACTTCTCCTCCGGCAGGGAGCAGAGCTTTTGGAGGGCCAGGCCGTAGGCCTTTTCCACCATCTCCTGCTTGGCGGCCAGGGCGGCCTTCCGGGCCTCCATCTGGGCCGTGCCGGCCAGGCGCTCCTCCCGCTCCGCGGCGGCCTTTTTGTTCCGGGCGTCCAGGTCCGCCGCCTCAGCGTCCGCCTGGGCCTGGTACTTGGCGGCGATCTTCTCCGCCTCGGCCCGGGCCTCGCCCAGGACGCGGTCGATCTCCGCCTGGGCGTCGGCGCTGATGCGCTGGGTGATTTTTTCAATTCCGTTCATGGTTCAATCCCCTTTCTGCGGGGCGCTTAAGAAATGTTGATGATCATCAGCATGGAAGCCAGCAGAGACAGGATGGCGTAGAACTCCACGGTGATGCAGAGGACCATGCCCTTGGACCAGTCGTCGGGCTTCTTGGCCAGGATGTTGATGGAGCCCGCGGCCACGCGGCCCTGGGCGATGGCGGAGAACAATCCGCCGAGAGCCATGGGCAGGCACGCGAAGAGGTACTGCATGCCCTGGGCGATGCTCATCTGGGGCAGCTCGCCGCCGAGAAGGCCCATGGAGAAGATGGCGAAGAACCACACCACCAGGCCGTACAGGCCCTGGGTGCCGGGGATGACCTGGAGAATCATGACCTTACCGAACTTGCTGGGGTCCTGGCACAGAAGGCCGGTGCCCGCCTCGCCGGCGATGCCGGTGCCCTTGGCGGAGCCGATGCCGGGGAGAACCGCCGCCAGGCCCGCGCCCAGGAGGGCCAGAGCCAGGCCGCCGATGGAGCCCAGGAAGGTGAGGGCCTGCTGCATTTCAATCAACTGAGTCATGTCTTGCATTGTAGTGTTCCTCCTAAAATCTGTTTACTTTGTGACGTCCACGTATTTGGTCTCCATGGCCAGGGGCCGGAAGGGCTTGCCGCCGTCCTCGTAGAACTTGCCGAAGTACTCCAGGCACTGCAGCCGGAGATCGTGGACGTAGCAGCCCAGCAGGTTCAGCGCGAAGTTCAGCGCGTTGCCCGCCAGGGAGATCACAAGGAAAATGATAATGTTGCCGGGGATCGCGCCCAGGGTGTTGAACACCTGGGCGATGACGCTGCCCGCCAGCATCAGGGCCATGAGACGGGCGTAGGACAAAATGTCGCCGAAATAGCCCGTCACGTGGTTGTAGAGGGAGCCGAAGATGCCCATGATCTTGCCGAAGCCCTGGCCGGTGACCAGGGGCCCGATGACGATCAGGGCCAGCCCCGCGTAAAGCACCAGGTTCGTCACGCCCAGGGCCATGAGGCCGATGCCGGCGAAGACGATCCACCAGGTGACCTCCTCGAAGACCGCGTCCAGCACCTGGCCGGCCTTGAGCTTGCGGATGAAGCTGACGGCCATGCCGGTGACGATCTGGACCAGGCCCAGGGCCATGGCCCCCACGAGAATCATCAGCGTGTCGTTCAGCGGCGTGAACAGGGCCGGCAGGGCGAAGTCCGCGCCGGTGGTGAGCTTCACCACCTGGGTCAAAAAGTCTCCGAAGAAACCGCCGGTCAGCGCGCCCATGATGAAGGTGGACACGCCGCACAGCTGCAAAAGACCCATCATGTGGCCCATGGTGCCCTTGGGACGGTATTTCTTCGAGACAATGGTCCCCGCCAGGAACATCAGAAGGCCGTAGCCCATGTCCGCCATCATGATGCCGTAAAACAAGATGAAGAAGGGCGCCATGAGGGGGTTGGGGTCCACGTTGTTGTAGGCGGGGAGGGAGTACATCTCCGTCACCATGTTCAGCGGCTTGGTCAGCCAGTTGTTCTTCAGCCGGACCGGCACGTCGGGGACGTCCTCGTCCGTGGGGTCGCTGGCCTCCCAGGCGCAGCCCTTGGCGTCCAGCAGGGACTGGACCTCCGCCAGGTTCTCCGCCGGGGCCCAGCCCTCGAAAAAGACGATGGTTCCGTCGGTGAGGAGGCGCTCGGTGTTCTGATCCTCCGCCGCCTCGGCGGCAAGGCGGTCGGCGTAGAGCCGCAGCCTGTCCCGCTCCGGCGCCAGGGCGGCGATGGCGGCCTCGGCCTCCTGCCGCTTGGCGTGGTTGTCCTCCAGGGCCTTGTCCAGGGCCGCGGCGTTCTCCGCCGCCGTGCCCGTCACGCCCTGAAAAGCGGTGACGCTGAACCCGTGAGGCCGGAGGACCTCCAGGACCTTCTCCTCCTCCTCCCGGTGGGCCACCAGGAGGCAGCAGCGCTGCTGCTTGTCCCCGCTGATCTCATAGAGCTCCGCCGCCGCGCCCGCCAGTTCACTGCGGATGGCGGCGGTGTCCGCCGCCCCGGGGAAAACGCCCAGGCGGAACACCGCGTGTTCGGTGCCGCTGAGCTCCAGGGGCATGTCCAGGGGAATCCAGGGCTCCAGCCCGGCCTTCCGGCTCAGGAGGCGGTTCTCCTCTCCCTGTAAGCGGGAGATCTCCTGCAAATGCCCGTTGATTTCCCCGCTGACGGCCCGGGAGCCCTCCAGGGTTTCGCCGCTGAGAAATTCCTCTTCGGACACCGCCCGGCGCTGGATAAAGAGGCCGTCCTTGGTTCCGCCATAGCGCTTCAGGGCCTCCAGGGCGGCCTTGGCCTCGCCCTGCTCGTTCTTGGTCTCCGCAAGCCGGGAGGACTCCCGCCGGAGCAGCGCCGACCAGGCGGGGTCCGAGAGCTTCCCTGCGGGCTCGCTGATCTCCACGCAGCCCAGGCGCAGAAGCTCCCGCAGGAGGGCGTCCCGGCTGCCGGCCATGGCCATAACGCGGAGCTTTTTCATTTTTACAATGGCCATTTCAGTTGCTCACAACCCTTCCGACAATAAACTCGGCCGCGGCCTCCAGCCGCTTCCCTGCGGACTCCCGCAGCCCGGCGGCGTCGGCCTCCGCGGCCCGAGCGGTTTTTTCCGCCGCGGCAGCGGCCCGCTCCTCCGCCTGGCGCAGAAGCTCCCGGCCGGCCTCCGCCCCGGCGCTGCGGGTCCTCTGCAAGAGCGCCTGACCTTCCTTTTCCGCGTCGGCGACAATCTGTTTCGCCTCCGCCTCGGCGGCGGCGCGGCGCTCCCGGACCTCGTTTTCCACCTGCGTTACCTTTTCGATCGCTTCCAGGGACATTCGTTCTCACCTTCTCTCCGTGTGCCATGCGCCCTGCTGGGTCCCATCCGGACGCGTGGTCATTCTTCCATACAGTATAGGCGAAGTCGGCCCGTTTTGCAAGGGAATTTTTGCTAGGGGGACGAAAAGAAGAACGAATTTTCCAAAAATAAAAGGAGGGCCCCTCCGGGCCCTCAGCATCTCCCCGCCAGCTTCCGGAGCTGGGCCTGAAACTCCTCCGGCAGGGGACAGCATAGCTCTATAAGTTCCCCGGTACGGGGATGGGTAAACCGCAGGGCGGCCGCGTGGAGGCACTGGCCCCGGAGACCGGGGACGGGCTTCCCGTAGACCGGGTCTCCCAGGATGGGGCGGCCCAGGTAGGCCAGGTGAACCCGGATCTGGTGGGTCCGCCCGGTTTCCAGGCGGCAGCGGAGGCGGGTGAAGCCGGAAAAGCGCTCCAGGACCTCCCAATGGGTGACGGCGGGGCGGCCGCTGGGGACGACGGCCATTTTCTTCCGGTCCGCCGGGCAGCGCCCGATGGGGGCGTTTACGGTTCCCGCGTCCTCCCGGAAGCCCCCCACGGCAATGCACTCATAGGTCCGGGCCAGGCTGTGGTCCTGGAGCTGGGCGGCCAGGGACCGGTGGGCGAAGTCGTTCTTGGCGGCGATGATCAAACCGGAGGTGTCCCGGTCGATGCGGTGGACGACGCCAGGGCGCAGGGCCCCGCCCACGCCGGAGAGGCTGCCGCCGCAGTGGTACAGCAGGGCGTTGACCAGCGTCCCGTCCGGGTGGCCCGGGGCGGGGTGGACCACCAGGCCCTGGGGCTTGTTCACCACGACGACGTCGGCGTCCTCGTAGACGATATCCAGGGGGATGTCCTGGGGCAGAGCGTCCAGGGGCTCCGGGGCCGGCAGGGTGAGAATCAGGGTTTCCGCCCCGGCGAGCTTGTAGTTTTTCGCCAGAGGTTTCCCATTTAGGGTCACCCGGCCTTCTTCCAGGAGGCGCTGGGCGGCGGAGCGGGTCAGGTCCTCCACCTGGGAGGCAAGCCACGCGTCCACCCGCTTCCCGGCGTCAGGCTCCGCCGGACGGAGCGTCAGCGTTTCCATGGGGCTTCTCCTTTTTGTCGTACTTCTCGTAAAACCACTGGTAGTAGACGAGGCCCAGGACGCAGCCGGAGACGATGCACATGTCCGCCACGTTGAAGACGGGGTAGCTCTCGTAGAACTGGAAGTGGAACATGTCCACCACGTACCCGAGGCGCACCCGGTCCAGGATGTTCCCCAGGCCGCCGGAGACGATGAGGCAGCCCGCCAGGGTCCCCAGGGGGTGCCGGACCACCCGGCGGACCAGCAGGGCCAGGATGGCCAGGACGATGAGGCTGGTGGCGGCGACCAGGAGCCATCGCGCCCCGGAGAAGCTGGACCAGGCCGCGCCGTAGTTGTGGACGGTTTTCAGCTCCACAAGGCCCGGCAGCAGGGGGCGGGTCTCCCCCAGGGGGAGGGTGAGGGTGATCCAGCGCTTAACCCACTGGTCCAGAGCCAGCAGGGCCAGGGCCAGCAGGGCGGAGAGGGCGGTGAAGGACATGGCGGGGCCTCCTTTTGGGGAAAGTGGTGTTCCCTGACAGTGTACACGCTTTTGGAGGAAAAGGCAAGAGGGCGTTCCGAAGGGAAAGGCCCCGCCGGAAGGCGGAGCCTTTTGATTTCACTCAGGCGGGGATGTCCTCTTTGGTCACCAGCAGCCGGCTGTCCTCCACGGTGAGGGCGGCGGTGTCGCCCTCCTTCAGGGTGCCGTCCAGCATCCGCTCCGCCACGGCGTCCTCCACCTTGCTCTGGATGCAGCGGCGGAGGGGCCGCGCGCCGTACTTGGGGTCGTAGCCCTCCCGGACCAGCTCCGCTACCGCTTCATCGGAGGCCGTCAGGTGCAGGCCCATGGCCTCCATCCGGGCGGAGACGGTCTCCAGCATCCGGCGGGCCACCTCGTGGATGTCCGCTTCCGTCAGGGCACGGAAGACGATGATGTCGTCGATGCGGTTCAGGAACTCCGGGCGGAAGGTCTGGCGGAGCTCCGCCAGGACGGTTTCTTTCGCCTGCTGGAACTTTTTCTCCGCGCCGTCCGCGGGGGTCTCCTCATGGTTGAAGCCCAGGCGGGTCCCGGCGGTGGTGAGGCTCTTGGCCCCGATGTTGCTGGTCATGACGATGACCGTGTTTTTAAAGTCCACCGTCCGGCCCTGGGAGTCCGTGATGCGGCCGTCGTCCAGGATTTGCAGAAGGATGTTCCACACGTCCTCGTGGGCCTTTTCAATCTCGTCGAAGAGAACCACGGAATAGGGCTTCCGCCGGACCTTCTCGGTGAGCTGGCCGCCCTCCTCGTGGCCCACATACCCCGGGGGGGAGCCGATGAGGCGGGAGACGGTGTGGCGCTCCATATACTCCGACATGTCGATGCGGACGATGGCGCTCTCGTCGCCGAACATGGCTTCCGCCAGGGACTTGCACAGCTCCGTCTTGCCCACGCCCGTGGGGCCCAGGAAGAGGAAGGAGCCTGTGGGCCGCTTGGGATCCTTCAGCCCCACCCGGCCCCGGCGGATGGCCCGGGCCACGGCCTGGACGGCCTCGTCCTGGCCCACCACCCGCTGGTGGAGGATGTCCTCCATGTGCAGGAGGCGGGTCCCCTCGTCCTCGGTGAGGCGGGTGACGGGGATGCCCGTCCAGCCCGCCACCACGGCGGCGATGTCCTCCGCCGTGACGGGGCGGTGCTGCCGGGGGCTGGTGCGGCGCTTCTCCCGCTCCTGCTCCACCTGGTCCCGGTAGTTGCTCTCAATGTCCCGGAGCTGGGCGGCGGTTTCATAGTCCTGGCGCTGAATGGCGGCTTCCTTGTCCTTGGCCAGGGCGGCGATCTTCTCTTCCAGGGACTTCAGCTCCGGGGAGATTTCCTCCTGCTCCATGCGGACCCGGGAGGCGGCCTCGTCCATCAGGTCGATGGCCTTGTCGGGCAGGAAGCGGTCGGAGATATACCGGGCGGAGAGGGAGACGGCGGCTTCCAGGGCTTCGTCGGTGAGCTGGAGCTTGTGGTGCTGCTCGTATTTCTCCCGGAGGCCCTTCAAAATCTCCAGGCTGGCCTCCTGGCTGGGCTCGCCCACCTGGACGGGCTGGAAGCGGCGCTCCAGGGCGGCGTCCTTTTCAATATACTTCCGGTACTCGTTGAGGGTCGTGGCGCCGATGACCCGGATTTCGCCCCGGCCCAGGGCGGGCTTGATGATGTTGGCCGCGTCCACGGCCCCCTCGGCGCTGCCCGCCCCCACGATGGTGTGGAGCTCGTCGATGAAGAGGATCACATCCCCGGACTTCTTCACCTCGTCCAGGGCCTTCTTGATGCGCTCCTCAAACTCGCCCCGGTATTTGGTCCCGGCCACCATGCCGGAGAGGTCCAGGGAGAGGATGCGCTTGTCCAGCAAATCGTCGGGCACGTCCCCCAGGACGATTTTCCGGGCCAGGCCCTCGGCAATGGCGGTCTTGCCCACGCCGGGCTCGCCGATGAGGCAGGGGTTGTTCTTCGTCCGGCGGGAGAGAATCTGGATGACCCGCTGGATTTCACCGTCCCGGCCGACGACCGGGTCCAGCTTGCCGTTCCGGGCGTCGGCGGTCAGGTCCCGGGTGAACTCCCGGAGGGTCTTGCCGCTGGCTCCGCCGCCGGAGGAGGGGCCCTTGTCGTCCCGGGGGACGGCGGGCTGGCGGCTCTGGGGCCGCTGGTTCAGCTTCTGCATCAGGGCGGCGTAGAGGGGCCGGGCCTCCACCCCCGCGGTGCGGAGGATGCGGACGGCCATGTTATTGCCCTCCCGCAGAAGGCCCGCCAGCAGGTGCTCCGTACCCACATAGGGGCTGCCGCCCCGGACCGCGTCCTCCACGGCGATTTCCACCACCCGGCGGGCCCGGGGGGTCAGGCCCTGAGCGGGGTTGCCGCCGGGAAGGCCCGCGCCCACGCTGCGTTTGATGATCTGGACGATCATGTCGTCGGTGAGCCCGGCTTCCAGGAGCACGTCGTGAGCGACGCCCTGGTCCTCCCGGATGAGGCCCAGCAGCAGGTGCTCGGTGCCCACGTAGCCGTGGCCCAGCTCCCCGGCGGCCTCCTGGCTGAGGCGGAGGGACTCCTCCGCGCCGGGGCTGAATTTTTTCTCATTCATGGTTCGTGCACTTCCTTTCGTGAAGGTCGGTTTTCGTCAGGCTTCCAGGCTGTGAATCTGGTCCCGGAGCTCCGCCGCCCGTTCGAAGTTCTCCTCGGCGACAGCCTTCTGCATCTCCATCCGCAGGGCGTTGAGCTCCCGGGTCTTGGAGATTTCGTTCTGTTCCTCCTGCTTCAGCAGGGTCTCCTGGGGCTGCTGGGCCTCCTGCCGGGTCTCCGCCGGGGCGCCCAGGGCGGGCATGTCGGAGAAGAAATCGTCAAAGGGATTCTCCAGTAGGCGGTTCATCCGCCCCAGCAGGGAGGGGAAGGGAGTGAAGAAGTCCTCGAAGAGACTGCCGCCGAAGAAATTCTGCATCATGCGCTGGCTGTGCGCCGCCAGCTTCTGGGTGTAGCCCAGCTTTTCGGCGCACTCGCTGCACAGGTGCTTCTCGGTGACCTGGCCGTTGACGTTGCTCTGGTAAACAAAGGTGACTTCATTCTTGCCACAATGTTCGCATTTCATAATCAGTACCTCCTGTATATCGAAAATGTTTTTAGCTGACAAATGGAAAGTGGGGTCCGCTCCTATTTTATGCGGCCTAGACCTGGAGAATCAGGACGTTTTTTAAAACGTCCGCCCGGACCCGGTCCCGGAGGTCCCGGGGGACGGCTCCCAAAGCCTTGTCCCCCACGGCGGCCAGCAGGGTCCGGGCCAGGTCCTCCGTCAGGGCTCCGGCTTCCGCTAGGTTCCCCAGGATGGCCCGGGCGGAGGGCAGGTCCACCCGGTCTCCCAGGGAGTTGATGACGTGCATCAGGAGGGTCTCCCGGTCCACCCGGACCCGGGTGATGCGGATATACCCGTTGCCGCCCCGGCGGCTCTCCACGATATAGCCCCGCTCGGGGGAGAAACGGGTGGACATGACGTAGTTGATCTGGCTGGGCACGCAGTTGAACCGCTGGGCCAGCTCGCCCCGCTGGACCTCCAGCACGCCGTCTCCCGTTTCGTCCAGGCATTCCTGAAGGAAACCGGCAATCAAATCGGAAATCCCCATGGGTGCGCCTCCTCGTTTTGACTTTGACTATCTTTGATGTTTTGGATGATGCCAGTATAGCACCCCTGGGGAAAATGTCAAGGGGGAATCTTTGACTTTCTTTGACGTTTATGAAAACAAATTGTGAACGCAAAATTTTTCCGTCAGGGCTTTCACAAAGCTCTTGCATTTTTGGGAGAGTATGCTACAATGGGGATACAATTCTAATGGAGGTGCAACCCATGGCCTATAAGATCACTTCTGCCTGTGTGAGCTGCGGCGCCTGCTCTGACGCCTGCCCCGCCGGCGCCATCAGCCAGGGCGATGATTCCTATGTCATCGACGCTGCCGCCTGCCTGGACTGCGGTTCTTGCAGCGACACCTGCCCCAACGGCGCCATCGTCCCCGAGGAGTAAGATTCGCAAGGGATACATAAAAAACCCCGCAAGCTCTGCTTGCGGGGCTTTTTATGTTTGCGGCCGCCTGGGGGCGGCCGGTGGGCTGTGGGCCCGCTTTTATTTAAATGGTGCAGGAAATCCCTCCTGGGTTTATCTCCGCGCCAAGAGCCGCCGCCAGCGGCGGTTGCGCTCCGAAACGCGCCTGTGGGCGCAGCCGCCCTACACCCTTCCTTCCCGTTGAATCGGTCAGATCCCTGACAGGTCGAAATCCGGGGTGTACTCCTCTTTGGCGGAGGTGCGCTCCTGGGTGTAGCCGTCTGTGACGCCGCAGTTTTCCATATACGCCGCCGCCGCCCGGTACTCCGCCTTCGTCACGCGGCGGGCCAATTTTCCGGAGGCCCCGGGCTGGGGGGTGTACTGGCTCATGAGGGAGAAGAGCACCTCCCCGGGGCGGAAGGTCCCGGCCACCCAGTCGATGACGCGCCGGGTGTTCTCCAGCTCCCCGGGGAGGAGCAGGTGGCGGATCAGCACGCCGGATTTCAGCAGGCCGTTTTCCATGCGGTACGGGCCCGTCTGGCGGAACATCTCCAAAATGGCCGGGGTGGCCCGGTCAACGTAGTCCGGGGCGGCGGAGTACTGCCCCGCCGGGCCGGGGAGGGCGTATTTCAGGTCCGGAAGGTAGACCTGCACCTTGCCCTCCAAGCACTGTAAAGTGGAGACGCTTTCATAGCCCCCGCAGTTCCAGACCACCGGGACGGGCCAGGGCTCGTCCCCCAGGGCTTCCAGAACCGCCGGGGCGAAGTGGGTGGGGGTCACCAAATCCAGGCAGGCCGCCCCCTGGGCGACGAGCTCCCGGAAAATTTCCCGGAGGCGGGAGACCGTCACGGCTTTCCCCACGCCGCCCTGGGAGATGGATTTGTTTTGGCAGTAGGCGCAGCGGAGACTGCATCCGGAGAAGAAGACGGCCCCCGCGCCGCGCTCCCCCACCAGGCAGGGCTCCTCCCACCGGTGGAGCATCGCCCGGGCCACAACAGGGACTGACGGCATTTTGCACACGCCGCCGGGATGGTCCTGCGTCCGTTCCGCCCGGCAGTTCCGGGGGCAGAGGCTGCAGGTCATAGGGCCCCCACGTCAAAGTCCGGGCCCAGGTCCCCCGCCATCCAGTGGCGGCGGCAGAGGCCGATGTACTTGTCGTTGGCCCCCAGGACCACCTGTTCCCCCTCCTTGAGGACCTTGCCGTTTTCATCGAAGCGGGCGTTGAAGGTGGCCTTTTTCCCGCACCAGCAGATGGTCTTGACCTCCTCGATCTTGTCCGCCATGACCAGGAGCTGGTAGCTGCCGGGGAAGAGCTCCCCCTTGAAGTCCGCCCGGAGGCCGTAGCACATCACCGGGATGTCCAGGCGGTCCACCACGTCCACCAGGTACATGACCTCCTCCTTTGTGAGGAACTGGGCCTCGTCCACGATGATGCAGGCGTTTTGCTGGAGCTCCATGGCGGTGAGCTCCCGCATCTCGTCAAAGTAGATGCAGGGGTATTTCAGCCCGATGCGGGAGTAGACCATGTGGTCCCCGTCCCGGGCGTCCAGCCGGGGCTTGACCATCAGGGCCTTCTGGCCCCGTTCCTCGTAGTTAAAGCGTGCCATCAGGGCGTTGGCGGACTTGCTGGAGCCCATAGCTCCATACTTAAAGTATAATTGCGCCATAATAATACAAAGAGCGATGAATTTCGACGGGTTATTCGTCGCTCGTTTCCTCCTCCTGTGTGTTTTGGGAACGCCGGTCCTCCATGTGCTGGGCGAACTGGTCCGGGGTCTCCGGCGGGTGCGGCATGTTGAGAACCATTTTCTTGCAGTCCCGGCAGAGCCAGACGGTTTTGTAACAGCTCCAGGTGCTGTAGTCATCCAGCAGGTCCATGGCGTTCCCGTCCAGGCCCCGGATGAGATCGAATTTGTAGACGCCGGGATACCAACGGACCGCGTCCCGCCCGCCGAGGATAAAACCCTGCTCCATCTCCTTCCCGCACCAGGGGCACTTCTCCGGGGGGAGGCGCTTGGCCTCTTCTTTTTCCCTGGCCTTGGCCTTGCGTTCCTCGTTCCACTGCTTCAGGCTGTCAAGGGGATTTGCCTGCGGGGCCTTCTCCTCCCTGGGCTCCCGGTGTTTCTCCGGCTTTTGGTCCCAGGGGTCCTCGCTCTGCTTCCAAAAGGGCATGGGGGTCCCTCCTATTCTCTCAGCGCCCGCTCCGCCTCCTCCCGGCAGCGGGCGAAGGCGGAGGGGACGGCGTGGTGTTCCAGGCTGTCCGCCCAGGTGAAATCCGGCGGCCCCCCGCCGGTGACTTCCAGGGTATAGACGGTCATATGCCACTCCACGTGGCTGAAGATGTGCTTGGCCGTCAGGCGGCTTTTCCAGGCCCTGGGCTCCAGGCCCCAGGCCCGGACCGCCGCGCCGGCGGCGGGTTCGTCCAGGGCCCCTTCCACGTTGGGGAATTCCCACAGGCCCGCCAGCAGCCCGGAGGCCGGGCGCTTCCGCAGAGCTGCGCGGCCCTCCCGGAGGAGGAGGAAGACGGTCTTGTCCTCTATCCGGCGGGATTTCTTCGGGGCCTTCACCGGCAGGCTCTCCGCCGTGCCCCGGGCCCGGCCCAGGCAGAGGTCCCGTGCGGGGCAGAGGAGGCATTTCGGCGGGCCGTTCGGCACGCAGACCGTGGCCCCCAGCTCCATGAGGGCCTGGTTGAAAATCCGCGCGTCCGGCTCGGCCTCCGGGAAGATCTCCCGGACCTGGGCGCGGACGTTTTGTTTCGTCCGGGGGACGGCGATATCGTCATGGCAATCCGTCAAGCGGGTCGCCACCCGGAGGACGTTGCCGTCCACCGCGGCCTCCCGTTTGGCAAAGGCGGCGGAGGCGACGGCGGCGGCGGTGTACTCCCCGATACCGGGGAGCTCCAAGAGCCCCTCGTAGGTCTCGGGGAAGCCGCCCCGGTCCGCCACCAGCTTCGCGGCCCTCTGAAGGTTCCGGGCCCGGCTGTAATAGCCCAGACCCTCCCAGAGCTTCATGAGCCGGTCCTCCGGGGCGGAGGCCAGGGCCTCCACGGTGGGAAACGCCTCCAGAAACCGGGCGTAGTAGCCCAGCACCGCCGCCACCCGGGTCTGCTGGAGCATGATCTCCGAGACCCAGATCCGGTAGGGGTCCCGGGTGTTCCGCCAGGGGAGGTCCCGGGCGCTTTTCCGATACCAGGCCAGCAGGGGCGGGGGAAGCTGGGATAACATCATAGCGTTCTCATTCATGGGGAAGATTATAGCACAGATTTTTAGGGCTTGACATACCTAGTAATACTATGTATAATAAGCATAGAAATTCTAGGTATTAAGGAGGCGGCTCATGAAGAAACAGGCCATCGAGCACACCCGGCTGCTGGCCCTGTCCCTGCTGGCGGGGGAGGACATGTACGGGTATCAGATGATCGTGGAGCTGGCCCGGCGGTCCAACCACACCTTCGACATGAAGGAGGGGACGCTGTATCCGGTGCTCCACGGGCTGGAGCAGGAGGGCTTTGTGGAGGCCTACCGGAAGCAGGCCCCCACGGGCCGGGAGCGGAAGTACTATCACCTCACCCGGAAGGGCCAGGGAGCCCTCCGGGAGGAGGAGGCCGCCTGGAAGCGGTATTCCGGGGCGGTGAACGACGTGCTGCGGGGCGGCGCGGAGGCCGTATGACCCGGGGAGAGTTTATGGCCCAGGTGCTCTCGCCCCTGGGGCGGCTGACGGCGGAGGAGCGGGAGAACGTCCGCCGGGAGCTGGAGGAGCACGTGGAGGACCGGATGGAGGTTCTGCTGGACATGGGCTGGGACGAGGCGCTGGCGGAGTCCCGGTGCCTGGAGGCCATGGGGGACCCGGCGGAGATCGGCCGGGAGATGGCGAGGCAGTACCGGGGAACGGGCTGGCTGTGGCTGGGCCGGGCGGCGGTGCTGCTGACGGTGGTGGTGTGTATCCAGGCCCTGCTGGGGATTGGACTGCTGTCCAGCGCCTGGGACAGCCTGGCGGCCCGGTTCTGCCCGTCTACGGCCATCTCCATCGGGGAGCTGAAGAATGTGGAGGCCGTGGAGGACCTGGACATCCGGGCGGAGGTGGGGAACGACGTCCTGCGCATCTATCAGGTGTCCGTGGGGGAGAAGGATGGCCAAAGGGCGGCCATGGTGCTGGCCTGCATGTATGACCGCTGGCCCTTCGGCATTGTGGCGGGCGGCCTGAGAATCAGGAGCGCCGTGGTCAGCCGGCGGGGGGAGATGGGGACCAGCGGCGGGAGCCGGGGGAACTATGGGGCGGAATACGCCGTCCACTGGGCTCCGGTGGAGCCGGGAGACGCCCACGTGGTCTGGGTGTACCACGGCATAGGGGAGACCATCCGGCTGGAGGTGCCCCTGCCCGGAGGGGAGGAGACGGCATGAGAAAAACGAAACTGTCCTCCCGTAGGAGGAGGACCCTCCGCCGGATTCTCATCGCGGCGGCGGCGGTGTTTCTGGTAAACCGGATTTTTTTGATTGGTCTGCTGTTCCCCGTCCAGGCCATTCGCCATAATGAGGAGCGGGAGGGCGCGGGGCGGACCGCCGTGGTCTGCCGGGACTGGGCCCCGGAGATCTACAAAAGCCAGTTGGTCTACCTGACGGAAAACGAGGATATCACCATGCTCAGCGGGGCGCGCCTCACTTACCTGGGGTGGATAAACGGTTACGGCGTGATGCTGGACTGCACAGAGGAAGCGCCCGTTCACGGCGGCTGGCTGGCCTGGAGCGAGAGGGAGCAGAGCTCCATCCTGTACGCGTTCGGCCGGGTGGACGGCCCGGATATCGCCCGGCTGGAGGTCCGGCTGCAATACACGGACTGGAAGGGGGAGGACCACACCGCCCTCACCTGGAACAGCGAGCGGGAGGACTGGATGGAAAAAGACGGGCGGCACTACTTCCTGTTTCGGACCTATCCGCCCTTCGACTGGACGGAGTATCATCCTCGCCTTGACGCCGTGGCGGTGGGTTATGACGAGGCGGGGCTTGATATTGCTTGGGTGGAGCTGAGCAATGGCTCGGGTTCCATCAGCAGTTAAACGGACCGGGAGGCGCCGCCTCCCGGTCCGGTGCTTGTTCAGTCCTTTTTTAAGTGCGCGTACCAGAGCAGAACCGCCAGCCCCGCGCCCCCCAAGATGTTCCCCAGGGTGACGGGGAGGAGGTTGCCCAGGAGGAAATTCGGGACGGTCAGGGCGCTGAGGTCCACCCCGGCGGCCTGGGCCAGTTGGAGGTACTGGGGATTCCGCACCGCCAGAAGCCCGGCGGAAATGTAGTACATGTTCGCCACGCAGTGCTCAAAGCCGCAGAGGACGAAGTAGCTGACGGGAATGAAAGCCCCCATGAGCCTCCCCGCGCCGTCCGTGGCCGAGAGGGCCAGCAGGACCCCCAGGCAGACCAGGAGGTTGCAGAAGATCCCCAGGCCGAAGCCGTTCCAGAACGGCAGGGCGCATTTCCCGGCGGCCAGGCGGACGGTGTAGACTGCCAGCCCTCCGGCGGAGTAGTTCAGTTGACTGAACCAGACGCAGCCCGCCGCTGCCAGGAACGCTCCCAGGAAGTTCCCCAGGTAGACGATTCCCCAGTTTCGCAGGAGGCCGGAGAGGGTGCATTTCCCTTCCAGCAGGGAGAGGGCCAGCAGGCTGTTCCCGGTGAAGAGCTCCGCTCCGGTGACGAGGACCATGCACAGGCCGAAGGGGAACAGGAGGCCGGAGACCATCCGGGCGAGCCCGACGTTTTCCATACCGTGGACCGCCGTGTTGGTAGCGGCGCAGCCCAGGGCAATGAGGGCCCCGGCCAGGACGGAGAGGGCCAGGAGCTTCCCGGCGGGCCTCTGCGTCTTGGCCGTCCCGGCGGCGGCATAGCGCTCTAAAAATTCCTTGGGGGAGAGGTAGGACATGGCCCACCCTCCTTAAAAAAGTCCTGTAATCCTGCCGTTTTCGTCCACGTCGATTTTCTCGGCGGCGGGGACTTTGGGCAGGCCCGGCATGGTCATGATGTCCCCGGTCAGGGCCACCAGGAAGCCCGCCCCGGCGGATACCTTCAGGTTCCGGACGGTGATGGTAAAGCCCTTGGGAGCCCCCAGCAGGGCCGGGTCGTCGGAGAAGCTGTACTGGGTCTTGGCCATGCAGACGGGGAGCTTGCCGAAGCCCAGGGCCTCCAGCTCCGTGAGCTGCTTTTTCGCAGCGGGGGTCAGGACGGCCCCGTCGGCGTGGTAGACCTTTTGGGCAATGGCGTTGATTTTGTCTTCAATGGAGTCTTCCGTGTCGTAGGCAAAGCGGAAGTCATTGGGCTCGCCGCAGAGGCGCAGGACCTCTTCCGCCAGGGCCGTGCCGCCCTCGCCGCCCTTGGCCCAGACCTCGCTGAGGGCCGCGTTGACCCCCAGGGTCCGGCACTTGTCCTCCACCAGCTTCAGCTCGGCGGCGGTGTCCGTGGGGAAGGCGTTGACGGCCACCACGCAGGGCAGGCCGTAGACGTTCTTGATGTTGTCCACGTGCTGGAGGAGGTTGGGCAGGCCCTTTTCCAGGGCCTCCAGGTTCTCGGCGTTCAGCTCCGCCTTGGGCACGCCCCCGTGGTTCTTCAGGGCCCGGACCGTGGCGACGACCACCACGGCGCTGGGCCGGAGGCCCGCCAGGCGGCACTTGATGTCCAGGAACTTCTCCGCCCCCAGGTCCGCGCCGAAGCCCGCCTCGGTGACGGCGTAATCCGCCAGCCTCATGGCCAGGCGCGTGGCCATGACGGAGTTGCACCCGTGGGCGATGTTGGCGAAGGGCCCGCCGTGGATGAAGGCCGGGGTGCCCTCCAGGGTCTGGACGAGATTGGGCTTCAGCGCGTCTTTGAGAAGGGCGGCCATGGCGCCCTCGGCCTTCAGGTCGTGGGCGGTGACGGGCTTGCCCTCATAGGTGTAGGCCACTACCATCCGGCCCAGCCGGGCCTTCAGGTCCAGGATATCGCTGGAAAGGCACAGCACCGCCATGATCTCGCTGGCTACGGTGATGTCGAAGCCATCCTCCCGGGGCACGCCCTGCATCCGTCCTCCCAGGCCGTCCACAATGTTCCGTAGCTGCCGGTCGTTCATGTCCACGCAGCGCTTCCAGGTGATTTTTTTCACGTCGATCCCCAGGGCGTTCCCCTGTTGGATGTGGTTGTCCAGCATGGCGGCGCAGAGGTTGTTGGCCGCCCCGATGGCGTGGAAGTCCCCGGTGAAGTGCAGGTTGATGTCCTCCATGGGCACCACCTGGGCATAGCCGCCTCCGGCGGCGCCGCCCTTCACGCCGAAAACGGGGCCCAGGGAGGGCTCCCGCAGGGCCACCAGGGCGTTCTTCCCCAGGCGGCGGAGCGCGTCGGCCAGACCGACGGTGGTGGTGGTCTTGCCCTCCCCGGCGGGGGTGGGGTTGATGGCGGTGACGAGAATCAGCTTCCCGTCGCCCCGCTTGCTCTCCCGGAGCAGGCGGGGGTCTACCTTCGCCTTGTAGTTTCCGTAGAGCTCCAGGTATTGGGGGTCCACTCCAGCGGCGGCGGCGATCTCCCCGATGGGGCGCATCTGGCAGGACTGGGCGATTTCGATGTCGGACGGAACGTGCATGGCGGGGCCCTCCTTCGTGAAATAAAAGGTATGACTTATTTTAGACAGAAAGATGATATCATACTCAGGAGGGAAAGGGAAGTGGAAGATTCCACAAGGAAAAGGGATTGTTTTTCTTCGGATTCTATGTTATGGTAAACGTGAGACGCCGAAGGGCGGGGCGGTTGGTCACATCCTCCGAAAGGAGGTGAGGCTGAATGCGGATTACATTACATATCGGGCGGTTCACCGTTACGATTGTTGTAAAAAGCAGAAACCGCCACCCCGGCAGGTGACGGTTTCTATTGCGTTTGAATAGAGCCTAACGAATCGGGCCAACCGCCCCGCGGCGCCTTTGTCATATAGTATACCCCGGATGAGGGGTATTGTCAAGCTCCGCAAGGGGGCGGATATCATCGTGAGAAAAGGGAGGGCGGACTATGGAGCTCAGCGTGAACGGACGGCAGAGGCGGGCGGTGCAGGCGGCGGAGCCCGTGCCCCGGGCGGAGAAAAAGCCCGCCGGAACAAGCGCGGCGGCTCCCAAGGCCGGGAGCGACAAGGCCGACTGGTCCCAGGCGGCGCTGTCCTTCCTCCGGGAGATGGACCGGCAGAGGATGGAGGAGGAACGGAAGCGCCTGGAGGCCGGGCGGCAGAAGAACGCGGACCTGGAGATGCTGTCCAAGTCCCTGGACGTGATGGAGAAGTGCCGGAAGATCGCCTCCCGCATCATGAAGGGCGACAAGGTGCCGCCCCAGGACGAGCAGTTTTTGATGGAGGCGGACCCGGACGGCTACAAGCTGGCCCTGGTCTGCCGGGTGCCCAAGGAGAAGCCCAAGGAGTGGGAGTCCGTCCTGAAGGAAGAGGAGGAGGGCGGCTCCGGCGGAGAGACGGCGGAGTCTGCGGAATCCTCGGAGCCCTCGGAGTCCGCCGGAGAAACGGCGGAGTGCTGAACAACGAAAATGCCAAGGCGGCGGGGAGCTTCCCCGCCGCCTTGCTTCAGTCTTTGGAATGGCGCTCGCCGATGAACTTTTCCAGAAGCCGGGAGACCTCCCGGATGTCGATGGGCTTGGCCACGTGGGCGTTCATGCCCGCGTCCAGGCATTTTTTGATGTCCTCCGAGAAGGCGTCGGCGGTCATGGCGATAATGGGGATGTCCTTGTCGGGCCTGTCCAGGGCGCGGATGGCCGCCGTGGCCTCGTAGCCCGTCATCACCGGCATCCGCAGGTCCATCAGAACCGCGTCGTAGAAGCCCACGGGGGAGGCCAGGAACTTGTCCACGCAGATGCGGCCGTTTTCCGCCCACTCCAGCTCCATGCCGAGATCGGAGAGGAGCTCGCTGGCAATCTCCCAGTTCAGGTCGTTGTCCTCCGCCAGGAGGATGCGCCGGCCGGTGAAGTCGGCGTATTTTTCCTCGTGGAGCTGTTCGGCGGCGGCGCTGGCGTTGTCGATAAAGGGCTTGAGCCCGTAGAAGAGGGTGGAGCGGAACAGGGGCTTGGAGATGAAGCCGGTGATGCCCGCTTCCTTGGCCTGGGTCTCAATCTCGCTCCAGTCGTAGGCGGAGATCAGCATGATGGGAGTCTCGTCGCCGAAGCGGCGGCGGATTTCCCTGGCGGCGGTAATGCCGTCCATGTCCGGCAGCTTCCAGTCCAGGAGGATGATGTGGTAATGGTCCCGGATCTTGGCCCGCTGGTCCAGCATTTCCAGGGCCTTCTCCGCGTTCAGGGCCCAGTCGGTCTTGACGCCGATGGACTTCAGGGAGGCGGTGGTGCTCTCGCAGAGCTGCTGGTCGTCGTCCACCACCAGGATGTTCCACTCGGGCAGAATCATCTCTTCCTCCGGGGTTTCGGCCCGCTGGAGGTCCAGGGTGACGTGGAACTCGCTGCCCTTGCCCAGCTCGCTTTCCACCTCAATGGCGCCGCCCATGGTGTCCACGATGTACTTGGTGATGGCCATGCCCAGGCCGGAACCCTCGGTCCGGCGGACCCGGGCGCTGTCCTCCCGGACGAAGGACTCGAAGATCTTCGCCTTAAATTCCGGGGTCATGCCGATGCCGTTGTCCTTCACAAGGATGTGGGTCCGGACGTAGTCCTCTCCCTTGGGGGATTCCTCCTCGTAGAGGGAAACCTGGATGAGCCCGCCGTCGGGGGTGAACTTCAGGGCGTTGCCCAGGATGTTCAGCAGGACCTGGTTCAGCCGCACGCTGTCGCAGCAGACGTTCTCCGTGGAGATGTCGTGGATGAACACGTCGAACTGCTGGTGCTTGGAGCGGACCTGGGGCTGGGCGATGCTGACGATGCTGTCCATCACCTCCCGGAGGGAGACCTGGTCCATGTTCAGCGTCAGCTTCCCGCTTTCGATTTTGCTCATGTCCAGCACGTCGTTGATGAGCCCCAGGAGATGGCGGCTGGAGAGGGTGATTTTTTTCAGGCAGTTTTGAATCTGCTGCTTGTTGTCTATGTTGGCCGAGGCGATGGCCGTCATGCCCACGATGGCGTTCATGGGGGTCCGGATGTCGTGGGACATGTTGGAGAGAAATTCGCTCTTGGCCTTGTTGGCGCGGACGGCCTCCTTTCGGGTCTTTTCCAGCTCCGCCATCTGCTCTCGGAGGAGCCGGGAGTATTGCAGGAACACCAGGAACAGGGCCGTCAGCACAATGGCGCAGCCCAGAAAGGCCATGTACAGCCAGGTGCGGCTGAGCTCGCTGACGGATTCATCCAGCTGGCCGTAGGGCAGCACCGTCACCAGGAACCACTCGGAATAGGGGAGCTTGTTGCACTGAAGATGCCGCCGCTCGCTGCCGAAGGTGAGAAGGGCGGTATAGTTCTCCCCGGCGTCCATGGCGGCCTCCAGCTCCCGGATGTACTGATCTCCGCTCTCCCCCTGCTCTTCAAAGAGGGCCTGGATGCGGTCAAAGTAGCTCTCCCGGAAGGCGTCGCCGCTGCGGATGACGAAGGTGCCGTCCCGGCGGATGATGTGGGAGTAAACCAGGGTGTTCTCGCTGTAGAGGGAGAGGGTGTCGGCGATGTAGCTGGCGGGGAGAGTGGCCACCAGGGCGGTGGCGGTCTCTCCGCCGGACATGCGGTACTCGGCGGAGACGCCCAGGACGATGTCCTTTTCCCCGTGGTCGGTGCTGGCCACCGCCACCTTCTTGTCCCCGCTGTTCATGGAGGCCAGGAAGGGCTCCGGGTCCGCCAGGAAGGGCTCCTCGCCGTAAATCATGTCGAACTCGCCGGCGGGGGAGTAAAAGGCCAGCGCCTCAAAGCCCCGGGTCTGGGCGTTGACCGCCAGCTCATTGCGCAGTTCGGCGGGAGGCGCGTCGCCGGGCCGGATGCCCTCCACCAGGGCCTCCACCTGAGAGAGGCGGAGCTGGATGGTGGTTTCAAAGTGCTGGGTGACCTTCTCGCCCATGCCCGTCATGTAAACGCTGCCCACGTCGCTGATGGTTTCGCCGCTTTTGCGGGACATGAAAAAGGCCAGGAAGGAGAAGATGCACACCGTCAGCAGGAGAACCAGCGCCAGGCTGACGGTGAGAAAGCGGCTGGCGCTGCTTGGATTTCTTTTCATCCCGCGCTCTCTTTCTGGAAAGCCTGAATGGCGGCCGCGGTCCGGGCATAGTCCGCCCGCACCTCCTCCGCCAGGGCGTCGGCCTCCGGGGTGTAGCCGTTCCGCAGGGATTCGCAGAGGCGGCTGCTGGAATCCTGGAGCTTGTCAATGCTCAGATTCTGGCACACGCCCTTGATGGTGTGGGCGGCCCGGAACGCCTCTTCGTAGTTCTGTTCCTCCAGAGACCGGCAGAGGAGGTCATAGCTGCCGTCGTTCAGGAATTTCAGGACAAACTTCTGCACCAGCCGCTCGCTGCGCAGGCGGCCGACGGCGTCGCCGTAATTGCCGCCCATGGCGGCGTAGCACTCTTGTAACGTCATGTGAATGCTCCTCCTTTATTTTAAACGTCCTCCCGCGCGTCCGCTCCGTCCTCGATGGGGGAGATGGCGGAGAGGGTGTCGCGCATGGTCTCGTCGTAAAAACGGTATTGCCCCCGGCCGCCGCGCTTGACGGTGTAGAGAGCCGCGTCCGCCGCGTGGAACAGGGCGTCGTAGCCCCCGGGGACGGAGGCCGTCAGGGCCACGCCCATGCTGACGGAGATGGGGAACTGCTCGAACTGGCCGCAGAGGGACTGGAAAATGCGGGAAATGACCACCTCCACGTCGTCCTTGTACTCCAGGAAGATCAGGAACTCGTCTCCCCCGGCCCGGGCGGCAATGTCGCCTCCCCGGATGCACTGGCGGAGCTTTTCCGCCAGGTGGACCAGCACCTGGTCCCCGAAAGAGTGGCCGTAGGTGTCGTTGGCGGCCTTGAAGTGGTCCAGGTCGAAGATGACCAGGGCGTAAGACGCGGCGGGGCGGGTCTCAATCCGCTCCAGGATGCGCTTTTTCGCGTAGGCGTGGTTCAGAAGGCCGGTGAGGGCGTCGTGGGAGGCCATGCGTTCCAGGGCGTTCAGCTTCATCCGGGAGTCGTGGATGTCGATGGCCTTTCCGATGGCGCCGGCGTACCGGGGGGGCTCGTCGCTGGACCAGGTGGCCCGGGCCACGATCTGGGTCCAGCGCCAGGTGCCCTTGTAGTTCAGCTTGCAGTCGTAGGTAACCACGGGCATCTCCGGGCTGGTGCTGCGCAGGGCGTCGGAGAGATTCTGGATGTCCGCGGGCTCCATGACGTTCTGGGCGGCGGGCTGGTGGAAGGGGTCCATAATGATCTCCTCCAGGCCCAGGTGCTCCGCGCCCCAGTTGGACAGGGTGACCATGGGCGGGGAGACGGTGAACTCGAACTGGATCTCCTTGCTCATGTCGGCGAAGAAGCTGTACTTCATCCGCTCGTGCTCCAGAAGCTGGAGGGTCCGCTCGGAGGCGGTGAGCTCCTCGTGCCGGCGCATCTCCTGGGCCACCTTCTGCATCTCCCGGCGGTCCCGCTGAGTCACGGAGTTGCTGCCGCTCATCAGCACGGGCAGGTCCGGGGACAGCTCCCGCAGGCAGTCCAGCAGCAGGGGGCTGAAGGAGCCGCACTGGCCGGTCAGAATCATCTCCACGGCCTTCTCATGGGAGAAGGAGTCCTTGTAGCAGCGCTTGGAGGTCAGGGCGTCGTATACGTCCGCCAGGGCCACAATCTGAGCGGAGATGGGGATTTCGTCCCCCCGGAGCCCGTCGGGGTAACCCCGGCCGTCCCAGCGCTCGTGGTGCCAGCGGCAGATGTCGTAGGCCACCTTCACCAACGGGTCGTCCTGGTGGATGGGGAGGTTTTGCAGCATCTCCGCGCCGGCCATGGAATGGGTCTTCATAATGGCGAACTCCTCGTCGGTGAAGCGGCCGGGCTTGTTGAGGATTTTCTCGTCGATGGAGATTTTTCCAATGTCGTGGAGGGCCGAGGCCGTGCAGATCATGGAGATGTCCGAGGGGGAGAGCTGGTAGCGGTCCGTCTTCTGCACCAGATGGTTCAGCATCAGCTCCGTCAGGGTGCGGACGTTGAGGACGTGGAGGCCGCTTTCGCCGTTCCGGAACTCCACGATGTGGCTGAGAATGTCGATGAGCAGGCTGCTGCGCTGCTCGTTTTCATAGATCTGGTCCGCCACCATGTTGGCCAGGCGCTTCTGCTTGGCGTAGAGCATGATGGTGTTGACCACCCGGCGGTGGACGATCAGCGCGTCGAAGGGCCGGGAGATGAAATCGGTGACGCCCAGCTCATAGGCCCGCTCGATGTGGCTGGAGCCGGTCTCGGCGGAAATCATGATCACGGGTATATCCTCAATCCAGTGATTCTGGGCCATGACCTCCAAAACGCCAAAGCCGTCCATCTGGGGCATGACGATGTCCAGCAGGACCAGGGAGATCTCGGCTCCCCGCTGCTGGAGCAGGCCCACGCCCTGCAGGCCGTTCTCGGCCTCAATGATTTCGTACTCGTCGTCCAGCATGTCCGCCAGAATGGCCCGGTTCAGCTCGGAGTCGTCCACGATTAAAATTTTCTGTTTTTGTTCAGCGCTCAAAAGGGATCACTTCCTTAGTCCTCTGGTTTCGTAGCGGCGGCGAACCCCAAAAAGAGGAGGCCGTAAAATATCCATATTACAACATATAGATTTTACCACAGGAAATTGAAAATAGCAAGGACAAACAGCAGAGAACAAAAAGGAGAAAGGTGGTTCCGCCCGTCATTTTGACATTTCTATTTTTTGGAAATAACTTAGCGTTTTCTACAAAAACAGACAAAAATTTGATAAAAAATTGTCATAGACGCCAAGGGACGCTCAAGCGGGGCTCACAGAGGCGGAGATTTTTGGATAAACCGGCAAAAATAGAGAGAATCGTTGAGATTTTGTTAGAAATGGAAGATGTGCCCGGTAAAAAAGTACTTGATTTTTTTGGGAGAATAGTTCATAATGGTGATTACCCATTAGACAGAACGAACAATTGTGTTGCAAAACGCACAAGCAAAACGGAGAAAACGGCAGTGATCCGGCGGAATGAAAACGCGTTCCGCCGAATAGGTATGGAGGGCTGTTCATACGAACCGGGAAACGCGCGCCTTGGCAGACAACCCGCGCGTTTGTCATGCCCGGAGAAGACGGACCGTTTCCGCCGGCCGCGGCGGAGCGGGGCAGGAGGGTGAAACCGCATGGATTTCTTATCAAGCAACGCCTCTTTAATGATGGAAAAATCCCTGAGCTATCTGTGGACCAAACAGGCCGCCATCGCGGACAACATTACAAACGCCGAGACCCCCGGCTACAAAGAAAAGGTGGTTACCTTTGAGGACAGCCTGAAGGGCAGGCTGCTCCAGGCCTCCCGGAGGGCCGCGCCGGTGAAGTCCATGCGCCAGGTGCTGGAGGGGACCCCCTTCAGCGTGACGGAACAGGCGGTCCAGACCCGGATGGACGACAACGGGGTCAACGTCACCGCCCAGATGGCGGAGGCAATCCGGAATGCGTATCAGATGCGCTATGTGATGAGTTCCCTCAACACGGACATGGCCATTTTAAACGCCGCGATCCGGGGCCAGTGATTTGAAGCGGCCTTTTGGAGCCGGAACAGGCGCTTTTCCGCTTCATAGCGTTAAATAAGGTCTGCCGGAGTGCAGCGCAAACGATTACGGGACCGGAGCATCCGGCCCCGCGAAGGACTGCCCGGGCGCGCCGGGCGGAGAATGGAGAGTTTGACCTATGGCATTTTTGAGCTCGATGAACGTTGTGGCCTCTGGCATGACGGCCCAGCAGCTCCGGCTGGACGTCGTGGGAGAGAACGTGACGAACTCCACCACCACCCGTGTGGCGGGGGGCGAGGGGGCCTACCGGAGGAAAATGGTGGTCTTTGAGGCCGAGACGGGCCGGGACGGCTTCCGCCGGGCCATGGCCCGGGCGTCCAGCGGCATGGTGCCCAGCGGGCAGGCCGCCGGGGGCGTGCGGGTGGCGCAGATTGTGGAGGACCCGTCCCCCATGAAGCTGGTCTACGACCCCACCCACCCGGACGCCAACGAGGACGGGTACATAGAGATGCCCAATGTGGACATGGTGAAGGAAATCGCCGACGCCATGGCGGCCACACAGGCCTTTTCCTCCGACGTGACCATGTTCAACACCATGAAAACCGTGATTACGGACGCACTTCAGATTGGAAAGTAAACTGACTTGAGAGGAGGCGCTCTGCCATGCTGACGCCTATGGAGAAGCTGACGCCGCTGACGCCGCTGACGCCGCTGAGCGTGGACGCGAAAGAGGACAAGGCCAGAGAATCCGTTTCCCAGGGGGGGGAGAGCGTCTTTGGCGCCATCTTCCGCTCCGCCATCGACAATGTGAAGGAGACGGACGCGGAATTTAAGGAATCTCAATACCTGCTGGCCACGGGCCAGCTGGATAACCCCGCCGCCGCCATGATCGCCGCCTATAAGAGCCAGACGGCGGTGAATCTGCTGGTACAGCTGCGGAACAAGGCCCAGGACGCCTATTCCGAGCTGACCCGGATGAACTTCTAAGAGAGGCGGCGGGGGGAGGGAAAATCCCCTGTGCTGCCCGGCCCTTGCGACCAGGGCAGCACGAATCATGTCTACAGGACGCCGCGGCGCGGCGAGAGAAGGAGGTGACAGCGGTTGAACGACGTGAAGGAAAAGGCCAAGGCGTTCCTGGGGAAGGCCAAGGAGCGCCTGAAGAAGATATCGAAAAAGGTCTGGCTGATCATCGCCGCCGTGCTGGTGGTCCTGATCGTGGCCGCCGCCGTCATACTGACGCTGAACAAGCAGGATTACGCCGTGCTGGTCACCCAGGTCAGCGACAGCGAGGCGTCCAAAATCCTGACGTTCCTGAGCGACCAGGGGGTCACCAACTACAAGGTAGAAGACGGGAACACCGTCATGGTCCCCGCCGGGCAGGAGGCGGCGCTGAAAGCCCGCATCCTCATGGCGAATTTGAACCAGACCGGCAATTACTACATGGAAAACCTGGGGGCGTTCTCCACCAACGAGGAGCGGACCTACGCCTCGCTCCAGGACCTGCAAAACAAGATGGCGGCCACCATCCGCAACTTCCCCGACGTGGTGGACGCGGATGTGTACATCACCCCGGGAGAGAACCGGGCCTACATACTGGACAGCGGCAACGTGGTGGAGGCCACCGCCGCCGTCAGCGTCACCATGGTGGAGGGCAAAATGCTCTCCGACGGGCAGGCCCAGGCCATCCGGGACCTGATGGCCCACGGCGTGCAGGGGCTGAAGATTGAATCCGTCAGCATCTCCGACAAGGTGGGCAACGTCTACCTGACGGAGGACGCCCTGAACGGCGAGGTTTCGGCGCTGAAGATGCAGCTCCAGCAGGCCATGGAAAACCGCATCCGCACCGAGGTCATGCAGGTGCTGAAGCCCTTCTTCGGCGAGGACAACGTCCGGGTAGGCGTCACCTGCGAGGTGGAGGTGGACCGCACCACCGAGGAGCGGCACGAGACCATCCTGCCCGAGTACGCCCAGGACGGGTCCACCGACGGAAAGGGCATCATCGGCTCCGAGCAGCGGGAAGGCTACATCGGCCGGCCCGGCGAGCCCCTGCCCGGCGGCGTGGTGGGCACGGAAGTCAACAGCGACCTGCGGGAGATGGTAGAGGCCGGGCTCAATCCCCAGGAGGACGACAACACCATAGCGGGAAGCGAACGGGTGGACTACGACAACACCCACAGCACCATCAACATCGACAACAACGGAGCGGTCAAAATGACGGACTGTTCCGTGGCGGTCTCCATCAACGCCCGGGCGGCGGGAGACGACTTCAACGCAAACCTCATCCGCCAGCACACGGCCCGGGCGGCGGGCATCACCGGCGAGCTGGATCCCGTCACCGGAGAGGAAATCCTGGACGGCAAGATCTCTGTGGTGTCCATGAACTTCTTTGATCCCAACGTGGGCGGACAGCCCGACATTGACGGCGGCGGCAGGACGGTGCCCCTGTGGGTGCTGATTGCGGCCGGCGCGGGGCTGTTGCTGTTCATCATTCTGCTGACCGTCATCCTCCTGATGCGCAGGAAGAAGCGGAAGAAGCAGGAGGAAGAGGAGGCGCGGCAGCGCGAGGAAGCGGAGGCCCTGCTGCGGGTTGCGGGCCTGGGCCTGGACGGCGAGGCGCCCGAGACCGGCGCCGACGTGATGGACCTGGAGCTGGAGAAGAGCATGGAGCTGCGGAAGGACATCCGGCAGTTCGCCAGCGACAACCCGGAAATTGCGGCGCAGATGATCAAGGTTTGGCTGAAAGGGGGCGACGGCAATGGCTGAAGCAGCAGCGGCCGCCCCCCAGGCGGCCAAGAACGCGAAACCCCAGGTGGAGCTTTCCACCGCGCAGAAGGCGGCGGCGGTCATCATCGCCCTGGGGGCGGAGAAGGCGTCCCTCCTCTATAAATTCATGGAGGATGAGGAGGTCGAGCAGCTCACCTTAGAGGTGGCCCGCCTGGGCGTGCTGAGCACCCAGCAGACGGAAGACGTGCTCAACGAGTTCTACCAGCTCTGCCTGACCAACAAGGCCGTTACCGAGGGCGGCCTGGAGTACGCCCGGGCCGTCCTGGAGAAGGCCTACGGCGAGCAGGCGGCGGCGGAGCTCCTGGGCAAGGTCACCAAGAGCCTGAAGAACCGGGAATTTGCCTTCATGGACAAGGCGGACGTCAAGTCCCTCTTCTCCGCCCTGCGGGGCGAGCGGCCCCAGACCATCGCCCTGGTCCTCAGCTATGTGGACGCGGACAAGGCGGCGGGCGTGGTGGCCCAGCTGGAGGAGAAAAAGCAGATCCAGGTGGTGGAGAGCATCGCCAAGCTGGACAGCGTCTCCCCGGCGGCCATCAAGATTGTGGAGGCGGAAATGCACAACCGGTTCTCCAATATTATGACGGATACCAACATCAAAGTCGGCGGCATAGACTATGTGGCCGATGTGATGAACAACCTGGACCGGACCAGCGAAAAAAATATCTTCGACGGCCTGTCCGACCCGGACCTGGCGGACGAGATCCGCAAGCGGATGTTCGTTTTCGAGGACATCATCACCATGGACGACCGCTCCGTGCAGCGCTTCGTCCGGGACTGCGACCCCA
>CATNDJ010000023.1 GCA_950097265.1 uncultured Oscillibacter sp.
TACACCGGGCCAGGGGGCGGCCCATGTAGTCGATTTTGTAGTCGCTGTGGATGGTGGTGACCACCGGCAGGCCGGTCACTCCCCGGAGGAGGGCCCCGATCATGTTGGCCCGGGCCCCGTGGCAGTGGATGAGCTGGAAGCCCTCCCGGCGGATGTAGTCCGCCAGCTCCCGCCGGATCTTGAAGATGTGGTTGCCGCCCATGATTTTCGTGGGTATGCCCAGGGACCGGGCTTCATCGGCGAAGGGGCCGTCCCGGAAGCAGACCAGCTGGGCGGTGATGGTCTCGTTTAAATGCTGGAGGAGGCTCAGGACGTGGGTCTTGGCCCCGCCGGAGTCCCCGCCGCTGATGAGGTGAATGACCTTCATGGCAAATATCCCCTTGTGATTTGGTGAAAGGTATTATATAATATTTTCCGGGCCTTGTCCAGAACGGGCCCATGAATACAAAAGAAGACGGGCCCGGGGCCCGTACCGGAGGTCTGGCATGGAACAGAAGAAAGCATTCCGCATTGGGAAATTCAACATCATCGACATCATCGCCGTGGCCCTGATCCTGGCCGTGGCCCTCTACGCCGCGGTCCGCATCCTGAACCGGGGCGGGACCATCGAGGTGCCCACCATGGAGATCACCTACGTGGTTCGGGTGCAGAACGTGGCCGCGGAGCTGTACGAGAACGCCAAGGAGAACCTGCCCTCTCCGCTGATGGCCTCCGGCGCCCGGCTGAACGGGCGCATTGAGTCCGTGGAGGCCACCCCCTGGCTGGAGCTGGGGCCCGACGGGCAGTGGCACGAGGACCCGGACCATGTGAACCTGTACTTCACCTGCACCGCCACGGTGCCGAAAGAAGAGGTCATGACCACCAAGGTGGGAGAGCAGGAAGTGCGCATCGGCAAGACGGACTATATCATGAAGAGCGAAACCGTGGAATTTCAGAACGGGACCGTGATTGACGTTCAGTGGGGAAACTGAGATGAAGAAAATTTTTGCGCTGTGCGCCCTCCTGCTGCTCCTGGCGGGGTGCTCCGCCGAGGCGGCCCCGGCCATGTACATTGAACCGGCGGAGCTGGACGAGAAGGAGAAGGCCGTGGCTCAGCTCCTGGGGGCGGACACGGACCAGCACCTCTTCGACGTGGTGCTGGACGGCACGGCGAAGAAGGTGCGGACGGCGGTCTATGAGCTGGCCGGCGGCGAATGGCGCGTCGTCTCAGAGGGAAACCTGGCCCTGAAAGAGGGGGAGAAGAAGGCCCGCATGGCCTTCGGCTTTGAGGACCTCCGGGGGGACTACCGGGAGGCCGTCCAGTTTGAGAAGGATTTCCGGGCGGCGAGGTACGGCTCTTCGGAGGAGCTGGACGACCCGGAGGGCATGGGCCGGGGTACCAGCCTTCTCGCCAACCGGACGGAGATTGTCTATGGGGAGGAAATCCCCCTGGCGATCCAGGTCAATACGACCCAAAACGGAGCGGTCCTCTATGACCCGGAGCAGTTCTTCCACCCGGAGGAGTATGAAAAGCTGGGCTATGAGCATGTCCTCGCTTTGACAGTGACGTTCAGCCAGGAGTCCCTCTCCCAGCCCTTGTCTTGAAAAAAGGGAACGGCGGACCCTTTTGGGTCCGCCGCCTTTCTTTATAACATACATTTCCCCCGGGCCATATATTGCCCCTGGGGCTGGGAGAAGAGCACATTCCCGCTCTCCACCGCCAGCCGCCCCCGGAGCCAGACCTGCCGGACGCCGCCGTCGGTGGCGAAGCCCTCGTAGGGGCTGTACCCAGCGGCGGATTCGCAGTCCTCGGCCCGGATGATATGCCCGCCGCTGGGGTCGTAGACCACGACGTCCGCGTCGGACCCGGGCTGGAGGGCCCCCTTCCGGGGGAAGAGGCCGTACAGCTTCGCCGGGTTCTCGCTGAGCACCCGGCACATCTGGGCCACGCTGAGCCTCCGCTTCGCAACGCCCAGGGACCACAGCAGCTCCCCCCGGGTCTCCACCCCGGGGAGGCCGCCGGGGATCTTCGTGAAGTCCTCCCGGCCCAGCTCCTTCTGCTCCAGGGTGAAGGAGCAGTGGTCCGTGGAGACCGTCTGAATGTCCCCGTGGCGCAGGGCCTTCCAGAGAACGTCCTGTTCCGCCTTGTCCCGCAGGGGCGGGGCGCAGACGTACCGGGCCGCGTCGGAGAAGTCCTCCTGGAAATACAGGCTCTCGTCCAGGGCCAGGTACTGGGGGCAGGTCTCCACGTAGACCGTCTGGCCCCGCTTCCGGGCCCGGAGAACCTCGCCCAGGGCCTCGCCGTTGGTGAGATGGACGATGACCACCGGGGCCTGGGCCGCCTGGGCGACGCGGAGGAGCCGGGAAACGGCCTCCGCCTCCAGATAGGGCGGCCGGGTCCGGGGGTGACTGGCGGGGGACAGCGCGCCCGCCGCCTTTTTCTCGGCGATGAGGCCGTCAATCACCCCGGCGTTTTCGCAGTGGACGCCGCAGATTCCCCCCAGGGCCTTCAGCTCCTTCAGGGCGAAGTAGAGGTCCCGGTCCCCCAGCAGCATGGCGGGGTAGGTCATGTACATCTTGAAGGAGGAGATGCCCTGGGCGAACATCTCCGGCAGCTCCGCGCGTATGCCCTCGTTCCAGTCGTCGATGGTCATGTGAAAGCCGTAGTCGCAGAAGGTCTTTCCCCCGGCCTTCTCCCGCCAGCGGGCAAGGCCGGAGGCCAGGGATTCCCCCTTGTTGGGGCAGGCGAAGTCCACGACGGTGGTGGTGCCCCCCCGGAGGGCCGCCCGGCTGCCCGAGGCGAAGCCGTCGGCGGTGACGGTGCCCGCCACCTCCAGGTCGAAGTGGGTGTGGGCGTCGATGAAGCCGGGGAATAGGACGCAGCCCCCCACGTCGACGACCCGGTCCGCCTCCGCCTTGAGCCCCCGGCCCAGGGAAACCACCTTTTCCCCCTCCACCAGCAGGTCCGCCCGCCGGACGCCCCTGCCGGAAACCACGCTGCCGCCCTTGAACAGTGTGCGCATATCCGTTCCCTCCGTTCTCGGTGTGTTGATGAAACAAGTATACCATAGCTTTTGCCGGATTTCCAGCGGCGGAGGGGGGCGGCGAAAAAAATTTCCAGTCGGGAGGATTTTGCGCTTTCTATTTGGAAAAAATGTGCTATAATGACAGCAGGAGGAGCGGGCCTTTCGCCCGCCCCGAAAGAAGAGGAGGTAAAAGAATGCAGACGAAAAAACTTCTGTCCCTGCTGCTGGCCCTGGCCATGATGTTCTCCCTGAGCGTCGCCGCCAGCGCCGCGGAGGAGGACGCCAAGCCCCTGGAAGGGCAAATCGTCATTCTCCACACCAACGACGTCCACGGAGCCATCGGCAGCTATGCCAAGGTGGCGGCTCTGAAGCAGTCCTTCCAGGACGCGGGGGCCTATACCCTGCTGGTGGACGCCGGCGACTACATCCAGGGCGACCCCACCGTCAGCGTCTCCCAGGGCAAAACCGCCGTGGAGCTGATGAACCTGGCGGGCTATGACGCGGCCACCATCGGAAACCACGAGTTCGACTACGGCTACGCCAACTTCCTGGAGATCTCCAAGGACGCGAAATTCCCCATCGTCTCCGCCAACCTCCAGTATAACGGCAAGGCGGAGAATCCCCACACCATCTTCACCGCCCCCGGCGGGGAGAAGATCGGCGTTTTCGGCCTGACCACCCCCGAGGTGGGCACCAAGGCCCATCCCGCCAAGATCAAGGGCGTCACCGTCCTGGGCTATGAGAAGATGTTCGACTGCGCCCAGGCCGAGGTCAAGGCCCTGGAGGCCGAGGGCTGCGACTACATCGTGTGCCTGGGCCACCTGGGCATCGAGGACGAATCCACCGGCAACCGCTCCATCGACCTGCTGGAAAAGGTCACGGGCATCGACGTTTTCATTGACGCCCACTCCCACTCCACCATCGAGGAGACCGCCGCCGCCGCCGGAGAGACCGTGGAGACCATGGAGGAGCACGGCGAAGCCGTTTCCACCGCGACTCCCGTGATCTACGCCGAGGAGGGCAAGACCCTGGTCACCTCCACCGGCACGAAGCTGGCCAACGTGGGCGCGGTCGTCTTCTCCAAGGACGTCGCCTTTGCCCGCAGCATCCCCCTGGAGTCCATCACCCTGGACGGCGTGAAGGAAGTGGCCGACCGGGCCGCCGCCATCCAGAAGCAGATTGACGACGACTACGGCACGGTCTTTGCGAAAACCGAGGTCCTGCTGAACGGCGAAAAGGCCCCCGGCAACCGCACGGAAGAGACCAACCTGGGCGACCTCATCACCGACGCCCTGGTCTGGGGCGCGGCCAAGAACGGGGAAACCGTGGACGCGGCCGTGACCAACGGCGGCGGAATCCGGGCCCCCATCGCCGCGGGCGACATCACGAAAAAAGACGTGAACACCGTCCTGCCCTTCGGCAACACCCTGAGCATCGTCAAGGTCACGGGCAGCGAGCTGCTGGAAGCCCTGGAGGCCTCCACCTTCTCCACCCCCGAGGCCGTCGGCGGCTTCCCCCAGGTCAGCGGCATCGAGTTCACCGTGGACACCGGCAAGGAGTTCAAGGCCGGGGACCTGTATCCCGGCTCCACCTACCACAAGCCCGCCTCCATTGAGCGCGTGACCATCGCCTCTGTGGGTGGCAAGGACTTCGACGAAAAGGCCGAGTACTCCATCGCCACCAACGACTTCATGGCCGCCGGAGGCGACACCTACTATGCCTTCGCCTCCGCCAAGACCAACTACGATCTGGGCCTGCCCATGGACGAGGTCCTGATGGACTACATCAAGGAAGAGCTGGGCGGCACCGTTACCGCCGCCGCCTACGGCGAACCCGCCGGCCGCATCACCGTCGAGGCCGCTCCCGCGGAAGAGCCCGCCGAGGAGCCCGCTCCCGAACCCGCCCCCGCTCCCGAGCCGGAGCCCGCTCCCGCCCCGGAGCCGGAACCCGCTCCCGCTCCCGAGCCTGCTCCTGAGCCGGAACCCGCCCCCGCTCCCGCCCCCACCGTGGCCGAGGGCGACTATGTGGTCAAGTCCGGCGACTGCCTGTGGAGCATCGCCCAGGAGGCCTACGGCACCGGCCGCCAGTGGAATGTGATTTACCAGGCCAACAAGGATTCCATCAAGAACCCCAACGACCTGCGCATCGGCCAGGTCCTGGTGATTCCCGCGGCGTAAGCCCTTGGGAATCCGGATTCCCGCCTTTGATAAGAAGGACGCTCAGAGCAAAGCTCTGAGCGTCCTTTTATCTGCCAATCAGCTTCCCCAGCAAGGGCTCAAAGTCCACGCCCTCCCGGAGCGGGAGGCCCTGGGCCACCGTCCGCAGGGCGCATTCGTGAATGAACTCCACCGCCAGGGCCGCCGCGTCCCGGAGGGAATCCCCCCGCATCAGCGCCCCCGTCAGGACGCTGGCGAACACGTCTCCCGTGCCGTGGAGGGGATGGGCCACAAATTCCGTCTGGACCGCCTCCGCCCTGCCCGTCCGGGCGTCGAAGCACATGGCCCCGGTCCGCCCCGGGGCCAGCGCCGCCCCGGTGAGGGCCACGGAGCGCCTGCCCCCCAGGCTCAGCTCCTCCGCCAGGGCCCGCAGGGCCCCCTCGTCGTGGAGGGCCCGGCCTCCGTCCAGCAGGTCCCCATAGTCCCGGTTCAGCAGGAACGCCGCCTCGGTGAGATTCGGCGTAATCACGTCCGCCAGCTCCGCCAGGCCCTCCATCCCCGCGCACATGGCGGGGGTGTAGGTCTGGTAGGGCTTTCCGTCGTCCCCCATGACGGGGTCCACCACCACCAGGGTGTCCGGCCCCCGGAATTGGCGGATGAAGTCCGCCACAATGCCGATCTGCCGCTCGCTGCCTAAGAAACCGCTGTAGATGGCGCCGAATGTCAGGCCCAGGGATTTCCAGTGGTCCGCCACCCTGGGCAGCTCCTCCGTCATGTCCAGGAAGGTAAAGCCGGTGAAGCCCCCGGTGTGGGTGGAGAGAAACGCCGTGGGCAGGGGGCAGCACTGGACCCCCATAACGGAGAGGATGGGGATGACCTCGGTGAGGGAGCAGCGGCCGAAGCCGGAGAGGTCGTGGATGACGGCGGCGCGGGGCGTCGGCATAACAGAGTCCTCTTTTCATTGCGTAATGGGGATATTTTACAATAGTTTGGAGGAAAGCGCAAGGGCCAAAAAAGGGGCTGGACGGCGGGCGGCGGGATGTGGTATAATGACGGCGGTTTTAATACGCGCCCGTGGTGAAATTGGCAGACACGATGGATTTAGGTTCCATTCCGGCAACGGGTAGGGGTTCAAGTCCCCTCGGGCGTACCAAACGTTGTTGCAGTAAAACAAGCAGTCCTCTACCGCTAAAAGGCAGGGGACTGCTTGTTATTGTTTGCTCAGTCTAAAAATTCCACGCTATCATCTTCTCCAAGAGCAAGTTTGATATATTCCATGGAATCGTTCTCGTACAAGCTAAATATCCCCAAGTAATCAGCATCCGGTGCAAGGTCTGCCTTACTGTAAGCAGTGCCGTTCAGCACAAAATCAGGATTGCCGGTTACTACACCGATAGCGGATTCAGTCTCTACGGTAACTCCCTCACAGCCGGCAAAAATCTTGACATAGTTATCGTCCATCGTAGCTTCTTTAGCAACACCGGAGGTAACTTCCTTGCAGGTGACAACGGAGCCATTAGCGAAAGAGCAGCCGCCGCCCAAGCTGACCATAGCATGGAAATCACCAACGACCGTCAGGCCGCCGTTAAAGACGCAGTTATCGAATACGATGTTGCTCCGCAGCTCATTAGCGGCATCGCGCGTGCTGGCTGGGTCAACTGTGACGGTGACCATTTTTTCAAAAATAGCGTCGTAAACCTCTGTCATTTCGCCCGCCTTCAACGGATAGTCATACTGAACCCCGGCGCCAGCGTTGGGAGCATCCGTCTGGGCAGGAGTATCTGTATTGGGGGCGCCGGTCTGTGTTGAGTTATTTGTGCCAGCGCAAGCAGAAAGCGTTAGCAAGATGACTGCCAAAAGCAATGCAAATCGTTTTTTCATAATCATACATCCTTCGTTTTTATTTTTATAGCGGGATAGTTTGGCTGTCCAACGAACTCCCGTAATAAATACATGAAAAAAGTACGCAGCCGAAGCTGCGCACCGAAAAATGCAGAGCCTCAAATGCTGCGACACATCTTTTCAACGCCACATAGGTGCGAAAACAGAGGATGCATTTTTACCGAAGTAAAATGCACCTAATATGGCGAAAGTATTCAGATGTGTCGCAAGGTGATTGTACCACACTCACTAATAAATGACAAGAGAAAAACGAAGGCCTGTTGCAAAATAGAAATCCAGAGAATCAACTCACAAAAAAAGCTGGAGGGAACGGGGCGGGGATTTATTGCACATGCAGGAAAAACCCGCCCCGGCTTTTCCCGCATACACCCCTTTCCTCGCGGTATCAGGGGGAGTCCATCGCGTCCAGTTCCCGCAGGGCGTGGAGCTGGACGGGGATGGCGCAGAGGAAGGTCAGGACGTCCGACGCCGCCTGGGTCATCTCCACGCCCAAAAGCCCAAAGGCGTGGGACAAGATGTACACCAGGGGGATGAAGAAGATTCCCTGGCGGGACATGGCGATGAAGGTGGCCCCGGCGGTCTTGCCGATGGTCTGGAGCATCATGTTGCTCATGACGATCCAGCCGGAGAGGCACAGCGTCAGGCACTGGCACCGGAGGGCCATGGTCCCGATCTGGATGACCTCCGGGTCGTCCCGGAAGAGGGCGATGAGCTGAGGGGCGAAGAGGGCCCCCAGAGCTCCCACCGCCGTCAGGAACAGCGTGGCGGTCTTCACGCAGAACCAGAAGCCCTCCTTCACCCGGCCATAGAGCTTCGCGCCGTAGTTAAAGCCGCACACCGGCTGGAAGCCCTGGCCGAAGCCGATCATGGCGGAGGCGCTGAACATCATAATGCGCTGGACCACGCCCATGGCGGCGATGGCCGAGTCCCCGTAGGGCCCGGCGGCCCGGTTCAGGCAGATGGCGGCCACACTGGCAAGACCCTGCCTCGCCAGAGAGGGCAGGCCCCCCCGGACAATCTGAATATAGTAGGGAAGCCTCAGCTGGACCCGGGAGATGTGGATGTGGAGGTTACCCCCCTTGGCGCAGCCCGCCAGCAGCAGGCAGAAGCCCACAAACTGGCTGATGATGGTGGCCCAGGCCGCCCCGGCCACGCCCAGGTTCAAGCCAAAAATCAGCAGGGGGTCCAGGCCGATGTTCAGCACCGCGCCGCTGGCGATGCCCACCATGGCGTAGGCCGCGGAGCCCTGGTAGCGCAGCTGGTTGTTCAGCACCAGGGAAGAGGTCATCCAGGGGGCCCCGAAGAGAATGACCCGGAGGTAGGCCTTCGTATAGGGCAGGATGGTGGCGGTAGAGCCCAGGAGCATGGCCAGGGGCTCCAGGAAGATCTGGCCCAGGACGCAGATCAGCGCCCCCGCCGCCAGGGCGGAAAAAAAGCCCGTGGCGGCCATGTTGGAGGCGTCTTCGTAGTTCTGCTTCCCCAGCTCCCGGGAGATGAAGTTTCCGCTGCCGTGGCCGAAGAAAAAGCCCACGGCCTGGATGATGGCCATAAGGGAGAAGACCACGCCCACCGCCCCCGTGGCGCTGTTGCTCTTCAGCATGCCCACGAAGAAGGTGTCCGCCATGTTGTAGAAGGAGGTCACCAGCATGCTGACGATGCAGGGCAGGGCCAGCCGGCAAATGAGGCGGCCCACGGGGGTCTCGGTCATCCGGTGAAATTTCTGTTCCTGCTTTTCATCCATATGGCCGTCCATGTCTCGACCCGCCTTTCTCTTTGTGTTTGTGATACGACCTCAGTATAACACGGCCCGTCCGGAAACGGAAGCGGGATTTTGAAAAAGGCACCAGAGCGGCGGGAGACGCATAGAATGGGGCAGGACCCGGGAAGCCGGGACCAATTTCCAGGAAACGAGGGATTCCTTTGCGTATCAACGAAGCCTATGAGCACGCGGCCATTCTTCCCGGCCCGGGAGAGGACTGCGGCTGCAATAAAATTGTTACACAGTGCGTCGACGTCACCGCCCCGGTGACCCTGGTCCCCACCGCCTCCCTGGGCACCGTGACGGTGTCCTGCCAGGGCGCGCCCGTGGTGAACTGCGTCACCGACCCCTGCGGGACCTCCAGCACCATCACCGTCACCCAGCGGGTCTGCGTCACCATCCCCGTGCGCTACGACGTGAGTATGTCTACCGGCGACCCCACCATCTCCTGCGCCGAGGGCGGCCCCTGCGGGCCCTGCTCCCCCTGCGGCTGCAAGGGCTGAAGGCGGAAAAGAGAAAGAGCTCAGCCTTTTGGCTGAGCTCTCTTTTTACTGCCCGGCGAGCAGCCGCAGGCCCTCCAGGTAGCCCTGGACCCCATGGCCCCGGATGCTGCCCACGCAGGCCTCCCGGATGTAGGACACGCGGCGGAACGCCTCCCGCTTGTCCGGGTCGGAGATGTGGACTTCCACCGTGGGGATGCCCACGGACTTCACCGCGTCCAGCAGGGCGATGCTGGTGTGGGTGTAGGCCCCGGGGTTGATGAGAATGCCCGCCACCTTGTCGAAGTAGGCCTGCTGGATGGCGTCCACCAGGTCCCCCTCGTGGTTGGACTGGAAGAAGGAGACGGACACCCCCAGCTTCTCCGCCTCGGCGGTGATGAGGTTCTCCAAATCTACATAGTCCGTGTTGCCGTAGATCTCCGGCTGGCGGATACCCAGCAGATTCATGTTGGGCCCGTTGATCACCAGAATGCTCTTCTTTTTACTGCTCACAAAAATCCCTCCAAATTTGGCCCGCGGTCTCCGCCGGGCTTTTGTCATTCCAAATGTCCCGGTCCGCCGCCGCCTCGTACAGCGGGCCTCGGACGCGTTCCATCTCCTCCAGCTTTCCCGCCTGGGAGAGGGGGCGGCCCGCCGTGGGCAGGTCCTCCAGCCTCCGGCAGAGCCGGTAGACCCGGCCCGTGCGGCGCATGGCGGTCCGGTTCTCCTCCCGGAGGACGGCCCCGCCGCCGGTGGCGATGATTTGGCCGCTTTGGGCGCAGGTCTCCGCCAGGACCTGGACCTCCAAATCCCGGAAGGCCCCCTCGCCCTCCCGGGCGAAGATCTCCGGGATGGGCTTCCCGGCCCGCTTGACAATCTCCTCATCCAGGTCCGTGAAGGGCTTGCCGGAGAGGGCCGCCAGGGCCCTGCCCACGGTGGTCTTCCCGCTGCCGGGCATCCCGGTCAGGACCAGGTTGGTCATGTCCCGCCAAAGCTGCGCGGCGATATTCTCCGTCTCCCCGTCGGGGATGGACGCGTCGAAAAACAGCTCCTCCGCCCGCTTGGCCTGGTGGACCAGCATGGGAAGGCCCCCGGCGCGGCGGATTCCCAGGGCCTCCGCCTGCAAGAGGAGGCCCGTCCTTCCCGGGTTGTAGATCACGTCCGCCACCGCCTCCAGGGCGGGCAAAAGCCGCAGGTCTATGGGGCTTCCCTCCATATGGGGCCACATGCCCACGGGGGTGGCGTTCACCAGGACCTCCGCATCCCCGTGGCGCTCCGGCAGGTTTTCATAGCTGTCCGGGCCGGAGCGGGAGATTACCACAACCTCCCGGGCCCCTTCCATCCTCGCCGCCGCCTGGGCGGTGAGGGAAGCCCCGCCGCTGCCCAGGATCAGGACCTTTTTCCCCGCCGGGGAGATCCCCGCCCGGCGGAGCATGTAGAGGAAGCCGTCGATGTCCGTGTTGTACCCGTACAGCTTCCCGCCCCGGCGGACCAGGGTGTTGACGCTGCCAATGTTCCGCGCCGCGGGGTCGATTTCATCGCAGAATTTCATGACCTCCCGCTTGTAGGGGATGGTGACGTTGAGCCCGCCGGTATCCTCCCGCCGGAGGAAGCCCCCCAGGGCCTCCGGCTCCAGCTCGATGAGGCGGTAGCCCTCACAGCCAAGGGCCTTGTGAATGGGGACGGACCAGCTGTGCCCCAGGAGGCGGCCCAGGAGGCCGTAAATCCTCTCCATGGCTTATACTTCCGCGTAGTGCCCCAGGAAGTGGAACTGGGCGCAGCTGCGCTCCATTTCCTCCAGACAGGCCCGCACGCTGGAATCCCGCAGGTCCGCCTCCAGCTCAATGAAGAAGATGAACTCGAAGTCGCTGCCGGAGACGGGGCAGGACTCCAGCTTGGTCATATTGATGTCCAGGGCCGCCAGCTTGGAGAGCATTTCATAGAGGGCGCCGGGCTTGTTCTCAAAGGCGATGATGAGGCTGACCCGGCTGGCCCCGGCGTAGATCACCGGGTCCTTGGCCACGCAGATGAAGCGGGTGTAGTTATTGTCGCTGTTTTGGATTTGGCCGGTGAGGCACTCCAGGCCGTACAGCGCCGCGCAGGGGTGGGAGGAGATGGCGGCGGCGCGGCGGTTTCCCGACTCGGCCACCAGCTTCGCCGCGGCGGCGGTGTTGTCGCAGGGGATGACCTTGACCCCCTTGAGCCCGTCCAGGAAGCGGCTGCACTGGCCGATGGCCTGGGGGTGGGAGTAGATTTCCGTCACGTCCGCCAGCTTCACCCCCGGCAGGGCCAGCAGCTCGTGGCGGATGCACAGGCGGGTGGAGCGGACGATGGTCAGGCTGTGCTCCTGCAAAAGCTGGTAGACCGCCCGGACGGAGCCGTTGGAGCTGTTCTCAATGGGCAGCACGCCGAATTTGCAGAAGCCCGCCTCCACGGCGGAGACCACGGCGTCGAAGGTCTTGACATACATGAGATTTCCCCGGGGGAACATCTTGTCGCAGGCCGCCTGGGAGTTGCCCCCCTCGATGCCCTGGCAGGCCACCAGCCCCGTCTGGGGGAAGAGCTGGTCCCGGTTTTGAAGGCAGGCCCGGACCTGGACCCCGACGTTTGTGGGCGCGTCGATCAGCTCCGCCTGGCGGGACCGGGCCAGCTCGAAGAGGGTGGAGAAGAGGTGGTAGGCGTAGCGCTCCCGGCTTCCGGCGTTCTCCGTCACCTTGGCCAGCACCGCCCGTTCCCGCTCCTTGTTTAAAATGGGGAGATGGTGTTCGTTCTTGTAGGCGGCGACTTCTTCCGCCAGGTCCATGCGCTCCAGGAAGAGCTTCAGCAATTGGTCGTCAACAGCGTCAATCTTGGCGCGGATGTCAGAAAGTTCCATGATTTCCCTCCAATAACATATCCAGAAGTACGGCGGCGGTCACCGCCTCCACCACCGGGACCGCCCGGTGGGCCACGCAGGGGTCGTGCCGCCCGTGGATGGTCAGATCCGTGTTCTCCATACAGGAGAGGCTGACGGTCCTCTGGGCCCTCCCGATGGACGGCGTGGGCTTCACCGCCGCCCGGAGCACCAGGGGCATGCCCGTGGTGATGCCCCCGAGAATGCCCCCGGCGTGGTTGGTCTCCGCCCGGACTTCCCCGTCTTTCATGGCAAAGGGGTCGTTGTTCTCCGAGCCCCGGAGCTCCGCCGCCCGGAAGCCCTCGCCGAACTCCACGCCCTTGACGGCGGGAATGCCGAAGAGGGCCGCCGCCAGGCGGTTTTCAACGCCCTCGAACATGGGGTCCCCCAGCCCGGGCGGCAGGCCGGCGGCGGCGCATTCAATCACGCCCCCCACGCTGTCCAAATCGTTCTTCGCCGCCAGGATGGCGGAGCGCATCCGCTCCCCGGCCTCCTCGTCCAGGACGGGGAAGGGCTTGGCGGCAATTTCTGAAAAGAGCTCCGCCGTGGGGTACAGGGGGAAGGGCCGGTCGGGAATCCCCGCCACGGCGGCCAGGTGGGCCCCCACGAAGACGCCCCGGCGGGCCAGAAGCTGTTTCGCAATCCCCCCCGCCACGCACAGGGGGGCCGTCAGGCGGCCGGAGAAGTGGCCTCCGCCCCGCATGTCGGCATGGCCGCCCCACTTGGCCCAGGCGGTGAAGTCCGCGTGGCCCGGGCGGGGCTTGTCGGCCAGCTCTCCGTAATCTTTCGAGCGCTGGCCGGCATTTTGGATGACGGCGCACAGCGGCGCGCCGCAGGTCTTTCCGTCCTCCAGGCCGGAGAGGAACTCCGGGATATCCGTTTCCTTCCGGGCGGTGGACAGGGGCCCTGTTCCCGGCCTCCGGCGGTCCAGGAAGCGCTGGAGCTCCTCCAGGTCGATTTCCTCCCCGGCGGGCAGGCCGTCGATCACCACGCCGATGGCCCGCCCGTGGGACTGGCCGAAGACGCTGATATGGAGTATCCTTCCAAAGTCAGAGGACATGGACCGCACCTCCTAAGTTCTCGTAATCCCGCCAGAAGCTGGGGTAGGACTTCTTCACCGCCTCGGCTCCCCGGATGGTGACGCTTCCCTGGCAGCGGGTGGCGGCGATGGCGGCGGCCATGACGATGCGGTGGTCCCCCGCCCCGTCCACCGTGCCGCCGGGGAGGGTGGAGACCCCGTAGACCGTCAAGCCGTCCTCCTCCTCCGAGACCGCGCCCCCCAGGGCCTTCAGCATCGCGGTCACGGTGGAAAGCCGGTCGCTCTCCTTCAGCCGGAGGCGGGCGGCGTGGGTGAAGTGAGTGGTGCCCCGCCGGACGGCGGCCATGACCGCCAGGGGAGGCAGCAGGTCCGGGCAGTCGGAGAGGCTGATTTTCACCTCTCCCGTGAGGGCCAGCTTTTTGGCGTGGCCCACCACCGCCGCGTCCCCCTGGGGGGACTGGCCCTTGAGGCCCCGCAGGCGCAGGTTGCTCCCCAGGGCGATGGCGGCGTACCAGAAGGCCGCCTGGGACCAATCGGCCTCCACGGTTTCCTCAAAGGGGGCGTAAACCCCCGGCTCGACGCCGAAGCCATTGAGGGCCGGGGACCAGCGCACCCGGACGCCGCAGCGCTCCAGCACGCCCATGGTCATGGAGACGTAGGAGGCGGACTCCAGCTTCGTGGTGCTGAGAACCACGCTGGGCCCCTCCAGCAGGGGCAGGGCCATGAGGAGCCCTGTGAAAAACTGGCTGGACACATCCCCCCTGAGGCGGTATTCCCCCGGGGTCAGGCTGCCCCGGACGGTCAGCGCGCCGTCCTCCAGGGCGTGGGAAATCCCCCGCCGGTCAAAGAGGTCGAAGTAGGGCTGCTGGGGCCGCTCCATCAGCCGCCCCCGGCCCGTGAACACGCCCCCCTGGTCCACGGTCAGGGCAATGGGAATCAGAAACCGGAGGGTGGACCCGGACTCCCCGCAGTCGAATCGGGGCAGCTCCCCAAAGGGGCGGCGCTCCCCGCCGATACCAAAGACGCGGAGGCCGTCTTCCGCGGTCTCCCACCGGGCTCCCAGGGCCTCCATGCAGCGGAGGGTGGCTTCGACGTCCTCGGAGAAGGCCACGTTTTTGATGGCGCTGACCCCCGCCGCCAGGGAGGCGGCGAGAATCCAGCGGTGGGCCAGGGACTTGCTGGGGGGCGGGGTCACCACCCCGGAGAGGCGGCGGGGGGTAATCTGAACGTCCATCTACGCCTCCCATCCCGCCCGGATGACGGGCGGCAGCTCCGCCACGGGCATGGTCTTCAATTCGCAAAGGCCGATTTTCCTGGGGACCACCAGGGTGATGGAGTCCCCGGCCCGCTTTTTGTCCGCCAGGGCCGCCTCCGCCAGGGCCTCGGGGGAGAACTCCGTGGAGACGGGCAGGGCGTTTTTCGCGAGGCAGGCGCAGACGCGGGCCGCCAGGGGCTCCTCCGTCCACCCCAGGCACTCCGCCGCCCGGGCCATGACGGCCAGCCCCGCCGCCACGGCGTGGCCGTGGGGAATCGTGTACCCGCTGCACTTCTCAATGGCGTGGCCCACGGTGTGGCCCAGGTTCAGGAGCTTCCGCTCTCCCTGCTCCTTTTCGTCCCGCTCCACCACGCCGGCTTTGTAGTCCACGCACCGGACGATCACCTCCGCCGGGTCCACGTCCAGCGTCCCGTCCTCGAAGAGGGCGAAGAGGCTCTCGTCGCAGAGCACGCCGGTTTTGATGGCCTCCGCGGCCCCGCCGGCAAAAACGGCGGGGGGAAGGGTCTTTAAGCAGTCCGTGTCGCACAGCACGGCGGCGGGCTGGAGGAAGGCCCCGGCCAGGTTTTTCCCGGCCTTCAGGTCAATGGCGGTCTTGCCCCCCACGGAGGAGTCCACGGCGGACAGGAGGGTGGTGGGCATCTGGATATACCGAATGCCCCGGAGGTAGCAGGCGGCGGCAAAGCCCGCCATGTCCCCCACCACGCCGCCCCCCAGGGCGATGAGGCAGTCCCCGCGGGTCAAACGCTCCCCCGCCAGAAACTCCAGGATGTCCGACAGGGTGGAGAAATTCTTGCTCCCCTCCCCGGCGGGGAACGTAAACGCGCCGGCGGCGTACCCGGCCGCTTTCAGGCTCTCCGTCACGGCCTTCAGGTACAGCGGTCCCACGGCGGAGTCCGTCACCACCGCGATGCGGCAGAGGGGAAGGACCTCTTTCAGCCGCGCTCCGCACTCCCGCAAAAGGCCGGGGCCGATGGTCACGGCGTAGGGCGGGTTCGTCTTGACAGGGATCGTCCGCATGGCCGTTCCTCCTTATCAATTTCCACCGGCGGTGGCTTTCAGCTCCCGGCCCTCTTTCAGCAGGGCCCGGACCCGCTCCGCGTCGCCGGATTTCAGGGCCGCCGAATAGGCGGCGAGGTTGTCAATCAGGATATCCAGCTCTTTCACCAGATAGTCCGCGTCGTCCAGAAACAGCTCCGTCCACATGTCCTCGTCCAGCCGGGCCACCCGGGTCATGTCCTGGAAGCTCCCGGCGGAGAAGCCCCGGCGGCGCTGGGCCTCGGGGGACTTCACGTAGGCGCTGGAGGTGATATGGGCCAGCTGGGAGGTGAAGGCGATGATGCGGTCGTGCTCCTCCGGGTCCGAGAAGGTCAGCCCGGCGAAGCCCACGTCCAGGAAGAAGGCCTTCAGCGTCTCCAAAAGCTGCATGTCCGTCCGCTTGTCCGGGGTGAGAATCATGGAGGCCCCGGCGTACAGGTCCTCGGAAGAGGCGGTGAAGCCCCCCCGCTCCTTGCCGGCCATGGGGTGCCCGCCGATGTAGGCGAAGCCGTGTTCCTCGGCGATGGGGGCCAGGGCCTCCACCACCACCCGCTTCACGCCGCACAGGTCCACCAGGATGGCGGACTTGGCGATTTGCTCCGCGTGGTCCCGCACCCAACGAACCGCCGCGCCGGGGCAGATGGCCACCAGAATCAGATCGCACCGGGGCAGGTTCTCCTCCGTCAGGGGCGCGTCGATGGCCCCGCTCATCCGGGCCAGGGCCATGGTCTCCTGGTCCAGGTCCGCGCCGTAGACGGTGTGGGCCGTCCGGGCCTTGACGCTTTTCGCCATGGAGCCGCCGATGAGCCCCAGGCCGACAATGCCGACTTTCATCACCCGTCCTCCTTACGCGTTATCCAGGTCCTTCATAAAGGCGTGAAGCTTCAAGAGCTTCTTCGCCAGGGGGTTGAACACGTCGGGCTTCAGCGACTGGGGCCCGTCGCACAGGGCGTGGGCCGGGTCGTTGTGGACCTCAATCTGGAGGCCGTCGGCCCCGGCGGCCACGGCGGCCCGGGCCAGGGGCTCCACCAGCCAATATTTGCCCGTGGCGTGGCTGGGGTCGATGATGATGGGCAGGTGGGTCAGGGTGCGCATGGCCGGAATGGTGGCCAGGTCCAGGGTGTTCCGGGTGAAGCTCTCAAAGGTCCGGATGCCCCGCTCGCAGAGGATGACGTTTTCGTTTCCGCTGGCCATGACGTACTCGGCGCTCATCAGCCACTCCTCATAGGTGGCGGACATGCCCCTCTTGATCATCACGGGCTTGTCCTGGTGCCCCACGGCCTTGAGAAGGTCGAAGTTCTGCATGTTCCGGGCCCCGATCTGAATCACGTCCACGTCCTTGAACAGCGGAAGCTGGGTTACATCCATCAGCTCCGTCACGATGGGCAGCCCCGTCTCCTGCCGGGCCACCTTCAGATACTCGATGCCCTTGGCCCCCAGGCCCTGGAAGGCGTAGGGAGAGGTCCGGGGCTTGAAGGCCCCGCCCCGAAGCATGGTGGCCCCGCTGGCCTTCACCGCCTTGGCGATGGCCACCACCTGCTCCTCGCTCTCCACGGAGCAGGGGCCCGCCATGATGGTCAGGGCGCCCCCGCCAATCTGGGTGTTCCCCACGGGGATGACGGTGTCTTCCGGGTGGAATTTCCGGTTGGCGTTCTTGTAGGGCTCCTGGACCCGCTTCACGTCCTGGACGATGTCCAGGGCGGCAATCAGGTCGATGTCCAGCTTGGAGGTGTCCCCCACCAGCCCTAAGATGGTGTTGGCCTCGCCGATGCTAGTGTGAATGGTGACCCCCTTTTCCTGGAGCCAGGAGATGAGGCTGTCCAATTGGTCCCGGTTGGGGTTGTGCTTCAGAATGACAATCATGGCGGATTCCTCCTAAAAAAAGTTCGTTTCCGGGGAGATGCAAAAAGGCCCGCAGCCGGTCTGGCTGCGGGCCGCTTCTGACTCTGGTCCTGAGAGGGGCCGGAAGCTCACACGCGCTCGGTTACAGCCAAACCACGAAAAGCCTTACCAAAATAGGTAAAGCTAAAGTAGAAGAAGCCGTATTCAGCGGTGCGGGCAGTGGCGGTCATGGTTCGGTCCCCTTTGACTCTTTAGATGTTTAAAGCATAACACAAGGCCGAAGAAATGAAAACTGTGAGTTCCTACAAATGCGGCGGGCGGGAAAAGCCTCTCTTTGTGCGCTCCGGCTAATTATGCCGCGGGCAGACACCCGGCCATTAACAGGCTGGTGGCCTTGAGGATATAGCTGGCGTCCCGGACCATGCTGGCCCGGGTGGCCATGTACTGCTCGTGGAGCTCCTCCAGGGCGGCGACCAGGTCCCGGCGGGCCTGCTGGCGGCGGAGGTGCTGGTGGGCCAGATATCCCCGCATGAAGCGGCGGAAATCCGTCTCGTAGTTGTGGTGGTCCAGCATGCTGTCGGGGTAGTCCGGGTTGTGGGGGTATGTATAGGCGTCCGCCAGATAGTGGGTCAGCTTCCCCAGGGTGTAGTACTGCCACATGGTCCACCGGCGGCGGCGCTGGAGCTTCCGGATTTTGGCGTTGATGTAGGCCCGGGAATTGGCATAGTTGTGGCCCTTGAGCTTGTTGTAGTGCAGGGAGCCCTTCAGGTAGCTGAGGGGATTCACGTCCGGCTGAAAGGACCCGAAGAGAAAGGCCAGTTCGAAGCGCCGGGCGGCAAAGCCCGTCTCGCTGCGCAGCAGCGTCTGGGCCAGCAGAGTGTGGGTGCGTTTCTGCAAAGTTAGCTCCTCCTAACCGCGAAAGTAAAATCAGTATAGCACATCTTTTTCCGGGATGCAAGGGGGGCGGGGCAAAAAAACGGGAAAGGGAAAAATCTCCAGGCCGATTTGCCCGCCGGCTTTTGCGGAAAAGCCCTTGCAATTTGGGGAAATTCAGGCTAAAATAGGATACGGAAACATGAAACGCGGCAGGCCGCCGTGTGCCGCGAACACCCGACGGCCCTGTACGAGTGACGGTACCACTCAGCACAGCAGTTTTTACTGCACCACACGCCTATTATACCCATTCTCCCGCCCTTTTGCAAGGGCGGATAGCGAGGACGCGGGAACGGGAAGAGGCCGTGCGTTCGCATATCCCAAGCGCTATGCGGTGCTGAGTCTGCGGCTCGGCACCGCTTTTATGTTTCCGGCGGACGCCCAACCGGGGGGAGAGGTCCCACACACACGGCGGCTCCCGCCGCCATTCCTTTCCTCTCTTCCCGGCGGCGCGCCCCGCCGGAGCGAGAAACCATCCCCAAAGGCCCCGCGCCCCAAGGACGCGGGGCCTCACACTGTCCGGACCCGGGAAAATCCGCCCGGCGGGATGTGCGCAAAGAAACGGGGAAGTATCGTAAAAGTGTACAATGCAAACGTTTGTATTTCGGCGGCGGACGAATTGAAACTGACAGTTTTTGGTGCTATACTGAAATTACTTTAGACTGGGTTTACCGGCGGAACGCCCCCCCAAATCGAATGGAGGCATACCAATGAAAAAGTTCCTGTCCCTGCTGCTTACGCTGGCCATGATCTGCGCCATGATTCCCGCGGCTTTTGCCAGCACCATCTACACCGCCAAGGAAATGAAGGTCAAGCACGACTTCCAGACCGAGGGCGTGGACGATGGAAAGGGAACCGCCACCTACGTGGACGTAGAGGGCGGCTACTACATCTCCCCCTGGAAGTACGACGTGGAAAACATCAGCCTCACCGTCACCTACAAGGGAGAGGATTACAAGGTCAAAACCGAAGAGCTGAAGCTGGACGGCCTGAAGGAAGTAAAGGTCAGCGTCTTTGAACTGGACGGCAAGGTGGAGACCAGCACCGAAAGCGCCCCGGACGACGCGAAAAAGGTCGCCAAGTTCAAGGTGGACCTGGAAACCTGGACCGTCATCGCCATGCCCAAGACCGAGGACCTGGAGATGGCCGTGAAGTTCCAGTACAAGGACGCCAAGCCGGAAGACGCCAAGAATGCGGACGCCTTCCCCCTGGATTCCGCCGCCCAGGAGCAGGCCGAGGCCCCCGCGGGCTCCGTCCAGCTCATCCAGGACTTCAAGGACTGCAAGGGAACCACCGACGAGACCAAGGAAATCCGCACCATGCTGAAGCCCGACGAGAACGGCGTGTACTTCGCCTCCCGCTGGGACTATAAAATGGCCACCAAGGAAGGCGACGCGGGCGTGGGACCCAACATTGACTGCAAAGTGGTCTACAACGGGTCCAACAAAAAAATGAAGGGCGAAGACATCAAGCCGGACGCCAACAACTGCGGAACCATGTTCTTCTTTGACAAGGACGGCAAGCTGGATGTGGACGCCGAGGTCCCCGCGGGCGCCACCGTGCTGGCGGAGTGCACCATGAGCCTGGACGGCGCCATCTGGTTCACCCCCAAGAGCGACAAAATCACCACGGAGCTGGAGTTTAACTACGACGCCTCCGAGACCTACGACGCCAAGAAAAACGTGGACCAGGTCCAGAACGTGAAGCCCGGCGCCCGGACCGAGGAGCCCGCCGAGACCGAAACCCCCGCCGCCCCCAAGTTCACCGACGTGGCCCCCGCCTCTCCCTTCGCCAAGGCCATTGACTGGGCCGTGGAAGAGGGCATCACCACCGGAAAGACCGAGACCACCTTCGGCCCCTCCGACACCTGCACCGTGTCCCACATCCTCACCTTCCTGTGGCGCGCCAACGGCAAGCCCGGCGCGGCCGAGGGAACCGCCGACCGTGATTCCGCCGCCAAGTGGGCTGTGGAGCAGAAGCTGATTGCTGAGGACCAGGACGTCTCCGCCCCCTGTACCCGTGTCATGGCCGTGGGCTTCATGTGGGGCGTGGCCGGGAAGCCCGAGGCGGAGAGTGAGAAAACCTTCACCGATGTGGACAAAGAGGCGGATTACGCCGGGGCCGTGGCCTGGGCCGTGGAAAAGGAAATCACTGCCGGCACCGGAGACGGCACCACCTTCGAGCCCGAGAAGACCTGCACCCGGGGTCAAATTGTGACCTTCCTCTATCGCGCCGCCTTTGCGCCCGCCGCGCAGGAGGCCGCTGAGTAAGTTTTTCCCGTATGCGCAAAGAGCTCCCCGCCATTTTGGCGGGGAGCTTTTATGTGCGCTTATTTCCGCCTTGCCGCCGAGGACCCCAGGCCCAGCTCCAGGCGGTACTTGGTCACCGTCCGCCGGGCCACCCGGACGCCCCGTTCCGCCAGGAGGCGGCACAGGTCCTGGTCGCTGTGGGGGCGGCGGGGGTCCTCCTCCCGGATGAGGGAGAGCAGGGACTGCTTCGCCGCCTGGCGGGACACGCCGCCGCTGACGGGAAGGCTGAAGAAATACCGGAGGGGATATGTACCCTGGCGGCACTGGAGGTACTTCCCCCGGACGGCCCGGGAGACCGTGGAGGGGTGGAGCTCCAGGCCCTCCGCCAGGGCGGAAAGGGTCATGGGGGTCAGGGCCTGGGTCTCGCCGGTGAAAAAGGGCCTCTGGGCTTCCAGCACCGCCTCGGCGCAGCGGCGGAGAGTGCCGCCCCGGCGCTCCAGGCTGTCCAGCAGCCACTTGGCCTGCTGGAGCTTTTGGCGGAGGTAGTCCCGGGTCTCCTTGTCGTCGGAGGTCTTCAAAAGGCGCAGGTAGTAATCGTTGACGGAGACCCGGGGGAGGTAGTATTCGTTCAGAACCACCGTCCACTCCCCCTCCAGCTCCGCCACGAAGACGTCGGGCCGGACGTAGACGGCGGGCTCGGCGGGCTGGAAGGCCCGGCCGGGGTGGGGCTCCAGGGAGGCGATGGTTTTTTCCGCCTCCCGGACGGCCTGGACCGTGGTCCCCAGCTTCTGGGCGATGGCGGCGTAGTGCTTCCGCCCCAGCTCCGGGAGGAACCGGGCGGCGATCTCCATAGCCGCGGGATCCGCCCCGCCCCGGCGGCTGAGCTGGAGCAGCAGGCACTCGGACAACGACCGGGCCCCCACGCCGGGGGGGTCCAGGCTCTGGAGGGCGTCCAGGGCCTGGTCGATGAGGGCCTGGGGGATTTTCATCCCCTCCAGGCCGTTCAGGTCCTCCTGGGCAAGATAGCCGTCCTCGTCCACCAGCTCCGCCAGGTACTCGCACAGGGCCGTCAGGGGCTTGGGGAGCCGGAGGCGGTGAATCTGGTCCCGGAGGAAGGCGGCCAGGCTCTCCAGCCGGGAGTCCACGGCCCCGGCCTCCGGGGCCGTCTCCTCGTGGGCGAAGCTGGCCCGGTCCCGGACGCCGCCGTCGATCCACCCGGCCTGGCGGCGCAGCTCCGCATAGGCCCGCTCCGGCGGGTCGGACTGGTCCAGCAGGGGGTTCTCCTCCGCCTGGCGGGAGAGGTATTCCAGGAGCTCCTGGGAGGTCATCTGGAGGACCTCCATGGACTGCATGAGCTGGGGGGTCAGCTTCAGCTCCTGGCGCAGCTCGGTTTTTAACTGGACAAGGCTCATGGGGTCCTCCTGTCACGGTTGAGGCGGGCGGACACGCAGGTCCGCCCCTACTGGTAGGGAGCGGGCTCTGTCCCGCCCCGCCTTCTGGAAAAGAGCGCTTCCGGGGAAACGGGAGGGGGCAGAGCCCCTCCCCTACTTCACGTACTTGGCCACCTTCCGGGCCGCCGTGGCCTGGGAGATGCCCAGTTCCTTGGCCACGGCCACGGTGGTGCCCCAGCGGCGGTAGGACTCCCGGACAATCTGGCCCTCGTAGGCGTCCATCCGCTCCGCCAGGGTGCCCTCCTGAGAGGGGGTGGGAGCGGCGGAGCCCGCGTCGTACTCCGGGGGCAGGTGCCCCAGGTCGATGATGGGGTCCTGGACGGTGATCACCAGCCGCTCCACCAGGTTTTCAAGCTGCCGGACGTTTCCCGGCCAGTCGTACCGCTCCAAGAAGGCCAGGAGCCGGGGGCTGAAGGTGAGATTCTTCTCGTACTCCCCGCAGAACCGGGCCAGGAACTGGTGGGCCAGGGGAAGCACGTCCTCCCGCCGCTGGCGGAGGGGCGGGATGTGAATGCGGATGACGTTGAGCCGGTAGAAGAGGTCGGAGCGGAAGAGGCCCCGCTGGACCGCCTCTTCCAGGTTCCTGTTTGTAGCCACCAAGAGGCGGAAGTCCAGCTCGATGCGCTTGTTGCCGGAGAGGCGCTCGATGGTCTTTTCCTGGATGAGCTGGAGGAGCTTGGACTGGATGTGGGGGGGAAGCTCGCCGATTTCGTCCAGGAAGAGAGTGCCGTTCTGGGCCAGCTCGATTTTGCCGATTTTCCCCCCGCTGGCGGCCCCGGTAAAGGCCCCCTTCTCATAGCCGAAGAGCTCCGACTCGATGAGGTTCTCGTGGAGGACGGCGCAGTTGACCTCGATGAAGGGCCCGTCGGCCCGGCTGCTCATGGCGTGGATGGCCTTGGCCACGGCGCTTTTCCCCACGCCGGTTTCCCCGGTAATCAGGATGTTGGCTTTTGTGTTGGCCGTGTTCTGCATCAGCGTCCAGAGGCGCTGCATGGAGGCGCTCTTGAAGATCAAACTGGTGGAGGTGGCCCGGGTGCGGAGCTCGGCGATCTCCTGGGAGTATTGCTGAAGGGAGTCCTGGAGGTGGCGGTAGTTCCGCTGGATGGCGTTGATCTGCTCCATGGACACCGTGTTGAAGCAGACGGCGAATTTCAGCTCCCCGCTGCTGTCGAACAGGGGGATGCCCACGGTCATGACGTTTTTGTGGGCGTGATTGATGGTCTGGGTGGCGGTGATTTTCCGCCGCTGGCGGATGACCTCGGCGGTGACGCAGGGGGAGAAGGTGCCGTCGGCCTCCAAATCAAAGGCGGAGCGGCCCACGATGGAGTCGTGGACAAAGCCGAAGTTCTTCTCGTAGCTCTCGCTGACCCGGAGGATGATCCCCTTGGCGTCGGAGAGCATCATGTCGTCCGCCAGGACCAGGTTGTTTTCGGGGCTGAGGATGTCGAAGAGGCCCCGCAGGTTAATGTCGTCGTCAAAAAGATGGGTGAAATCCGATGCCTGGGGCATGGCGGGGCCTCCTTCTTTTTCCCCTGAAAGGGGGAGGTTTTTCCGGCGCTGACGCGCGGGGTGGTCAGCAGCCATGAAGATGGCTGGTCCTTTGCACCCCCCATTTTCTCTTTTCCTTCCAGAAGGAAAAGAGAAAACGGGCCGTGCACGGTCCAAAAGAGAAAAGGAAGTATGGGCCCTTCGGGCCGCCTTTTTTGCCTTCCGTTAGTCCGCGCTTTCCTCCGGCCCCCGCCAAGTGGGGTCGTCCGTAATCCCCAGCAGATAGTCCGCAGATACATGGAAATACTCCGCCAGCAAAACCACCTTCTCAATCGTGGTCCCCCGGTGGCCGCGCTCCATCATACCAACTCCGTTGCTTGACAGTCCAAGCTTTTCTCCCAATTCATTTTGCTGGAGCCCAGCTCTCTGCCGCAGCTCCCGGAGCCTTTCTCCAAAAATAGCTTTAACTTCCATAAAACCTCTTGACATCACACTATTTGCGTGTTACCATCAATATAACGCACAAATAGTTTTTTGGAAAGGGAAAACACATGTCGAATCTTTTAAACGCCATTTACCACGATGATCCGCTTTCTTATCAGACGCTCTGTAGCATTGATTCCCCTCAAACACCGGGGGAGCGGCATGTTGCCGCTCAACTCCGCGCGGCAGATGAAGAGACAGCGGAAAAGCTAAAGGCAGGCATCTGCGTTCTTGCGGACCGTCAATCAGAGGAAGCCTTTTACAACGGCGTTCGTTTTGGTGCGCAGCTCATGGCAGAGCTTATGGCGCAGTTCTGACGCAAGCGCCAGGTGAGCGGCAGCGGAAAGAGAAGAACGTCGATTCGACAATCTCCAAACCCCCGCTCGCACCACGCCGCGGGCAGAAGACTTGCGTAAATAAACAGTCGGCACGTTCTGCGCGCCCCCGTTTTCTCTCTTCCACCGTGCACGGCGCATTCTCTCTTTTCGCAAAAGAGGGGCCCCCGCAAAATCGTAGATTTTGTGGGGAGAGGAGGAAGGAATGGAGCGGGCGCAGTCCTCGCCGCCAGGCGGGGACGGAGCAGAGCGGAATTTCTTCCGACGAAATGGGGGGTGCATTGGACCAGCCATCGCTGGCCGCCAATCCGCCCCGCCCGCCAGGGCGAGTATCAGCCCCAGAGGGCCGACAGCATGGGAATCACCTGCTTCTTCCGGGACATGATCTTGGGCAGGAAGGCAAAGTTCTCCTCCCCCTTGATTCCAAACGCCTGGCGGATGGTGTCCTCGTCCCCCACGAAGAGGAGCTGGGTGCCCTCCAGCAGCACGTCGGTGATCATCAGCACCACGCTCTGGAGGCCCCGCTTCTCCCGGGTCTCGGCCATGATTTTCAGGAACTCGTCCAGCCGCTTTAAGAGCCGGTCGGAGTCCATGGTGGTGATCTGGCTCACCGCCAGGTTATGCCCGGCGATGTGAAATTCCTTGTAGTCCGTCTTCAGCATGGCCTCGGCGGTCTTGTCGTCCCCGCAGGCGGCGGAGAAGATGGCCTGGCCCAGGTCCTCCAGCCGGACGCTTGCGATGCGGGCCATGCGGCCGGCGATGTCGATATCCCGCTGGGTGCAGGTGGGGGACTTGAACATGACGGTGTCCGACACGATGGCCGCCGCCATGAGCCCCGCCATGTTCGCCGTGGGCATCAGGCCCTTCTCCTGGTACATCTCCGCAATGATGGTGTTCGTGCTTCCCACGGCCTCGTTCCGGACGTGGATGGGGTTGGAGGTCTGGATGTCCGCCAGGCGGTGGTGGTCGATGATCTCCAGGATGTCCGCCTGGTCCAGCCCGATGACGGACTGGGACTTCTCATTGTGGTCCACCAGCACCACCCGCTTGCGCCGGGGGCGGAGCAGGTGATAGCGGGACAGCATGCCCACCACCTTCTCCTCCTCGTCCAAAATGGGGTAGGCCCGGAAGCGGCTCTCCAAGACGGCGTTCTGCACGTCGTCGATGTAGTCGTCCAGGTGGAAGCAGACCAGGTCGCTGCTCTTGCACACCCGGGCGATGGGCAGGGCGTGGAAGATGAGCCGGAGAGCCTGGTAGGCGTCGATAGGGGTGGAGATGACGCAGGTTTTCCCCGCCCGCTCCAGCAGCTCCTGGGGGATTTCCCCCTGGCAGATCACCACGCAGTTCACCTGGAGGTCCAGGGCCCGCTGGACCATGTCCGGCTGGTCGCCGCAGATCACCACGCTGTCCGGGCTGGAGAAGAGCAGGTTTTCCCGGCTGGCGGGCAGGGCGATGGTCACCTCGCCGGAGACCAGGTCCGGCGTACCGGCGCTCTCGTGGAGCAGCTTGCCCTCCAGGACGGAGATGAGGTTGTAGACCGGGATGTCCTCTACCCGGGGGTTGTGGACGGTGGTCATGTCGTAGTTGGCCACGTCCCCGGCGGAGAGGGTGCCGTAGAGAGTCCCGTCCTCGTTGGCCACGGGGAGGATGGAGAGGTTGCCCCCCTGCATGGCCGTCCAGCCACGGCTGACGGTGGCGGCGGCGGAGAGGGTGGGGGGCGTGTCGTAGTCCAGGTCCCGGACCTGGGTGCGCACGTTGTCGATGAGCCTGGGGGGCTGGAAGCCGAAGCGGTCCAGGACGATCTGGGTCTCGTCGCTGATCTGGCCCAGGCGGGCGGCCTGGTACTGGCGGTTGCCCAGGGCGTTTTGGAGGGCGGCGTAGGCCATGGCGGCGACGACGGAGTCCGTGTCCGGATTTCGGTGGCCGGTGATATAGATGGTGTCCATGGAAAAGGCTCCTTTCGCATTCTCATCCCATTATGCTTCCCCGGAGAGAAAATGTCAATCGGGGAAAGGGTTCCTTTTTTCGCCGCCCGCTCCGGCGGCCCCGGCGCCTGCAAAAACATCCGGAGCAGTTCATGGCGAACTGCTCCGGACGTTTTCTTTCATAAAGCAGGGGGGCTTATCCCTTCACCAGGGAGGCGATCTCGTCGGCGAAGTTCTCCTGCTTTTTCTCAATGCCCTCGCCCTTTTCAAAGCGGATGGCGTCCTTGAACTTGATCTCGCCGCCCAGCTCCTTGGCCGCGTGGGCGATATAGGCTTCCACGGTGCCCTCGAACACGTCGGACCGGACGGAGTCCTGCTGGAGCAGGCAGTTTTCGGCGTAGAACTTGTTCAGCTTGCCCATGACGATCTTTTCCCGGACCTGCTCGGGCTTGCCGGCCATTTTGGGGTCGTTCTCCATCTGGGCCAGCATGACCTTCTTTTCCTCGTCCAGGACCTCCTGGGTCACCTGGGACTTATCCCAGAAGCGGGGGTTCAGGGCGGCGATCTGCATGGCGATGTTCTTGCCCAGGTCCGTGACCTGTTCGGCGGACAGGCCGGTCTCCAGGTTCACCAGCACGCCGATCTTGCCCCCGGCGTGGACGTAGGGCACGGACACGCCCTCGGCGTACCGGGCGAAGCGGCGGACCTTGATGTTTTCGCCGATGACCAGGACCATCTCCTGCTGCTGCTGGGTGACGGTGAGATCGGTCCCGTTGTATTTGCACTCCATCAGCGCGTCCAGGTCGGCGGGGTTCTCCTTGGCCGCGGTGGCGGCCACGCCCTTGACGAAGTCCACGAATTTTTCATTTTTGCCCACGAAGTCGGTCTCGGCGTTGACCTCGACCACCACGCCCACTCCGTCGATGACGGCGGCGTAGGCCATGCCCTCGGCGGCGATGCGCCCCGCCTTTTTCACGGAAGCGGCCATGCCCTTTTCCCGGAGCCACTCCACGGCCTTGTCCATGTCGCCGTCGGTGGCCACCAGGGCCTTTTTGCAGTCCATCATGCCCACGCCGGTCATCTCGCGCAGGTTCTTTACATCAGCAGCGGTAAAAGCCATAATTTGCTTTCCTCCAAATCTATTCGTATCGTCGGTTTACTCAGCCGCGGGAGCCTCGGCGGGGGCGGCCTCCTCGGTCTGCTCGCCCTGGCGGCCCTCCAGCACGGCGTTGGCCATGATGGAGGAGATCAGCTTGATGGCCCGGATGGCGTCGTCGTTTCCGGGGATCACATAGTCGATCTCGTCCGGGTCGCAGTTGGTGTCCGCGATGGCCACCACGGGGATGCCCAGCTTGTGGGCCTCGGCGATGGCGTTGCGCTCCTTCCGGGTGTCCACGATGAAGAGGGCGCCGGGGAGCTTCTTCATTTCCTTCACGCCGCCCAGATACTTCTCGAGCTTCGCGATTTCGCCCAGGTGCTTCATGACTTCCTTTTTGGGCAGCATGTCGAAGGTGCCGTCCTCCTGCATGGCCTTGAGCTGGTTCAGCCGGTCCACACGGGTGCGCATGGTCTTAAAGTTGGTCATCATGCCGCCCAGCCACCGGGCGTTGACGTAGTACTGGCCGCAGCGGCCCGCCTCCTCGCGGATGGCGTCCTGGGCCTGCTTCTTGGTGCCCACGAAGAGCAGGGACTGGCCGGACTCGCTGAGCTGGCGCACGAAGTTATAGGCCTCCTCCAGCTTGCGGACGGTCTTCTGGAGATCGACGATATAGATGCCGTTGCGCTCCGTGTAGATATAAGGAGCCATCTTGGGGTTCCACCGGCGGGTCTGGTGGCCGAAGTGGACGCCCGCCTCGAGCAGGGCCTTCATGGATACGACGCTGGAATTTGCCATGTTGTTTGTTCCTCCAATTTTTTTAGTTTTACCTCCGGCGGCTTCATCCCCCCCGCCAACCCGGGATTTTGAGGCCCCGGGCACCGGCGGAAAGTCGGCGTGCCGTGCGGAATGCTGAAATATCATACCACAGCAGGTTTTCCAATGCAAGAGGATTTTAGCAGATTCCCGGGATTTTTTGCCCGGCTCACCCCTTTTTCAGAACACGGCGCAGCTTCGCCTTCGCCTCCGGCGGCAGGACCTTTCCCGCCGCCCGGACGGGCAGGGGGGGCAAGGCGCAGAACTTCCGGACCACCTGGTCGAAGGGCTCCAGAGCGTAAGCGGCGAAGAAGGCCGCCCGGTCCGCCGGCTGGGCGGTGGGGGAGGCCAGCCGGGGATTGCCCAGGATGGCCCGTTCCACGGGGAAGGGCCGCCGGACCAGGGGGAGCTGGTCGAAGACGTGGCTGCCGTGGGGGGTGTTCACCAGCAGGAGGCTGACGCCCTTTTGCTGCTGCTCGGGCAGCTCGTCGGGCCGGAGGCCCCATAAATCCCCCAGGGTGAAGTCCCCGGGCCGGTTCAAACTGGCGTAGGGGCAGCGGTAACAGCAGGGCCGCAGGAACAGCGCCCGGCCGAAGGCCCGGCCGTACTCCGTCTCAAAGAGAGGGTGGGTGTCCACGGTGCCGTCGTCGTAGACGGCGGTGAGGTGGCTGTTTTTCCAGCCCTCCACCTTGTTGCGGAAACGCACCGTCTGGAGCTCCCGGCCCCGCTTGCCTTCGATATACCGGGCCATGTCCTCCCACACGCCGGGGGAGGGCACGCCGTGGCACACCAGGTCGCAGGTGGTCAGGTTCTCCGGGCGGCCCCCTAAATAGCGGTACAGCCCGTCCACCTGGCAGGGGGTGCCGGAGAAGAGGACCTGCCGGGTCTCCAGGGATTTTTTGACCTCCCGGAAGACGCCCTCCAAGTCGCTCTGGACGTACTTGGCCCCCCGGAGGCGCCAGAGGTCCTCCTTGCGGAAGCAGGCGGTGTGCCGCAGGTGCTGCCGGGCGTCCAGGGCCGCGCCGAAGACCACGCCGCCCCCCTCCAGCACGTAGTCCGCCAGGGCGGAGAAGGCCCCGCCGGAGGTGGAGTCCCGCCGGA
>CATNDJ010000024.1 GCA_950097265.1 uncultured Oscillibacter sp.
TCCTCCGACTGGTTCAGTGCCTCCAGGGTCATGGCGATAATGTCCCGGCCCCACTGTCCGTAGGGGCCCAGCTCCTCAATGGCCCGGTCGTCGATGCCGATGAGGACGATCTCACCATCCGAGGCACTGCGGCTCTGATAGAGCGCGTCGCTGGCGGTGTTGTCCAGAGCGTCCAGCACGCCCAGCGCCGCCAGAAGGTGGACGGCGGACCAGAGGGCCGTCCGCCGCTCCAGCAGGAAGGGGACCCCCGCCGTCTTCAGCGCCGCCCCCAGGACCCCGGACCAGAAAAACTGAACCAGGGCCGCCGTGGCCGGGTTGCCCCAGCGCTCCGCCAGGGCCTCCGTCACCACGTACACGCTGACCCCGGTAGGGGCGGGATAGGCGAAATGGTTCCCCAGCAGGATGATGAGGTATACCGCGGCCGCCCCCAGGGGAAACCCGATCATCGCCTGACGGACCAGCTCCCGAAGGACGCTTCGATCCTCGCTCATATCCCCAGCACCTCCTTGATCTTCTTCACGTACCGCCGGGAGACGTAGGTGACCACGCCCCCCTCCAGGGTCACCCGGATGGTCCCGGATAAGCTCAGGTCCAGGGCCGTCACCCGCTTCCAGTTCACGATCTCCGAGTGGGACACCCGGACGAAGGCCCGCCGGGGAAGGCGCTCCTCCAGCTCGTAGAGCCGGAGGCGGACGGTGTAAACCTCCCCGCCCAGGACCTGGGCCCGGACCTCCTTGTCCTCCCCGTAGAACCGCAGGACCTCCCCGGGGTCCAGGGGCACGGCCTCGCCGCCCCGGAAGCCCGTCAGCCGTTCGGGTTCCTCCAGCCGCGCCAGCAGGGCCCGGAGTTCCTCCGTCTCCCCGGGGGAGAGCACCCGCACCAGCAGCTCCTCCAGCGCCGGGTCCAGGGTCACGTCGATTTTCATGGGCCCCGCCTCCTCTCTGGCCTCAGTATACCCAAAGGGGCCCCCGCTGTCCAGCTCTCCCGGACCATCGGCGGCCCTGGAGGGACAAGCGGGGCGAAAAGAAACGCCCCGCGCTTTCCGCGCGGAGCGTTCCACTTTCATGTTCCTGTATCTTACTTCTTCCCGTGCAGGGCCTTCATCCGCTTCTCGTGGTCCAGGATGCTCTTGCGCATCCGGAGACTCTTGGGGGTGACCTCCAGCAGCTCGTCGTCCGCCAGGAACTCCAGGCACTGCTCCAGGCTCATCTGCTTGGGGGGCACCAGCCGCAGAGCCTCGTCGGACCCGCTGGCCCGGGTATTGGTGAGCTGCTTTTTCTTGCACACGTTCACCGTCATGTCCTCGCTCCGGGGGCTCACGCCGATGACCATGCCGCCGTAGACGGGGATCCCCGCGCCGATGAACAGCGTGCCCCGCTCCTGGGCGTTGAAGAGGCCGTAGGTGATGGACTCCCCGGTCTCGAAGGAGATGAGGGACCCGTTGCCCCGGCGCTGGATGTCGCCCTTATAGGGGGCGTAGCTGTCGAAGACGGAGGCCATGATGCCCTCGCCCTTGGTGTCCGTCAAAAAGTCGTTCCGGTAGCCGAAGAGGCCCCGGGCGGGGATGAGAAATTCCACCTTCATCCGGCTGCCCACGGGGGTCATCTCCACCATGTCGGCCTTCCGCTGGCCCAGCTTCTCGATGACCGAACCCACGCAGTCCCCGGGCACGTCCACCACCAGCCGCTCGATGGGCTCGCACTTTTTCCCGTCGATCTCCTTATACAGTACCCGGGCGGGGGACACCTGGAACTCGTAGCCCTCCCGGCGCATGGTCTCAATCAAGATGGACAGGGACATCTCGCCCCGGCCCGCCACGTTGAAGGCGGTTTCCTTGTCCGTCTCCGTCACCCGCAGGGACACGTCCCGCAGGGTCTCCCGAAACAGGCGCTCCCGGATCTGCCGGGAGGTGACGAATTTGCCCTCCCGCCCGGCGAAGGGGGAGTCGTTGACGGAGAAGGTCATTTCCAGGGTGGGGGCGGAGATCTTCACGAAGGGCAGGGCCTCCACCGTGTCGGGGACGCAGATGGTGTCCCCGATGGTCACGTCCGGGATGCCGCTCATGGCGATGATGTTCCCCGCGAAGGCTTCGGTGACCGCCTTGCGGCCCAGGCCGTCGAACTCGTAGATGGCGGTGGCCTTGGCCTTGCGCAGCACGGCCTCCGGGTCGTGGTAGTTGCACACGGCAATCTCCTGGTTCTGCTTCAGGGCGCCCCGCTCGATGCGGCCGATGGCGATGCGCCCTACGAACTCGTTGTAGTCGATGGAGCTCACCAGCATCTGGAAGGGCTCGTCCACGTTGGCCTCCGGCGCGGGGATATACTCGAGAATCGTGTCGAACAGGGGCTTCAGGTCCGTGCCCTGCACCGTGGGGGAGCAGGAGGCGGTGCCGTTCCGGCCGGAGCAGAAGAGCATGGGGGAGTCCAACTGCTCGGAGGTTGCGTCCAGGTCCATGAGGAGCTCCAGCACCTCGTCGACGACCTCGTAAACCCGCTGGTCGGGCCGGTCGATCTTGTTGACCACCACGATGACCCGGTGGCCCAGCTCCAGGGCGCGGCTCAGCACGAAGCGGGTCTGGGGCATGGGGCCCTCGGCGGCGTCCACCAGGAGGATGACGCCGTTGACCATTTTCAAAACCCGCTCCACCTCGCCGCCGAAGTCCGCGTGGCCCGGGGTGTCCACAATGTTAATTTTCGTGTCCCCGTACTGGATGGCGGTGTTTTTGGCCAGGATGGTAATGCCCCGCTCCCGCTCCAGGTCGCCGGAGTCCATGACCCGCTCGACGACCTCCTGGTTTTCCCGGTAGACGCCGCCCTGCTTCAGCATCTCGTCCACCAGGGTGGTTTTGCCGTGGTCCACGTGGGCGATAATCGCAATATTTCTCAGGTGTTCATTCTGCATAAGCTCACAGGCTCCTTTTCAAGGCGGATTTGCCGCCGTAAAATCAAAGATAAAATTTCACGGTTTCTTATTATATGCCACTTCGCGGGGCTTTTCAACGGAAGAATCCACATTTTTCAGGACTTTTGAACAGGACATCCAATACATTTTGGACAAGTTGGACAAAAAAGGAGGCGGCTTCCGCCGCCTCCGCCGGGTTCAGGACCGTTTTTCCGCGGTTTCCTCCCGCAGCAGTAAGTACTCCTCCATGCACAGCCCGCTGTCCCGGACGTCCAGGGCCACGTCCACTCCCACGTAGCGGTAGTGCCAGGGCTCGTAGCCGATGCCGGTAATTTCGCTCTTGTCGTTGGGATAGCGGAGGATGAAGCCGTATTCCCAGCAGTGCTCCATCAGCCATTTCTGCTCGGCGGTCTTCTCCTGCTTCTTCGTCAGGGCCTGGTAGGACTGGGATACGATGTCCACCGCCAGGCCCAGCTGGTGCTCGCTGGTGCCCGGGCGGGCCACCCAGCGGCCGGCCTCGGCTTCGGCGGCCTTCCTGCCGTAGCCCGCGCTGCGCAGGCGGGCGATTTTGTTGTTGTAGAGATAGGTCTGCTTAGACATGGTGCGGTAGGAGGAGCAGATTTTGGGCCGCAGCCCCGCCTCCCGGCAGGCCTCCAGCATAGCCGTGAGGCTGTCGTAGGCCCGCTCGTCCACCTTGTTCCCGTCGGGCAGGGTTTTCAGGGTGACCTCGTAATCCTCGGGCATCTCGTTCCAGGGGTTCACCAGGAGGATCTGCCAGTCCTCCGCCTCCGGGAAGGCGGGGCCCTTCTCCTCCTCCGCCTCCTGGGCGGGCGCGGGTTCCTGGGGCCTGGCCGGCTCCTGGGGCGCCTCCTCCTGAGGCTTCACCGGTTCCGGCGTCACCACCGTCAGGGATTCCTGCCCGGCCTCCTCCGGCTTGACCACCGTCAGCTCCGGCAGCTTCGCCGCCTCCGGCGCCTCTCCGGGCAGGGTCAGCCGGACGTTCACCACGGTCCGGTCCTCCCGGGGCGCCTTGTAAACGTCCCTCGCCTGGGCCGCGGTCGGCAGAAGCAGCAGCGCCGCCAGCAGCAGCGCCGCCGCCCGTTTGCTCCATCTCATTTGTTGCCGTTCCTTTCCACTCCCACTATATCTTGTGGCTTGTTTTCTTTATCATACGCCTTTCCCCTCCCAAAAACAAGAGGTATTTTGTGAACGGGCCAAACTTTTTGGAAGAAGGCCGGCATATTTTTCAAAGGTAAATTTCCGAATTGCTCTTGACCTTCCGGGGAAAATCCTTTAAAATAGGAGTTCGTGTACGGCCAGACGTGCCATCACCACTACAGACGGAAAGGCGAGACGACGTTATGAAGCATCCCTACAAGACGCGGGAGGGCGGCGCGACGGTGACGGTTTTCGTTCCCTACGACTGCAAGAACCACTGCCCCTTCTGCATCAATAAAGGCGAGTACGCGGACCTGACCGGCTTCTCGGCCGAAAAGATCCGCGCCAGCATCCGCCGGATGGACGCCATTACGCCTTACTGCGACTTTGTGTTCACCGGCGGCGAGCCCTTCGCCGACCTCCAGGTCCTCCAGTCCATGCTGGACGAGATTCCCACCACCCACAAGGTCTATATCAACACCACCCTGCCGGTGTCCGAGTTCCAGACGGAAGAGGATATCCTGGCCTTCGCGGAGAAGAACAAGGGCAAAATCACCTGCATCAACGTCTCCCGGCACATGCAGAAATACGTGGTGGAGTCCAACGACGATTTACTGGCCCGGCTTCCCGTGCCCTTCCGGGTGAACTGCGTGCTGTACAAGGACTACCCCGCCCGGGACCTGATCCCCTACCTGGACCGCTTTAAAAAGGTCCCCGGAGCCTCCATCCAGTTCCGGTTCGACTACACCGCCACCACGCCGGACAACCTCTATGAGGAGGAGGGGGACAAGATCCTTCAGGACCTGAAGAAGATCGCCCGTTACACCGGGCTGGACGGCTGCCGGATGCGCTGCGGCTTCCACTTCGACTACCAGGGGATGGAGCTGACCTACCACAAGACCCTGCCCTACTCCACCATTGTGGAGACGGACCCGGCGGACGGGGTAACCTACGACATCCTCTATGATATCCTCATCAAGCAGAACGGGGACATTCACGGGGACTGGGACGGGACCCCTCTGGACGTGGCGGCCTATGAGAAGGTGGTTTTCGAGCCCTACGATTTGAAGTGGCTGGCGAGAATCGCGTGACGTTGGGATACAAAAAGCGGACGGCTCAGCCGTCCGCTTTCCCTTTTACCAATCGTGCCGGGCCGTAGGAATGCCGCTCTTATTTCTGTGTCCATCCGATTCACCCCCCTCCGCTATATTAAAGGTCAGTTTCACCCTAATTTCAATAGGTCAATTTGCCATAATAATACCGGGTGATGGAATGTCCAGATTGAAAGACCTGCGAAAGAATTGCGGATTCTCTCAAGTCAAGATGCAGATGCTGACGGGAATTGACCAAAGCGATTACTCCAAAATTGAAACCGGAAAGCGGAGCATGTCCTTTGAACAGTGTAGGCGCATTGCCCTGGCGCTGGGCACCAGCATGGACTATTTGGCGGGACTGACCGACGACCCGACGCCATATCCCCGGGCTCCAAAATAAAGGGCGTTCCGCGCGGAAAGCGGGAGCGCCCCCTTTTTCTTCCAATCTTTCCAAAACCCCTTGACGGGAGGAGGGCGGTGGGATATTCTTATTTTATACAGAATCAACCGTACAAACTGCGCAGCGCAGAGGAGGGCTTCCCGTGAAAAAGATCATCTCAACGTTCCTGGCGGCATTGCTGTGCCTGAGCCTGGCCGCCCCTGCGGCCATGGCCTACGGTCCCTGGGACGGGCGGACCGCCGTCTCGTCCAACCTGTGGACCGGCATGGCCCTGGGCCTGAACAACTTCCGCAGGACCCGGGACTATTACTCCGGCGTTTTCACCGACGTGCCCGCCGGGGCCTGGTATGAGAGCGGCGTTCGGACCCTCTACGAGCGGGGCCTGGCGGAGGGCGGGCAGCGCTTCGCCCCTCAGGGCCGGGTTACCCTGGGCGAGGTGGTGTCCATGGCGGTGCTCCTCCACCGGACCTATAACGGCTGGTCCATGCCGGAGGGCATGAGCGGGCTTCAGTACGCCCTGAACACGGGCATAGTCACCGCCGACCAGTACGACGACTACACCGCCCCCGCCACCCGGCGGAGCTTCGCCGCCATCATGGCCAAGGCCCTCCCCTCGGAGGCGCTGCGGGGCATCAACATCGTCATGGACGGGGCCATCCCCGACGTGCCCATGTCCGACCCCGGCGCCCAGGGCATCTACCGCCTCTACCGGGCGGGCGTCCTGGTGGGCGGGGACGCCTGGGGCACCTTCCGGCCCAACAGCCTGATTACCCGGGACACGGCTTCGGTGATCGTCTCCCGGATGGTGGACCCCACCCTGCGCCGGGGGACCGCGCTGATGAACGAGGAATCCTACCGGGTCTACCTGGACCGAAATTCCATGCTGCTGTCCCCGGGACAGAGCGGCCGGCTCACCGCCGTGGTCTACCCCGTCAACAACGTCAACGCCCAGATCGTCACCTGGACTTCCTCCGAGACCCGGACGGCCGTGGTGGACCAGTACGGAGTGGTCACCGCCATCCAGCCGGGCACGGCCCTCATCATCGCCTCCACGCCCTCCGGCACCATGGCCACCTGCTCCGTGCGGGTGGTGGACTGGTACTAAAATTTTACCGCGGGCGGAACCTCCGGCCTTCCTTTGCCGTCTATATGGGCAGAGGATGAAAAGGAGGACTGCGCCATGAAAACGCTGAAACGCATATCCGCCCTGCTGCTGGCTTTGCTGTGCCTCGCCGGATGCGGCAGCGGGGGAGCCCGGAGCCTGACGGCAAACATCGAACCCGCCCGGTTGGAGGCGGGCATGGAGGAGGGGGACGCCGCCGCCCTGGCGGGGTTCTCCCTGGACCTGCTGCGGGAGACCTGGGAGAGCGGGAACGCCCTGGTGTCCCCCCTGTCGGTCCTCTCCGCCCTGGGGATGACCGCCAACGGGGCGCGGGGCGAAACGCTGGAACAGATGGAGGCCGTGCTGGGCCTCCCCGCGGAGCGGCTGAACGGGGCCCTTGCCGCCTGGGCGGCGGAACTGCCCAAGGAGAAGGACTGCCGGGTGGACCTGGCCAACTCCGTCTGGATTCGGGACGGCGGGAGCTTTGAGGCGGATCAGGACTTCCTGGAGGCCGCGGCAAAGTGGTACCGGGCGGAGGTTTTCGCCTCTCCATTTGACGCCGCCGCCGTTCGGGACGTCAACGGCTGGGTAGAGAAAAACACCCACGGCATGATCCCGGAAATCCTGGACGAGCTCCAGGAGGAGACCGTGATGGTCCTGGTCAACGCCCTGGCCCTGGAGGCGGAGTGGGAGGAAATCTACGAGACGGATCAGGTCTGGGAGAACGAGATTTTTACCACAGAGGACGGCGCGGCGCAGCCCGTGACGCTGATGTACTCCTCGGAGGGGCGCTACCTGAAGGACCAGGGGGCCCAGGGCTTCCTGAAATTCTACAAGGGCGGGCGCTGGGCCTTCGCCGCCCTGCTGCCCGACGAGGGCACGGCCCTGGAGGACTACCTGGACTCCCTGACGGGGGAGCGGCTCCACGAGGTTCTGGCGGGGGCGGAGGAAACCCTGGTCTACGCCGCCATCCCCAAGTTCAAGAGCGCGTACGGAGTGGAGCTAAACGGCGCTTTGAAGGCCCTGGGCATGACGGACGCCTTTGACGCGGGCCGGGCGGACCTGTCCGGCCTGGGGCGCTCGGAGCTGGGGCCGCTGTTCATCAGCCGGGTGCTCCACAAGACCTATATCGAAGTGGACGAAAAGGGCACCAAGGCCGGGGCCGCCACGGCGGTAATAGCGGACTGCGGGGCCGACATGCCGGGATCCGTGCCGGAGGTCCATCTGGACCGGCCCTTCCTCTATATGCTGGTGGACACCGAGACGAACCTGCCCGCCTTTATCGGGGTGGTCACGGACATGAGCTGAATTGAAAAGCGGACGGCCTGGCCGTCCGCTGTTTCTATTTCAGAAGAATGCGCTTGCCGCCCCGGTACTCTCGGACCGTCCCGACGCGCTGGGCGCTGGGGACGGCGGGTTTCAGCGCCTCGTACAGGGCCTCCGCGTCCGCGGGGTCTACGGCCATGAGGAGGCCGCCGGAGGTCTGGGGGTCATAGAGCAAGTCCTGCTGCCAGAGCTCCGCCGTCCCCGGGTCCACGGACTCCTCGGCAAAGGAGCGGTTGCGGTACATGCCCTCGGGGAGGATCCCCATTCTGGCCAGCTCCGCCGCCTCGGGGATGAAGTCCACGGCCCCCACGCCGATCTCCAGTTCCACGCCGCTGCCCTGGGCCATCTCCAGGCCGTGGCCCAGGAGGCCGAAGCCCGTCACGTCGGTGCAGGCGTGGACCCGGTACTGGACCATGACGTCCCGGGCGGCCTTGTTCAGGGTGGTCATGAGCCGGTGGGCCCGCTCCATGGCGGCGGGCGGGGCCAGACCTACCTTGGCGGCGGTGGTCAGGACCCCGATGCCGATGGGCTTGGTGAAGAGAAGCACGTCCCCCGGCTTTGCGCCGGAGTTGGTGAGCATCTTATCCGGATGGACGAAGCCCGTGACGGCCAGGCCGTACTTGGGCTCGTCGTCCAGGATGCTGTGGCCCCCGGTGATGAGGGCCCCGGCCTCGTATACCTTGTCATAGCCCCCCCGGAGGAGCTCATGGACCGCCTCGGGGGGCATGTCCTTGGGGACGGCCATAATGTTCAGGCAGAGCTTGGGCTCGCCGCCCATGGCGTACACGTCGGAGAGGGCGTTGGCGGCGGCGATCTGCCCGAAGAGATAGGGATCGTCGGCAATGGGGGGGAAGAAATCCACCGTCTGGACCAGGGCCAGGTCCTGGGAGAGCTTGTAGACCGACGCGTCGTCGCTGCGGTCGAAGCCCACTAAAAGATTTGGGTCCTGATGGACCCGGATGCCCTCCAGGAGCCGGGCCAGGGTACCGGCCCCCACCTTCGCGCCGCAGCCGGCGCACTTGGCCAGCTTGGTCAGCTTCACTTCGTTTTCCGCCATGGAACCGCCTCCTTATATAATTACAATTTGTATTTATTTGATGGATTTCAACGCGCCGGACAGGCGCAGCACCGCCTCCAGCACTCCGCCGCCCACGGCCAGGGCCTTGTCGCTGGCGCAGTAACAGTGCTCGATTTTGCACCGGGGGTCCACGTCCCCGGCCTTCATCCCCTTGTGGACCGGGGTGCCCTCCGGCAGGACGCCCCGCAGCACGCCGTCCAGGGTGCAGATCATGGGAAGGCCGTTGACCTCCCCGGCTACGTCCCCCAGCTTCACCTGGGCCCCGATGTCCAGGAGCTGGCGGAAGGTCCCGTCCGCCGGGGCCCGGAGGACCCGTTCTCCGGCGAAGCCGCCGATGAGGCCGGGGACGCCTGTATTGGGCAGGGCGGACCCCTGGTAGAGGGCCCGGCCCAGGGTGTGGCCCCGCATGGTCTCCACCACGGCGTGGCAGTCTTCCCCCGCCGTGAAGCCGGGGCCCACGCCCACCACCACCGGCGCGTCGGTGATGCGGGTGCCCAGGTTCCGCTTGGCCAGAATGGCGTCCGCCACGGCGGCGGGCTTCAGAGCCGGGATGCAGGCCCCCTGGGGGTCCGCCAGGACGGGAATGACGCCCTCTTTCAGCAGCTCCAGGGCCTGGGCCGGGGACTCCGCCCGGCGGGCGGTCACGTCCTCCACCCGGGCCTCCCCGTGGACAATCGCCTGGGAGAAGGCCACGGTGCGGCGGATGGCGGTGGGACGCTCCAGGTCCGTCATCACCACCCGCATCCCTGCCCGCCAAAGCCGGAGGGCCACGCCGGTGGCGATGTCCCCGGCGCCTCGAATGACTACCAGCATGGGAAATACTCCTTTCTCATCAGGGACCCCGCCGCGGCGGGGCAGGACAGCAGCGCCGCCAGGGCGGAGGCCTGTTCCCGGGCCTCCGCCGTCTCGGCCTGGTTGACGAAAACCCGGGTGTGGAGGCCCTCCGCCAGCAGCACCGCCGCCTCCGCCTCCGGGGCGGCGGGGGCGTCCTCCGGGACTCCCGACAGCCGGGCGTACAGGGCCGGGCGGTGGGCCGCTTCCGCAATGGGACGGCCGAAGCCGGAGGCCCCCACGACGCAGACGGCCTGGTTTGCCTCGGGGGGGATCACCGGCTCGTGGGGGGCGTGGGCCTTCAGGGGACGGCCCGCGGAGCCGTCGGCCTCCGCCAGCACATAGTCCGCCAGTTCCGCCAGGCGGGCCATGGGAATAGCCGGGGCCGTCAGCTTCCCGGTCCCCGGGACCAGGGCCCCGGCGCAGACTGGGCGGCGGGCCGCCAGCGCCTCCGCCAGGGCTTTTTCCGAGGGGTTGATCAGGTTGGGGAGGTCCTCAAAGGGAAAGATTTTTGTAGTAGCGCAGAGGAGCACCCGGGCCCCGCCCTCCGCCAGCTCCTCCCCCAGGGTTCGGAGGAGGGTGGTCTTCCCCCCGCCGCCAATGACGGCGGTGACGCCGGGGCGGATATCCAGCAGTTCGGCCAGGCCCATGGCGGTTTCTCCCTTCCGTTGTTCTTTGTATAGAATAGCACCCCTCCGGGCCGCCGTCAAGGGGACGCCTTGACAGCGGCGGCGGGAGGGGCTATGATGAAGAAATCTGAAAAGGAGGGATGCGCCGTGTACGACGAGCTGACGGCCGTAGATATCAAGAAGATGCGCGAGGAGCTGGACCACCGGGTCCGGGTGCTCCGGCCCCAGCTGATTGAGGAGGTCCAGACGGCCCGGGCCTTCGGGGACCTGAGCGAGAACTTTGAATACAAGTGCGCCAAGCAGGCCAAGAACCGGAACGACAGCCGGATCCGCTATTTAGAGCGGATGATCCGCACGGCGAAGGTGATCGAGGTCCGGGGGACGGCGGGCGCCGTGGGGCTCTTCGACCGGGTGACCATCTACAACGAGATGGTAAAGAAGGAAATGGAAGTGCGGATTGTCACCACCCTGCGCCAGGACGCGCTGAAAGGGCTGGTCAGCAAGGAGTCCCCGGTGGGGAAAGCGCTTCTCGGCCGCCGGGCCGGGGAGCGGGTGGAAATTGAGGTCAATCCCAATATGAAATATTTTGTGGAGATTCGGAAGATTGAAAAAGGGGAGGACGACGAGAGCCTGGATATCAGCGCCTATTGAGAGCATGAAAGAGAGGACGCGGAACACTCCGCGCCCTCCGTTTTTTACAGTCCGCTGTCCTCAATCACCTGCGCCTTAATCAGGTTCGTAGACCCGCTTTTCCCCAGGGGCACCCCGGCGGTGATGACCACCGTATCCCCCGGCTGGACCAGCCGTTCCTTCGCCGCCACCTCGGCGGAGAGGGAGAAAATCCGGTCCGTGGAGTTGACCTCCCCCGTCAGGAAGGGGATGACGCCCCAGCAGATGGCCAGCTGCCGCCGGGTCTTCTCGTGCATGGTCAGGGCCGCCACCGGGCAGGCGGGGCGGAAACGGCAGATCATCCGGGCCGTGCGGCCGGAGCTGCTGGCCGCCAGGATGGCCGTGGCGTTCAGGTCCCGGGCCGTCAGGCAGCAGGTGTGGGTGATGGCGTCGTTGATGTTGTTGGAGACCGTAACCACCAGCTGCTTCTGGAAACGCTTCCAGTAGTCGATGGACCCTTCCGCCTCCGTGACAATCTCCACCATGGCGCTGAGGGCCTCCACAGGGTAGCGGCCCCCGGCGGTCTCCCCGGAGAGCATGACGCAGCTGGTGCCGTCGTACACGGCGTTGGCCACGTCCGAGACCTCCGCCCGGGTGGGGCGGGGGTTGCGCATCATGGAATCCAGCATCTGGGTGGCCGTGATGACGGGCTTGCCCGCCTGGAGCCCCTTGCGGATCATCTGCTTTTGCAGGGCCGGGACCCGGGCGGCGGGAATCTCCACCCCCAGGTCGCCCCGGGCCACCATGACCCCGTCGGCGGAGGCCAGGATGTCGTCCAGGTTGTCCACGCCCTCCTGGTTCTCAATTTTGGCGATGATTTTCACCTCGTCCCCGCCGCAGTCCCGGAGGACCTGGCGCACGGCCTCCACGTCGGCGGCCCGGCGGACGAAGGAGGCGGCGATGAAGTCGAAGTCGTTCTCCACGCCGAAGCGGATGTCCGCCACGTCCTTCTCCGTCAGGGCGGGGAGCTGAATGTGGGCCCCGGGGATGTTGATGGACTTGTTGGCGGAGAGGGTTCCCCCGTTCTCCACCTCGCAGAGAATGTCCGGGCCCTTGATCTCCTTGACCCGGATGGCAACCAATCCGTCGTCGATCAAAATTTCCTGGCCCGGGGCCACCTCCTGGTTCAGCTTGGGATAGGTGACGGAGACCCGGGAGGCGGTGCCGGGCACGTCCTCCACCGTGAGGGTGAAGGTCTCCCCGGCGGTCAGCTCCACCGTCTTGGTCTCAAAGCTCTTGATGCGGATTTCCGGGCCCTTGGTGTCCAGAATCGTGGCCACGGGACAGCCCATGCGGTCCCGGACGGCCTTCAGGCGGTTCAGGCGCTCCAGGTGCTCCGGATGGCTGCCGTGGGAAAAGTTGAACCGGGCCCCGTTCATGCCCCCCTTGATGAGGGCGACGATCATTTCCTCGCTGTCCACCGCGGGGCCCAGGGTGCAGATAATTTTCGTTTTTCTCAGCATATGAAATTCCTCCTACAGGCTCCCTCCGGCGGGGAGCCGAATCCAATGGTTGATTCTTTCCTATGGTCCCCCATTATATAGAAATCCGTCCGATTTGGAAAGGTAAGAATTTCATAAAATTTACGTAATCGTTTAGCCGGGTCTGGGTGGAAATGTTTTCGCAAACGTTTGAGGCCGGGGCTCAGCCCTCCCAGAACAGCTCGTCCAGGGTCTTGCCCAGGGCGCGGCAGATGGCGGTGCAGAGCTTGATGGTGGGGTTGTAGTCCCCTTTTTCAATGGCGTTGATGGTCTGACGGGAGACCCCCACCGCGTCCGCCAGCTGCTGCTGGCTCAGGTCCAGGGCGGCCCGGGCGGCCTTCAGGCGGAGGTTCTTCATTCCGCCTCCTCTTCCCGGGAGCGGAGGAGGTGGTTGATGATGTACACGATGAGGATGACCAGGGTGGCGAGGCCAATGATGGGGTTCACCGCCCGGAAGGTCAGCGCGCCGTCCTCCACCAGCTCCCCGTGGAGGCCGTGCATGACGCCGAAACCCAGGTTGAGCGCGGACAGCAGGGCAAACATGGTCATGACCACCCGGGGCTTCTCCCGGAGGCTCAGGTAGGCGTCCTTCAAAATGCAGGTAATGGCGAAGACGCAGAGGCTGATGGCCAAGCAGATGGTGACCCCCGCCAGCACGTCGCACCAGTGCCCGAATATCACGTCCGAGGTGCCGTAGACGTAGGTTGAGATGAGCAGAGTGAAGAAGCCGTATTGGAAGGCCTTGCCCCGGGCCCGCTCCTGCCGCTCGTCAAAGTGGCAATCCAGGACCTTCTTCCTGAAAAGGAACGCCACGAAAAGCAGTCCCGCGGCGACGCCCGCGGCCAGGCCCACCGCTATGCCTGCGTGATAGTGATCCATAAAAAGTCCCCCTTGTGTTTGATGGGGACAGTGTAGCACTTGGTCGACTATTTGTCAAGTATATTTTACTAAATGACGGATATGTAGGGAAGGGGCTCTGTCCCCTTCCGTTTTTCAAAACGCCGCATTTCCAAGGAGGCGGGGCGGGACAGAGCCCGCCCCCTACTTGCGCTTCCTCTTTTTCTTCCCGGCGTCAATCTCGCCGTAGAGCCAGCGGAGCCCGTCGGACAGGCCGCCGACCTCGTCGATCAGCCCCAAGCGGACGGCCTCTTCGCCGTAGATGACGCTGCCAACGTCCGCGGCCATGTCGTCCTTTTGCAGCATCAGGTCCTGGAAGTCCCCGGCGGAGATATGGCTGTGGCCGGAGACGAAGGCCACGATGCGGTCCTGAAGCCGCTGGAAATAGCTGTAAGTCTGGGGGGCGGCGATGACGGTGCCGCTCATGCGGACGGGGTGGATGGTCATGGCGGCGGAGGGCACGGCGAAGCTCCGCCGGGCGGCCACGGCCAGGGGCACGCCGATGGAGTGGCTGCCCCCCAGGACAATGGAGACGGTGGGTTTCGTCATGCCCGCGATGAGCTCCGCGATGGCCAGGCCCGCCTCCACGTCGCCGCCCACGGTGTTCAGGAGGAAGAGGATCCCCGCCACCTCGCCGGACTCCTCCAGCTTGGCGAGCAGGGGGAGAACGTGTTCGTACTTGGTGGTTTTCGTCCCGGAGGCGGCGGTGACGTGGCCCTCAATCTGGCCGATGATGGTGAGGCAGTAGATGTTCCCGTGGGGCGTGGCCGTCATGGCGGAGCCGAAGTCCAGGATGGACTGGGCGGCCTCCTTCTGTGTATCGTCGGGCTGGTCCGCCTGGGTGGGCTTGGTGGATTTGGTCATGGTGAGATACCTCCTTTTTGTGGAAGTAGCTTTTGCGGTTTTCCGGAAATTACGCATCCGGGGCGGGAATCCCCGCCGGTTTCTTTTGGGCTTTCCTTTTCCGCCCCGGCGTGCTATACTGAGGGCAAATCATGCCCGTGGGGCGGGAGGACATTGTGATTAGGAACAAACGACGCATCGTGGTCAAGGTGGGCACCTCCACCCTGACCCACAGCTCGGGCAGCCTGGACCTGAGAAGCATGGAGCGGCTGGTGCGGGTGCTGGCGGACCTCAGCGGCGGGGGCTATGAGGTGGTGCTGGTGACCTCCGGGGCCATCGCCGTGGGCACGGCCCGGATGGGCCTGGACGAGCGGCCCCGGGCCCTGCGGATGAAGCAGGCCGCCGCCGCCGTGGGCCAGTGCCGGATGATGCACATTTACGACAAGCTTTTCTCCGAGTATAACTGCACCGTGGCCCAGATTCTCCTCACCGGGGACGACGTGGAGGACCCCGCCCGGGCGGAGCATTTGAAGAACACCTTCACCAGCCTCTTAGAGCTGGGCATCATCCCGGTGGTGAACGAGAACGACTCCGTAAGCTCCGCCGAGATCGAGACGGGGCACCACAAGGTGCTGGGGGACAACGACACCCTCTCCGCCATCGTGGCGGAGCTCTGCGGGGCGGAGCTGCTGGTGCTCCTCAGCGACATCGACGGGCTCTATGACCGGGATCCCAAGCGGGACCCGGGGGCTAAGCTCCTCCGCCATGTCACGGAGCTGACGCCGGAGATTCTGGAGATGGCCGGGGGCGCGGGCACCTGGCGGGGCACCGGCGGCATGGCCACCAAGCTCTCCGCCGCGCGGATCGCCATGGAGGCGGGCTGCGACATGGTGATTACCAACGGGGCCCGGCCGGAGGGACTGTATGACGTCGTGGAGGGGCAGAACGTCGGGACCCGGTTCCTGGCGGCAAAGAGGGGAGAGACCCCATGACGGAGCGGGGGAAAATGCTGGCGGGCCTTCTCTACGACTGCGCCGACCCGGAGCTGCTGGACCAATGGCACAGGGCCAAGGACCTGGTTCGGGATTACAACCGGCTGGACTCCCGGGACCTGGCGGAGAAGGACCGGATTCTCTCGGCGCTGCTGGGAGGGCGGGGGAAGAACCTCTGGATTACGCCGCCCTTTTACGTGGACTACGGCTGCAACATCTTCTTCGGGGACAACTGCGAGGTCAATCTGAACTGCGTCTTTCTGGACAGCGGGCGGATCACCGTGGGAAACAACGCCCTCATCGCCCCCGGGGTGCAGATTTACACCGCCTTCCACCCCGCCCACCCTCGGGACCGCTTCGGCCCGCCGAAGGAGGACGGCTCCTTTAGCTTCTGCAAAACCCTGACGGCCCCGGTGCGCATCGGGGACAACGTGTGGATCGGCGGGGGCGCGGTCATCCCGCCCGGGGTGACGATCGGAGACAACGCGGTGATTGGGGCGGGGAGCGTGGTGACAAAGGACGTCCCCAGCGATACCATCGCCTGCGGGAACCCCTGCCGGGCCGTGCGGGAGAACCGCCCGGAGGAAGCGGATAAGGAGGAGGAATTGCCATGACGGCATTGCGGGAACAGGGACGGCTGGCCAAGGCCGCGTCCTATACCTTAGCCACCGCCGGGACGGCGCGGAAAAACGCCGCCCTGGAGGCCATTGCGAGGATTCTGACGGAGCGGCGGGACGAGTGGCTGGCCGCCAACGCGGAGGACATAGCCGCCGCCAAAGCGGCGGGCATGCGCCCCGCCATGCTGGACCGGCTGACCCTCACCGGGGAGCGGATTTCCGGCATCGTGGAAGCCGTGGGGCAGGTCGTCGCCCTGCCGGACCCCATCGGGAAGGTCGATAAAATGGAGACCCGGCCCAACGGGCTCATCATCGGGCGGCGGCGGGTGCCCCTGGGGGTGGTGGCCATCATCTTCGAGGCCCGGCCGAACGTCACCGTGGACGCGGCGGCGCTGTGCCTGAAGTCCGGCAACGTCTGCATTCTCCGGGGGGGCCGGGAGGCCATCCGCTCCAACCGGAAGGCGGCTGAGCTGATGCGGGAAGCTTTACAATCCGCCGGGCTGCCGGAGGACTGCGTGTCCCTGGTTCAGGACGTCAGCCATGAGACGGCAAACGAGCTGATGCACCTGGACGGCTATGTGGACGTGCTGATCCCCCGGGGCGGCGCGGGGCTCATCCGGGCCGTGGCCAAAGAGGCCAGCGTCCCCGTCATCCGGACGGGAGAGGGGGTCTGCCATATCTACGTGGACGGCGAGGCGGACCTGGACATGGCCGCGGAGATTCTTTACAACGCCAAATGTTCCCGGCCCTCGGTGTGTAACGCGGCGGAGTGCCTGCTGGTCCAGGAGGACATCGCGGAGGCGTTTTTGAGAAAGGCCGTGCCCCTGCTGGATAAGCACCAGGTGGAGCTGCGGTGCGACGAGAGGGCCCTGGCCATCCTGGGGGACCGGGCCGTCCCCGCCCAGGAGAGCGACTGGGACGCGGAGTACGACGACTACATCCTGGCCGTGCGGACGGTGAAAGGCATGGAAGAGGCGATAGACTTCATCAATGCCCACGGGACCGGGCACTCAGAGGCCATCGTTACCACGAACTACTTCAAGGCCCAGCGCTTCCTGGACGCGGTGGACGCGGCGGCGGTGTACGTCAACGCCTCCACCCGGTTCACCGACGGCGGGGAGTTCGGCCTGGGGGCGGAAATCGGCATCTCCACCCAGAAGATGCACGCCCGGGGCCCCATGGGACTGGAGGAGCTGACCAGCTGCAAGTACGTGATCTACGGCGAGGGCCAGGTGCGGTGAAGGAGGGAGAACATGACGTTTGGATTTATCGGCACGGGCAACATGGGCGGAGCCCTGGCCCGGGCGGCCCGGCGGAAGCTGGCGGGAGAGAGCCTCCTACTGGCCAACCGCACCAGGGCCAAGGCGGAGGCCCTGGCGGAGGAGCTGGACACCCGGGCGGCGGACAACGAGGACGTCGCCTGGGAGGCGGACCACATCTTCCTGGGGGTGAAGCCCCAGATGATGGAGGGGCTTTTGAAGGAGCTGGCCCCCATCCTGGCGAAGCGGAGGGACCGCTTCGTCCTGGTGACCATGGCGGCGGGGCTGAGCATCGCGGATATCCGGCGCATGGCGGGCGGAGACTATCCCGTGATCCGCATCATGCCCAACACCCCCTGTTCCATCGGGGAGGGGATGGTGCTCTACACCCCCGGCCCCGGCGTGACGCCGGAGGAGGAACGAGCGTTTCTGGAGGCCCTGGCCGGGGCGGGGCGGTTCTCCTTCCTCCCGGAGGGGCTGATGGACGCGGGCAGCGCCGTGGCGGGCTGCGGCCCGGCCTTCGTGGATCTGTTCGTAGAGGCCCTGGGGGACGGCGGCGTGGCCTGCGGCCTGCCCCGGGCCCAGGCGGTGGAGTTCGCCGCGCAGATGGCGCTGGGCTCCGCCCGGCTGATCCTGGAGAGCGGAAGGCACCCGGGAGAGCTGAAGGACGCGGTGTGCTCCCCCGGCGGCACCACCATCCAGGGCGTGCGGGCCCTGGAGGAGGCGGGTTTCCGGGGGGCGGTGATGGACGCGGTCATCGCCGCCTTCGAGAAGAGCGGGAAGCTGAAATAAAGCGGGGCCCCCTGCCCGGGAGGGGGCCTGAAATTTTTTGGAGGACCGCGAAACCCGGGGGCGGATTTTTTCGTCTATATGGGCAGAAGGAGAGGAGGCGGAGTCCATGGAGGACGGGCGGATTATTGAGCTGTACTGGGAACGGGACCAGAGGGCCATCCCGGAGACGGACGGGAAATACGGGCGGATGCTGCACGGCATTTCCTGGAACCTGCTCCGCAGCCGGGAGGATGCGGAGGAGTGCGTGAACGACACCTACCTGCGGGCCTGGGAGGCCATTCCCCCGGCGCGGCCCGGGGCCCTTCGGAACTGGCTGGGGCAGATTACCCGGAATCTCTCCCTGGACCGCTGGAAGCGCCTCCGGGCGGAGAAGCGGGGCGGCGGGGCGGAGGCCCTGCTGGGCGAGCTGGAGGACTGCCTGCCCGGAACGGCGGGCCGGAGCGTGGAGGACCTGGAGCTGGCGGAGCTGCTGAACGCGTTTTTGCGGGGGCTCAGCCGGGAGGGGCGGGCCATGTTTCTCCGGCGGTACTGGTACGGCCAGAGCGTGGCGGAGATCGCGGGGGCTTTGCGCTGCGGGGAGGGGAAGGTGAAATCCTCCCTCTTCCGGAGCCGGAGGGCCCTGCGGGAGTATCTGGAAAAGGAGGGGATCGCGGTATGAGGGCGGAGCGGCTGTTCCGGGTTCTGGGCCTGACGGACCCGGCGCTGGTGGAGGAGGCCCTGGAGACCCGGGCCCGGCGGGTGGAGTGGAAGCGCTGGGCGGCCCTGGCGGCGTGCCTGGCGCTGGTAATCGGCCTGGGTTTCGGCTGGCTGGTTACCGGGGGCTTCCGGGGCTACGGTATGTCCGGCGGCGACAGCGGAAGCGCCGGCGCGTCCGGGGACGCTCCGGCGGACGGTGCTCCCATAGGCCCCGGGGCGGACCCCGGCGAGCCCGGCGGCGGGGGAAGCGGCGCGGAGGATGGGACTGTCTTTATGAGCTATGCCGGGCCGGTGCTGCCCCTGACCACGGCGGAGGACCCCGCCGGGCTGACGGCGGAGCGGGAGCTTACCTGGGACTTCGCCCGGGAGACGAACGGCTATAGGGAGTCCCGCCAGTGGGGGGCCGGGGTGACGGACGCTTACATCTTGCGCAACCCCACGGAGGCGGATGTTACTGTGACGGCCCTGTACCCCTTCGCCGGGCGCTTCGCTGATCTGGCGGAAGAGCTGCCCGCCGTGACGGTGGACGGGGAGGCCGTGGAGACGGCGCTGTACGCCGGGGCCTACGCCGGGGGCTTCGAGTCCACCTTCGGGGCGGAGCCGCCGGACACCATGAACCTCATGGAGCTGACCAGCTGGAGGGGGTACAAGGCGCTGCTGGAGAGCGGGACGTATCAGGCCCAGGCCCTGGGGGACGGCCCGGCGCTGGACATGCCGGTGACGGTGTACGAGTTTTCGGACTTCTCCGCGCCCCATGAGCAGTACCCGGCGGCCACCCAGGCGGTGTCCTTCGAGATCGACGAGGACGCCACGAAAATCCTCACCTACGGCTTCAACGGCTGTGAGCAGGACGAGGGCTTCCGGCGCTACAGCTACTTCGTCCCCGACGGGAAGCGGCACGAGCCGAAGGTGAAGCTGCTGATCGTGCTGGGGGAGGACGTCGGGACGTATACCCTCCAGGGCTACCAGGACGGTGGCTGTTACCCCGGAGAGGAGATCGAGGGGGTCTCCTGCACCGTCACCCGGAGGACGGCCGCCCTGGACGCGGTGCTGGAGCTGGTCTGCCGGGACTGCATGGAGGGCTATGACATCTACGGGGAGGGCTGGGTGACGGAGGACGGCCCCGTTACCTTCGGGATGTACCGGAGGGCCGCGGCGGAGCTGCTGAGCCAATACGGGGCCCTCTCCGGCGCGTCCATGGACCGCTACGCCGACGGGCGGCTGGACGATATGGTGATGGAGACCCTGTGGCAGGACCGGGTGCTGTACCTGGCCTTCCCGGTGACGGCACCCGCCGGGGGGAGCGTGGAGGTGGAGTGCAGCCTGTGGAAGGAGCCCAGCTTTGACTTCGCCTGTTCCGGCTCGGAAAACGCGGGACTCCAGGGCTATGACCTGACGACCCGGCTGGGGTCCTCCCTGGACTTCACCCGGCAGAGGGCCGCCCTGGTGAACACGGAGAACGTGGAGATTACGGGACAGGACTTCGGCTTTGATCTGGAAGCGGGCGTCACGGCTGTGGAGCTGGACCTGGAGCGGGAACACTACTATTTGGAGATACGGCCCATAACGGAATAAAAAGAACGGCCCCTGGCGGAAGCGCCGGAGGCCGTTCTTTTTATTGTTGTCAAGGGTTCAGCAGGGTAAAGGTGTAAGTGAGCTCCTTCCGCTCGCCGGGGGCCAGGGTCAGGACATGGGGCTTGTCCTGGAAGCGGCCGGACTCGCCGGTATAGGCGGCGCAGCCGTGCCAGGGCTCCATGCAGAGGAAGGGCGCGCCGGGTTTCGTCCAGAAGGCGACCATGGGGAACTCGTGGAAGTCCAGGGACACGCCCCGGCCGGTCTCTTTGTGCCGCAGGGAGACGCTCTGGGAGCGGAGGCCCTGGAAGATGAGGGTGTCCAGGCGCTGGAAGGCGGCGTAGTCCAGGGACACGCCGCCGCCCCGGAGCATGGGTTCCGCCTCGTTGTCCCGGAGGAGGCCCTGAGGGGTGAGGAGGAGGGTGCTTGCGTCCTCGGGCCGGTCGAAAACCAGATCATAGTCCTCGAAGCGCTCCCCCTCGAAAAGGGGGCAGCGGATGGCGGTGTGGGCCCCGACGCAGAAGGGCAGGGGGTTCCGCCCGGGGTTCTCTATAGTGAAGGCGGTGGAGAAGCCGTTCTCCAGGAGCCGGTGCCGGACCCGGAGGACGAAGGGGAAGGGGAAGCGGGCCAGGGTCTCGGGGCTCTCCCGGAGCTCCAGGGTGATAAAGTCCGAGCCTTGGTCCACGGGGACGAACTCGCTCCCCCGGGCGAAGCCGTGGCGGCCCATCTCGAAGGCTTGCCCGCCGATATCGACCCGGCCGTCCTTCAGGCTGCCCACGATGGGAAAGAGAATGGGGTTTTGGCCGGACCAGAAGGCGGGATCGCCCTGCCAGATGTACTCGGTTCCGGCGGAGTCCCGGAGGGAGACCAGCTCGCCGCCCAGGGTGCGGACGGCGGCGGTCAGGGAGGGGGTGGAGAGGGTATAGGTCATGGGGAAACGCCTCCTTGTAAAATTTCAGCGCGGCATGAAGGGGGGACGCTTATACGATGGGGTTGAAGCCCTGGCTGATCTTGCCGGCAAGGTGAGCCTTCAGGACCGCGGCGTCGTCCGCGGCCATTTTGACGGTTCCGCCCTCTCCCCGGAACTCCAGGGAGCTGTCGAACAGGGTCTCGTCCGGCGCGAGCCCCTTGATCAGCTCCAGCTCCCGGATGACCTCTTGGACATAGCGCTGGTCGAAGGGGGTTTTGGTGTTGACGGCGTGGTCGAAGAAGACGGTGAACAGCAGCAGGATATAGCGCAGGCCGCTGATTTTCGTCATGGTCTCCTTCCCGGGCTTCTGGTAGGACAGGCCGTAATGGGACTCCCAGCCGGACAAATAGGCGCTGACGGTCTTCAGCATCTCGTCCGGGGTGAGGAGGACGGGGGGCGTCCCCAGGGAGATCTCCCCGATTTTTGCCTTGCCGAAAATCTTGATCAGCTCTTTCGCCTTATAGCCCTTGGGGATCCTCTCGGCGCTCATAATGATTCTGTCCTTGAGGGGGGAGCGGTTCTCGGTGTTCAGGAGCTGGACCAGCGGGAGGTAGCGTTCCTCCTCGGTGTTGAGCATCTTCAGCTTGCTCTTCAGGTAGAGCAGCAGGTTGGGGCTTACGGACTTCTGCTTTTCGTTGGTGATGGTGAACAGCCGCCGCCGGGTTTTCAGGCTCGGCGTGAGGAAGAGGGAAAAGGGCATGTCGTAGACGGTGGCGTCCTTCAGCTCCTCGGAGCGGTAGCGGTCGTCAAAGGCGAACAGGCGGTGCTGCCCGTCGATGATGTCGATGGAGTTCTCGTACTCCGCCAGCTCCTCCGGCGTGCTGGGGAACTGAATGAAATACTGACTGCGGCCCTGTTCGTCCGTCTCGCACTCCAAGGCCAGCTTGTCCGGTTCCCGCGTGCCGATCATGACGGAGGCGGGGAGGAAGCCGTGGTCGCTTCCGACGTAGTCGGAAATCTCCTGGAGGTGCTTCTTCTCCAGGGGGCGCTGGGCCTCCTGAATCTCCCCCAGGTCGATGCTCCGGTCCGCCATTTTTACCAGCAGCCGGGGGTCGTAGCTGCCCAGGTAGAAGACGGAGTCGTACTGCCGGATTTGCAGCACAGGCACTTTTTTCATGAGAAAGCTCCCTCCCTTGTAAGAAACAGATGATGCAGCGCCCGCGAGACGCGGTTGCTCTTCTCCCGGTTGCAGGCCGGGCACAGGGCCTGAAGGTTGTCCGCCAGCTCGTCGCCCACATAGTCCCAGGGGACGATGTGGTCCACATGCAGGCCACTTAGGGCGATGGGCCGGCGGCAGACCGCGCAGAGCCCTCCCTGGGCCTGCCACAGGGCCGTCCGCTCGGCGTCCGGGATCCGGCGGCGGCGGGGCTTTTTGTGAAAATGCGCCTTCACGCATTGGTTCAGCCAGGCCAGGTCCTCCTCCGGCAGCTCCCCGCCGCCCACCCGGCGCACGATGTTCCGCACCGTTTGCAGGTCGTCGTCCGTCCGGTAGTAGGACTTCCGGATTTCCAGGTACTGCTCGGGACTCTCCTTCATGTACGCGCAGATCCGGGCCAAAAATAGCTCCCGGATGTCCTGGTGGAGAGCCCGGGCCAAAATGTCTCCCTGTATGTGATTCAGCTCCAGAATCTTTTGTATCTCTGTATTCATTTTGCCTCCTTCGGAATGACTGCTTGTCTTAGCTTAAATTTAACATAACAGATCCTGAAATATTTGTCAATACAATTTTCGACAATTTAGATCTAAAATCTATAAAAAAATGAAATGTCCGCTGCGGACCGACGGGCTGGCGCCGGTCCGCAGCGGATGAGCGATTTGAAAACGGAGGGAATGCGGGAGGGGAATTTCACGCGGCTCTTTCCCCTCTCTGCCGGGGTTATTCGTATTCGCAAAATGAAACTTAATTCTAAACGCTTTTGTTTGGGGGATTTGATACCATTTGATTTTTCCTGATACCTATTATCCTTATCCTATGGGCTTGCCGAACTTTTGCTATCATTTGGCTATCAAGGAAATGGCTATCAACGGTAAAATTAGATTGGTTTCTCTGGTGGTTTACAACTACATTTTACCACGAAAGACAGGGAAATGCAATAACCTTCCTCGCTGTGGTGTATCAAGTGATCTTACTGAACATATGGCGCACCTTGTCCAGGCGGCTGTTTGGACGGCGGGGCTGGATGACCGGCTCGTCGACAGCGGCCTGATACCCTTTCAGTTCCGTCAGGCATACGCTCCGCCCGTTGGTGTAAAAGGCCAGATCAGTACGGTATGCCTGTATGCAGCGGACGGGAATCTCGCCAGTAAAGACAACTTCATCCTTTTTTACCTGGGCCGTTTCGATGGTGGCACAGTATTTCGGCGCATCATGATAAGCCCTGGAAAGGTATTCCTGGGGCGCATAGAGGGTGAAGGAGAGATAAGGTTCCAGCAACTGCGTCCCTGATTCCTTCAATGCCTGTTCCAATACAATCGGGGCCAATGAGCGAAAGTCCGCCGGCGTGCTGACCGGGCTATAATAAAGCCCGTATTCAAAGCAAATCTTACAGTCCGTTACGTTCCAGCCACACAAGCCTTGCTCCAGACCGTAACGGATACCATCCATGACAGCGTTTTGAAAACTCTGGTTCAAGTATCCCAAGGAAACCCGGCTCTCGTATTGTACACCGGAGCCAAGCGGGAGCGGCGTAACAGACAGTCCGATGGATGCCCAAAACGGGTTGGGCGGCACCTCGATATGGATGGTGTGGCTGGCCACTTTGAGCGGCCGCTCTAAATAAATGACGGTGGGTTCCTTCACTGCTGTTTCAAGTTTGTACTTTTCCGCCAACAAAGCGGAAACAACCTCCAACTGCACCCGGCCCAAAAAAGAAAGAATGATCTCATGGGTGATGGAATCCACCTCGTAGCGCAAAAGCGGGTCAGTATCCGCAATTTGCGTAAGAGCGTCCAGCAGCCGTTCTCTTTGCGCTGCCGTTTTCGGCGCAATCGTCGTCCGCAGCATGGGGAGGGGGGCATCACGCCACCTTTCACGAGGAAGCCGGGTGTTGTCCCCCAATACGTCGTTTAATCCCACGCTGTCGCTGGGAAGGATGACAATTTCGCCCTTATGGGCGGTGTCCGTCCGAACAACCTCCCCTTTGGATGGAATACGCATCTCTGTGATTTTCAGCTTTTCTCTCTCGGCCAGAGCCACCGTATCCCGCAGGCGCAGCGTTCCGCTGTATAGCCGCAGATAGATGAGCCGCTGGCCACAATCTGTATACTCCACCTTGAAAACGCTGCCGCATAGGGCGGCGCTCCCCTGTTCCCCAATCGGTTGGAATAGCCCTGTCACCGCATCCATCAACGGTTGAATGCCAAGGCCCTTTTTGGCGCTGCCATGATAGACTGGGAACAGGGAGGCGTCTTGAACCCGCCGCTGTTCCTCCCGCGCAAGTTCTTCCCGGCTGATTGGTTCTCCTGCGATATACTTTTCCAATAATTCATCGTTATTTTCAATGACCGCATCCCATGCTTCTATGTCGGTATTTTCCTCCAGGACTATTTCCGGGGACAGCGACACCGTCTGCTTGATGATAATATCGGCGGAGAGCTTATCTCGAACAGACTGATACACGCCCTGCAAATCAACGCCAGCCTGGTCGATCTTGTTGATAAAGATAACAGTGGGAATGTTCATTTTCCGCAGGGCATGGAACAGAATACGGGTCTGGGCCTGCACGCCATCTTTAGCGGAGATCACCAAGATGGCCCCATCTAAAACAGCCAAAGAGCGGTACACCTCCGCTAAAAAATCCATGTGGCCGGGCGTATCCACAATGTTGACTTTACATCTGTGCCACTGGAAGGAAGTGACTGCCGCTTGAATGGTAATCCCACGCTGCCGCTCCAAAAGCATGGTGTCCGTCCTCGTTGTCCCTTTTTCGACGCTCCCCGGTTCTGAAATGGCTCCGCTGGCATATAGCAGGCTCTCCGTCAAGGTTGTCTTTCCAGCGTCTACATGGGCAAGAATCCCGATATTGATAATGTTCATGTCTATCCTCCATACAAGGCCCAAATGGGCGCAAAAATCCCCAGCGGCTAATACTTTTACCGCTGGGGATCATGACTTCGGACACACAGAAGTATACACGGCTTACATAAGCCGCTGTCCGTCACGATATTTACTAAAAAGGCAAAAGTATTCTTAAATTGGGTACAAAAACCAAGCCCCTGCAAGGGGCAATCATTTTTGCGCCCATTATCAAATTTTATTTAAGAATACCTTGCCGCATATTTGGTAGACTCCTCAAATCAGGATAATAGCAGTATATCATAGTACGCTCTAAAAAACAAGAAATTATTTTACCCGATTCCCCAAATAAAACCGGAGGGCATTCACTGGAACGCCCTCCGGTTTTGGTGATTACCGTGCGCCTACCCTTGTTTTTTGCCTTGCGGCCCGTTTCCGTTCCTTTTCGGCCTGTTCCTGCTGGTAAGCGGCCTCTAATATTCTGTCCGCCTGTTCCGTGCCAATGGCCCGCCTGACCCGCTCATAGTCTCTGACCTTTCCCTTTAGGCTGTCTCGCTCGGCGCAGACCTCGTAAATCCTTTCTGACAGGGAACTATTTTTGCTGACCTCCCGGCCATAGTCCGCTTGCAGCCGCTCAAATTTGGATTTGAGGTCGCAGTAGGCCCGGTAGACAGACCGCAGCACCTTGACGATCTTCGCCCATAAGGGCTTGGCCTTTTTCTCCCGGTAGGCCCTGGCCGATTCCAGCGGTCCCGCTTCTGGCAAGACCTGTTCCGGGTCGCTGGAAAATTCCTCCGCCAGCTTCTCCATGCCTTTCAGCATGGGGGCCACATCGTTTAGTTTGGCCTTGGCTTGGGCCGCTTTCTTCTCGGCAGCTGCCGCCTCCCTGTTCTTTCGGTCAACCTCGGCCTGGGCCAGCACAGCCGCCTCCTGAAGCTGTGCCAACCGCTCCTGTTCACACTTCACCTTGAACTGCGTGACCGTCAGATGTTCCTCGGAACTGCCACGCTCTCCACGCTCCAAGTCCGTGTAGCCAGCGGAGCGCATCTGCTGAAAGAAATCATCCTGCAAGACGCTGTACGACTTTCTCAGAACAGGCTTGCCCTTTGCTGTTCGTAATGGCTCCCCGGTGGCCTCGTCTACTGCGGGCTGGGACGCCCACTTTTTGCTCATGCTGACCTGCATAACGGTTTCTTTGACCTTGCCCACCAGGGATTTGTCCTTGCACCGCTTTGTCCATCGTATCTCCTTCTCCACCACCGGGATATAGACCACATGGAGGTGGTAGTGGTACACGTCCTCCCCCAGCGCCTCGGACATGGCCCGGTTGCGCTCGTCGGCATGCATGACCGCCGACAAAATATACTGCTCTCCGCCTACGATTTTGATTGCGGCTTTGTAAGCGTCGGTGTAAAATTGTTTTGCGAAGTCATAGCCGCCATGATTGTAGAAGTAGGCGGAGTTGACATCAAAGACCAGCTCACCGTATCGAAATGCGTCCGCCTTAATGCCACGGGTGGAGATTACACCATTGGCCTCCATTTGGGAGAACATCTCCTGATACCCTGCGGATGGGGCCTTGAAATGGACATTGAGCGACGTCCGCTCTGGTACAATGTCCTGGTTGACATAGGAATCCTTCTCGCGTTCGTTGTGCTGCTGGGTGTTGCCGATTTTAGCAGCGGTCAGCCTCATATTTCTTGCGTTGGTGCGGTCAATGCCGTCGCCTCTCGCCATAGGCAAAAATCCTCCCATTTCAGATGTTTGGTTGTTGAAAATGGACGGGGGTTCGGGGAAGGCACTTCCTGCGGGAAGTGTAATAACCCACTATGACACTTTCGCCCCGTTGGTGCGAAAGTGCCGTGGGCTCTCCGAGGGGGTGCAGGGGCTTTGCCCCCGGCAACTGCGGTTGCCTCCCCCAGCAGGGCCGCCCTTTGAAAAGGGCGCCCTGCACCCCGCCTAAACTTTTCCACTCGCCGTTGGGCAGGTGGAAAGGCACAGCCTTTCCACCACCCGGCAAGTGTCCTCCGTGGGCCAAATATCAAGGGGTTCGGGTTGTATTGCCTTGCGGCAATCTCCACCCGCAGGTATGCCCCCTTGACATTTGACCCCGCTCCCCCGTGACAGCCGTGACGACCGTGACGATGTTTTAGACACCGCCCCCGCTCTCAAAAAAGCCGTCACAGCTGTCACGGTCGTCACGCCTGGGGAGGCTCCAGCGTCAGGCTGATGCTTCTCCCGGCGTGGGTACGAGTGTTCTCATAACGGATATGATACTCCGTCGCCAGTTTCCCAGCCCGGACATTCAGCCGCATAGCCAAGGCGTTAGGCTTCATATCCACTTGCAGGACCGCTGCCAACTCCGTGGCTGTACCGCTCCAGGACGGCCTCTCCGCCGTAATAAAAGCGGCTACGGCCTCCAGCACCGGGTCGGGGGGTTCTACCCACAACTCCGTTTCCATCCGCTCCAGTGTCCATGTTAGGTGTTCCTTGTCCTTGGTGAGATAGAGCCGCTGGTCTTGCTGGTCACGTCCTACCACATCCAGGGTGGCGGTGTCGTCTGTCCGCTTCTCCTTCTGAAGAAGAAAGGCCCCATCCGCCGCCCCCGACAGGCCGTTGGTGCCAGAGATCATATCAAACTTGTCGTCGGCCTGCTGTTTGCGAGTGTGATGTACCAGCAGGAGACAGACGCCGCAAGCGTCAGCGAGGTGTTTCAGCTTTCCCACCACCTCATAATCGTTGGCGTAGCTGTACTTATCCCCGCCAGCCTCCCGGATTTTCTGGAGGGTGTCAATGATAATCAGCTTGGTGTCAGGGTGTTCCTGGACAAATCTCTTTAGCTGTTCCTCCAGTCCGCTGCCGACCTGCTTGGCGCAGATGGAAAAGAGAAGGTCGTTGGTGCCGTCCATGCCGAACATCCGGTAAAGCCGCTCCTGCAAGCGGCGGTGATCGTCCTCCAGCGCCAGATAGAGGACAGTCCCCTTGTGAACGGGATAGTCCCACAGGGGGAGGCCCATGCTGACGTGGTAGGCAAGCTGGGCCATCAGGAACGACTTGCCTACCTTGGGTGCTCCCGCAAAGAGGTACGTCCCCGGATAGAGCAGACCGTCAATGACGGGCGGTCTGCTCTGATAGACGTTCTCGTACAACTCGTTCATGGAAATCGTGGGGAGATACGCCGGGTCGTTCATGCGCTGCATTTTCCGCAGCAGTTCCGCATAATTTTTTTCAGGGGGATTGTTTTCTGTCGTTTCCTCTGTTATACTTGCGGTAGGTGTTTGTGAAATGGGCTGTTCCCCGTCTGCGCCAACAGACGGAACCGGGACAGTCCTTTTCGTTTCTCTGGAATCCATCAATCTATCAATCCTCCTTCATGCCGCCCATGATAGCGGCGATCATCTGAATGGTGTCCAGCAGTTCATCGTCCACGCCAGCCCCGTCCTCGGCCCGCCGCAGTTCGTCCAGAACGGCGGCAAGTTGGTCACGCAGGGCCTTGTAGACCTTGGGATTACCCTGTACCACTACGTCCCGGCACAGGAGGCGTCTTGTGATGTAGTCCTGCTTTGTCAGGCCGGAGAGCCGCACAGCGGCCTCGATTTGTTCATCTTCCTCCGGGGATACCCGGAAGGCCACGGTCTTGTTCCTCCAGCGATTTTTGTTGTCTCGGTTTTTCAGCGACATGGTTACGTCCCCATCCTTTCAAAGTCCAGCTTGTCCGCCATTTCTGTCTGCCTTGTGGGAAACAGATGGGCGTAGCGGTAG
>CATNDJ010000025.1 GCA_950097265.1 uncultured Oscillibacter sp.
TCTGCCCCCTGGCGAAGATGTACACCCTGGGCAGCGGCTTCATCCCCTCCGCCAATCACGCCGGGGGCCTCCGCTACCACGGCATGAGCCCGGTCCTCTCCCAGCTCTACCACGACGGCTACATGGAGGCCGTCTCCGTGGAGCAGACGAAGGTCTTTGGGGCGGCGGAGCAGTTCGCCCGGGTGGAGGGCATCCTGCCCGCCCCGGAGTCCAGCCACGCCATCCGGGTCGCCATCGACGAGGCCCTGAAGTGCAAAGAGACCGGGGAGGAAAAGACCATCGTCTTTGGCCTCACGGGCACCGGCTACTTCGACATGGTGGCCTATGAGAAGTTCCACAACAGGGAGATGACGGACTACATCCCAACGGACGAGGAGCTGCGGAAGAGCTTTGACAAGCTGCCCCAGGTCCCGGGACTCGCTTGAGAGGAAAAAAAGAGGCCGTCCCATAACGGGGCGGCCTCTGCTCTTAGGTTCTCAGGCGATGGGAAATTCGGGGATGCCCGCCGCTCCCGCGGCGATGCTGTACCGGGGGAAGCACACCACGACCGTGCCGTCCTCCCGGACATAGAAGCCGGTGGACTCGTCCACAGTGGTAAAGCCCCCCTCCTCCGGGGTAAAGAAGTAAGTGAAGCCCTCCTCGTCCACGCTGTCCGCAATCTGCTGTTCAATGGAAGCGTTGCAGACGTTCACCCAGTCCTCTCCCAAGTAATCCCGCAGGGTCAGGTCCCGGTCCTCGGAGAGGTCCAGGTTGTAGTAATACCGCTCCTCCATGGAGGACACCCAGCCCTCCGCCAGGGTCACCACAAAGGAGACCCGGCTGTCCGTCTGGCTCTTGATCTCGTAATCCACGATCACGTCCATCTCCCGGCCGGCCCAGTCCTCCTCGGTGCCGCCGGTGGCGAAAAACGCCTCCCGGTAGTCATCCCAGTCCCGCCGGGCCTTGAGCAGATGCCGCTGAACCCGGTTTTCAATGGTGTCGTTGACCGCCTGGGCTAAATCGCCCTCCGCCTCCAGCCGGGGAACGGACATCAGGTAGTTAATCTCCCCGTCAGTGGCGTCGTAGCTGATTACCGTCAGCACCCGGAACAATCCCCCCAGCACGGGCACATCCGCGGCGGCCTTGGCAATCGTGGGAGACAGGTTCAGGGCCGCCAGCACCACGGCGAAGCAGGCCGCGGCGGAGGCCCAGCGCCGGAACGTCCGGCGGGCCCGGTAGCGTGCCCTGCCCTCCCGGACGCCCGCCTGAACCCGGGTCTCCAGCTCCTGGGGAATGGGGGTGTTGTCGTATTCCTCTTTGGCATTCTTAAATTCGTTCATCAAAATTCCGCTCCTTCCATGGCGACGCGCAGCCGTTTCAGGCCCGCGTACAGGCGGCTCTTCACCGTATTGATGTTCTGCCCGGTGACCTCGCCGATTTCCTTCAGGGTCAATTCCTCATAAAACCGCAGCTTGATGACGGTCCCCACCTCTCCCGGCAGGGCGTCCACCCGCCGGGCCAGGGAGTCGTCGGCAGGCTCCGGGTCCTCTTGGCACGGCTCCATGCCCTCCTCCGGGAAGGGAACCTCCCGGCTCCGCCGGCGGAGGGTATCCGTACAGGCGTTCATCAAAATCCGGGTAAACCAGGTCTTCACCGCCCCGGGGTCCCGGAGGCTGTCCTGCCGCTCCAGCGCCCGGCAGACGGCGGTCTGCACCGCGTCCAGGGCGTCCTCCCGGTCTTGGAGGACGCTGTAAGCCAGCCGGTAGGACCGGGCCTGGTTTTCTATGAGGAACTCCGTCAATCTCTCTTCCTTTGTCACAACGATGCTCCTTTCCTGCTCACGCCGCCCACCCGGCGCCTGGGCTCTTGGCGGCGTCTGTAGTATAGACGGAGAAGGGAGGCGGAAAGTTTGAGGGAGCGGAAAAAATTTTTACAAACGCCGGAAACGGGGAAGGGCCCGCCTCACGGCGGGCCCTCCGCTCACTCCGTATAGGCCCGGACGGCCCGGCACAGAAAGGCGGCGCAGCCGGGGACCTCCTTGTCGTAGTAGGCGGCAAAGCGCTCGTCCGCCGTGTACAGCTCCGCCACGCCCCGGTGGGCCTGGGGGGTGTAAGCCGTCCAGGTGCAGGACAGCCAGCGGCGGTGGAGCTCCGCGATTCTCTGTCCCTCCGCTGCCGCCGGGTCCTCCCGGTCGCGGACGGCGGCGGCCAGGGCGGAGAGAATCTCCGCTTCCAGAGCCTTCCACTGTTGGTACTCCTCCTCCGTCATGGAGAGGAGCTTGGCGTTAGCGCCCTCCACGGCCTCCGGGCCGTACTTTCGCCGGATTTCCTTGCCGTACCGCTCCTCGTTGGCCTCCACGGCCCGGCGCTTGAACGCCTCAAATTTTTCCTTGTCGGTCATGGGTGTTCCTCCTTTTGCCTCGTCGATGGTTTTCTCTACCGTCAGGATCAGGGCGTCCAGTCGCCGCCGCCGGGCCTCCAGCTCCGCCAGGTGGCTCTGCAGCACCGCCAGGCGGTCGAAGCCCGGCGCCTCCAGGATCTCCCGGACGGCCTCCAGCTCCAGCCCCAGTTCCTTGTAAAACAGGATATCCTGGAGCCGGTCCACCTCCTGGGGACCGTAGAGCCGGTAGCCCGCCCCGGTGGTCCGCCGGGGCTTGAGCAGGCCCTTTTGGTCGTACCAGCGCAGAGTCCGGGGCGTGACTCCGGCCAGCTCCGCCAGGGCTTTTACGGTGTATTCCATAGGGCGTCCCTCCTGACAAACAAAAGTATAAGGGCTGACGTTACGTCAAGGTCAAGGGGCAAATTCAACTTTCCTGAAAAAATTTTATTTGCCATCCCGGCGAAAGTCCGGTACTATATTCATAACCAATTCCACCCAACAAGGAGGACCCCGCCATGGACCGTTTTTCCATCCTCGTGGGAGACATCACCAAATCCGACGCCGAAGCCATTGTCAACGCCGCCAACACCACTTTGCTGGGGGGCAGCGGCGTGGACGGGGCCATCCACCGGGCCGCCGGGCCGGACCTCCTGGCGGAGTGCCGCACCCTGGGGGGCTGCGAGACCGGACAGGCCAAGCTGACAAAGGGCTACGGCCTCCCCGCGAAATACGTGCTCCACACCCCCGGCCCCATCTGGCGGGGCGGCGGGCATGGGGAGGCGGCCTTGCTGGCCTCCTGCTACCGCTCATGCCTGCTCTTGGCGGAGGAACACGGCGTGGAATCCGTGGACTTCCCTTCCATCTCCACCGGGGTCTACGGCTACCCCATGGCCCAGGCGGCCAGCGTGGCCCTGAAGGCCATTATGGACTTCCTCCGGGACCACGGCCTGCCCCGGCGGGTGCGCATGGTCTGCCACACCGAGGCGGCGGCGGAGATCTACCGGCAGACCTATAACATGTGGTACGCCGGGGACAAGAGTGAACGCCTGTAAACGAACGCCGGAAGGAGCAACCCTTCCGGCGCTTGCTTATTCCTCTTTCGGACCGGGTAAGTACTCCTCCCCCGCCGGGACCATGGCGAGCTTCCCCGCCGACAGCTCCGTCAGGCGCGCGGCGAAAGCCTCCGCTCCGGCCCCCGTAAAGGCCGCGTGCAGGGTCACCTCCGCCCCGTAGTCCGCGTCCCGGAGGACGCCCCCCTGGGCGGCGATCTCCAATTTTACCCGCTCCAAGAGCGGATAAGGGCAGGGCACGTCCCAGAGAGTCCACAGGCTCACCCAGGCGGTGCCCGCCGCCTCCAGCCCGTCCCGGGCTCCCCGGCCATAGGCTCTCGTCAGGCCCCCAGCCCCCAGCAGCACGCCGCCAAAGTACCGGGTAACCACGCAGCAGACGTTGACAACCTCCTGGCGCTGGAAGACGTTCAGCATGGGCTGGCCCGCGGTGCCCTGGGGCTCCCCGTCGTCGGAGTAGCGGACCACGCCGCCCTCCCGGAGGAGGTAGCACCAGCAGTGGTGCCGGGCGTCGTAGTGCTTTTTGCGGATCTCCTCGATCCGCGCTCGGGCCTCCGCCTCGGTCTCCACCCGCCAGAGGTTCGTGATGAAGCGGGAGCGCTTTTCCGTGAACTCGGTCTCCACGTCTGTGAAGGGCACGCGGTAGCCGTCACTCATGGCTGGGCCTCCTGTTCGGAGGAGGGCGGCAGCATATCCCGGACGTCGGTGCGGCCCAGCAGGTAATCGGCGTTCACCTGGAAATGGTCCGCCAGGGCGCAGAAAACCTCAATACCCGGTAAGCCCTCATCCAACTCGATTCTTTGATAATGACGCATTACAATACCAATTTCCTTGGCGACTTGTCCCTGCGTTTCTTTTCGCTCCTTACGAAGTGCTTTCAATCGTTTTCCTAATTTCATATTCTCACCCTTGACATGCTGAACATAGCATGTTATAATCAAAATATGCTGAGTATAGCATATTTTGATTAGGAGGTATCACAATGACCGACTTCCTGCTCTGGCTTCGCGCCAACTACATCAAGCCCCAAATCGACGACGCGCCGAAACAGGACTACGCCTTTCACTTCGACGCCGTCCACAACGACCTGCCGCCCTCCCAGCGGGAAAGCCTGGACAAGGCCCTGGAGTTCACCGCCGTCTAGGCGTTCCTCCTGGGCCTGCGCACCGGAGAGGGGCTGGCCCTCAGCCGTCCATAAACTCCGCCACGCGGCCCAGGGTCCGGGGAGTGCAGACCGCCGTCACGTCGATGGTCTCCGTGTACTCCACCTTCTCCACCTTGGCCTCCTTGTACAGAAGGTCCAGAAGGCCCCCCTGATCGTAGGGCAGGCGGACGGTGACCCGCCGGGCCCCCTTGTCCAGGCGGCGGGCGATCATCTCCAGCAGCTTGTCCACGCCCGCGCCGCTTTTGGCGGAGATGGCGCAGATGTCCTCCCCGTGGGGCATGATCTCCCCCGGGGGCAGCAGGTCGGACTTGTTGAACACGTCGATGCGGGGCAGCTCTCCCGCCCCCAGCTCTTGAATCAGGTTTTCCACCACCTGGGCCTGTCCCTGCCAGTCCGGGCTTGACACGTCGATGACGTGGATCAGCAGGTCCGCATACTCCAGCTCCTCCAAGGTGGCCTTGAAGGCCTCCACCAGCTGGTGGGGGAGCTTGCGGATAAAGCCCACCGTATCGCTGAGCACCGCATCCTGCGTGTCGCTGACGTGGAGCAGGCGGCTGGTGGTGTCCAGGGTGTCGAAGAGCCGGTTGTTGGCCGGGATGCCCGCCCCGGTGAGGCGGTTTAAAAGGGTGGACTTCCCGGCGTTGGTGTAGCCCACCAGAGCCGCCACGGGAATCTCGTTTTTTTGGCGCTGGCGGCGCTGGGTGCAGCGCACCCGGCGCACATCCTCCAGGTCCTCCCGGAGCTTGTCGATTTTCCGGTGGATGTGCCGCCGGTCGGTCTCCAGCTGGGTCTCGCCGGGGCCCTTGGAGCCGATGGGCCCGCTGCCGCTGGTGCCCGCCTGGCGCTCCAGGTGGGTCCACATGCCCGTGAGGCGGGGCAGCAGGTACTGGTACTGGGCCAGCTCCACCTGGAGCCGGCCCTCCCTTGTCCGGGCCCGCTGGGCGAAGATGTCCAGAATGAGCCCGCAGCGGTCCAGGACCTGGACCCCCAGCAGCTCCGTCAAAACCCGGAGCTGGGAGGGGGAGAGGTCGTTGTCGAAAATGACCATGGTGGCCTCGGTGTTCTCGCAGTAGAGCTTCACCTCGGCGCACTTGCCCTCGCCGATGAAGGTCCGGGGGTCCGGGCTGTTCCGGTTCTGGAGGACCATGCCCACGGTCTCTCCCCCGGCGGTCTCCACCAGGGCGGAGAGCTCCTCCAGGGTGTCCTCCCCGGCATTCTCCTCCCGTTTGAGTACGGGGGAGTTCAGACCCACCAGGACCACCTTGTCTCGAATCTTGTCTGTCTCTCGCATAGTACTCCTTTTATGATTACCTGGCGGAGTAGGCCTCCACAATCTCGCCGGTGTAGGCCCGGTGCCAGCCGCCCTTGGCCCCGTAGCTGGGCAGGACCTTCTCTTCCCCGGCGGGGAGGACGCAGGCGGGCTCCAGGTCCTGAGCGTAGAGCTTCCGGCACACCAGCACCAGCTCCGCCTCCTCGAAGAAGGGGGCGCCGCCCGCGCCGGTGCAGACCGTCAGGCCGCACTCCTTGATTTTATCCATGTCCCGGCCGCTCTTCGTACCGCAGAGGGCCATGGCGTCTTTCCTGTCCGCGGGGAGGACGGAGACGGTGAAGCACTCCTGTTCCTCCATGAACTGATAGGTATACCGCTCGGGGCGCACGTAGACGGTGCAGGCCTGGAGGCCCCAGAGCCGTCCCGCCTGGCACCAGCCGATGGTCATGGTGTTGCAGCGGTCCGCCGTCCCGGCGGTGAGCAGGGCGTTCTCCGCGCCCAGGGCCGGGAGAAGCTCCCGGGCGGCGGCGTTAGGGTCGATGGGATGGAAACGCATGGCAAGCAGCTCCTCTCAAAATCTCACTGTTTCCAGTATATGCGTTTTCTGGAAAAACGCAACCTTCTTTTTACCCTCCGGGTATACGGGGCCTCTAAGCAGCGGAGCCGCCAAGAGCCCCCATATCTCGAGAGACGGAGCGGGTCAGGGGCGGCAGTCCCGGATTTCCCTCTGAAGGTCCTCCAGGAATTTGGCGGCGTGGCCGCCGTCCATCTGGGTATGGTGGAACTGGAAGGAGATGGGCAGGGACGCCCGCCGCAGCTTCTTTCGGACCCTCCCCCAGATGAGGAAGGGGTTGTTGTAAAACCCGGCGTAGATGTTCACCGCCCCGTCGATCTCCGTCTGGGACAGGGCCGAGGTCCCGATGACCATGTAATCGCCGTTCAAATCGTAGGGCTCTCCCGTCTCCCGCACCTGGGCGGTCAAGGCCAGGTAGTCCCGCTGAAACCGGTCCAGGCTTTCGGAGAAGGGGACGTCACAGGTGGCGATGTCCCCGTCCTTTAGGGCTGCCACGGTGTTGACGGCGAGGCTCTCATAGCGGATCAGCTTGTCCCCCACCGGGAGGGTGTAAAATTCCTTTGTCCGGGAGGCGGCCCTGCCGGCGCACCAGCACAGCAGCATGTTGAATTTCAGCCCCCGCTTCCGGCTCAGCCGTACCAGCCGGGTGACGTCCAGGGTTTTGAACAGCGTCACCATGGGCATGGGGGCCTTCATCCAGAGTTCAAAGGCGGCGGCGCGGCCGGTCTGTTTCGGGTCCAGTTCTTCCATACTTCCTCCTCTCCGCTCCAGGGCAGAAGCGCGAAAAAGAGCGCGCCGCAGCTACGGCGCGCTCCTTTGCATGTGACTGTGTCGGACTTATTTGTCCAGGCCGAACCTCTTGTTGAACTTCGCGACCCGGCCGCCGGTGTCCACCAGCTTCTGCTTGCCGGTGAAGAAGGGGTGACACTTAGAGCAGACTTCCACCTTGATATCCTTCTTGGTAGAACCTGTCTCAATCACATTACCGCAGGCGCATGTAATCGTAGTCTGCTGATAATTGGGATGGATTCCTTCCTTCATTGCTCTGTTCACCCCTTTCTAAAACGAACTCCGCCGCGCAGCTTTCACCGCAACAGCAACTGTCAGTATAGCACGCCGGTTTTCAAATTGCAAGTGTTTTCTCGCATTTGGGACCGTTTATTTTTTCCGGCGCTCCCAAACCGCTCCCGCCCCGCAGGCCAGGAGGAACAGCGCCAGGTTCGCCGCCACCACCGTGGCCCCCACCGGCGTGGACCAGGCGAAAGATATGGTCAGCCCCACGCAGAAGCAGCCCACCGACGTGACGGCGGCGCAGAGAGTCACCCCCAAGAAGCTCCGGAACAGCCGCATGGCCGTCAGCGCCGGGAAAATCACCAGGGAGGAGATCAGCATGGCCCCCATCATCCGCATCCCCAGGACGATGGTCAGCGCCGTCAGAATGGCCAGCAAGGCGTTGTACCGCTCCACCTTCATGCCCGTGGCCCGGGAGAAGCTCTCATCGAAGGTGACGGCGAAAATCCGGTGGTAAAACAGGATAAACAGGGCCAGCACGGCGGCGCAGAGGACCGCCGACAGCGCCACGTCCCCGGGACTCATGGCCAGGACGCTGCCGAACATGTAGTTATCCACGTCCGTGGTCATGCCGGAGGTCTTGGAAATGACCAGCACCCCCAGGGCCAGGGAGGATGCGCTGACCACGGCAATGGCCGCGTCGCTGTTCCACCGGGGGCTGTCCGCCACCCGGAGGAGGAGGAAGGCCGCCGCCACCACCACGGGGATGGAGAAATAAAGCGGCGTGAACCCCAGGGCCACCGCCACGGCCAGGGCCCCGAAGGACACGTGGCTGAGGCCGTCGCCGATCATGGAATACCGCTTCAGCACCAGGGGCACCCCCAGCAGGGCGGCGCAGAGGCTCACCAGCACCCCGGCGATGAGGGCCCGCTGAATAAAGGGGAAGGAGAACATGTCCAATAAGCTCATTCCGCCGCCTCCTTGAAGCGCTTCCCCCAGGGGGAGGCCAGATACTCCGCCGGAGTCCCCAGGAAGGTCCCGCCGTGGCCGATGTGCAGCACCGTCCCCGCGTCCCGGAGGGCGGGGCGGAGGTCGTGGGTCACCATGACCACGGCCATGCCCTCCTTCTCATTTAAATAGTTCAGCGTCTTGTAGAGGTCCTGGGCGGCGGCGGGGTCCAGGCCGGTAACGGGCTCGTCCAGGATCAAAAGCCGGTTGGCGGCGCACAGGGCCCGGGCCAGGAGAACCCGCTGCTGCTGGCCCCCGGAGAGATCCCGGTAGCTCTTGGCCCGGAGCTCCAGCACCCCCAGCTTCCCCAGGTTCATCAGCGCCCGGGACCGCTGGGCGGCGGTGTAGAAAAAGCGCAGCCCCTTCTGATTCAGGCAGCCGGAGAGGACCACCTCTTCCACCGTGGCGGGGAAATCCCGCTGGGCCCTGGTCTGCTGGGGGAGGTAGCCTACGGCCCCCCGCTCCAGCTCCGCCGCCCGCTCGATGCTCCCCGCCAGGGGCGGCAGCAGCCCCAGGAGCCCCCGGAGCAGGGTGGACTTCCCGGAGCCGTTGTCCCCCACAATGCAGAGATAATCCCCGCTCCGGACTTGGAGATTTAAATGATTCAGGACGCTCTGGCCCTCGTAGCCCAGGGACAGGTCCCGGCAGACGATGAGGTCGGTACGCTCCATGGTTCGCCTCCCAGCTCGTACTTGTCAATTGCCGCCATTTTACAGCGGGAACGGGGGGAAGTCAAGGGGCGGTTTCCCGTCTTGCATCGCCGGGGCCTCCGTGATAAAATCAGGGAGAAAGGAGGCGGTCCCATGACCAGCGCAGAACGGAAAGCCCTCTGGAAGGAGGAGGAGGCCCGGGCCCACATCCACGGCTGGGACTTCTCCCACATCCGGGGCCGGTTTGAGGAGGAACACGACCTGCCCTGGAGCTACCGGGAACTGGTCCGGGAATCCCTGCGGGACGGCATGGACCTCCTGGACTGCGACACCGGAGGCGGCGAATTTCTCCTCTCCCTGGGCCACCCGGCGGACAGAACCGCCGCTACGGAGGGCTATCCCCCCAACGTCCGGCTCTGCCGGGAGGTCCTCACGCCTCTGGGCGTCGACTTCCGGGAGTGTGCGGACCCCTCGGCAGTTCCCTTCCCGGACGAGCGCTTCGACATCATCCTCAACCGCCACGGAGCCTTCGACCCCGGGGAGCTGTTCCGGCTGCTGAGGCCCGGCGGCGTGTTTCTCACGGAACAGGTGGGGGAGGACAACGACCGGGACTTAGTGGAACAGGTGCTGCCCGGAATCCCCAAGCCCTTCCCTCACATGAACCTCCGGGAGCAGCGGGAAGCCTTTGAGGCGGCGGGGTTTCAAATCCTCCGGGGCGAGGAGGCCTACCGGCCCATCCTCTTTTACGACGTGGGGGCCTTCGTCTGGTTCGCCCGGGTCATCGAATGGGAGTTCCCGGGCTTCTCCGTGGACCGCTGCTTCGACCGCCTCTGCGCCATGCAGGAGAGCATGGACCGGGACGGGCAGGTCCGGGGGACGATCCACCGTTATCTCATCCTCGCGAAAAAGTAAGGGAGGCCGCCCCATGGACAAGCTGACCCTTTTGAAACAATTTTTCGGCCACGGCGGCTTCCGCCCCGGGCAGGAACCGCTGATCGACGCCCTGCTCTCGGGCCGGGACGCCCTGGGCGTCATGCCCACCGGGGCCGGGAAGTCCGTCTGCTACCAGCTCCCCGCCCTGCTGCTGCCGGGGCTGACCCTGGTGGTCTCCCCCCTCATCTCGCTGATGAAAGACCAGGTGGCCGCCCTGGCCCAGGCGGGCGTTCCCGCCGCCTTCCTCAACTCCTCCCTGGACGCGGAGGAGTACCGGGAGGCCTATCGCCGGGTCCTCCGGGGAGACTGCAAGCTCTTGTATATCGCCCCGGAGCGCCTCCAGGCCGAGGGTTTCCGCCGCCTGCTGGGGGAACTGCCCGTCTCCCTGGTGGCGGTGGACGAGGCCCACTGCGTCTCTCAGTGGGGCCAGGACTTCCGGCCCAGCTACCTGGAAATCGCGGAGCTGGTGCGCTCCCTGCCCGTCCGGCCCCCGGTGGGGGCCTTTACCGCCACCGCCACGGCGGCGGTGCGGCGGGACATCGAAACCCTGCTGGAGCTCCGGGACCCCCTGCGGGTCACCACGGGCTTCGACCGGCCCAACCTCTTCTTTGAGGTGGTCCGGGCCAGGGACAAGGACCTGTGGCTGCGCCGCTTCCTGGCGGAGCGGCCGGAGCAGAGCGGGATTATCTACTGTGCCACAAGGAAGGCCGTGGACCAGGTGTGCGCCTCCCTGCTGGCCCAGGGGATCCCCGCCGCCCAGTATCACGCCGGGATGGAGGACGGAGACCGCCGCCAAAGTCAAGAGGGCTTCGTCTACGACCAGGCCCGGGTCATGGTGGCCACCAACGCCTTCGGCATGGGGATTGACAAATCCAACGTGGGCTTCGTGGTCCACTACAACATGCCCAAGGACCTGGAAAGCTACTACCAGGAGGCGGGCCGGGCCGGGCGGGACGGGAGCCCCGCCCGCTGCGTCCTGCTCTACGCCCCCGGGGACGTACAGACCGCCAAATATCTCATTACCCACTCCCAGGAGGCCCAGGAGGAGGAGAATCCGGAGCGCCTGCGCCGGGACCTCAGCCGCCTGGACCGAATGGTGCGCTACTGCAAAACCGGCGGCTGCCTCCGGGCGGACCTTCTGGACTACTTCGGGGAGATTCACGGCGGGCATTGCGGGAACTGCGGAAACTGCGCCGGGGACTTTGTGGAACGGGACGTCACCGTGGAGGCCCAGAAAATTCTCTCCGCCGTGGCCCGGGTGGAAAAGCGCTATGCCTGCGGCCTGGGGGCCGCCGCCGTCATCAAGCTCCTCCGGGGCAGCCGGGACAAACGGACCCTCCAGCTGGGCCTGGACCAACTTCCCACCTACGGGGCCCTGAAGGGCGTGGACCAGGAGCGGGTCCGTCGGTACGTCGACCTTCTGCTGGAGGAAGGCTTTCTCCGCAGCGACGGGGAAGAGTACCCCGTCCTGCGGCTGACGGCCCGGGCGGGGGACGTGCTCTTCCGGGGGCGGCGGGTCCTCCTCCGGGAGCGGGCGGCGGAAGCCCCGGAGTCCCGCCCGGCTCCCGGAGCCGCTTTCCAGGCCCCCTCCCGGGAGGCGGACGGCAGCCTGCTGGCGGCGCTGAAGGCCCTGCGCTCCCGCCTGGCACAAGAGGCGGGCGTCCCCGCCTACATCGTCTTTTCCAACGCCTCCCTGGCGGATATGGCGGCCCTCCGGCCCCTGGATATGGAGGAGTTTCAGCAGGTCTCCGGCGTGGGCCGGGTCAAGGCGGAGCGCTACGGCGAGGCCTTCTTAAAGGCCATCCGGGACTGGCGGGCGGGAGTGAGCGGATAGGCCCTTTCGGGGCAAACGCACCCCCTGTCGAAAGGTTGGATATCTTTGGAAAAAATCGTTTGCGTCCCTTCGATACTATCCACAAAAATACTCTCCTATTTCTTCGGAACTGTACAAATATGGTATAGTCTCCTTGACTGGCGGCGGATGCTTGTGCTAAAATACGTACGTATCTGCCGGAGGGTCTGGCAGCCTTTTCCTCAAGGGATTTCGGAACGCTTTGAGGGGGCTGTTGTACTTCTCCGGGAAACTATTTGAAAAGGAGAAAAGAAGTTATGAAGAAGTTTCTCGCGCTGATCCTCACCCTTGCCATGGCCCTGTCCCTGGCCGCCTGCGGCGGCAGTGACGGCGGCTCCTCCACCCCTGCGGACGGCGGCCAGCAGCAGTCCCAGCCCGCCGACTCCGGCTCCTCCGGCGGCGACGAAAACTACAACGTCTCCGTCATCCTGAAGACCACCGCTTCCGAGTACTGGGGCTATGTGGTGGCCGGCGCCGAGGCCTATGGCAAAGAGCACCCCAATGTGACGGTTAACGTCAAGGGAGCCACCTCCGAAACGGCCTACGATGAACAGCTGAACATGATCGAAACCGACATGAACAACGCGGACATCGACGGCTATGTCATCGCCCCCCTCCAGGCGGACATGGTGACCACCATCATCGCCGGACAGACCAAGCCCATCGTGGCGGTGGATACCGACATTGACGCCCCCGAGGTCCTCTCCTTCGTCGGCACCGGCAACGAGGCCGCCGGCAAGCTGGGCGGCGAGGCCGCCGCGAAGCTGGCCAAGGAGCGCGGCTGGGAAGAGATTAAGTGCATCGAAATCTGCGGCGTCCAGGGCGACTCCACCAACGAGGCCCGGAAGGCCGGCTACAAGGCGGGCATCGAAGCCGCCGGCGGCACCTTCCTGGACGGCGAGACCCAGTACGCCAACGCCGAAGCCAACCAGGCCGTAGCCTGCATGGAAGCCATCATGCAGAACCACCCCGAGGGAATCGCGGTCATCTGCGCCAACAACGACGATATGGCCATGGCGGCCGCCCGGACCGCCGCCGGAAACGACGCCTACAAGAACACCGTGTTCCTGGGCTTCGACGGCATCCAGTCCGCCTGCCAGTCCATCCTGAACGGCGAGGAGACCATGTCCGTCTGCCAGCAGGGCTACAACATGGGCTATGAGTCCGTCGCCTCCGTGGTCCGCGCCCTCCAGGGCGAGAAGCTGGACGAGTTCGTGGACGCCGGCGCCAGCATCGTTGATCCCGACACCGCCCAGGCCCGTCTGGAAGAGCTCCAGGGCTACCTGGCCTAATAGAGCCGTACATCCCTTTTGAAATGAGTGGAAGGGGCCCCGTCCCGGCTCCGCCGGAGCGGGGCCCCCGTTTCTTCTTTCCCTGTAACATATTTCCATATTGAAACGCAGTTTGAAACCCCTGATTTCCAAGAGAATGAGGTGATGATTAGGTGGGCGAATACGTAGTTGAGCTGAAAAACGTAACCAAACGGTTCCCCGGCGTCGTGGCCCTGCACAACATGCAGCTGGCCGTGAAGCCGGGCGAGATCCACGGACTGATCGGGGAGAACGGCGCGGGCAAATCCACGCTGATTAAGGTCCTCACCGGCGTCCACATGGCGGACGAGGGCGAGATCTATGTCCACGGAGAGCGGAAGGTCTTCAAAAACCCCAACGAGTCCGCCGCCGCGGGCATCGCCTGCGTGTATCAAGAGCTGAACATCGAAAAACTCCTCAGCGTCACAGATAACATTTTCATCAACAAGTGGACCAAAAAGGGCTTCCTCCTGGACTACGACGGCATGCACAAAAAGGCCGCCGAGGTCATGAAGTCCCTGGGCCAGGACATCGACCCCCGGAAAGCGGCGGGCACCTTCGGCATGGGCGTCCAGCAGATGATCGAAATCGCGAAGGCCGTGCTCATTGACGCGAAAATGATTATCATGGACGAGCCGACCTCCTCCCTGGGCGAAAAAGAGGTCCAGCAGCTTATGCAGACCTGCCGGGAGCTGAAGGCCCGGGGCGTAGGCATCCTCTTCGTCTCCCACAAGCTGGAGGAGCTCTTCGAGCTCTGCGACCGGGTGACCGTCATCCGGGACGGCGAGTACATCGAGACCCGGGACATCCAGGACTGGACCAACGATTCCCTGATCGCCTCCATGGTGGGCCGGACGCTGGACAACTTGTTCCCCAAGGAGTTCGGCAAGAAGGGCGAGTGCATGCTGAAGGTGGAAAACCTCTGCATCGGCGGCGTTCTGCGGAACGTCAGCTTCGAGGCTTACGGCGGACAGGTCCTGGGCCTGAGCGGCCTGGTGGGCGCGGGGCGGACGGAGACCGTCCGGGCCGTCTTCGGCGCGGACCCCATCGACGGGGGAAGCATTTACGTCAAGGGCAAAGAGGTCCACATCAAGAGCCCCAAGCAGGCCATTGCGGCGGGCATCGCCCTGCTGACCGAGGACCGCAAGGGCCAGGGCCTGGTGCTGGCCCAGACCATCCGCACCAATCTGATTCTCTCCAGCTTCAAGCGGCACTCCACCGGCATCTTCCTGGACGAGAAAAAGATTGAGGAGAGCGGCCAGGGACACATCCAGGCCCTGCGCATCAAGACCCCCTCCATCGACGAGATTGTGGGCCAGCTCTCCGGCGGCAACCAGCAAAAGGTCGTCATAGGCAAATGGATCAACAACGACGCCGATATCTACATCTTCGACGAACCCACCCGAGGCATCGACGTGGGAGCCAAGGTCGAGGTTTACAATGTTATGAACAGCCTGGTAAAGGCGGGAAAATGCGTCATCATGATCTCCTCCGAGATGCCGGAAATCCTGGGCATGAGCGACCGGGTGGTCGTCATGCGGGGCGGCCGGGTCATGGCCACCGTGGAACGGGACAGCAAGCATTTCAACCAGGAGGACATCATGAAAGCGGCTTGGGGAGGTAGTTTAGATGACTAAGAAAAAGAGCGGCGCGGGCGTACAGCTCGGTACGGTCCTGGCGCTGGTGGTAATGTGTGTGTTCCTTGCCATCGCGGATAAAAACTTCTACAGCTACAGCAACATCATGAGCATCTTCAAGCAGACGGCCTTCAACGCCTTCGTAGCCGTGGGCATGCTGCTCTGCCTGATCACCGCGGGCATCGACCTGTCCGTGGGCGCCAACGCCATCTTCTGCGCCTGCCTCATGGGCGCGCTGAAAAACGCCGGGCTCACCAACGGCATCCTGCTGATGATCATCGCCATCCTGGCGGGCGGCCTGATGGGCCTCATCAACGGCACCCTGCTGACCCGGCTGCACCTGCCTCATCCCTTTGTGTCCACCCTGGGCATGAAGAACGTCCTCTGGGGCCTGGCCCTGGTGGTCACCGGAAACCAGATGATCAACAATTTCCCGGACTCCGTCACCTTCCTGGGCTACCGGACCGTGTTCGGCTCCGCGGCCAACAACGGCTTCCCGGTGAGCTTCATCGTGGTGTTCATCCTGTACGTCATCATGCACATCTTCCTGACCCGGACGGCCCTGGGCCGCTCCATCTACTGCGCCGGCGGCAACATCGAGGCCACCCGCCTCTCCGGCATCAACACGGCCAACGTGCTGACCTTCTGCTACACCATGTCCGGCATCACCGCCGCCCTGGCGGGCATCGTCTCCGTGGGCCGGTCCGGCATCTGCAACGGCTCCATGGCAACCTACGCCTATGATACGGACGCCATCGCGGCCTGCATCATCGGCGGAGCCTCCTTCACCGGCGGCAAGGGCACCATGGCGGGCACCATGGTGGGCTGCCTGATCATCGCGGTCCTCCGCAACGGCTTCGCCATGCTGTCCATCGACTCCTCCGTCCAGAACATTGTCCTGGGCCTGGTCATCATCCTGGCCGTCTTCATGGACGTGGTCCGGGCCGGCATCGAGGCGAAGAGCCGCCGTCAGGCCGCCGCCGCCAAGCAGGAAGCCGAGGAAAAGGAAAAGGTCGCGAAGTAATGGAGAAAGTAAAAGTCGGCATTGTGGGCCTGGGCCGCCTGGGCAGGGTCCACGCGCAAAACCTCCGCTATAAGATCCCCGGCGCTGAGCTGACTGCGGCCTGTTCCATCGTCCCCGCCGAGCTGGAGTATGCCAAAAACGAACTGGGCGTCACCGACGTCTACACGGACTACAGGGAAATGCTGGCGAAAGCCGACATCGGCGCGGTGGTCATCGTCACCACCTCCTCCGAGCACTGCTGGCAGATCGAGGCCGCCCTGGACGCGGGGAAGCACGTCTTCTCCGAGAAGCCCCTGGGGGTGGACGTGGCCCAGTGCAGGCAGGCGGAGGCCGCCGTGGAGCGCCACCCGGAGCTCACCTTTATGCTGGGCTTCATGCGGCGCTACGACAAGTCCTACGCCTACGCCAAGCAGAAAATCGAGGAAGGGGCCATCGGCACGCCCTACCTGGTGAAGGCCACGGGCATCGACCCGGAAGCCTTCGTGGACGGGGCCATCCGCTTTGCCAAAACCTCCGGCGGCATCTTCCTGGACATGGCCATCCACGACATCGACCTCATGCGCTGGTTCCTGGGCTGCGAGGCAACAGAGGTCTACGCCATGGGCGCCACCTTCAAGCACCCGGAGTTCAAGGAAGCCGGGGACGACGAGACCGGCGTGGCGGTCTACAAGTTCGAGAACGGCGCCATGGGCATGATCCATGTGGGCCGGACGGCTCCCTACGGCTACCACGTGGAAACCGAAATCGTGGGCACCGAGGGCACCATCCGCATCTCCGCCGTCCCGGAGAAGAACCAGGCCCGGCTGTACAACCAAAACGGCGTGTGCGCCGAGTGCGTGGGCTCCTTCCCGGAGCGGTTTGAGGAAGCCTATCTCATCGAGGTTCAGGAGTTCGTGGACTGCGTGCTGAAGGGCAGAGCCCCTGGGGTCAGCGTCTACGACGGGACCAAATCCACCGCCATCGGCTACGCCACCACCGAGGCGTGGCGGACCGGCAAGGCCGTGAAAATCGGATAATCAAAAAACCGGCAGGTCAAAGACCTGCCGGTTTTTTCCCTCTGCCGCCGGAGGGCTCCGGTCACCGGACCTCCGCCGCCGGAGGGTTGTCCAAATCCAGGATATACCGCTCATAGGCGTTGATCACCGTCGTCTCCCCCCGCCGGAGCACCCGCGGAATTTGAAAGCCGTAGTTTACGTGCACATGCCCGTGAATCAGATACCGGGGGCGGTACTTGTCCACCAGGTCCAAAAGGCACGCGAAGCCCTGATGGGCGTAGTCCTCCCCGTCTCCATAGCCCTGCATGGGGGAGTGGGTCAGCACGACGTCCACGCCCCCCGCCCGCCGGAGCTTCCACCAGAGCCGCCGGACCCGGCGGGCCATCTGGGCCTCCGTGTACTGGTGGGGCCCGCCGCTGTACTCGATGCTTCCCCCCAGGCCCAGGATGCGCAGGCCCTTCACCGTCACCAGGCGGTCCTCCACGCAGTCGCAGCCCTCCGGGGGGTGCTGGTCGTAGGTCTTGTCGTGGTTCCCATGGACGTAGAGCAGGGGCTTCCCCGTCATGGTCACCAGGAAGGAGAGGTATTTGGAGCTCAGGTCCCCACAGGAGAGGATCAGGTCGATGCCGTCCAGGCGGCCCGGCCGGTAGTAGTCCCACAGGTACTCGCTCTCTTTATCGGACAGTAACAGCAGCTTCACAGAATGGGATCCTCCTTCTCCGGGGGAATGGCCTCCCGGTAGACGCCCTGGAGCCGGGCGATGGGCCGCGCCATGGGCAGCAGCTCCTCATACTTGGGGATGCTGCCGTGGACGCAGTCAAGAAGGGTGTCCATGTGCAGGATTTTCTCCGGCGCGGCCTCGGGGAAGGGCTGGATGGAGCCGTCGATGATGCCCCGGCGGAGGATGCCCGCCAGCCGGCGGACGCCGGCGGGGAGGTCGTCCCCCAGCAGAATGTCCACCGCCCGGCTGTCCAGGCCCCACCAATAGTTCACCGCTTGGCCCTCCGGGGCGGCCAGGGCCTCCCAGCCGCCGGAGAGAACGCTGCGGATCAGATTCGTGTACACGTTCCCCCAGTGCCAGTAGGGGGAGGCCAGGGAGTGGAACTTCCCGTCCTCAATGCGGCACAGGCCCCAGGGCTCCCGGACGCGGTCCGGCGTGGGGATGTCCCGGTTGGAAATCAGGGAGACCCCCTCCCAGGCCAGGGCGTCCATGGCGTCCTCCTCCACGCAGGACCAGCGGAGGGTGATTTCCGCCCGGGGGTTGGTGAGCTGGGCCCCCAGGGCGAAGGCGTTGATACTGGCGGGGACGCCGAAGATGGGGTTGCTGGCCACGTAGCCGATACGGCCATTGCGGCTCAAGGCTCCGGCAATGGCCCCGGCGATATACTTCGCCTCGTAGATGCGGCTGTAGTAGGTACGAACCCCGGCATAGGGCATGGAGACGGAGCAGTTTAAAATGCGGACCTCCGGGTGCTTCGCCGCCGTCTTCCGGCAGGCCCCAATCAGCGGCGGCGTGATGGCGAAGAGGAGCTGGGCCCCGTTTTCGATGGCCTTTTCCATGGCGGCCTCCGCCTCCTCCCCCGGGCGCACGCCATAGAATGTCTCGGTTTCCACCCGGTCCTCCAGCACGGTCTCCAGGTACTCCCTCCCCAGGTCGTGGGCCCGGGCCCAGTCGCTCTGCTCCGGAAGCTGGTCGCTGATGAAGGCCACCCGCAGGCGGCTCAGCTGCTTGGGCTTGAAGATGCGATCCAGGAGATGCTCTTCCTTGGCCTCCGGCGCGTCCGTGCGGACGGCGATGGGCTCGGACAGGGCCTTGATATCCGCCCAGACGGCCTTGACGCTCTTGAGGAGCTCCGCCGGGGGCAGGGAAATCAAATCGTCGAAGCTGTAGACCTTCAGCCACACCAGCATGGCGTCCGCCGTGGTGATGGGCAGCTCGCCGCCCCCCAGCTTCAAAAAGGGGTCCTGGAAATAGGTGCAGCCCGCAGCGAAGCGGCGGCGCTCATCCTCCGTCCAGACGTGGTCCGGCTCATAGCCCAGGGCCTTCTGGAGCTTGACAAAGCTCCCCGCCCGGGTGAACCGGGTCCGGTACAGCTTCGTTTTCGGGAAGGACTGCATAAACTCGTAGTAGGCCGCCACCCCCGGGTCCTCCGTCCAGACGGGGATCATGCGGATGACGTAGGCGGGGATGGTGGGCGCGCCGTAGCTCCGCAGGACGCTGACCCGCTTGTTTCCCTCCTGAACGTAGAAGCGGCCGAAGTACTCATAGCACCGGATGGGGTCCCGGATGCCCTCGTCCCCCAGGTGAGCCTCGCACAGGGCCATCCACTTCCCGGCAAACTCCGTATCCGGGTCCAGCAGGGGCAGGAAGTCCGCCGAGAAGGCGGAGCGGCGGCCCGCGGTCTTGGTGCCCACAATCTGGCCGATGGGGATTTCTATGACCCCCAGCTCGGTCTGGCCCGCCACCATGGAATCGCTGATGATCTCATCCAGAACCTGGGGATAGGGATAGCGGCCCCGGACCAGGGCTTCCTTATAGGCCTTGCGGCCCTGCTTGAGGGCGGCGGCGTACTGCGACATTACCTCCTGACGGCTCATATGGGCGTCCTCCCTTGTCTTTCTAATCCATGTATGTTCAAGGGATTATTGTACCCTGCCGCCTGGGAAATTACAATGGTATTTTCGCCGAAAGCCGGGGTACTCTGGCCGGGGGGGCCGGGCCTTTTTCCAAAAAACGGGGGGGCCGGCGTACCGCCGGGCGCAAAGCGCGCCTGTAAGGGAACGTCAAGAGCGCCGGAGGCTTTGGCCTCCGGCGCTCTGCTGTTTTTCGCTTTAGTCCTGGGATTCCTTGCTCAAATCCAGGCTGCGGATGATCTTCCGCAGGGGCAGGACGGAGGCGGGGGAAACGCTCAGCTCATCCACGCCGTAGCGGAGGAAGGTCTTCGTTAGGGTCTGGTCCGCGCCCAGCTCGCCGCAGATGCCCACCCAGCAGCCGTGGCGGTGGCCCGCCTCGATGGTGTGCTTGATCATACGCAGCACCGCCGGGTGGTGGGAGTCATAGAAGTTGTCCAGCTTGGGGTTCTGCCGGTCGATGGCCAGGGTGTACTGGGTCAGATCGTTGGTGCCCAGGGAGAAGAACTCCACCTCCTCGGCCAGCTCGTCGGCCATCATGACGGCGGCGGGGGTCTCCACCATGATGCCGATTTCCACGTCGCCCATGGCCACGCCCCGCTCCTGGAGCTCCGCCCGGCACTCCTCCAGAATCTCCTTGGCGTCCCGTACCTCCCGGACGGAGATGATCATGGGGAACATGATGGACACGGTACCGAAGGCGCTGGCCCGCAGGATGGCCCGGAGCTGGGTCTTAAAGACCTCTTTCCGGGTCAGGCAGATGCGGATGGCCCGGTAGCCCAGGGCGGGATTCTCCTCCTTGTCCAGCTCGAAGTAATCCGCCTGCTTGTCCGCGCCGATGTCCAGGGTCCGGATGATGACTTTCTTTCCGGCCATGGTCTCCACCACCCGCTTGTACAGCATGAACTGCTGATCCTCGCTGGGGTAGTCCTGGGAGTCCAGGTAAATGAACTCGCTGCGGAACAGGCCGATGCCCTGGGCGTCGTTCTGGAGGACCAGGCCCACGTCCCCGGCGTTTCCGATGTTGGCGTAGACCTTGATTTCCTTTCCATCCAGGGTGACGTTGGGTTTTTTCTTCAGGCTCTGGAGCAGGGCCTGCTGCTTGAGGTCGTTGGTCCGTTTCTCCTCCATGGAGGCCAGGAGCTCGGCGGCGGGCTCGATGTACACACAGTGGTTATACCCGTCGATGATGGCCAGTTTCCCGTCCCAGTCGTCCTGGAAATCCACCCCGACCAGAGCGGGGATGTTCATGGTCCGGGCCAGGATGGCCGTGTGGCTGTTGGAGGAGCCGTGGCGGGTGATGAAGCCCAAGAGCTTCGTCTTGTCCAGCTGCACGGTCTCGCTGGGGGTCAGATCGTCCGCCACCAGAATGGCGGGCTGGTCGCTCATCATGTCCGCGTCGCCCACGCCCATGAGCACGTTGACCACCCGGCGGGAGATGTCCTTCACGTCGGCGGCCCGGGCCCGCATGTACTCGTCCTCCATGGCGGCGAAGGCGGCGGCGAAGTTTTCTCCGGTGGTGGTCACCGCGTATTCGGCGGTGGCTCCCTGGGTCTCCAGGATGCCCTTGACGGCGTCCAGGTAGTCGTCGTCGTCCAGCATCATCTGGTGGATTTCAAAAATGGCGGCATTGTCCTCCCCCACCTCGTCCAGAGCCTTGTCGTACAGGGCTCCCAGCTGCTCCTGGGCCTTGACCCGGGCGGCGTCGAAGCGGGCGTACTCCTCCTCCGGGGTGAGGGTGGAGGAGGAGGCGGCCTGGGTCTCCGCCTTCTTGTAAATGCGCAGGGGGCCGATGGCAATGCCGTTCAAAATGGATTTGCCGGTTGCAACTTGCATAGCGGTTCCCTCCTAGCGGTCTTACATGTTGTCCTTGCAGAACTGCTCCATGGCGGCGGCGCTGGCTTCCTCGTCCCCGCCCTCGATGGTAAAGGTGATGGTTTCTCCGGTTTTGACGCCCAGGCCCATGACGGCCATCAGCTTCGTGGCGGCGGCGGATTTCTCGCCCTTGGTGATGGTAACGGTGCTGTCCAGGGCCTTGGCGGCCTTCGCCAGCATTCCGGCGGGACGGGCGTGGATGCCCACGGGATCGGTGATGGTATAAGTGAACTGTTTCATGAGACTGCTTCCTTTCTGATCGTGGTGGCCGGAGCGCCCGGCGTCTTGCTTATAGGATACCACGTCCCGGACCCATTTGCAATTGTTATTTAATCGTTTACCTGTTTTTTGCGTATTTGATAACTTCTGATTGAAAAAGCACGGAAAATCCAAAATGGATTTTCCGTGCCGGGAAAGACATTTTTACGGCGTTTCATCCCGCAGCAGCCAGGCAAAGCCGTTGGGCCACAGTTCCACGTCCCGCAGGCCGTCGTAACGGGCGCCGTACATCAGCTCCGTGTATCCGCCGTCCCGGTTCACATGGGCGTGGACGAACTCTCCGGCGAAGTTGAAGAGGCACACCAGCTCCCGGTCCCCGCTCCTGCGGCAGAGGGCCAGGACGTGAGAGCTGCCGCTCTCCTCCACCCGCACGTCCGCCGCCGCGTCGAAGCAGGGCTCGGCGGCCCGGAGCGCCTCCATACGCCGCAGGCCCTGGAACAGCTTGCCCTGATAGGTCTCCGGGTCCGTCCGGCGCTCCGCCAGGTCCCAGGGGAAGTCCCCCCGGTGGATGTAGCGGCTGTCCTCCCGCTTGTCGGGATCGTCCTTGTAGGACCAGTCGTTGAGCCGCCCCACCTCGTCGCCGCTGTAAATCACGGGGACGCCGCTCTGGCTGAGCATCCAGGCGTGCAGGGTCAGGTCGCAGGCCACGGCCCGCTCCAGCTTGAAGGGGTCCCCCTCAGCCTCCGCCGCCTCCACGCCGCAGAGGGAGGCGGTGGTGCCGCAGAGCCGCGCGTCCCCCAGGCGGGGGTCGTCGTTGTACAGCTCCCCCCGGCTGGGACTGCCGGGCCATTTTCCGGTAAAATAGTCGTTGAGGTATTTCTTGTGGGCCACCTCGTCCATGCCGAAGGTCCGGCCCAGCCAGGGGTAGTCCAGGCCCCAGCCGATGTCGTCGTGGCAGCGGAGGTAGTTGAGAAACAGGAAGTCCTTGGGCAGGCCGCAGACGGTTTCCATCTGCCGCTTCAGCAGGGACGCGTCCCCGGTGGCCAGGGTGTGCCAGGTGGCGGCCATGGTGGTGACGTTATAGAGCATGTGGCACTCCGGCTTCTCCGTCGTGCCGAAGTAGGGGGCCACCTTCACGGGCTCCATCACCACCTCCCCCAGCAGCAGCACGCCGGGGCAGACAATCTCGCAGACCATCCGCAGCATCCGGGACAGGGTATGTACCTGGGGCAGGTTCCGGCAGTCGGTCCCCAGCTCCTTCCAGATGTAGGGAATCGCGTCCAGGCGGATCACGTCGATCCCCCGGTTGGCCAGATACAGCAGGTTCTCCGTCATGTCCCGGAACACCGCCGGGTTCCGGTAGTTCAAATCCCACTGGTAGGGGTAGAAGTTCGTCATAACCACGGAGCCGTCCGGGAGCTCCGTGAAGCTCCCCGGGGCGGTGGTGGGAAACACCTGGGGCACCGTCTTTTCAAACTCCCGGGGGATCTCCCAGGAGTCGTAGAAGAAATAGCGGTCCCGGTACTCCGGCTCCCCCGCCCGGGCCCGTTTGGCCCAGGCGTGGTCCTCGCTGGTGTGGTTCATCACGAAGTCCAGGCACAGGCTGATCCCCCGGCGGCGGCAGGCGTTGGCCAGGGCCTCCAGGTCCTCCATGGTCCCAAGGGACGGCTGAACCCTCCGGAAGTCGGAGACAGCGTAGCCCCCGTCGCTGCGCCCCTTGGGGCTCTCCAGCAGGGGCATCAGGTGCAGGTAGTTCACGCCGCACTCCCGGAGATAGCCCAGCTTCTCCTCCACCCCCCGCAGATTCCCGGCGAAGGCGTTCACGTAGAGCATCATCCCCAGCAGGTCCCGCCTTCTGTACCAGCCGGGATCCGCCTCCCGCCTCTTGTCCTGGTCCCGGAGGGGCTTTTTCCGCTCCGACCAGCAGCGGCGGAGCATCTCCACGAAGCCGGCGAAAGCCGCCTCGTCCTCATAGAGCTCACAGTAGAGCCACTTCAGCTCGTCGACATGCCTGGCCAGACGCTGGTCAAAGACAGTGGCTCTCACGGCATCCGCCCTCCCTCCAGCTCCGCCAGGGCGGGCATGGCGGGGATGGCCCCGCTGCGGGAGCAGGTGAAGGCCGCCGCCCGGTTGGCGAAGGCCAGAATGTCCTCCAGCTCCGGCCGCTCCAGGCCCTCCAGGGGCTTCTCCCCGCGCTGGCACAGGCGGCTGAGGACGGCCCCCAGGAAGGTGTCCCCCGCGCCGTTGGTGTCCGCCACCTTTACGGAAACGCCGGGCTGCTTCCAGGTCTCCCCCTTCCAGCGGCAGAACACGCCCTCGCTTCCCAAGGTGACCATGATGAGGGACAGCCCCCGGTCTTCCAGGACGCGGGTCCCCTCCTCCAGGTCCGCGGAGCCCGTCAGCAGGGGCAGCTCTTCCTCCGCCAGCTTGATGATGTCCACCAGGGGCAGGGGAATGGTCATCCACTCCGCCGCCTCGGCCTGGTTGGCCCAGAGGGCCGGGCGGTAGTTGGGATCGTAGCTCACGAGGCCGCCGTTTTTGTGGGCCGTCCGGGCGGCGAAGATGGTGGCGCTGCGGCACATGCCCGCCGTCAGGCTGACGGAGCCAAAGTGGAGGATCTTGCTTCTCAGCACCTGGTCCTCGTCCACCTCCTCCGGGCAGATGTCCCGGTCCGCCCCCCGGAGAAAGCGGAAGCTCCGCTCCCCGGTTTCGTCCACGGACACCACGGCCATGGTGGTAGGCTGGCTCCCGGTGCGCAGGCCGGAGGCGTCCACGCCGTTATCCGTCAGCACCTTCCTAAGGTAGGTCCCGAAGCCGTCGTCCCCCACCTTGCCCCAGAAGGCGGACCCGGCCCCCAGACGGGCCGCCGCCACCGCAACGTTAGCGGGCGCTCCGCCGGGGTTCGCGGAGAACTGGGGCACCCCCGCCGCATTGACCCCGGTCTGGGTCAGGTCAATCAGAATCTCACCAATCGCTGTTACGTCCATGATACGGCCTCCTATCTGCTTTTTATCATATGGGGCAGCCTGGCAAAACGTCCTTTTTTTGCCAATTGTCCGCCCCGTAATCGATTTTCTCGGATTATATCAAACTATTTTTCCCTTGTCTAGTACTTTGTTGCAGCTAACTTTCGACTTTTTTCGCCGGTTTTCTTTCCCTTTCCGGCAGAAAAAGGAAGAAAGGAGGTCCCACAGGGCTTCCTTTCTTCCAAATTTCCATATTTTGTAAAATTTATCCGTTCTTGCCCAGGTAGGCCTCCCGGACCTTCTCATTGGCCAGGAGCTCCGCGCCGGTGCCGGACATGGTGATGTTCCCCGTCTCCAGCACATAGGCCAGGTCGGCGATTTTCAGGGCCATGTTGGCGTTCTGCTCAATGAGGAGCACCGTCACGCCCTGTTTGTTGATCTCCCCGATGATGGAGAAGATGTCCTGCACCACCAGGGGCGCCAGGCCCAGGGAGGGTTCGTCCAGCATCATCAGCTTGGGGCGGGACATGAGGGCCCGGCCCACGGCCAGCATCTGCTGCTCGCCGCCGGAGAGGGTGCCCGCCAGCTGCCAGCTCCGCTCCTCCAGACGGGGGAAGAGGCTGTAGACCCACTTCACGTCCTCCTCCACCCCCGCCTTGTCCTTGCGGAGGTAGGCCCCGATGCGGAGGTTTTCCAAAACCGTCATGTCGGCGAAGACCCTTCGGCCCTCGGGGCTCATGGCGATGCCGGAGCCCACGATTTTGTCGATGGACCTGCCCAGAAGCTCCTCCCCGTTCCACTGGATGGAGCCCGAAGAGGCTTTAACCAGGCCCGTGATGGTCCGCAGGGTGGTGGACTTGCCCGCGCCGTTGGCCCCGATCAGGGTGACGATCTTCCCGTCGGGCACCTCCAGGGAGATGCCCCGGAGGGCCTGGATGCCGCCGTAGCTCACGTGGAGGTTTTCAATTTTAAGCATCCTCGCTCACCCCCAGATAGGCCTCGATGACCCGCTTGTCGTTCTGGATTGCCGCCGGGTCGCCCTGGGCGATCAGCTTGCCGAAGTCCAGGACGTAGATCCGCTCGGAGATGTTCATAACCAGGTTCATGTGGTGCTCGATGAGGAACACCGTCAAATGGAAGCGGTCCCGGATCTCGCCGATGAAGGCCGTCAGCTCCTCGGTCTCCTGGGGGTTCATGCCCGCCGCCGGCTCGTCCAAGAGCAGCAGCTTGGGCTCCGCCGCCAGGGCCCGGGCGATCTCCAGCCGCCGCTGCTTGCCATAGGGCAGAGAGGTGGCCGGCTCGTCCTTCACGTCCGCCAGGCCCACGGTCTCCAAAAGCTCCAGCACGTTCGCCCGCTGGGCCGCCTCCTCCTTCCGGTTCAGGCGGAAGGTGGCGGAGAACACGTTGCTGGCGGCCCGGCAGTGCTTGGCGATGAGCACGTTGTCAAACACCGTCTGGGACTTCCAAAGCCGGATGTTCTGGAAGGTCCGGGCCATGCCTAAGCGGGTCACCTTGTCCGGGGTGGGGGCCAGCACCTGGGTATACTCCCCGGCGTGCTCCCCCTTGTACTGCTGCTTCATCTTCCCCTGGGGGTGGTTCTCCACGATTTTCTCACCCTGGAACCAGACGGCCCCGTTGGTGGGCTGGTAGACCCCGGTGATGACGTTAAAGGCCGTGGTCTTCCCCGCGCCGTTGGGGCCGATGAGGGCCACGATTTCCCCCCGGTTTACCTCCAGGTTCAGATTGTCCACCGCCACCACGCCGCCGAACTGCATGGTGACGTTTTCCACTTTCAGTACGTTCTCCTTCATTTCGCCCCCTCCTTCCTGCGGGATTTGAAGAGGTCCGGCAGCTCCTTGTCTCCCATGATGCCCCTCCGGAAGAACAGCACCACAATCATAATGACCACGGAGAAGACCACCATACGGAAGCCGTTGCGGAGCAGAGGCACCTTGACCCCGCCGACGAAGGTTTCCGCGTCCAGGAAGCGGAGCCACCATTCGCTGGCGGCCACGTAGAGGAATGCCGCGATGCAGCTCCCCGACACGGAGCCGATGCCGCCGATGACCACAATCAGCAGAATCTCATAGGTCATGGCGGTGGTGAAGGTCTTGGCCTGGGCCTGGTTGGCAAACATGGCGAACATGCCGCCCCCCACCCCGGCGAAGAAGGAGCTGATGACAAAGGCCAGCCGCTTGTGCTTGGCAAGGTTGATGCCCATGGCCTCCGCCGCCACCTCGTCGTCCCGGATCGCCTTGAAGGCCCGGCCGTAGGTGGAGTTGATGAGGAGCACAATGACGGCGATGCAGATTCCCGCCAGCAGGAAGGCCGTGAAGGTGGAGAGCCGGAGCACCGTTTCCCCGCCGGCGTTCTGGATGTTGAAGCTGGAGAAGGTGGGGAAGTTCTTCAGGGCGTTGGCCCCGTTGGTGACGGGGCCCAGCTTATCCCACTGGAAAATCGCCCGGATAATCTCGCCGAAGCCCAGGGTGGCGATGGCCAGGTAATCGCTCTTCAGCCGCAGCACGGGGAGGCCGATGAGCCAGGCCACCACGGCGGCCACACAGCCGCCCAGAATCAGCGCGGTCACCACGCCCAGCACCAGGCCGAACGCTCCGCCGCCAAAGAGCTCCGGCAGGGAGAAGTTAATGGCGGAGCCGTTGTAGATATAGTAGACCGCGTCCCGCTGGGCCGTGGGGATGGTCAGAATCGCGTAGGTGTACGCGCCCAGCAGCATGAAGCCCGCCTGTCCCAAGGAAAAGAGGCCCGTGAAGCCGTTCAGAAGGTTCATGGACACGGCGACCAGCGCGTAGACCGCGCCCTTTTTCAGCGCGGCGAAGACCATGATGTTTTTGTTGGGATCCAGCACGTTCTCCAGGACGATGACCAAGACCAGAAGGGCCGCCACACAGGCGAGGCCGGTCCAGGTGCTCTTGTTTACCGTTTTTTTCATTCCGTCCGCCCCCTTACACTTTGTCGGTGACCTTCTCACCGAAGAGGCCCGTGGGCTTCACCACCAGGATGATGATCAGCAGGGCGAAGGTGAAGGCGTCGGAAAAAATGCTCCAGCTGGAGCCCTTGATGACGCTCTCGGAGATGCCGATGATGAAGGCCCCCACCACGGCCCCGGGGATGGAACCGATGCCCCCGAACACCGCCGCCACGAAGGCCCGGAGCCCCGGCAGCGCGCCGGACAGGGGAACGATGGACTGGTAGTTGGTGAAGTACAGCACGGAGCCCACCGCCGCCAGGAAGGAGCCGATGATGAAGGTGACGGAGATGACCGCGTTGATTTTGATGCCCATGAGCTGGGCGGTCTCAAAGTCCTTGGCCACGGCCCGCATGGCCATGCCCACCTTGGTGTGGTTGATGAGCTGGGTCAGGGCCACCACCAGGACCAGCACCAGGATGGGCGTCACCACGGTGACCACCTTGGTGGGCGCCCCGGCGATGGTGATGGTGTTGGAGATGCCCGGAATCTCCGGGTACATCTTGGGCAGGCCGCCGGTGACATAGGTGGCCAGGTTCTGGAGCAAGTAGCTCACGCCGATGGCGGAGATCATGACGCTCATCCGGGGCGCCTCCCGCAGGGGCTTGTAGGCCGCCCGCTCGATGATGAAGCCCAGCAGCACCGTCAGAATCAGCACCAGGGGGATGGACGCCGCCAGGGGCAGGCTGGCGGTGAGGTAGACCATCATCAGGCCCGCCACCATGAACACGTCGCCGTGGGCGAAGTTGATCAGGCGCAAGATGCCGTAAACCATGGTGTACCCGATAGCGATCAGGGCGTACTGCCCGCCCAGGGACACGCCGGAGAGCAGAATGGAAATGGCGTATTGCACAGGGAAACCCTCCCTTGTCTTTAAAATGTGGGGGATACGTAAACGGGGACACGGGACCGTCCCGAAAGAAGCCGCCGTCCGGAAGCCTTTTTCGGGGCGCTCCCGTGAAACGCCGCGACCTGCCGGGGAGTTTTCCCCCCGGCAGGTAACGGAAATGCGCAGCTGCAAATTTATTTGGCAGTTTGGACGGTCTCCAGGGTCCAGGCGCCGGCGGCGTTGTCCGCCGTCTTGATATAGGCGGTATCCCGGATGGCGTCGCCCACATCGTCGAAGGCAATGGCTCCGGACACGCCGGTGTAGCTCAGGCTGGGCAGGGCGGCCTTGACGGCGGCCTTGTCGGCGGAACCGGCGGCCTTCAGGGCCTCCAGGGCCACGTAATAGGCGTCATAGCCCATGGCGGTCACCGCCGCGATGGTGTCGTTTCCTCCGTTGTTGGTCATGGCCGTGGAGTCCTCCGCCAGCCAGGCCTTGATGCCGTTATCGAAGTCCGGCGCGCCGCCCTCCTGGTAGAAGGTGGAGACGTAAATCTGGACGTTGGAGCCCTTGGCAGCCTCCAGGACCATGTTGCTGTCCAGGGTATCGGAGC
>CATNDJ010000026.1:0-21006 GCA_950097265.1 uncultured Oscillibacter sp.
GGCCTCTTTGCGCACTTCTGCTTCTTACAGGTCGTCCGCATCCTGGACAGGGACCTCGTAAGGGTCCAGGGGCTGGCCGGTCCAGCTCCCCAGGGGATCGGTTTTCGCGGCGGTAAATTGGGACATTTCTTTGGCTTTTTGCATCGGCTTGTTTTCCGGGCGGCGTTCCATAGCTGCTGCCTCCTTGATTGATATAATATAAAATGGTATAGATCACCGAGAGCGCGGAATTTGTATAGGGTCAGTATTCCCGGCAGAGGGCGCTTTCCTCCGGTAATTTGTGGAAGCGGTTTGCAGCAGAAGCGGGAAGGCGGTTTTGGGCGGGCCCGGAAGCGCTCTCCCGGGTCCTGTCAAACTGTGTCGGAAAAATTTTTGTTTTTTTTGAGAATATTGCTTGACAAGCCCGACGGCGCTGTGGTATTCTAATCATTGCCGACAAGCTGCCGGTGTGGTGGAATTGGTAGACACAGGAGACTTAAAATCTCCCGGTAGCGATACTGTACCGGTTCGAGTCCGGTCACCGGCACCACAAAATGTGAATATCGCGGAGTAGAGCAGTTGGTAGCTCGTCGGGCTCATAACCCGGAGGTCGCAGGTTCAAGTCCTGTCTCCGCAACCACACCCACCCCTTAGAGCCGCAAGGCTTTGAGGGGTGTTTTCCTTGCGCTTTGGAGAGCGGTTTCCCTTATTTTTTCCCTTATTGGGATTTACAGGCCGGAAACCGCCCGAATTTTCTTTTCCATCCGGTCAGCACTGGCCTTTTTCATTTGGGCGGTGACGTGTCCGTAAACGTCCAGCGTAAAGGCGGCGGTGGCGTGTCCTAGGTTTTCCTGTACCGTCTTAATGTCATCCCCGGATTGAATCGCCATGACCGCGTATGTATGCCGGAGGTCATGAAACCGGGTGGACGGCGTTCCAATTTCTTTCACAAGCTCTTTGAAGCAACGGTAGATAACACGATGAAAGAGGAAGTCCCCGGTTTCATCGGAAAACACAAGGTCTCTTTCTACCCAACGCTTTCCAGCTTTGAGCCGCTTTCCGTTCTGCTCCAGCTTTTGAAGCCGGAACAGCTTTACCACGAAAAAACTAATATTTTTTCATGTTAAATTTTCTATCGTATCGTACAGCTCCAAGCCATTGACCCAGGCGGTCACCGTGCCGGCGAAAGCGCCGCTGGAGAACCGCCGGCCCTCCTGACAGTCACCGCCCTTGGCCATGTCTTACAGAAACTTCCCGCCTCTCCCCAGGCCGGAGGAAGAGGAGGTGCAGAAGGGAATGACCGTTTTACCGGTAAAGCCGCTGGCCTTCACGAAGGTATCCGCCGGGCAAGCCGCGATACCCCACCAGATGGGATAGTCAATGAACGCCACGCCGTATTTCGGCTTTAAGCGGGGCGCCAAGGATATGGGGACCGGTTCGGAAACCTTTCTGTTTACGCTGGCAACCGGACGGCTTCGGTACAGGCAATCCTTTGCCCGGGAACTGTACTCCATCAATACTGCCACCAGCCCCGGCGGTACATACCTCTGAAGCAGCTCGGACAGCACCACGCCCAGCAGGATGGAGTTCAGGGCAACGCTGATGAACCTGGTCAAAATCTGCACCAGGATGGAGGGCAGCCAATTCACTCCTGTCCGAGAAATTACTGCTCTTTGGAAATGTCCGTGCCAAAGTATTTCACCGACAGCTCGCTCAGCGTCCCGTTCTCCCCCAGCTCCGCCAGAGCGGCGTTGACCGCCTCCAGCAGGGCGGCGCTTTCTTCCCCTTTCCGCATGGGGATGGCGACCTGGGTGGAGGCCGGGTCGATGCAGGCAATTTTGATATTGGCATCCGGGTGCTGGGCCATGTAGTCGTAGTAGCTGACCTCGGCGTTCAGTGTCGCGTCAATCCGCCCGCTGTTCAGCAGTTCGACGGTCTGGATGAAGTCGTCCACGCCGGTGACCTCCGCCCCGTAGCCCTCCGCCACATTGGCATAGGTGCTGTTCAGGGTATTGGCGGTGGATTTCCCATCCAAGTCCTCCATGGACCGGATTTCCTCGTTGTCCGCCCGGACCATGACGGCGGTGCGGTTGTAGGCGTAGGGGGTGGAGAAGTCATACTTTTCCGCCCGGGTTTCGTCGATGTCCACGCCGTTGACCATGATGTCATAGCGCCCGGCGTCCAGCCCGGCCAGCAGGCCGTCCCACTCGCCCTCCACAAAATTGACCTCCACGCCCAGCTTTTCCGCGATGCTTCGGGCGATCTCCACATCGTAACCCACCAGCTGATCGTTCTCATCGTGGTAGGTCCAGGGAGCCCAGGTGCCTTCCACAGCAACGATGATCTCACCTCGCTGCTGAATCTGGGTCAGCAGACCGGCGGAGGTTTTTGCCTGGGTGGAGGAATCGCCCGGGTCAGGGGAGGTTCCGCTGCTCTGAGAACAGGCGGTCAGGGCAGATATACAGAGCGCAGCGGCCAGCAGAGCCGCAAAACGTTTCTTGTTCATGTCGCTAATTCCTTTTCAATATGTTCAGCCCGCGATATCCATATTTTTGCGGATCGTCCGTAAAAATTCCCGGGTCCGCTCCTGGCGGGGGTGCTCAAAAAAGTCCCTGGGGTCATTGGACTCGACTACGGCGCCATGTTCCATAAAAACGACCTTGTTGGAGACGTTTTTCGCAAAGCTCATCTCATGAGTGACCACCAGCATCGTCATTCCCTCCTCCGCCAGCCGGCGCATTACTGCCAGCACCTCCCCGGTCAGCTCCGGATCCAGGGCGGAGGTGGGTTCGTCGAAATAGATAATCTCCGGGTCCGCGGCGATGGCTCGGGCGATGGCCACCCGCTGCTGCTGTCCGCCGGAGAGCTGGTGGGGATAGTGATGCTCCCGGCCCAGCATTCCGACTTTATCCAGAGCCTGACGGGCCTTGACAATGGCTGCGGCCTTGGGGATTTTCCGGGCCACGATCAGCCCCTCGGTGACGTTTTCCAAGGCGGTCCTGTTGCGGAAGAGGTTGTAATTCTGAAATACAAAGGCCGTCTTTTTCCGCAGGCGCGCGATCTCCTTTTTGGAGATATGCCCCAGGTCAAATTTCTCCCGGTCGAACACCATGGTTCCGTTTCCGGCGCGTTCCAGAAAGTTCACGCACCGGAGGAGCGTGGCCTTGCCGGAGCCGCTGGGGCCGATGATCGCCACTACGTCCCCCTTTTCTACAGTTAAATCAACACCTTTCAGCACTTCCAGAGAACCGAAGGATTTCTGAATATTTCGGATTTCCAGCATGGTTTATTCCTCCTTGCGTTCATATGCGCCCAGCCGCTTTTCTCCAGCCCGTTGGAGCCAAGTCAGCACGGTGGAAAACAGCAGGTAAATGAGGCCCGCCTCTATGTACAGCGCCAAATGCTCGTAAGTCCTGGCGGCAATGCGCTGCGTGGCCATGAACATCTCCGCTACCGTGATGCTGGCGGCCAAAGACGTGTCCTTTACCATGGCAATCAGGGAGTTGGACAGGGGCGGAAAGGCCGTCCGCATGGCCTGGGGCAGGATAATCCGCCGCATGGTCTGAAACCAGCTCATCCCCGCGCAGTACCCGGCCTCCAGCTGTCCCTCCGGCACGGCCTCCAGCGCCGCCCGGACGGTTTCCGCACAGTAGGCCCCCTCGTTGAGGGAGAACACCAGCACAGCAGTGGGAAACGGTTCCAGGACGATGCCCATGTCCGGAAGGTCGAAAAACACCACAAACAGCTGCACCAGCAGGGGCGTTCCCCGAAAGACCCAAATATAGAAGCGGCAGAGCTGGGTCAGAACCGGGATTTTTGCGTATTGCGCCAGGGCCGCCGCCACGGCGATGAACAAAGCAAAGCTGAAAGCGATTGCGGTCAGCGGAATCGTGACGGTCAGGCCGGGCAGCAGTATGTTCGGGAAGGAATCCAGCAGGATTTGCATCAGCCGGTCATTCATAGGGAATCACACTCCTGCCACGGGTCTTTTTCATGGCTGTTGGTTGAGTAGACTGCTGTTTTTCCAGTTGATACCGTAGGAAATCCAATTCATCCAGCTTCTTTTCCTCCGCGTGAAGCCGTTCCAACTGCTTGCGGCGCAAATCCCGAAGCAGCCGCAGCTGAACCTCCGGGTTTTCGGCATCCGCGGCGGACAAAAAACGCCGGATTTCCGCCTCGCAGCAGCCGGTTTCCCGAAGAATCTGTTCCGAATCCTGAAGGCTCCATTCGTTCCCCATGCGTTACCCCTCCTTTTGGCCCGATTATAAGGCAGAGCATCTGAAACATCAAATACCTATGTTGAATAGTTCTCCATAGTTGACAGGCATGGAAGAAGCTGTTATACTTTTCCCATACAAACACAGGAGGAATTTTATGGAACTGCGGGTTTTGCGTTACTTTCTGGCGGTGGCCCGAGAGGAGAGCATCTGCGGCGCGGCGGAATCCCTGCACCTCTCCCAACCCACGCTCTCCCGCCAGCTGATGGATCTGGAGACGGAGTTGGGGAAGAAACTATTCGTCCGGGGAAACCGCCGGATCACCCTGACGGAGGACGGCATTCTGCTGCGGAAGCGGGCCGGGGAAATCCTGGACCTGGTGGAAAAAACCACCGGGGAACTCACCGCCGAGGACACGGAGTTGACCGGAGACATCTACATTGGCGCCGGCGAAACCCAAGGCGTCCACTTCCTGACCCGGACAGCCCGGCAGCTGCAAGCCCAGTATCCCGGCGTCCATTTCCACATCTCCAGCGGCGACACCGCCGACGTGACGGAAAAACTGGACAAGGGCCTTATTGATTTTGGACTGCTCTTTGATCCAATCAATACGAGTAAGTACAACGCCCACCCTCTGCCAAGAGCAGATATTTGGGGGCTCCTCCTGCGCCGGGATCATCCATTGGCGGAAAAAACCTCCATCAGCCCGTCCGATTTGGCAGAACAACCCCTGATTATCTCCCGGCGAAGCCAGAACGGCGGTTCCTTGAGAAATTGGATTGGCAGGGAGTTCGAACGCCTGAATATCATTGCCACGTACAGTCTGGTATACAATGCCTCCCTCATGGTGGAGGACGGCCTGGGGGCGGCGTTGTGCCTGGATGGCATCCTCAATACCACCGGGGACAGCCCTCTCTGCTTCCGGCCCCTCGCCCCGGCAGTGCGGGCCAGCATGAGCGTGGTTTGGAAAAAGCATCAGGTATTCTCCGCGGCGGCAGAAAAATTCCTGGCACTGCTGCAACAGTGTTAGGATGGAAACGCCTGATATGCTCTTAGGGCATGAAAGGCAATAGAAACAAAGTATTTTACATTTGAATCCCCATTGGATAAAATCGGAGTTGTCAAAAGGCAGTTTCGATTTCTCATTCCGATAGGAAGTATCCCTATGATCTTAAAGGAAACCGATCCGCTTTCCGACGGCGTCCGCATCCCCAGGCTGGGCCTGGGATCGGTGGCCCTGCCCAAAACGGCCAATCCCCGGCATTCGGCGGGAAGTAATCCGCGGCGGCTAAAAAATCAAACATGGAAAGGAACGTACGTATGAACACAAAGAAACGCTTTTTCTCCCTCGTGCTGGCGCTCTGTCTGACGCTGGCGCTGACTTCTACGGCCTGCGCCGTAGAAACCGCCTTCTCCGACGTGGAGGAATCCGCCCCCTACGCCGCTGCGGTCAAATGGGCGGCGGACAACGGCTATGTCAACGGCTACAGCGACGGCCGCTTTGGGGTGGAGGACAACGTGACCCGCGCCCAGATGGCGGCGATCTTCCACCGTTCCGCCGGAAGCCCCGCCGCCTCCGGCGCCGCCCGGTTCTCCGACGTGGCGGCCACCGCTTACTATGGAACCGCCGCCGGCTGGGCGGCGGACAAGGGACTGGTGAACGGCTACGCTGACGGGCGCTTCGGCGTGAGCGACCACGTGACCCGCCAGCAGCTGATTGCCATTCTCTGGCGCTGGGCCGGGAGCCCGGAGACCTCGGCAGAGGATTATCCGGACGAGAGCGCCATCGCCTCCTATGCCCAAGCGGCGGCGGACTGGTCCCGGTCCAACGGCATTCTGACCGCCCGGGCGGACGGGCGCTTTGACCCCCAGACCCCCGCCACCCGGGCCGAGGTGGTCTCCGCCCTGTACCAGTACCGGCGGCTGTCCGGCGGCGAAACCCCTGCTCCCGCTCCCAGCGAAAACGGCAAAGCCCTGGTTGTCTATTTCTCCAGCACCAGCAACACGGAGAACATCGCCAAGCACCTGGAGGCCATTCTGAACGCGGATCTCTACCGGATTACCCCGGAGGTCCCCTACACCGCCGCCGATCTGAACTACAACGACTCGAACTGCCGGGCCAACCGGGAGCAAAGCGACGATTCCGCCCGCCCGGCCATCTCCGGCGCGCTTCCCAACCTTGCCGACTATGACACCGTGTTCCTGGGCTATCCCATCTGGCACGGCCAGGCCCCTAAAATCCTGTACACCTTCCTGGAAAGCGGCGAGTTCGGCGGCAGGACCATCGTGCCCTTCTGCACCTCCGGCAGCAGCGGCATCGGCTCCAGCGCCGCGAACCTCCGGGCCTCCGCGTCTGATGCCAACTGGCTGGAGGGTCAGCGCTTTGACGGCGGCGCTTCTCAGGAGACTGTGGAAGCTTGGGTTAACGGTTTGAACCTGCCCGCCGAGCCGGCGGCGGAAACTGCTTCGGAAGGAGAATCCTCTATGCTGAGTCTCACCGTCAACGGAACCACCTTTACTGCTGCGCTGGAGGACAATTCCTCTGCCCGGGCCCTTCGGGACCTACTGGCGGACGGTCCCAAGACCATTGAAATGAGCGACTACGGCAGCATGGAAAAAGTGGGTCCCCTGGGGCAAAGTCTCCCCACCAACAATGAGCAGATTGCCACCCAGGCAGGGGACCTGATCCTCTACCAGGGAAATCAGTTCGTCATCTACTACGCCCCCAACACCTGGAACTTCACCCGCCTGGGCCGGGTCAATAACACCAGCGCCTCGGAGCTGCGGCAGCTCCTGGGCAGCGGGGATGTCAGCGTCACCCTCTCTCTGGGCTGACATGGACCGGCGGGCCTTGTTCCGCACGCTCGTCCGATTATCTATTCCAACCATGGCGGAGGAAATCCTCACCACGCTTTTGCAGTATGTGGACACCGCCATGGTGGGCCGCCTGGGAGAACAGGCCACCGCCTCCGTCAGCGTCACCACCACCTTCACCTGGCTGGTCAGCAGTATTTCGGCGGCAGTCGGGGCGGCGGTGCTGGCGCTGATCTCCCAGGCGGCGGGAGCCGGGGACCGGGCCCGGACAGCGAAACTCTCCCAGCAGGCGCTGCTGCTGGCGGCGGGCTGCGGCGTTCTTTGCGGCGGCGTCTCCGTGGCCCTCAGTCCCTTCATTCCCGTTTGGATGGGGGCGGAGGCGGCCATTCAAAAACAGGCGTCGCTGTACTTTTTCATCATCAGCCTGCCCATGATGTTCCGGGCGGCAAACACAATCCTCGGCGCGGCCATCCGGGCCACCCAGGACACAAAAACGCCCATGCTCATCAGCATGGGCGCGAACTGCCTGAACGCGGGGCTGAACTATGTCCTGATTTACACCTGGGGCCTGGGCGTCACCGGCGCGGCCATTGCCACGGCAATTTCCCATACCGTTTCCGGGACCTTGATGTTTCTGGCCTACCGGAAAACACCCCCTCTCCGCTGGAACCGGCGGGAGTTCGCGCCGGACCCGGCCCTGCTCCGGCAGTGCGGGAGGGTAGGGCTTCCCGTGCTGGGGACCAGCCTGACCTCCTGCCTTGGCTATGTGGTATTTGCCGGGATGATCGCCGGGGGCATGAGCACCACCGTCTTTGCCGCCCACTCCATTGCCGTGACGGCGGAAACGATTTTCTACATCCCCGGCTACGGCCTCCGCACCGCCTCCTCCGCTCTGGTGGGCGCGGCCCTGGGGGAGGGGGACCGGAAAAAGCTCCGGGCCGTCAGCGGGCTGAGCATCGCCCTGACGGTGGGTATGATGAGCCTCAGCGGGGCCATTCTCTATTTTGCGGCCCGGCCCCTCATGGCCGTGTTTTCTCCGGTGGAAGCGGTGGTGGAGTTGGGGGCGGAGATGCTGCGGCTGGTGGCCTTTTCGGAGCCGTTTTTCGGGCTGATGATCGTGCTGGAGGGCGTCTTCTATGGAATGGGCCGGACCAGAGGGCCCTTTTTCATCGAGACGGCCAGCATGTGGGGCGTGCGGATTTTCTTCACCTTTCTCTGCGTGCGGGTCTGGGGGCTGGGCCTCCGGGCGGTCTGGTGGTGCATGGTGGCGGACAACGTGTGCAAGGCGCTGCTGTTCGCGGCGGCCTTTGTCTGGCAGTTCGGGACTCGGATTGACAACACAAAGCGCTATCCAAGCAGATAAGTTTTTAATTTTTAAGGAGGAATTTACAATGGTTAAGCAGACAGCGGGCAGAGATCAACTGGGCAACTTCGCCCCTAAGTTCGCGGAGCTCAATGACGACGTACTCTTCGGCGAGGTCTGGAACCGGGAGGGGAAACTCTCCCTGAAAATGCGCTCCATCCTCACGGTTTCCGCCCTGGTAAGCAAGGGCCTGGTAGACAGCTCCTTCCAGTTCCATGTAGCCAACGCCAAGAAAAACGGCGTCACGAAAGACGAGATGGCGGAAATCCTCACCCACCTGGCCTTCTACGCCGGGTGGCCCAACGCCTGGGCGGCGTTCCGGGCGGCGGTGGAGGTCTATAAGGACGATTCCGGAACAGACGGAGGCCTCTTCGGCCTGGGCGCTCCCAATGACGCCTATGCCCAGTATTTCACCGGCAATTCCTATCTCAAGCCCCTGACGGACCCCCGGGAGACGATCTTCCTGGCCAACGTCACCTTCGAGCCGGGCTGCCGGAACAACTGGCACATTCACCATGCGTCTAAGGGCGGCGGGCAGATCCTCCTCTGCACCAACGGCCGGGGCTGGTATCAGGAGTGGGGCCAGGACGCCCGGGAGCTGAACCCCGGCGACGTGGTCTATATCCCCGCCGGGGTAAAGCACTGGCACGGCGCGGCCAAGGATTCCTGGTTCAGCCATGTGGCCTTCGAGGCCCCCGGCGAGGACTGCTCCAACGAGTGGTGCGAACCGGTGGGTGAGGCGCAGTACGGCGCGCTGGACTGAATCAACGAGGGTCTCACATAGGATTTGCGAAAAACTCTGTTCCCTGTCCCTCTCCGCCGTGCTGTTTCTGGCCGGCTGTGCCGCCGCCGCGGCTGGAGCGGCCCGCGGCGAAATCGGAACAGCGGAGCCAGCCGCAGAGATAGAGCTTTCTAAGCAAAATATCCGGATTGTCCGGCTATTCCACAGGGCCCTGGAACCACAACGGTTCCAGGGCCCTTCTCTTTTTCATTTCCGCTGGAAAACCAGCGTTTTCCAATACTTTTCTGACACTCGCAAAAGACCGGAGCCCCGTAAGGCCGTGGTGAACGCCCCGCCGCTCAGGGCGGCTTTCGGCCCGCAGCCCGGCGCGCCGGTCAGGATGCGCCTTTTCCGCCGGGACAATCTCACCTGTCCAGCGCGAAGGATGCGACGTCCTCCGCAGCCTTCTGGTAGAACAGGTAGGTGTCGCAGGAGTAACCGACGAACTTTACGCCCAGGTCCCGCCACCGTTTTCCGCTTTCCACCGTGTCGGCAAAGCAGCCGATCTTTATGCCCTTTTCTTTGCCCTTCGCTATGATTCCTTTAATACAGGCGGTCACCTCGGGGTGGTCGATTTCGCCTACATGGCCCAGGGAGCTGGAGAGGTCGTAGGGACCGACGAATACCACGTCGACTCCGGGGACGTCCAGAATCTCATCCAGGTTTTCCACAGCCTTTTGGCCCTCGACCTGGAGAATGAGGACGGTATCCTGCGCCTTGGAAAAGTATTCGCTGCTGGGGACGGCGCCAAAGCCCGCGGAGCGGACAAAGCGGTTGGTTCCGCGCGTACCCAAGGGGGAGAACTTGGCGGCGGAGACGGCGGCCCGCGCCTGCCCGGCGGTGTCGATCTGCGGGACCATGACGGCGCCCGCGCCCACGTCCAGGGCCTGGTCGATCCAGATGTCGGTTCCCCTGGGGACCCGGACTACGGGGCTGACGCCGGCGACGTTGGCGGCGCGGATCAAGTGGGGAAGGGTTTCAAAGGTAGTGGTCCCGTGCTCCATATCCAGCAGCACGAAATCATAGCCGGCATGGCCGGCAGCCTCCACAAAAGCGGGGTCTGTGCCAAGCATGAACAGCCCCAGAGCCCCCTGGTCCGATTCCAGGGCGGCCCTGAATTGTGCAACGCTTTCCATGGAAGGCATTGCGGGAGTTCTCTTCATTGCAATTCCTCCAAATATCGTTTTTTGGGTTGGGTTTCATGTGATGTAAAGAAGCTCCCCCCGGCATGGCGAAGCCTTGCCAGGGGGAGAAGGGAAATCATAGGGACTCGAACCGCAGCCGGACTCCCGGGCGTTCAGTTCCCGCGATTTACGGACATCATTCTGGCATATTCAATGGCGTTGACCAGGCTCAGCTCATTGGCCACGCCCTGTCCCGCGTGGCCGAAGGCCGTTCCGTGATCCACCGAGGTACGGATGATAGGCAGGCCCAGCGTCACGTTCACGCCTTCTACGGCGTCCCAGTGCTGTTCGGCCTGATTGTAGACAAACCCGACTACCTTCAGCGGAATATGTCCCTGGTCGTGATACATGGCTACGACGATATCGTACCAGCCACCCCGCGCCTTGGAGAAAATGCTGTCGGGGGGGACGGGACCGTCCACGCAGAGGCCCTCCGCCTGGGCCTGCCGTATGGCGGGAATGATCTCCTCAATCTCCTCCGTTCCGAACATCCCGTTCTCTCCGGCGTGGGGGTTCAGGCCCGCTACGCCGATCCGGGGACGCTGGATTCCCAGCGAACGGCAGCCCTGGTGGGCGATGCGGATCACATCCAGCACCCGCTCTTTTTTTACCGCGTCGCAGGCCTGGCGCAGAGAGACATGGGTGGACACATGAACCACCCGCAGGTTATGATGGGCCAGCATCATGGTGTATTTCGGCGTGTTGGTGAACTCCGCGTAGATTTCCGTATGCCCGGAATAGTGGCGCCCCGCCAGGTTGATGGCCTCTTTATTCAGGGCGTTGGTCACCGTACCGTCAATTTTGCCCTCCATGGCCAGTTCAATGGCCTTTTTTACGCTCTGGAAGGCCGCTTCGCCGCACATGGCGGAGACCTTACCAAAGGCGAACTTGTCCAGGTCCACCAGATCCATGTGGTACACGTCCACCGTTCCGAAGGTATATTCCCCCTCCGCGGGGTCGGAGACGCGGCGGACGGTCAGATCCGGCCGCCCAATGATCCGTGCGGCCTGTTCCAGCATTTTTATATCGCCGATCACCAGGGGGCGGCAGGTCTCGTAGATTTCTTTCCTGCAAAGGGCCTTCATCGTGATTTCAGGGCCGTTGCCCGCCGGATCTCCCATTGTGATCCCGAGAATAGGCCTGTATTCCATGCTAAACTTCTCTCCTTTCTCTGTGTTTGGCGGCAGTGTGCAGAGGATGGGGCTGCGCCCGCCCGGCCTTTCAGACGAAGTTGCAGGCCCGCATTGTGGACGTCTCGTTATAGCCCAGGATCTCCGCGTTAGTAAATCTGCCGCTGGCGGTATCCGCCACCAATTTCAGCAGGTCGTCTCCCAATTTGCCGATGGATACGCCGTCGAAAATGGCGCCGCTGGCGTCAAAGTCAATGTCGTCGGACATATTTTGATAGGTTTCCCGGTTTGCCGTGATTTTGATGGTCGGCATGATGGCATTGCCCAGCGCCGTGCCGCGGCCCGTGCTGAACACCGCCACCTGGGCTCCGCCGGCGGCCATGCCGGCCAGGGAGGAGCTGTCGTTGCCCGGCGTGTCCATGATGACCAGGCCCCTGCAGGAGACCTGCTCGCCGTAGTCGAATACGGCCTGAATGATGCTTTCGCCGCCCTTGTGGATACAGCCCAGGGACTTTTCCTCCAGGGTGGTCAGGCCGCCGTCCTTGTTGCCCGGGGTGGGGTTGCCGTCCCGGACGTTTTCGCCGTTGATGACAAAGTGCCGCTCATACCGCGCCACGATGTCCAAAATGCGCTGCCGGACCTGATCGTCCCTGGCCCGGGCGGCCAGGATGTGCTCCGCGCCCACGAACTCCGTGGTTTCCGAGAGAATGGACGTGCCGCCCAGGGCGACCAGCTTGTCGCTCATGTTTCCGATCACCGGGTTGGACACCAGGCCGCTGGTCGGGTCGGAGCCGCCGCACTCTGTCGCCACGATCAGCTCGCTGATGGGGAAGAGCTCTTTTTGCAGCATGGAGGCTTCCTTTGTCATTTCCTTGGCCAGGCGCACGGCCTTTTCCACCGTGCGCAGCGTGCCGCCCTCGCCCTGGATGGTCATCAGCTGCAGGGGCTTGTTGGTCCGCTGGCGGATGATCTCCGCGATATCCGCCACCTGGCAGGTTTCGCAGCCCAGGCCGATGAGGATGGTGCCGTAGATATTAGGGTTGGCCGCCATGCCGGTCATCATGGACATGGCCAGTTTGGCGTCGCTGGGCACTTGGGCGCAGCCTACCTGATTGTTGAAGGAAACCGCGCCCTCTACGCGGGAGGCGACGATTCTGCAAACGTCTGAGGAACACATGCTGGCGGGCAGAATCAGGATCTTATTCCGGACGCCCACGCGGCCGTCCGGCCGGCGATAACCGTAAAAATTCATTTTCCCTGCACCTTATTTAAGCTGTCCAGATTGTGTACATGGACATGCTCACCTTTCCGAACGTCTTTTGTGGCGGCTCCGATGATCTGATTGTACTTTTTCACTACCGTGCCGCAGGGGAGATCCCGGACGGCAATCTTGTGATAGGGCGGCACGTCCGTCGCCGCAGTGAGCGTCTCCTGCTTTTCCTCCTGCATATACGCCACCTGGTCGCCGGCCTTCAGCGCCGCGATGGCCACTACGACGTCGTCCTGAGGAGTAATCATTAACGCATTTGCCTTCATCATTTCACTCCTTTGCCGTTACCAAAGATTGTCCTGCTCATTGAACTTCATTTCCTCCGGCTGGGTAAGAATCTCAATGTTGGGATTTTGGGAAGCCTCCTCCAGCAGCGCCTCGGAAATCTCAATCGTCTCTATTTTCATGGTGTTCTTGATCCGGATGACCCGGGGGCGCGCCCGATCGATCTCATTGCAGGATTTGATGCCCAGCTGGATGGCCTGTTTGTCGTTGTACATGATCATCGGTATTTTCAGTTCGCCGGTGACGGTGTTGGTGATCGCATTTGGATAGGTGGCCTCTTTGTCAAATTTTTCAAACAGGCGCATGCAGGTCACGTCCGCCAGTCCGATGCCGCAGGCGTTGCCGTGGCTCTCCTTTGTCAGATCCAGGACCACGACCCGCTGAGCGTCGATTCCGCCGGTGGCATAGGGGGTGGGGAACCGCCCGGAGATATTGGGGTCCATGCCGTCTCCGCTGATGTTTTTCCCGATTTCATCCACAATCAGAACGTCGCACTTGTCGAAGAGGATCCGCGGCATATAGCTCTTGGCCCGCAGCAAAATGACCGGCTCCTCGGTAATAATCTCGTCCGGAGTGAGGCCGATGATCTCGCGGGTGCAGTCGTAGGCGTTCTCCACCAGGGCCAGGCCGCAGATCACCTTGGAGTTTCGCAGGATCACCGTTCCGAACATGGGGATGTTTTTCTCGAAATGGCCGAACCCGTCCTGGTGGATGATCTCGGCTCCGGCCTGCTTGCCAAGGCCGATGGCCATCATCTTCATCAGGCCGCTCTCGTAGGGGCCCCGGAAGCCAGTGTGGGGCTTTACCCGGCCGCAGACGATGATGCCGTCCGCCTCGTACGCGTTTTTGTCCATCCGGACGGGCTGCCCCTCTTCCGTGTGCCCGACCTCCACCGTCTCCATGGAAGAGAGGATCGGGCAGCCGATGGCCTCTTCCGTGACGCCGTAGCCCTCGATGAGCGCCCGCTGTCCCTCGGCGGTGGCGCCGCCGTGGCTGCCCATGGAGGGCACCACAAAGGGCCGGCCTCCCTGGGATTTGACAAAGTCGGCGATGCTTCTGGTGATCAGCGGGATATTGGAAACCCCGCGGCTGCCGACCGTGATGGCGATCCGCATGCCCGGCTTGATCATGCCTTCCAGCTTCTTTTGTCCCAGCTGCTGGAAGACCGTATCGGGGATCTGCTCCACGGGGATGCAGGTGCCGTCAAATTTCTCCTTGATTTGAACCATTTTGGGAAGAGGCGTAGGTTTCAACAATTCCGCGATAACGCCCATCTATTGTTCCTCCTTGTATTGATTGACCGCTGTTTGAATCCTGCAAATCACGTCCGGGGAACCGAATCCCCCGGATTTGGTGACGAGGCTGCGAAGCTCTCCGCCTATATGGAGCTGCGCCGCCACAATGCCCGGCTCGATCTCCCAGCAGGGGCGGAGCCGGGCGCCGGCAAGCCGCAGGAGCTTGTACAGCGTGTCGCCGCCAAAGACGGCCAGGGTCGCGTCTTCGACATGCCGCAGCACGCTGTAGGCCATGCCGCCCAGATTGCCGCTCACCACGTCCCGCCGGCGGGCCTGAGGCGTCTGCCGTTCGAAGGGCCCCTCGTGCTCCGGGTCGATCCTGCCCACGCCCAGCACCGACAGGCGACAGCCCGGTTCGCCGATCTTCCGCAGGCAGCTTTCCCAGTCCGCGCTCCGGGTGTAGTCCGGATCGAACTTCTGCCGGTCCGACAGCTCCGCCCAGTAATCCGCCGAACCGCGGCTGTTCTCCAGCTGCTCCAGGGTGATGTCGTTCACGCTGCCGGAAAGCACCACCAGCTTTCCCGGGCAGCGGGGCCGCTCGGGCCGCTGCTCCGTAAAGGGGACCAGGTTGGGCAGGAACTCCGCGAACCCGGCGCATCCGGCCAGAAACAGGGGGGGAGCGCCGGGGATTTCCCGGCTCCACCGCTCCAGGTCCCCGTCCGTCTCCGCGGAGAGCACCAGGATGCCGTCTCCGTCCGCGGCCTCCGGGCGGCGGCCCGGCAGAACGTCGCGCACCTGCGCGCCGCTCTGCTCCCGGATAATATCCCTGACATAGGAGTGGCGGACCGGCTCAAAGGGGTCCTTTCCAAAGACCGATTCCGCAACCGGGACGCCGTTTACTTTCTGCATCCCCGCCGCCGTGGTCCTTCCGTTCTTGGGAAATGCCGGCAGGAAGAAGATTGGCTTTCCGCCCGCCCGCAGCATGCCCGACAGCTCTGCGCCGATGTTGCCGCGCAGGGCTGAGTCCGTTTTTTTATAGAAGTAACGGAGCCCCGAGGCCAGGCCCCGGCGGACCAGGTGGAAAACCGTCTCCTCCGCTTCCGCGGGGGGAACATGGCGCGTCTCCGTATCGACTACCAGTACCTGCACGTCCTCATCCAGCCGGCTGAAGTCCGGCTGCGATCCGACCAGCACCTCGGTGCGGATTCCCTTTTTCGCAAACTGCACGCCGGTATCCATGGCCCCGGTCAAATCGTCCGCACAAACTAACAATTGCATCATAATCTCTCGTATTCTGTCGCGGCGGAAAGCCGCCAAGCTTCTGCGGCCCCGCTCTCCTGCATGCTTCCGCCTCCCTGCCCGCCTGGTGAATTTCCGGCAGGCAGGGAGGCGGAAGTTAATCTGTCATTGCCCCGCTTTCAGGGGAACCGGCCGCTGCTTTGCGGTTATTCAAACGCCGTGGCGACCACACGGCAGGGGGAACCGCCCATGCCCTGCAGCTTCAGAGGATAGCCGGTAATGTACCACTCGTCCTCTTCGAAGAGCTGCTCGTCCATGTAGACCTCCTCGATGATCACAATGCCCGCGCCCAGCAGGACAATGTGGGGAGGCGCGCCGGTTCCCTCCGGCCAGCCGCCGGCGGACAGGCCGTCGATGCAGACGCAGCGAATCTCCTTCTTCGCCAGCCATTCGGCCGCTTCCTTGGTGATGTAGGGCCACTCGAACAGGTACTCTTTGCACATGCTCCGCTTCTGGGCCCAGCCGGTATAGAGCAGGACGACGTCGTCCTTTTTGATCTTGCCGTCATAGGGCTCCAGGTCGGAGGCGAGGATGGGCATGCGGCCGATTTTCCGCAGGTCTACCACCACGCCGCGTCCCTGAAACAGCTCCAGGGGCATCTTTTCCACCGTGTCGCCGTCAGGGAAGAAGTGATAGGGCGCGTCCAGGTGGGTGGCCGTGTGGGTGTTCATATCCAGCCGCTCGGCGTTGTAGCCGTCTCTCGCCCAGAAGCCCTCCATGTTGACGTTGGTCAGCTTATACGTGGGCCAGCCGGGGCAGGCGTGGAAAATGGGCTGCGTCAGATCGACAATTTTTTTAATCTTCGGGATCATGTGACCATATCCTTTCTTTTGTTGCTGCCGGAGCCGGGACGCTTACACGCCGGGCGTATAGACGTTCGCCTCGATCTCGGGCATCAGCTCTTCCACGTTCTCAGCGGTGATCAGCAGGGTGGGAACGCCGACTTCCGCGTCGCAGCTTCCGGTCTCGATATAGGTCTTGCCGGTCTCCAGCGCCTGACGGCCCATCTCAACGGGCTGCTGGGCGCCGCAGCAGAGGACCTTGCCCTGCTGGATATACTCGACGATGATGGGGGAGCCGTCGAAGCAGGCGATCAGGACGTCCTTTTCGTTCATGCCCTCCAGGGCCGTGATGATGCCCACCGTGGAGGTCTCCTGGTGGGACCAGATGGCAACGCAGTTGGGATCGCCGGAGATGATGTTCTGGCAGAAGCCCTCGGCTTCGTCATAGGTGGAGTTGCTGACGGACAGGCTGGTGCCCATCTGGAACCCGGCGTCGGTAACCGCCTTGGTGAAGCCCTCCTGGCGGAGCTGGCCGTTCTTGCGGGACAGCGGGATGGTGATTTCGCCGATGGTGCCGTCCACGCCGTTTTCCTTCATGTATTTGGCCAGGTATTCGCCGACCTCATGGGCGCCCTCGTAGTTGGGCGTGGAGATATAGCTGGCATAGGTTCCGGAGTCGGTGCCGACGTCGGCCACGATCACGGGGATGCCGGCTTCCTCAGCGACGTCCAGGACGGCGGGGCAGGAGGAGCTGTCGCAGGGGCTGATAATAATCAGGTCTTTTCCGGTGGTGATGGCGTTTTGCGCGTTTTTCAATTGGGTGGACGCCTCGTTGTTGGAATCGTACACCGTCAGGTTATATCCGTATTCGTCGCACTTTTCCTGAATGCCGTTTTGCAGGTACACCCAGAAGGGAACGGCGGCGGAGGGCAGGAGGTAGGCGACTTCCAGCGCCTTGTCGTCGTTTTTGGCGGGTTCCGTGGTTTCGGTGGGAGCGGGCGTCTTGGTGTCGGCGGGAGCGGACGACCCGCCGTTCGAGCCTCCATTGCCGCCGCAGCTTACCAGGAGCAGCATCATCACCAGGGCCAGGGTCAGACTGAGCGTCTTCTGCATTCTTTTCATAGTTAAATCTCCCTTTTTTTATTTTTATCAGCTTGCGCTGATAAATACAATTCTATGCCGCGAAGTGGAAATGCGGCTTTGCGCGCGTCTTTTTTATGCCTTGTTCTTGCTTTTGCTCCGGCTCTTGGCCTTTTCCGAATAGGTCTCAATCAGCAGCACGCCGATGATCACGCAGCCGATGGTCACTCCCTGCCAATAAGGGGACACGCCCAGGATGTCCAGGCCGTTGGAAATGCAGGTCATCAGCACCACGCCGATAAACGTGCCCAGCATGCTGCCTTTTCCTCCGGCCAGGGAGGCGCCGCCCACCACGCAGGCCGCGATGGCGTTCATCTCATAGCCCGATCCGTAGTTGGGGTCCACGGCCGCAAACCGGCTCATCAGGACCACGGCGCCGATCCCGGCGAACAGGCCGGAGATGACATAGGGCAGGAGCGTGGCCAGCTTGGTGTTTACGCCGCTGAGCCGGGCGGCATTTTTGTTGCTTCCGATGGCGTATGTATTCCGCCCCAGTTTGGTGTTGTTCAAAATCCAGCCGGTCAGAATGAACAGCAGGACGATGATGAAATAGTACCCGTTGATGCCGAAGAGCTTTGCCTTTGTCAGGACCTTGATGGACTCCGGGAGGTTGTTGATTCCGACGCCGCCGCACATCAGGTAGTCCGCGTTCCGGGTAATGTCCATCATGCCCAGGGTCACGATAAAGGCCGGAAGCCCCACGTAGCCCACCAGGAAGCCGTTCAGCACGCCGCACCCCAGGCCCGTGGCCAGGGCGACGAGAATGCCCGCGGCCATGTTCTGGGTGCTGGCCATGACCATGCCTCCGGCCATGCAGCTCAGGCCCATTGTGTTGCCCACCGAGAGGTCGATGCCGCCCGTCAGCAGGACGAAGATCTCGCCGATGGCCAGCAGGCCGACGACGGACAGCTGACTGAACAGGTTCAGCATGTTCCGGGACGTCAGGAAATAGGGGGACAGGAACGAGATTACGGCGCAATACAAAATCAATGCGATAAGGACCCCAATCTCGCTGCCGTAGTTGGTCATAAGCATATGCAGGCTGGAATTCCGGCCGCTGCTTTTCTGTTCTGTGCCTTTCATTCTTTCACCATCTCCTCGTTGTCCATATGTTCTGCTGCGTGCCCGAGAGAGGCGTAGCTCATGATCCTCTCCTCGGTCGCCTCACTGATATCCATTTGCTTGACCAGCTCGCCGTCCTTCATCACCAGGACGCGGTCGCAGATGCCCAGGATCTCCGGCAGCTCGGAAGAGACGACGATCACGCACATTCCCGAGGCCGCCAGATTTTTCAGAATCGTGTAGATGTCCGCCTTTGCGGCGATGTCGATGCCGCGGGTCGGCTCGTCCACAATCAGGACCTTGGGGTCGGTCAGGAGCCACTTGGAAAGTACGATCTTTTGCTGGTTGCCGCCGGAAAGGGAGCTTCCCTTGTCATGGATGCTGCCGATCTTGGTGCGGAACATCTCCGCCATTTTCAGCGTGTCCGCTTTCTCGCTCTTGTGGGGCAGCCGCCAGCCCTTTTTCTGCACGGTTTTGGCGTAGCACGTGTTGGTGATCAGGCTCAGATCCAGCAGCAGCCCCTCCGACTTCCGGTCCTCCGTGGCCATGGACAGGCCGTACTGAATGGAGGTTCTGGGACTGCCCTTTTTCAGCGGGACGCCGCCCAGGTATACCTCGCCGGAATCGTAGCGGTCGGCGCCGAAGACCGCCCGCATCAGCTCCGTGCGCCCGGCGCCGACCAGTCCCGCAAACCCGGTGATCTCGCCCCGCCGGGCCACGAAGGAGATGTCCTTGAGGAACCCCTTCCTTCCGCAGAGATGCTCCACCCGCAGGGCCTCGTCGCGCTGGACCGTGTTTTCCACCTTTTCGCCGTAAAAGTTGGTCATCTCGCGGCCCACCATGGCCCGGACCAGGGATTGTTCTGTCATCTCCTGCATCGGCGCCCCCGGCAGCACCAGCTTGCCGTCCCGGAGCACCGTAATCCGGTCGGAGATTTCAAAAATCTCGTTGAACCGGTGGGTTACCAGGATGAAGCCCACCTGCTTCTTCTTCAGGTCCCGGACCACCTGGAACAGCCGCTGTGCCTCCAGGTTGGACAGGGAGGCGGTGGGCTCGTCCAGGATAATCATCTGTGTGTTATAGGAAACCGCCTTGACGATTTCCACGATCTGCTGTTCGGCCACGGAGAGGGTGGACAGCTTGGCCGCCGGATTGATGCTCTTATCCATGTCGAACAGCTTTAAAAGCTCGCTGGTCTCGGCCTCCGCCCGGCGCTTGTCAAAGTAGACGCCCTTTTTATACATCTCGCTGTGGCCCAGGAAGATGTTTTCCGCCACCGTCATGTGGGGAATGGAGTTAAATTCCTGCGTCACCATGGCAATGCCCATTTTCAGCGCCACCTGGGGCGTCGGGATAACCACGGGCTTTCCGTCAAACTCCAGTCTGCCGGCTGTGGGCGTTTCAATGCCGGCGATCAGCTTTGATAGCGTCGATTTTCCAGCGCCGTTTTCTCCCATCAGCGCATGGACCTCGCCGCGATAGAGATCGAAGCTTACGTCCTCCAGCGCATGAACCGGACCGTAAAATTTGCTCATCCCTTCTGCTTTCAGGAGAAGGGTCCCTCTGCTTTCCATCCAGCACCTCCACCTATCATTGGAAATTTTCACGTCGTATAAAGCTTGCACTTTATTCCGCCGCCGGACCCTGTTTCCGGGTGTCCTGCAGGCAACATCCGGTAAAACTGGGTCTGACGTACTATATTACAAAACCGCGTTCTGTAATAATGCCTTTTTCAATGCTATGATGCGTTTCCACACCATAGCATTGTAAATCCGGCAGCTTATAGCAGAGGTACTGCGGCGTCGCCTTTGAAGCCGATCCGCTCCGAGATCTGCCTGCTGTTTGCACGGAGGTCATTTTCCAGATTATCAATATCAATTCCCCGGATCTTCCCGTAGGGGAACGAGACGCTGATGGACGCGCACACCTTGCCCATTTGGTCAAAAATCGGCGTGGCGATGCAGGTAAGCCCGTCCTCCAGCTCTTCGCGGTCAACGGCGATGAGCGTCTGTCTGACTTGGCACAGTTCGTCGATCAGCCGCTCGCGGTCCACAATCGTGTTCGGGGTATAGGGCTTCAGCCCCCTGGCGACGACCTCTTCCATGCTGCTCTCGGGAAGGAAGGCCAGCATGGCCTTTCCCACGGCGGTGCAGTACATGGGAGCGCGCCGCCCTATCTGAGAATACATGGTGATCGAGGTATCCACTTCCACCTTGTCGATGTAAACGGCGCGCCCGTTTGAGAAGGTAGCCAAATGCACAAATGCATGATACTTCTCAGAAAGGGCCATCATGCTGCTATGTGCCTCTTCGCGAATATCCAGCCGGCGCTGAACAAGGTTTCCCAGCTCGAACAGCCGGAGGCCCAACCTGTATTTCTTGCTGGGCTGAACCTGCTCCAGGTATCCCAAAGCGGTCAGCGTATTCACCAGCCCGAAGGTTGTGCTCTTATTGAGGTTCAGCTGC
>CATNDJ010000026.1:21019-26786 GCA_950097265.1 uncultured Oscillibacter sp.
AGCTATTTCAGCGATCCCCAATTCCTTGACGTCGGTAAAAACCTCCATAATTTCTGCGGCCCTGACGACCGACTGGATTTTAGGTGCCCTGCAGATGTCTTTTCCCATATTTGTGTACTTGTGTTCACCTGTCTTCGTCCTTCTTTTATTTGTGCCGTGCCAACAGGAATGACAGGCAAAACAAACCTCCTCTCTTTGACGTTTGATCCCGCATAAAAAATGCGGGATATATGGGACTTTAACAAGATTGTATACGTTTAATTATAGCTCTTTTGTCCCTTTTGTCAATAGAGAATTGGATTCGGCATCATTCGCCGCGGCCTGTCCCGGCGTTACCGGATCGCCAGCGTCACATCCACCAGGGCCGCGGGCTCGCCGCCGTTGAATACCTCCACATGGGTCTTGACGATGGCCTTTTCCGGATACTCCGAAAGGGATTTCCCCTTCAGCGTAATCGTATCGCCCGGCTTGACTTTTTTCAAAAAGCGGACGTTGTCAATGCCGCAGAACAACGGCAGCTTCCCGGCATACCGGTCTACGGACAGGAACAGGAGGCTGGCCGCCTGCGCCGCGGACTCCACCGTGTAGACGCCGGGCAGAATAGGCTCTTCCGGAAAATGGCCCTGGAACACCGCCATGTCGGGGCGGACAAAAAAGGAGGCCGTAATGGAACTGCCCGGCTCCAGCGCCTGAACTTCGTCGATCAGCAGGATCGGATCCCGCTGGGGGATCACGCTCATCACCTGCTCGTGATTGTATGTTAACACCTTGTTCTCCTTTTTCCTGGAGGTTCCCTTTGCCCCCGCTCCGGAAGCACCCGGGGCGGCGCCTGAGGCGCACGGGGAAGCGCCATACAGGGAGGGCGAAAAAAACCGTTGCATTTTCTCCTTAACGTGCTATAATATCTACCATAGTGCTATAATATCAATCGACATTTGCCATTATAGCATACACTCACCCGGATTTCAAGGGCTTTTCAGAAAAAAATACAAAAGGATAGGAGAATGCTTTTATGGGTTTGTCAAAAGTAACGGTAGACGGCAATACTGCCACCGCATACGCTTCATATCCGTTTACAGAGATTGCGACGATCTATCCCATCACGCCCTCTTCCACCATGGCCGAGGTGATTGACGAGTGGAGCGCCAACGGAAAGAAAAACCTCTTTGGCCGGACTGTGGACGTGCGGGAGATGCAGTCCGAGGGCGGCGCGTCCGGCGCGCTCCACGGCGCGCTGCAGGGCGGCGCCCTGGCGGCGACCTATACCGCCAGCCAGGGGCTGATGCTGATGCTGCCCAATATGTATAAAGTGGTGGGCGAGCTGCTGCCGGGCGTCTTCCACGTCAGCGCCCGGTCTCTGGCCACCAATATCATCTCCATCTTCGGAGACCAGCAGGACGTGATGAGCTGCCGCCAGACCGGCGTGACCATGCTGGCCTCCTCCAGCGTGCAGCAGGCCTATCACATGGCGCTGGCGGCGCATCTGTCCGCCATCAGCTCCCGGGTGCCCGTCCTGCATTTTTTCGACGGCTTCCGCACCTCCCACGAGTATCAGAAAATTGAAATCCTGGACAACGAGGACCTGGCGGAAATGCTGGACTGGGAGGCGGTGAAGGCTTTTCGGAACAACGCCCTCAATCCCAACCACCCGGTTTCCCGGGGCGTCGTGACAAACCCCGACATTTTCTTCCAGTATCGCGAGTCCACCAACCGCTTTTTCGACCAGGTTCCCGCCACGGTGGAAAAGTACATGGATATGATCAACCGGCGCTGCGGAACCGATTACCACGCCTTCAACTATTACGGCGACCCCCAGGCGGAGAGCGTGGTGGTGGCCATGGGCTCCGCCTGCGGCGTGATCCGGGAGACCCTGGACTACTGGAACGCCCGGGGAAAACGCCTGGGCATGGTGGAGGTTCACCTGTTCCGCCCCTTCTCCGTGGAACTGCTGCGCAAGGTCCTGCCCGCCGGCGTGAAGCGCATCGCGGTGCTGGACCGCACCAAAGAGCCCGGAGCCATTGGCGAGCCCCTGTACATGGACGTCAAAAACAGTGTCGGCGGCATGGACCGCCCCCCCCTGGTCGTCGGCGGGCGGTTCGGCCTTTCCTCCAAGGACTTTACCCCGGCGGATGTGATGGCGGTTTACGCCAACCTGGAGAGCCCGTCGCCCAAGGACCACTTCACCGTGGGCATCGTGGACGATGTAACCGGCCTGTCCCTTCCCGCCTATCCCGTGGAGTTTGACTCCGCGCCCAAGGAGAACTTCAGCCTGAAATTCTGGGGGCTTGGCTCCGACGGCACCGTGGGCGCCAACAAAGCCGCCGTCAAAATTGTGGGAAACAACACCGATTACTATGTGCAGGCCTATTTCTCCTATGACTCCAAGAAATCCGGCGGCCTCACCGTTTCCCATCTCCGCATGGGGCCGAAGCTCATCGAGGGGTCCTATCAGGTGAAGAGCGCGGATTTCATCGCCTGCCACAACCAGGCGTACGTGCATAAATACGACATGGCGCGGGACCTGAAGGAGGGCGGCAGCTTCCTGCTGAACTGCAACTGGTCCGACGGGGAGCTGAACGACAGGCTCCCGGCCAAGATGCGCCGCACGCTGTGGGAGCGCAAGGCCCGGCTGTATACCATCGACGCGGTGGATATCGCCAAGGAGCTGGGCTTGGGCAGCCGCATCAATATGATCACCCAGGCGGCCTTTTTCAAGATTTCCGGCATCATGGACCTGGAATCCGCCGTCCGGGAGCTGAAACACTCCATCGAAGTCACCTACGGGAACAAGGGCCAGGAGATCGTCGACAAAAACAAGGCCGCCGTGGACCGGGGCCTGAGCATGATCCACCAGGTGGAGATTCCCGCGTCCTGGGCCGGGGCGGAGGACGAACCGGCGGAGGACGGCAGCCCCGATTACGTGAAAAACGTCATTCGCGTTCTGGGCCGCCAGGAGGGGGACAGCCTTCCCGTCAGCACGTTTGCGGGCCGCGAAGACGGTACTTATTACACCAACATCTCCCGCTGGGAAAAACGCGGCATCGCCATTGACGTTCCCGAGTGGGAGGTGGGAAAGTGCGTCCAGTGCAATCAGTGCTCCTTTGTCTGCCCGCACGCCGTCATCCGGCCCACCCTGCTGGACGCCGCCGAGGCCGCCGCCGCCCCTGAGGGCTGCGCGCTGAAAGACGCCACCGGCTATGCCGGCATGAAATACCACCTGGCCATTTCCGGCATGGACTGCACCGGCTGCGGCGTCTGTGTCAAAACCTGCCCGGCGGACTGCCTGAAAATGACCCGCTACGAACCCCGCCGGGAACAGAACGTCCGGGAGTGGACATACATGTCTGAAAGCGTCCGGCCTAAGGAAATCGAAGAGAGCAAAAAGTTCACCGTTAAGGGCAGCCAGTTCCTCAAGCCCTATCTGGAATTTAACGGGGCCTGCGCCGGCTGCGGCGAGACCCCCTATCTGAAGCTGATTACGCAGCTGTACGGCGACCACATGGTGTGGGCCAACTCCGCCGGCTGCTCCCACGCCTGGAGCGGCTCTCCGGAGGTGCCCCTTGCGGTGAACAGCAAGAACCAGGGTCCTGCCTGGGGCGACTCCCTGTTTGAGGACACGGCCGAATACGGCTTTGGCATGATGCTGGGCGCCTCCGTGGTGCGCGGCCGCCTGCGGGACCTGGCGGAGGGCCTCCTGGAGGAACTGCCCGCCGGAGAGCTCAGGGACGCCATGGCCGCCTGGGCCGCCGGATGCGAGGATCCCACCGGCACCCGCCCGCGGGCGGACCGGCTGGCTGCCGCCCTGGAGCAGGCGGACCGCCGCGGCAGCGAGGCGCTGGAGGAGCTGTATGAGAAGCGGGATTTCCTGGTCCGCCCCTCTCAGTGGATCGTCGGCGGCGACGGATGGGCCTATGACATCGACTACGGCGGGCTGGACCACGTCCTGGCCTCCGGAGAAAATGTCAACGTCATCGTCATGGATACCGAGGTCTACTCCAACACCGGAGGACAGGCCTCCAAGGCCACGCCCACCGCCGCCATCGTCAAATTTGCCGCCGGCGGAAAGCGAACGAAGAAAAAGGACCTGGGGATGATGCTCATGAGCTACGGCTATATCTACGTGGCCCAGGTGGCCATGGGCGCCGACAAGGCCCAGACTCTGAAGGCTATCCGGGAGGCTGAGTCCTACCCCGGCCCCTCTGTGGTCATCGCTTACAGCCCCTGCATCAACCACGGGATCAAAGCCGGTATGAGCGAGGCCCAAAACCAGGCCAAGCGGGCCGTGGAGTGCGGCTACTGGCATCTTTACCGCTTCGATCCCCGGAAAAAGAGCGCCGGGGAGAACCCCTTTACCCTGGACTCCAAGCTGCCCGCCGCCTCCATTCGCGACTTCATGCTCAGCGAGGTGCGGTACGCCTCCTTGTACAAAAAGTTCCCCCAGCAGGCGGACGCCCTCCTGGCGAAGGCGGAAAAGGAAGCCGGGGAGCGGCTGAATTCTTACCCCCGGCTGGCCAAGGACGGCTGATTTTTCCAGGCCTTCCTTCACAAACAACAAGAGAGCCGCCTCTGCTGCGAGGCGGCTCTCTTATTTGCTGTCATTCCATGGTTCTGCGGCGGGCTTTCTATAAGTACATGGCCCGGAGAAGCGCTTTCCCAGTTTCCGTCCGAAAGACCCGTTCCAGCGTGTTTTCCACGTTTTCCCGGGAATAGCCGCTTTCGTCGGCGTTGACAAGGTAATCCGCCTCAATCAAAATCTGATGGTCCGGGCCGCCGATGTCCCGGAGGGTGTGGTGGTGGCCCACCAGCCAGGCGATCCGGTCCACGGCCTCCTGGGGCAGGCCGCTGTCCGCCAGGAAGTCCCGGACCAGGGCGGGGCCCTCCAGCTCCTGATACTTTCCGTTCGTATTTCCATACTTCTCCCGGCAGAGGGGGCAGGCGATGTCGTGGACGATGGCGGCGATTTCCAGGATGTTCTGGGCCGCCGGGTCCAGGCCCTCGCATTCGCCGATGATTTTGGCAAAGGCATAGACCTTCATAAAGTGGTTGACGTCATGCCGGTTTCCATTGGAATCCGCCGTCATCTTCCGGGCGATTTCCGCAGTCGTCATGGGGTGTCCTTCTCCTTACGTGTTTTGAATATGATATCTCATCCGGTTGCAGGAGGCAGGCGCCTCCTGTTTGTTTTGCCGCGTTTCCGGAGACGGCGCCGCTTTAAAGCCTCTTGCCTTCCGGCGGTCAGCGCCGCCCCTTTCCCGGAATCTTGGCCCGGAGGGACTCCAGGCGGTTCAGGGCCTCCAGCAGGGTCTCGTCCCGCTTGGCGAAGTGGAAGCGGATCAGGTGGTTTACCGGCTCCCGGAAGAAGCTGGACCCGGGGACCGCCCCCACGCCCACCTTTTCCGCCAGGTCCTCGCAGAACTTCAGGTCGCTGTCATAGCCGAACTCCGAGATGTCCAGCAGGACGTAATAAGCCCCCTCGGGGGTGGTGTGGGCGATCTTCAGGCTGTCCAGGCCCCCCAGGAACAGGTCCCGTTTGCGGGTGTACTTCGCAAGCAAGCCGTCGTAGTAGTCCTGCCCGAACTTCAGCCCGGGGATGACCGCTTCCTGAAGGGGAGCCGCCGCGCCCACGGTGAGAAAGTCGTGGACCTTTTTGATCCGGTCCGTGATCTCCGGCGGAGCGATGGTGTAGCCCAGCCGCCAGCCGGTGATGGAGTAGGTCTTGGACAGGGAGGAGCAGGAGATGGTCCGCTCCCACATGCCGGGAAGGGCT
>CATNDJ010000027.1:0-25935 GCA_950097265.1 uncultured Oscillibacter sp.
CCCGGAGCTCCTCCGGGGTGGTGGGCTGGACCACGGGGTTGACCCAGCCGTCGGCGAGCAGCAGCATGGCCTCCGCCAGCTCCTTGGGGTGGTCCGTGCGGATGGAGCCGTCGGCCATGCCCTGGCGGAGGATGGGCTCCAGAAATTCCGGCACGACCTCCGTAAAGAGGCTCTGCATTTCCGCCGCCAAAAACTTGGGGTTGTCGATCAAATAGGGCATCATAGAGTACATTTTCGACTGTTTGTCCGGGTGCAGGGAGACCTTGAAGATGGTCCTCAGCTTCTCCAGGCCGTTGAGGGAGGGGCCGTCCCGGACGGCCGCCAGTTCCCCGGCGTTCCGCCGGCCGATGCGGTCACAGACGGAGTAGAAAATGTCCTCCTTGGAGGTGAAGTGGTGGTAGATAGCCCCCTTGGACAACCCGGTCTCGTCAATGATCTCCTGGAGGGAGGTCCGGTCATAGCCCTTCTCGATGAACAGCCGCTCCGCCGTGTCCAGAATCCTCCGCACCGTCTCCTCCGGGTACTTGTTCCGCGCCATGGGGGTCCCTCCTCCCTATACAAACTGCCGGTCTGTTTAGAGTATATCACCCCGGGCGGGCGGCGTCAAGGAAAATCCGGTCCTTCTGGAATTTTACCTATTTTTAATATTTGGGTGTTGAAGACGGCGGCGTCTTTTTGTATAATAGAAAGGTCAAACGTCTGAAAAGGACCGGCAGCGAGGAGGCGTGGCTTCGTGCATAAGAACATTCCCCATATTCCCCCGGTAGAGGAGCGAATCGAGCGGAAAATCTCCGCCGCCGCCAGCATCTCCATGTGCGCGCTGACGGTGCTGATTCAAATCGCCACCTCCCTGCTGATTTCCATCCTTCTGGCGGAGTACTCCAGCTTTGTCTACGCCCTGCTGCTCATCGCCGGCGCGGCCCTGGCCATCCGGGTCTACCAGCGGCCCGGCAGCCCCACCTATAAGCTGGTGTGGATGTGCCTGCTGCTGGCCATGCCGGTGTCCGGCATGATTCTCTTCTGCCTCTGGGGCGGGACCCACCAGGCCAAGCAGCTCAGCCTCCAGAGCGTGCCCCCCATCCCCTGCGGGGAGAGCCAGCGCATGGCCAGCGAGATCGACCTGGCCCGCCTCCGGCGGCAGTCCCCGGCCTGGGGGCGGCTGGCGGCGTATCTGGAGAAGCGGGGCTTCCTGCTCTACCGGAACACGGACGCCGTCTATTTTAAGGAGGGCGCGGAGTTTTTCGAGGACCTGATCGCCCACCTGGAAAAGGCGGAAATTTATATCTTCCTGGAGTACTACATTCTGGCCGAGGGCCGGCTCTGGGACCGCATCTTCGCCGTCTTGAAGGAGCGGGCCGCCGCCGGGGTGGAAATCCACATCACCTTCGACGACTTCGGCAACCTCACCCGCTTCTCCGACGAGACCTTGCAGGCCCTCCAGAACGCGGGCATTGAGGTGAAGGTTTTCAACCCCGTCCACCGCTATGTGAACCGCATCTACTTCAACTACCGGGACCACCGGAAAATCGCCGTCATCGACGGGCAGTTCGCCTACACCGGAGGAATCAACCTCGCGGACGAATACGCCAACCTCATCGAACGCTTCGGCCACTGGAAGGACACCGCCGTCCGCATCGAGGGCGCGGGGGTCTGGGGCTTCGCCACCCAGTTCATGCAGATGTGGAAGATGATGGGGGGTTCCTTTCACAACGAGGACGACTACTACCGCCCCCGCCACGAGGCGGAAACCGCCCGGGGCTGGTGCCAGCCCTTCACCGACGGGCCCCTGAACAACCCGGACAATCCCATTGAGGAGATCTACCTCCAGCTCATCGCCTCGGCCCAGAAGATGCTCTACCTCACCACCCCCTATTACGCCGTGGAAGAGTCCATGCAGAAGGCCCTGTGCATCGCCGCCGACGGAGGCGTGGACGTGCGGCTGTTCATCCCCGGCGTCCCGGACCACCACAAGTTCACCTACATGGTGGCGGAGACTTACTGGGGCGAGCTTTTGAGCCACGGCGTGAAGATCTACAAGTACACCCCCGGCTTCCTCCACGCCAAGAGCGTCATGGCGGACCGGGAGGTGGCCCTGATTGGAAGCACAAATATGGACTACCGGACCTTTCAGCTCCACTATGAGTGCGGCGTGCTGCTGTACCACATGCCGGTAGTGGAAGACCTGCTGGAGGATCTGGACGGCATCCTGGCGGAGAGCGCCCCCTACACCCTGGAGGACTGGAACAAGCGGTCCTGGTTCCGGCGGGTGTGCGCGTCCATTTTCCGCTTAGGTTCTATCTGGCTTTAGTCAAGGGGGAGCAGGCTCCCCCTTGAGAATCCCCCACCACCAGTCTGCGGACTGGTGCCGCCGCCCCAGGCGGCTGGAGTATCGGAATTTTTGTGACGCACATGTCGTCGCAAAAATGATTCCATTTTGCCTACCTAGGAGAGTCATATATGTCCCGTGAGCTTAGTCCTCAGGAGACCGCCGAGCGCAGTCTCATTAAGACCTACCGAAAGGCCCTGTGGAACCCCTTCATTGCCGCCGTAAAGCGCTATGAGCTGGTTTCCCCGGGGGACCACATCGCCGTGTGCGTCTCCGGCGGAAAGGACTCCTTCGTCCTGGCCAAGCTGATGCAGGAGCTGCAAAAGCACACGGACCGGCCCTTCCAGCTGGCCTTTCTGGCCATGGACCCGGGCTACAACCCGGCCAACCGGGCGCTCTTAGAGGAGAACGCCGGGCGGCTGGGCATTCCCCTGACCATTTTTGAGAGCGATATTTTCGACGTGACGGTGCAGGCAGACAAGAACCCCTGCTATCTCTGCGCCCGGATGCGCCGGGGCTGCCTCTACGCCAAGGCGGCAGACCTGGGCTGCAATAAAATCGCCCTGGGGCACCACTTCTCCGACGTCATCGAGACCACGCTCTTGGGCCTCTTCTACGGCGCGCAGCTCCAGGCCATGCCCCCCAAGCTCCGCAGCAAAAACTTCCCCGGCATGGAGCTCATCCGCCCGCTGTACTGCGTCCACGAGGACGCCGTGGTCCGCTGGCGGGACTACAACAGCCTTCGCTTCCTCCAGTGCGCCTGCCGCTTCACGGAAAGCCGGGACGCCTCCGGCGACGGAATCGGGGAGAGCAAGCGCCAGGAAATCAAGCTCCTCCTGCGGGAGCTGAAAAAAACCAACCCCAACATTGAAAAGAGTATTTTCCGGGCCATCCACGGCGTCCAGCTGGACACCTTCCCCGGCTTCAAGCACCGGGGGGAGGCCTATAACTTCACCGAGATTTACAACAGCTCCCCCGGCCTTGACGGCGGAGCGGACGCGTAAGGGAGGAACCGACTATGGATTTCTATCGCTGTGAAAACCCCGACTGCGGCTTCGTGGCCGAGGAGGAACCGGATATCTGCCCCCGCTGCGGGGGGACCTTCTTCACCGCCCTGACGGAGGAGGAAATGACCGCCTCCGACTGGGTGAACCTGGGGAACCAGGCCGTGGACGAGAAGCGGGAGACCGACGCCCTGGCCGCCTATCAGCGGGCGGCGGCGCTGAACGACCCCCTGGGGCTGACGAACCTGGGCTGGTGCCTGGAGGCGGGGGTGGGCGTGCCCGCGGACCCGAAGCAGGCCGTGATGCTCTACGCCCAGGCGGCGGAACAGGAGTACATGCCCGCCCTGACGAACTTGGGCTACTGCTATACATACGGCATCGGCGTGGAAACGGACTATGACAAGGCCCTGAAGTGCTTCCAGAAGGGGGCGGAGCAGGGCTTCCCCCGGGCCCAGTTTCTGCTGGCGGAGGCCTACCGCCGGGGCAGCGGCGTGGATACCGACGAGGCGGAGGCCGCCAAGTGGTATCAGTCCGCCGCCTGGCTGGGCTACCCCGGCGCCCAGACGGAGCTGGGCCGCTGCCTGGAGTTCGGCGCGGGGGTGGAGCAGGACCTGGAACAGGCGGTCAAGTGGTACTCCGCCGCCGCCGAGCAAGGCAACGCCCCCGGCATGTGCTGCCTGGGCTTCATGTACGAGTCCGGCCGGGGCGTGGAACAGAGCTGGGAGACCGCCGTGGAGTGGTACGGAAAGGCGGCGGAGAAGGGCTATCCCCGGGCCCTGTGCAACCTGGCATGGTGCTATGAGCACGGCAAGGGCGTGAAGCGGGACCTGAGCGAGGCCGTCCGGCTCTACCAGGCGGCAGCAGACCAGGAATACCCCCGGGGCCAGCTCTGCCTGGGCCTCTGCTACGAGCGGGGCCGGGGCGTGCCGGTGGACAAAGCCGCCGCCGTGGACTGGTACCGCAAGGCCGCCGACCAGGGCGACGAGGACGGCGCTTGCTGCCTGGGCTTCATGTACGAGTGCGGCGAGGGCGTGCCCCAGAGCTGGGAAACCGCCGTACAGTGGTACCGCAGGGCCGCCGGAGGCGGGCTGTCCCGGGGCATGTGCAACCTGGCGTGGTGCTATGAGCACGGCAAGGGCGTGGAGAAGAACCTGGAGGAGTCCTTCGCCTGGTACAGACGGGCCGCGGAGCAGGGGGACCCCCGGGGCCTGTTCAGCGTGGCCCGGGCCTATGACTACGGCATCGGCACAGCTCAGGACGCGGAGGAGGCCGCCCGGTGGTACCAGAAGGCCGCCGACGCCGGATCCGCCCCCGCCACCTGCGACCTGGGCGTGTGCTATGAGCGGGGAGAGGGCGTGCCCCAGAGCTTTGAGAAGGCCGTTGAGCTCTACCGCAGGGCCGCCGAGATGGGCAACGCCCCCGGCCAGTGCAACCTGGGCTTCATGTACGAAGCCGGCCGGGGCGTGGAGCAGAGCTGGGAGGAGGCGGCAAAGTGGTACAGCGCCGCCGCCCAGCAGGGCTTCTCCCGGGCTATGTGCAACCTGGCATGGTGCTATGAGACGGGAAACGGCGTGGAGCGGAACCTGACCCGGGCCGTCCACTGGTACCGCAAGGCCGCCGAGCAGGGCGACGGCCGGGGCATGTTCTGCCTGGGCCTGTGCTATAAGCACGGCAAAGGCCTGGACCGGGACGACGCCGAGGCCGCCAAGTGGTACCAGGAGGCGGCAAAGGCGGGCTACACCCGGGCGCTGTGCAACCTGGGCGTATGCTACGAGTTCGGCGAGGGCGTGGAGCGGAGCCTGTCCCGGGCCGTGGACCTCTACCGCCAGGCGGCAGAGCAGGGCGACCCCATGGGCCAGTGCAACCTGGGCTATATGTACGAAGCCGGCCGGGGCGTGGAGAAAAGCGCCCTGGAGGCCGCCCGGCTCTACAAGCTGTCGGCGGAGCAGGGCTATCCCCGGGCCATGACCAACTACGGCTTCTGCTGGGAGTCCGGCCAGGGCGTCGCGCAGAAGGATCCCGCCGCCGCCGCAGAGTGGTACAGAAGGGCCGCGGAGGCCGGGGACGCCACCGGGGCCTGCAACCTGGGCTATCTCTACGAAACCGGCGAGGGCGTGGAGCAGAGCTGGGACAAGGCCGTGAATTACTACCGCCAGGCCGCGGAGCAGGGCCAGCCCCGGGGACAGTACCTCTTGGGCTGGTGCTACGAGCACGGCAAGGGCGTGGACGCCAGCCTGCCGCAGGCCCGGGAGCTGTACGAGGCCTCCGCCCGGCAGGACTACGAGCACGCTGTGGAGGCGCTGGAGCGCCTGAAGGACGCTTCCAAGCCGGAGGCGAAGAAGGCGCCGGAAAAAGGCCAGCGGAAGCCGGAAAAGGGCGGCTTTCTCAAGGGCCTTTTCGGCGGGAAAAAGTGAAGGGGCTTCCCGGCTCCGGCGGGGCTCCGCAGATTTTTAAAGATTCCCAGGAATTTCCTCGAAAGCGTTGACATCCTGGCGGAAGCAGATTATAATTCCCCCTATAAGTACAGATTTGAAGTGACAACTGACAGAAAAGGGCGGGGAACACGTTGCAAAAACAAGAGTTTATCGACTATATTGCCGAGGCGTTCGGCGCCGCCGCCCAGCTGATGGACGCGCCTCCGGATGCGTTCAGCGTCGAAGCGGACCCCAAGCAGCCCGCGGGCTACAGCAGGACGGTTTACTTTGAGGAAGAGGAAATCCGCCTCGCATTGCACCAAAACGTCGCACCCAGCCTTTTGCTGAACATGTTTGTGGACGCGGCCGCCAACCGGCTGGATTCCAACAGTTTCCCCCTGGCCTCCTCCTCCAGCAAGCTGTTCATCCCCTCCGTAAACGGCCCCTGTTCGCCCCAGCAATGGGGAGAGGACCTGTACCGGGACGTACAGAACCAGCTGATTCAGTCGTTCAGCTTCGGGCTGTCCCTGGGATTTGAGCTCATTGACAACCTGTCCGCCCAGCGCTACGAGGGCGCCGGGTGCCGGGGGGGAATTGTTTTTGAAAGCGGCGGGAGCAGGGACTTGTCCCCCCTTCTGAGCATTCCCATGGAGGCGGCGGGAAAGATCTCCTTTAAAAAGGACATGGTCCGCCAGATCCGCAAGCTGCTGGCCGGAGCGGGAGACCACTTCCTGGTCTTCCAGCGCCGGGACGGGGAGTATCTGTGCCTGGGCTATTGCAGCGGCGAAAACGCCTCTCAGTTTGCGTGGCGGGTTTGCTTCGCCGACGTACTGGACTGGGAATTTCACCACTACGGGCGCCCCCTGTTCCGGTTCTTCCACAACGACCCCAAAATCATCCGGGACCCGGTCTCGGACGTGCTGAAGGACCTGGAGGCCGAGTTCGGGATTTCCCTGAGCGCCGCCCGGCCGCTGCTGAAAAGCGGCGCGGAACAGCGCCACGGGACCGCCCTGATTTTCATGGATTTCGACGACCCTCACATCCGCGGCTGGGTGGACCGGCTGTACCGGCACAAGCGCGCAATCCGCCTCAGCGGGCCCCACGACGCTCCGGACGCCGTGCAGCGCCTCTCGGGCATGGATGGAGCGCTTTTGATCGACGTACATACAATGAAAGTACACAGCTTCGCGGCCATCATGGACGGCCGCGCCACCGTAGGCGGCGACCTTTCCAGAGGGGCGCGGCACAACGGCATCCGCACCTTCGTCGCGGATCTGGTTGGGTCCTCGCCGGATCGGGCCAGCAGGCTGGCCGCCGTCGTATTCTCTGAGGACGGCGGCGCGGTTACCATTTGCGGAAGGGAATTTTTGACAGCGCGGCCGTAGGGCGGCGCTCTGCGAATAAAATCCGTGGATTTGCACAAAATATACCCATTCAGGAGGCCTGTCATGAGAAAAACGTAAATTTCCCTTGACATTTTTTCGGTTTCCTGTATAATGGGGAAAGCTTCAGCGTTTAAAATTGCATCCATACTGCGATGAAACGAGAGATTGCCCGAAAAGGGGAAAACTCCGCGGAGTATGTTCTGAAAAAGGACGGTATTATCTTTTTCCGTCTGCGGCTCTGGGGCCGCCGGCGGCAAAAATACCTTCAGACACTGGGTAAAATTATGATTCGATCACGCAGCTTCTCCGTCTTAAGCTGTGATCGCTTTTGCATCCCATGTCAACGAATGCTCATCTCTCGCAGGATGTAAAAAGCAGCGTCACCGTTGAAAGGCATTTGAGTCAGACATTTCGATTGGATGAGGAGAAGTTGTATGAGTTACATGAGTTCTACTGCGATCCGAGGTAAAAATCTGGTCGGCGGCCGGCGTGCCTCTACGATTTCTGACCGTATGCTTCGGGCTTTGCCCGAGTCTTCCTCCTCCGGTCTCGTGCAGGTTGGAGTACAGCCCCGCAAGGTTTCGGCGGCTTACGGTGAAGGTCCCGAGGTAATGGATCGAAGAAAATAAACTGCGGTTATAGCAGCAAGGGGACAGTCCTGACTGTCCCCTTGTCCCTTTTACCGGGAACCGCAGATACTGCCCGAACGCGGCGGCTCCCTGCGTGAACCCGTTCCCTGCAAATCATATTCGAGGTGAGATTATGAGAGAGAACCAGGACTTCAGCCAGGTGGATGCACGCGTCATTTCCCTGTATTCTCAGGACACGGATGCGACGCCCCTTTGGGCGGACCCCCCGCACCAGCACGAGATGCTGGAATACTTCAACGTAATGGACATCTTCCCGTCCAATGGCACGGACCCGCTGCTGGACGCCTACCAGCTTTCCCGCGGCCACGGAGAGGGACCCAACTCATCCCGGCAGGTTTTGCTGGCCTTTGCCGACGTTGCCGGGACCTCCCGGGGGGCCACCTTCACGCGGGACGAGATCACAGCGTTTTGGGACGACTTGTCGGAGCCCCTTTTATTCGCCACCCTGCTGAACGTGGAGGATGCGGAGCGCCTCCCCCTGGTGGTCGAGCGCATCCGCAGGCAGTACGCGAAAGACAAATACCTGATTTATTTTACCCTGGACTACTGCGAGGCCATCGTCTTTTTGAAGTGCGATTCCTTCCATCACTGTGCGGAATTGGTTTTCTCCCTGGACTACGGCCTGGAGGAGGAGGACCGGGAAAAGTCCGCCGGCTCCGCGCCCGGCGCGAAATCCACGCTCCTGGCCAACTCCCTGACCCTGTACAGCCTGGTAAACGGCTTCGATTTCGGCAATCCGAACTTTGAGCCGAAGGAGCGCTTCGGCGTCTATCTCCGCTTTGGGATGTCGGACGCCCAGGGCGTTCAGGAGTTCTGCGAGAAACTGAAGGCCTTGACCCGGAAGCAGTCCGGGGTCGAGCTTTCCGAAAACTGGATCCTGGGCAGGTACGACGTGGGCGTCTATCATCCCAGGGCGGACCTGCGCTGGGTCGTCTCAGCCAAGCAGCTGCTCAAACAGGCAAACCAGCCCCCGGAAAACGAAGACGCTCCCCGCCCCTGGTACACCTCTCATACCTTCTCCGTTTTAATCCCCCCGGCTCACTTGAGCCTCAAGGGTCATATCGTCTCCCACAACTCGGACAACACCGAGCTGGGCCAGCGCATGAAAACGGAATGCGGCGAATTTGAAGCCGCCTACCGGAATGCGTGCCGCCGCCTGGAGATTCCACCCGACGAGGTTTTCCTCCGGTGGCTCCACAAAGCGTCGGCACAGGCGGTCTCCTTCTGGGGGAGCAACGTGATGACCGACCTGGGCGTCTGCCTGGTCTCTCAGTTCCTGGACTTTTTCACCTACGCGAAAAGGCTGTGGAGCTCCGAAAATCTCACGAACAGCAAGCGTGAACAGGCGGAGGTCTGCTTCTCCACCTTCTTTTCCAACATCTCCATCCTGGTGGACGGCATGAACCACAGCTCCCGCCAGTTCATCCTGACGCCGCCTTTCAGAACCATAGCCTTTGAAATGCCCCCCAAGGTGATGGCCTACTACACCGCGGTAACCCACCGGCTCATCGACGTCTTCAACGACAACAGCCAAAACGAACATTACGGCTTCATCATCTCCCCCAAATTTGCAAGAGAGCTGGACGTCCGTTCCCTGGTGCCGGAGGACTGCGCGGGCGAAAACGAATTTATCGCCATCGGCGTCGGAGAGGAGTGGCTCTACCGGCTCCAGCATACCACCGCGGTACTGGCCCATGAAATTTCCCACTTTGTGGGGTCGAAGGGGCGGGAGCGGCCCTTCCGCAAGAGCTGCGTCCTCAGGGCGGAGATTCAGTCCATCCTGGTTGAGCTGGCGGACGGGCTGCACGAAACCATCATCAGGCATTACCGGGATACCGCCGCCCGCCTCGGCGCCGAGCAAAAGCTGCCGGAGGCGTTTCCGGAGGAGGGCAGGCTGTACATCAGCAAGCGGTCTCTGGAGCAGGAGGCGGAAAAGCTTCTGGACATCCTCTGCCGGTGCGACGGGCTTTACCGGAGCGAGACAGACTATGTTTACAGGCGCGACCTGATTCTCCTGCTGAGGAAGGCGCCCTATTACTTCCATGGCGACCTGCTTTTGCAGAGCGAGATCTTCAATTTCCTCTGGCAGGCCCTTATTTCCAACGAGAACGGAACCACCAACCTCGGACGCGCCGTGGCCTGGGTGGAATCTTTCTACGCCGGCATGGATCCCGCCGCCGGCCTGCCGGCCAAGCCGGACTATGCGTCTATTCTGGACGCATTTGCCAAGCGCCGCATCCAGGCCATGTTCCAGGAACTGCTGGAGAGCTATGCCAACGACTACGCCTTCCCGCTGCCGGACCAGTCCTCCCGGATGCAGCAGGCCTGCGACCACTTCAGCGAGGCCTACGCGGATTTGCAGGCCATCCTGCTGTTCAACCTGAGCTGGGACGAGTACTGCGGGCTTTTCGGCCACCTGGGAGACACCCTGCCCGGCATCGTGCGCCCCCGGCTGCTGGCCATGCGCATGGTCCTCTTCGCGGAGGACGCCCGGCGGCCTTCCAAAGAGCAGAGCGATTTCTCAAGAGCCGTCCGGCAGATCGAGGAACTGGCGGACCGCCTGCGGGGCCTTTCCCCGGACGGGAGCGGCGGCGATCTTGAAATCTGGTACAGGGAGCTTCAGCTTGAAGGCGTCGACCCCTCTACCTTCCGCTATCTGATCAAATACCTGCTTCGCTGCCGCCGGAGCATCGAAGACCACTTCCGCCAGTGCGGTGAGAAAAAGCGCGCCCTGGAGGACATCTACGGGCAGGTATCGAGCCAGACCGGCGCCTACAAGCTGTTTCACAGCATGATGCGCTTTATCGCCGATTACCGCAAGGATATCCAGGGCAGCCCCAGGGACGGAGCGCCGTCCGACTGAGAAACGCCCGCCGCAGGCGGCCATGGGACGGAGGTGCCCGATTTTGTACCGTATTTTTATCGTAGAGGACGACGGCGTTATTGCCGGAGCCGTGGAGCGGCACCTGGAAAGCTGGGGCTATCAGGTGGCCTGCGCCAAAAAATTTGACGCCGTGCTGGCGGAGTTCGCGGACTTCGACCCTCAGCTGGTGCTGCTGGACATCTCCCTGCCCTTCTTCAACGGCTACCACTGGTGCCGGGAGATCCGGAAGCTCTCTCAAGTCCCCATCCTCTTCCTCACCTCCGCCGCCGACAACGTGAACCTGGTCATGGCCATGCAGATGGGCGGGGACGACCTGCTGGCCAAGCCCTTCGACCTCCAGGTCCTCTCCGCCAAGGTGCAGGCCATGCTGCGGCGGGCCTACGACTTCGCTGCGGCCCCGGCGCTGCTCTCCTGCGGCGGGGCGGTGCTGAACCCCGCCAACGGGACGGTCACCGTCAACGGCCAAAGAGTGGAGCTCACGAGGAACGAGGGAAAACTCCTTCAGCTCCTGCTGGAGAAAAAGGGCCGGATCGTCAGCCGGGACGCCATGATGACCGCCCTGTGGGAGTCGGACAGCTTCGTGGACGAGAACACCCTGTCCGTCAACGTAAACCGCCTCCGGCGGAAGCTGGAGGCGGCGGGGCTGGCGGACTTCATCCGCACGAAAAAGGGCGCGGGGTATCTGGTGGAGGAGAGAGAGCCATGAGGGTCCTGGGCGCGTATCTCCGGCGGCACTGGAAGCTGCTGGCGCTGCTGGCGGGGTGCCTGGGTATCTGCTCCGCCGTCTTTTATCTCTACGGCCTGCCCCTGGAGTCCGTGGGCTACGCCTTCGCGCTGTGCTTCGCCCTGGCCCTGGCGCTCTTCATTCCCGGCTGCTTCCAGTTCCTCCGGCGGCACCGGGAGCTGGAGGGGCTGCTGGCCCGGGCCCGGGAAAAGGTCCTCCCCCTGCCGCCCCCCAAGGGGCTGCTGGAGGCGGACTACCAGGCCCTGTGCCAGGCCCTGGCCTCGGAGCGGTCCGCCCTGGCCCTGGAGGACCGGAACCGTCTGGAGGACATGACGGATTACTATACCCTTTGGGCCCACCAGATCAAAACCCCCATCGCCGCCATGCGGCTCCTCCTCCAGGAGGAGCCCCGGCCGGAGCTGGAGGGGGAGCTTTTGAAAATTGAGCAGTACGTGGAGATGGTCCTGGGCTACCTGCGCCTTGGCAGCAGCTCCACGGATTACGTGTTCCGGGACTGCGAGCTGGACGGCCTGCTGCGCCAGTCCGTGCGGAAGTACGCCCGGCTGTTCATTCTGAAACGGATATCCCTGGACCTTCAGGAGACGGGGAAGACGGTGCTGACGGACGAGAAGTGGCTGTGCTTCGTCATTGAGCAGCTGCTGTCCAACGCCGTGAAGTACACCCCCGAGGGGGGCCGGGTCCGCATCTACGGGGATGGGGATACCCTGGTCATCGCCGACAGCGGCATCGGCATCCGGCCGGAGGATCTGCCCCGGGTCTTCGAGAAGGGCTTCACCGGCTTCAACGGCCGGGAAGACAAGAAATCCACGGGCATCGGGCTCTACCTCTGCCGCCAGGTGCTGGACCGGCTGAACCACGATATTTCCATTGCCTCCCGCCCCGGCCGGGGGACCTTGGTGCGCCTGGATCTCTCCAGAGAGCGGAAGAGGGTGGAATGATGGCGGTCATTACCAGAGTCATTCTGCCGGAGGAGGACGGGGCCCCGGTGCGGCACGTTCTCCGGGCGGGGCTCCACTTTTCCTCCCACGCCGTCTCCCGGCTGGCCCACGGAGGGGAGTGCATCTTCGTCAACGGCGTCCCCGTCCACACGCCCCACATTCTCCGGGCCGGGGACGTGCTGACCGTGGAGACGGAGGACCGCCGCCCACCCAAGTCCCCCGTCACGCCGGGGCCCTGGCCCCTGCCGGTGGTCTGGGAGGACGAACACCTGCTCATCGCCGACAAGCCCGCGGGCATGACGGCCCACGCCTCCAACTTCCTCCCCGGCACCCCTACGGTGGCGGGGGCTCTGGCCTGGGAGCGGGGGGCGGACTTCATCTTCCATCCCGTGAACCGCCTGGACAAGGGCACCACCGGGCTGATGGTGATTGCCAAGAGCGGCTACGTCCACGACCTGCTCCGGCGGAAGCTGCACACGGACGCGTTCCGGCGGGAATACCGGGCAATCTGTCTGGGCTGTCCCGTCCCGGAGCGGGGGACGGTAGACGGACCCATCGGGCGGGACGAATCCTCCGTGGTGGCCCGGAAGGTCCGGCCGGCCGGCTCCCCCGCCGTGTCCCATTACGAGGTGCTGGCCCGGGGGGAGGGCCTCAGCCTGCTGGACCTCCGGCCGGAGACCGGGCGGACCCACCAGCTCCGGGTCCACATGGCCTACCTGGGCTGCCCGCTGGCGGGGGACTGGCTCTATGGGACGGAGGACCCGGGGCTGATCCCCCGCCCTGCCCTCCACTCTTATAAGCTGGCGCTGGCGCACCCTGTCACCGGGGAACGGGTGGAGGTCTCCGCCCCCCTGCCGGAGGACATGCAAAGGCTCCTCCGGGAGCGGTTTCCGGAGGGGACGGAGGCCTGACAGAAAAAAGGCGGAACCCGTTTTTCGCGGGTCCCGCCTTTTTGATTCGCTTCACTCTTCCTCTTCGTCCTCTCCGGCTTCCTCCGGGAGGGCGGGTTCTTCCGGGTCCTCCGGCAGGGGGGCCTTGAACATCCTCCAGGCCAGGAAGCCCAAGGCCGCCGCGCCGCCGCCCAGGACCACCGCGCCCAGGGCGAACTGGAACGTGGTAGGGCCGGAGGGATCGCGGGTCAGGTAGGGCTTGGCAATCTGATAGAAGAGATAGGCCAGGTACAGCGCCGCCAGGGCGTATACATTGGCGCGGACTCTGGGGTTAAAGGGCTTTTTGGGTTCCTTGGGATTCAGCATGGGTTTCCTCCTTTTCCGCCCCGTCGGGCCGGGTAACGCTCCGCACCCACTTCCAGCTGTGGAGCCGGAGGGCCACGGGGATGATTTTATAAATCTGGTCCCACTTCAGCAGGAAGAACACCGCCGCCGGGGGGCTCTTCCACCAAAACGCCGCCATGGCGGAGAGGGGCACCACAACGCCCCACATGCTGATGAGGTTCATCCTGGCGCTGAAGGCCGTATCCCCCCCGCCCCGGATGATGCCTGTGTCGCAGGCCATCTGGTAAGAGGTGCCCACGGTGGTAACGGCGATGACCGCCATGAACTGGAGGGCCAGGCTCCGGGCCCGGGCCGTCAAAGAGCCGCCAAAGACCGCCAGGATGGGATTCCGGGCCAGGAAGATCAGCCCGCCGGAGGCCAGCCCGATGGCGGTGAACAGAGCCTGAAGCGTGGTCACCAGAGGCCGGAGGGTGTCCCTCTTCCCCTCGCCGATGCTCCGCCCCACCACAATGCCGGAGGCGGAGGCCGCGCCGTAGGCCACCACGGAGAGGACCTGGTAGACCTGGACGGCAATGGCGTTGGCCGCCGTCACGTCGCCCCCCAAATGGCCCAGGATGCCCGTCTGCACCATCTGCGCCACGCCCCAGAGGGCCTGATTCACCAGCACCGGGGCGGAAACCCGGTTGTAGTCCCTCAGATAGCTGCCGTCGACGAAGAGGAGCTTCCGCAGGGTCAGGTTCAGCTTCTTCTCCCGGTACTTTAAGTAGTAAATCACGATGAGCAGTTCCACGCAGCGGGAGACCAGGGTGGCCACCGCCGCCCCCCGGACGCCCAGTTCCGGGCAGCCGAAGTTCCCGTAGATCAGCAGGTAGTTCAGCGTGACGTTGATGCACAGAGTGGAGAGGGAAATGGCGTAGCCGATCTTCACCACGCCGACGGACCGGAGGGAGGCTACCAGGATGTTGGTGACGGTGAAAACGACATAGGAAAAGCAGATGATCTGGAAATAGGCCGCCCCCTGGGCGATGACCCCGGCGTCGTTGGACAGCAGGCCCAGCAGCTCGCCCGGAAACAGCAGCACGGCCCCAAACAGCGCCGCCGAGAGGACCGCCCCGAAGCGCAGGGCCACGCCGATGATGTGGGGGATGGGCTCCAGCTTGTTCTTGCCCCAATACTGGGATCCCAGCACCACGACCCCCTCCCCCGCGCCGCCCACCAGCATCTGGAGCAGGAACTGAATCTGGTTGCACAGGCTCACGCCGCTCATGGCCTCCTGGCTGTAGCGGCCCAGCATGACGGTGTCCATCAGGTTCACGCCGAAGGTCAGAAGGTTCTGCAGGGCCAGGGACAGCGTCAGGGCGAAGAAGGCGCGGTAGAAGGTCTTCTCTCGTATCATGGTGGAATCGGCTCCTTTGGAAAGGCCGGGCGCCCAAAGGCTGCCCGGCCTTAACATGTGTTTCGCTTACTCCTCGCCGTCGTCCTCTTCGCCCTCTTCCAGGCTCTCCAGGTCGAACTCCAGCTTCTCGCCGCAGTTGGGGCAGACCACCTGGCCGTCCTCCAGCACGGACTCGTCAAAATAGATGGTCTCCTCGCAGGTGGGGCAGGTGGTGGCGTAGCAGTCCTCGTCCTCCCCCAGGTCGTCCAGTTCGTACTCTTCGTCCTCGCCGTCTTCGCCGTAGAGCAGGTCCTCCACGTCCTCCAAATCGTCGCTGACGGCGTCCAGGCCGTCGCCCAGCTCCTCCTGGGCGTCCTGGATGTCGGCAAGCTCCAGGGCGACGTCCTCCAGCACGTCGATGACGGCCAGCAGCAGCTTGCCCTCCTTCTTCTCGGCGTTCAGCTCCATGCCCTCCGCCAGGCCCTTCAGATACGCGACCTTCTCAGTGATGCTCATAGATACAACCTCCTTATCATACAAATACGGTTTCACAGGGAATCTAAAGGGGGGATGAAATCCCCCCTTTAAGCGCAAACGCTCATTCTTTGCAGCGGCCCAGGTATTCGCCGGTGCGGGTATCCACCTGGATCTTCTCGCCCTCGTTGATGAAGAGGGGCACCTGGATCACCGCGCCGGTTTCCAGAGTGGCCTTTTTGGTCACGTTGGTGGCCGTGTCGCCCTTGACTCCGGGCTCGGTCTCGGTGACCTCCAAATCCATGAAGTTGGGGACCTCCACGGTGAAGACGCTGCCCTTGTAGCTCACCAGCTTGCAGACGGTGTTTTCCTTCATGAACTTGAAGGCGTCTCCCAGCACATCCCGGTTCAGCGGGGTCATGTCGTAGGTCTCCGGGTCCATGAAGTAGTACAGGTCGCCGTCGTTGTAGCTGTATTCCGCGTCCTTGCGCTCCACACTGGCCTGCTCGAACTTGGCGGTGGGGTTGAAAGACTCTTCCCGGATGGCTCCGGTGATGACGTTTTTGTACTTAGTGCGCACAAAGGCCGCGCCCTTTCCGGGCTTCACGTGCTGGAAGTCCACCACCAGCATAGGCTTGCCTTCCATTTCGAAAATCATTCCCTTGCGAAACTCGCCTGCGGAAATTGTCGGCATAATAAAATCCTCCTCACAAATCTTTATCCGAGAAAACGACCCGTGAGAGGGCATTTTCTCTCTTTCCATGGTTCTTCCATTATAGCCGTAGCTATTTTATCCCATCCCGGCGGTGATTGCAAGTATTTTTCCGCCAATTGTCCGGGACCATGCAAAAATATTTTAGGGGTCCCTACCTCCCCCTCTTCTCCCGGCGGCGGCAGAGGGCCTTAAAGGGGGCCTGGAGGGCGTGGAGCACCTTCTGCCAGGGGGTGACGGCCCCGCCCAGGGGCTCCACCATCAGCGCCGGCACGCCGGCACGGTTGGCCGCCAGCACGTCCGTCAGCAGTTTGTCCCCCAGCATGGCGGTGTGGGTCCGGTCCGCCCCGGCCCGGGCCATGGCAGCCCGCAGCCCTTTCGTGGAGGGCTTTCCCGCATGGCCCTGGTAAGGGACGCCCAGGTCCGCGCAGAACTCCGTCACCCGGGTCCCGGAGCGGTTGTTGGATACAATCATCACCTGTATCCCGGCCTCTTTCAGCTCCGCGATCCAGGCCCGCAGGGCCGGGTCCGGGCGGCGGACGGACTTGGGCGCCAGGGTGAAGTCCAGATCGCTGAGAAGCAGGGTCACCCCGGCTTCCCGCAGAAGCTCCGGCGTCACCTCCCGGTAGCGCTCAAACAGGCGGCTGGGAATCAGGGAAAGGGGCATAGGCGGCGGCCTCCTCGCATAGAGTCTCTTGAAGTCGTTTCCAGTATACCAGCTTCGCAGCCTCAGCGCAAGGGGGAGAGGGATTTGCTGATCTATCTGGCCGTGACGCCGGAGGCGTCCCGGGAGGCCCAGGGCCACTGCCGGAATCTGGCCCACGTGGCCTACCGCATCGGCCCCGGCTCGGCGCTGCTGCGGCAGAGCCTGCTCTTACAGACCAAGGGGGGCCTGCTGTCCGTCAGCGACCGTCAGGCCACTTTCATCGACAGCCCGGAAGACCTGCGGGACGCGGTGCTGCGGGAGTGCGGGCGGCGGGGCTACTCCGGCGTGCTGCTGGACTTTGAGGAGGCCCCCCGGAGGGACCGGACGGCCTTCGTTTCCGCCCTGGCTCCGGCGCTGGCCGCCTCCCGGCGGACGCTGTACCTGCCGGAGTCTTACGCGGGCTCCGCCCCGGGGGCGGTGGTCCTCCTCTGCACCGCCGTCTCCGGGGGCAGCTTCTCCCAGTACCTCCAGGAGGCCGTCGCTCAGGCGGGCGGCGCGGGGCGGATGGCCCTGGACGTGCAGCGGCTCCGCATGGACTTCCGCCTGCCCGCCCGGTCCGGGGAGGGAGACCCCCTGGACGGCGAGGCCCTGGCGAAGCTCATGGAGCGGGAGCAGCCCGCCGTCTTTTTCTCCCAGGACCTCTGCGCCCGCTATTTCACCTACAGCCGGGACGGGGAGGCTCACTTCGTCCTCTTCGACGACGCGGACACCCTGAACCAGAAGCTCCGGCTGGGGGCGGGCATGGGCTTCTCCGCCGCCTTCCTCATGTGGCCGGAGGTCCGGGACATCGCGCCCCGGCTTTTCGGCCCCTGGAGGGGCATGAAAAAACCACCGTGACTGCTCACGGTGGTTTTCTTATGCTCCACTGCCGGTGATGCCGTCGATTACCTCCAGCAGGCGGCACACGTCCAGGGGCTTGGCCAGGTGGGCGTTCATGCCGCTTTCGGCGGACTGCTTCCGGTCCTCGTCAAATGTATTGGCCGACAGGGCCACAATGGGGATATTGGCCAGTCCCGGGTCCTCCAGGGCCCGGATGGCCCGGGCGGCGCTGTGGCCGTCCATCACCGGCATCCGGAGGTCCATCAGCACCAGGGCGTAGTGTCCGGGGCGGGAGTTCTTCACCTTCTCCACGGCCTCCGCGCCGTCTCCGGCGGTATCCACCAGGAAGCCCGCCTCCTCCAGAAGGTCCACGGCAATCTCCCGGTTCAGCTCGTTGTCCTCCACCACCAGCACCCGGCGCTCTCCCTCCGGGGGCGGGACGGCCTGGGCGGCCGCCTCCTCCTGTAAGCGCAGGTTCAGCGACGCGGTCAGCAGCCCCCCGCCGTCCGGCAGAGCCTGGGCCTCCACCGTGCCGCCCATCAGCTCCATGACGTGCTTCGCGATGGGCAGACCCAGGTCCGCGCCCGCCGCGTCGGAGGCGGCGGTGATTTCCCGGCGGGCAAAGGCGGCGAACACCTGGTCGTTCAGGGGGCGCGCCGTCTCGGAACAGCGGGCAATGAAATGATACGCCCCATAAGCCCGGGTGGCGCTCCGCTCCCGGAGGGACAATTCCACCCGGCCGCCGGGCTCCACCCGGCGCACGGCCCCCAGGGCCAGGCGCTCCAGGGACTGGTGGAGCTTCTGCCGGTCGCACCAGACCTTGGGGTGCTCCGCCTCCAGGGCGGACAGAACCAGCTCCACGCCCCGCTCCTCCGCGTGGGGCAAAACCCCCTCCCAAACCTCCCGGGCCAGCTCCGGCAGGGTGCAGGCGGCCTCCTCGATGTGAACCTGGCCGGACTCCAGCCAGCTCAGCTCCAGCACATTGTTCAAAAGACTCAGGAGCTGGGCGCTGGACGCCTCGATTTGCTCCAGCTCCCGTTTCAGCCGCTCCGGCTGGGCCAAATGGCGCTTCGCCAGCTCGGTGAAGCCCACAATGGCGTTCATGGGCGTGCGCATGTCGTGAGAGATATTGGACAGGAAGGTGTTCCGGGCGTCCCCCGCCAGCTTCGCCTGGGCCAGGGCCGCCTCCAGAATGGCGGAGCGCTCCCGCTCCCGGCGGACCTCCTCGTCCACAGTGCGGCAGGCGAACATAATCTGTGTCGCCTCCCCGTCGGGGCTGACGTTGACGACGAAGGCCTGAACATACTCCGGCTCTTCCCCGCCGAGGATGCGGTAATTGATGTGGTAGGATTTCTGCTTTTTCAGGGCCTCCCGGATGTAGGCCGGGTCCACCTCCCGGCGGAAGCGCTCCCGGTCGTCCGGGTGGACCCAGCGGTCCGCATAGCCTGCGGCGAAGCCCGTAAAGGGCCGGACCTGCAAATCCCGGCCAAACTGGAAGCCCTCCCGGGCGCTGACCCGGTAGGGCTGGACGACGTCGGCTTCCAGATCGGCGTGAAACACCGTCTCATAGTCGGCGCTGAGGCCCTCAATGAGCTCCAGGCGGCGGACCAGCTCGTCGTTCATCTGCTCCAGGAAATCCAGGGTCTGCTCCGCCTGCTCCTGAAGCTCCTGCTCCTTCTGCAGCTTTTCCTCCAGGATGGCGGCCCGCTCCGCGGCCCGGCGGCGGCGGCGCTCCGTGTTGTCGGCCAGGAAGACGTAAAACACGCCGCCCAGCTCTCCGGTCTCGGTGAAGTGGCCGAAGTCCTCCACCCAGCAGATAGACCCGTCCTTCCGGATAATGCGGTACTCCACATAGTCCAGGTCGAAACTGTTCTGGGATATCTGCTCCCGGATGCTGGCCTCTACGCTCTCCCGGTCGTCGGGGTGGACCAGCCCCCGGAAGGTCCCGCCGGTAAGCTCCAGGAACTCCTCTTCCGTCTTGCAGCCGAACATCTGGAGCACGGCGCGGTTCACGTACAAAAGCCGGTCGTTGTCGCTCCGGTAGATGAAGAAGCCCCCGGGCATCTCGTCGGTGAAACGCTTAATCTGCCGGGCGGTAAGGCTCTCCCGGTCCGAGAGGGCCCCGCCGTCGCGCAGAAGGTATTCGATCAGGCCATGGTTTTCGATCACAGGGCGGGCCTCCTTTCCGGGTTTTTCCTTATCATAACACATTTATGAGCGTTTGTCACGCATGACTTGCGGGAAGATCCCGCAAGGGCAGCTGACCCCGGCAAAAGGACCCGCCCCAGGCGGGGCGGGTCCTTTTCTGTGTGTGGGATTGCTTGGATTTTGCTGAGGATTAGGCGGTCACACCCTTCACGGCCATGGAGTCCACAGCCGCCTTAGCGGTCTCGGGAGCCGTAATCGTGAAGGCCGCAACGGCGTTGTCTGCCGTGGTGGTCTGGTCGAAGGTCGCAGTAGCGGGAGCCACATCCAGGCCGGTAGCGCCGTCAATCGAGATGGTATCGGTTTTGCCGCTCAAGGTCGTGGAGGCATTCGCCACGTCATCGAGAGTGACGGTCACAACGACCTGCTGTCCGGCCTTCATGTACCAGTTGTTATCCACCTCAATCACATCTTCGTCGGCCTCGACGGTGTAGGTGTAGGAGCCGGTGGAAGTCCCAATCGCGGCCGCAGTATCCACTCCGTCCACAACATTGACCTTGGTGTAAACCTCGGTCTTGTAGGCCGCGCCGGCAACCACGGTGAGGGTGCTCAGGTCATCCGCAGTGATGGGGGCCTCGTCCTCACCGATTTCGGTGATGGAGGGAATCGCAGTCAGGCCGGTCAGAATCTGATCCAGGGTCTGCTCCGCAGCGTCGTAGGCCACGTCTCCGTCGACCGTGAACTTAACCGCCGCGATGTCCGGGGTGAAGTCGGCGGTGAGGACATTGCCCTTGGGGGTGGTGTAGCTGTAGGCAATCTTGCCATTGGACAGCAGCTCCACAGAGTCCTCGTCCACGTCAATGCCCAGCTCCTTCAGGCCCTCCAGAGCCTGCTGCTCCATGGTGGCGGCCGTGCCGTCGTTCAGGAACTTCAGGTTGGCGATGTCGCCGTCCAGGTCCTGGTCCGCCAGGGCTGCCACAGCGTCGCTCATGTCGCTGGTCAGGCCGCTCCAGTTGAACAGGCCGGTGTCTTCCTTCAGGGTGACGGTGTAGGTCTTGGAGGTGGTTCCGTCTTCGGCGGTAACCACAATCTCAAGCTCCGCCCCATCCGTCAGAGTCAGGGTGCCGGTGCCGCTCGTACCGGTGAAGGTAATGGTGGCTCCGGTCGCGGAGGCAGTCGCCTTCGCGGAGATGGTAGCGGCGACAGCCGCGGGATCCGCACCCGTCTCAAACTCGTACGTGGCCACAAACTCGGCTACGTCGCGGTCGGGCTGCGTGAAAGCAATGGGCGTGCCGCCAATGCTCAGGGAGACCAGGTTGGCGTCATGGCTGTCGGGGGCCTTATCGGGGGTAACCACGTCGCCCTGGGCGGTGATGACGACCATCGCCACCTCGCGGAAGTTCCGGTTGTCGGGGTTGTCGTTGACAATCAGCTGGAAGACCAGAGTCTCTTCGCCGGTGCCCAGGTAACCGTCTCCATCAGCATCCAGTTTCTCGGAGCTGCTGCTGAACAGCCACTTCAGGTCCTTGATGGTGTTGATTTCCCGGTTGCCGTCGGCAAACTTCACGTCGTTGGGACGCAGGTCGACCCATACGGCATTCTTCGTCCGCAGGACACCGTCCATGCCGCCCACCTCGTGGCGGGGATCGCCCAGGACCTCAATGGTACCCAGGACGCTGCTGTCGCTCCGGGTGCCCTTGACCTTGGCGGTATCCACAATGTGGATCAGGCCCTCGTCGGCGTTGACAATCGCGCCCAGGCTGGCCTGGAAAGTGGAGGTCACGCGGCCGGTGAAGTTGTTGTGGGCGCGCAGGTCATAGAACTTGCTGTAGCCCTCGACTTCCTTCTCATAGTAAGCCGCGAAGCTGTCCTCGGGGATGCGGTCGTCGGAGTAAATGGTTTCGTTCTCGCCAATCAGACCGTCGGGGCCCATCATGGCGGCGGTGTACTTGTAGACCATGGTGCCGTCGGCAAGCTTCTCAGCTCCGCCGACCTGGTCGCGGATGTACAGCATGTTGCTGGCTACCGCGTCGTTGGCTTCGCTCTTCAGCACCACAACCTTGATTTGGCTGGGATTGCCGTCCTTCACCGTGTAGCCGGCCTGGGCGGAGGTGTAGTCGCTGTCCGCCTCGACAGGCTCGGTCTGCTTGTCGTAGTAATCCTGCAGCTCGCTCTTGGTGGCTTCCTGAACGCCCTTCTTGATCTGGACGGAGTCCACCTCGCCGCTGGTATCATAGGTCACATAGATGAACTTGATTCCAGTGCTGTCCACATAGACATTTTTCGCCGCGCCGCCGATGGTCAGGGGGATCTGAACGTCGTTGGCCTGGATGCGGTCGTCCTGCAGGTCTTCCGTGGCAATGGGAACCACGATGTTTTTGTTGCCCTGATTCGGGATGATGCGCCACTCGGCGTTGCCGGAGGTGATGCTTTCATAACGGACCAGGTCGCCGGGGGCGTAGCCCTTCGCGTAGCCGCGGCCCTCCCAGTTGTTGCGGAAGTTGCCCAGGTTCAGCTCCAGCTTCTCGCCGCCGGAGTCCCAGCCCTCGACCATGGTGACCAGGTGGCGGTCCACCACGTCCTCATAGTAGCGGCCGATGACCATCCAGCCGTCGACGCTGCCCACATCCTCGATTTTCAGGGCATTGCCGTTCTTGTCCAGGTGCAGGGTCACGTCCTTGCGGGTCAGCTTCACCGCATCGGCGTCCACGCCGAGCAGGTCGCGGCTCCACAGGGCGACGGGATACTTGGTGCCGCCAACGGTGACCTCAACGGGGTCCTTGGCGGAGGTGGCGATGGTGCCGTAGGTCTCCACGGCAGTCAGAGCGCCGGAAACAGTCTCGGGGATATAAGCCTCGGAGACGTCGTACTTGTTGCTGCCGGCAGGATCGGAATCCTGGGCAACGGGGATCACGGCCACAATGTCGCCGGCCTTCAGCTCGGAAACCACACTGTAGGCTCCGTCTTCGGCCTTGACGTCCTCTACGGAGACGTCGATGGCTTTCATATTGTAGGCATTGTTGTCTCCCGCGTCAACGTCTTTGTTTCCTTCCTTCTGGAGAGAGACATAGTCGCTGCCGACGCGGCGGACCTCCATCAGCTGGGTCTGGATGACCACAACGTCGGTGATGAAGTCGGCGGTATCCTCGGAAACATAGACCTCAACGATGGTTCCGTTATCGGTCAGGTCGGAGATGTTGGCGACTTTCGCCTTTTCGCCGGACTTGATTTCGGCGGTGTTGTTGGTCTGGGGAACAGAGCTCCAGTTATCGGAGGTCAGGGCATACTCCTTGCCGTTGACCCAGAAGGAGGTGTACTTGGGAGAGCTCTCGCCGTCGGACAGCTTGTAGCCGCCCAGGCCGGTGGCCCGGTTCTTCACGGCGTCGGTCTTGTCCAGGTGAGCCATCTGCTTGTCAAAGACAAAGTCGGCGGCGATGGGGAAGGTGCCGATGGTGACCTTTTTATAGGACCACTCGTTGGAGGGACGGCCGAAGCTGTCGCGGGCCTCCTCATGCTCGTCGTTCAGGCGCAGGTCCTTGAAGTGCTCCTCACCGAACTCGACGGTGTAGTGCACGTCCTTGGAGTTGCCCTCGTCTTTTGCTTTCCGGTTGTCGATGTTTTTGGCATAGGACTGGTTGCTGGTCACATAAGTACGGGTCTGCGCGCCCACGACAGAGGCGTCGCCCGCGGTGACACTGAAGCCGCCGGTGTACTCCACCATGGTGGCCTTCAGGGTGTTCAGGGCCAGCTGGCAGGCCTCCTCGCGGTTGACCGCGTCGGCGCCCTGGAAACTCAGGCGGTTGAACAGGCCGGCGGCATTGCCGACCCGGGCCACGTTCATGGTCCAGCCGGTGCCGGTGAAGCCGCCCTCATAGTCGCCCTTGTAGCCCAGGGCGCCCAGGAGCATCTTGGCGAAAGCATAGCCGGTCAGGGAGTTGGCGGGCTTGAAGGTGCCGTCGCCGTAGCCGCTGATGTAGCCGGCCGTCTTGCAGTAGCCGATGACGCCCGCGAAGGTGTGGCCGGCGGGAACGTCGGGATAGGGACTCTGGTTGTTGGGCAGAGCGGAGGCAGCATCGGGGCCGATCATCAGGGAAACGATGATCTTGGCGGCCGCGCCGCGGGTCAGCTCCGTCTCGGGACGGAAGGAACCGTCCTCATAGCCGGTGATAATGCCGATCCGGTTCAGGACGGCAACGGCTTCCTCGTACTGGATCTCATCCTTGTCGGTGAGCTCCTTGTACTCGGTGGCTCCCGCGCTGATGGTGACCAGAGACATGGTCATGACCAGAACGAGGACCAGGGATAAGAACTTCTTCATGGATTTTCATCCTCCTTGTTTTGCGGCGGGAAGTTCACCGCCGTTATTTGCGGGCCGGGACGCGTCGGCTTTTCCGGCGCACATACAGTGGCTAGCCGTGCCCGTATCTACCCCGGGACTGCCGCCTTATCCGTGCCGCATGATGAATATAGCACAGCGGTTTTTGAAAATCAATATGATATCTATAGTTGTAACATAACAGTAACAAAAGAACCTGCGTCTGGAAATGTGTAAATCCGCTGATAATTTGTCTAAATTTTGCTTATTTGTATGCTTATTTCAAAAGTTTTCCGTCAATATATTCTTTATATTAGATTCTTATTTTTATTATATGTATGTAACCTAAATGTTCGGCTTCCCGGCCCGCCGCCGCCTTTGCCCGCGAACGAGGGAGGCGGCAAAACCACTTCTTCTCCACCAGGGCCCCGCCCCCTCCTCTTTAAAAATGCAGATTGACTTGCCGCCGGGAAACGTAGTATGATAACTGCAATGACTTTCGTAAACGTTTGAGTCCCTGCATGCGAAAGGAGGCCCGGTGTGAAAACTATCCTCGCCTATCTCCGCCCTCACGCCCCCCGGGTGGCGGTGGGGGTCACGGTGAAATTCACCGCCGCCGTTTTGGAGCTGCTGCTTCCCCTGCTGCTGGCCCATATCATCGACGACTGCGTCCCCGCCGGGGACCTGGCCGGCGTCTTTCGGGCGGGGGGGCTGATGCTGGTCATGGCCTTCGGCGCAGCCTTCTGCAACATCACCGCCAACCGCATGGCGGCCTGGGTCTCCATGGACATGACCCGGCAGCTCCGCCGGGACCTGTACCAGCGGACGCTGCTGCTGTCCCAGGCCCAGCTGGACCGCTTCACCGTGTCTTCCATCGTCTCCCGGCTGACCAACGACACCTACAATGTCCATCAAATGTTTGACAAAATTCAGCGGGGGGGCATCCGGGCGCCCATGCTGGTGCTGGGCGGGCTGGTGCTGACCTTTTTCCAGGCCCCGCCCCTGGCCCTGGTGCAGCTGGCGGTCTGCTCCGCCACATTCTTCGCCATCTGGCTGGTGACCCGGCAGGGCATCCCCCGCTACACCCGCGCCCAGGAGGCGGTGGACACCGTGGTCCGGGTAATCCGGGAAAACGCCGCCGGAGTCCGGGTGGTAAAGGCCCTGGCCTGCCAGGGGCGGGAACGGGACCGTTTTGCCGCCGCCAGCCGGGCCTCCAAGGAGACGGAGGAGGCCGCCGGCTGCGTCATGGCCGCCGCCAATCCTCTGTCGGATTTTCTTCTGAACCTGGGGCTTGTCCTGGTAGTGCTGGCGGGAGCTCTGCTGGTGGACCGGGGGCGGATGGCCTCCGGGCAGATCGTGGCTTTTCTCTCCTATTTTACATTGATTCAAACCGCTACTCTGGGCCTGGCCAAGCTCTTCGTCAAGTTCAGCAAGGGCGTGGCTTCCGCCCGGCGGATTGAGGAGGTCCTGCTGGCTCCGGAGGACCAGCGGGCCCGCCCCTCCCAAAACCCGTGCCGTCCGGGCCCGGAGCTGGGGATGGAGGACGTTTCCTTCTCCTACCTGGGCGTGGAGCGGGACCTGGACGGCGCGTCCTTCTCTTTAAACAAAGGAGAGACTCTGGGCATCCTGGGCCCCACCGGCTCGGGAAAGACCACCCTGGTCTCCCTGCTTCTCCGGCTCTACGACGCGGACGGCGGCGTGGTCTGGGTGGGGGGCCGGGACGTGTCCTCCCTCCGCCGGGAGGACCTCCGGGGCCGCTTCGGCGTGGTGTTCCAGAACGAGGCCCTGCTGAACGACAGCGTTTACGA
>CATNDJ010000027.1:25947-26749 GCA_950097265.1 uncultured Oscillibacter sp.
GGGCTCCCCCGGGACGACGTGACCGCCGCCGCCAAAACCGCCCAGGCCTGGGAGTTCATCGAACATCTGCCCGGCGGCCTGGACGCCCGGCTGGACATCCGGGGGGCCAACCTCTCCGGGGGGCAGCGCCAGCGGCTGCTGATTGCCCGTGCCCTGGCGGCCCGGCCCGGTATCTTGATTCTGGACAGCGCCGACAGCGCCCTGGACTACCGGACTGCCGCCGCCCTTCACGCCGCCGTCCGCCGGGACTTTCCCGGCGTGACCCTGGTGATCATCTCCGAGCGGGTGGCCTCCCTTCAGGACGCGGATCGCATTCTGGTGCTGGAGGACGGCGTGATCTCCGCCCAGGGATCCCACGGGGAACTCTTGGAGTCCTGCCGGCGCTACCGCCGCATGGCGGAGCTCCAGATGGGAGGGCCGGCATGAAAAAGCATGTACTTGTCCGCCTGGGCCGCTTCCTCCGGCCCTATGCGTTCCGCTTCCTGCTCCTGCTGGCCCTGCTGATGGCGGGAAATCTGCTGTCCCTGGCCGCGCCCCTGCTCTCCGGCAGGGCGGTGGACGCCGTGGGCGTCCGGGCGGGAGGCGTGGACTTCCCCGGCGTGTTTCGGAACTGTGCCGGGATGCTGGGCTGCTACGCCCTGTCCTCCTTATTAAATTACGCCGTCTCCTCCCGGCTCATCCGGACGGCCCAGGCCGTATCCCACGATCTGCGCAAGGCCGCCTTCGACCGCATGAGCGAGCTGCCGGTGGACTACTTCGACACCCACCCGGCGGGGGACCTCATCAGCCGCATCTGCTACGA
>CATNDJ010000028.1 GCA_950097265.1 uncultured Oscillibacter sp.
AAGGAGAAGGCTCTGGGTCTGCGTGGGTATGACACCTACAGCACCGACCATCGCGGCGGCTTCGTGAACTGGAACACCGCTTCCAGCGACAAGTACACCACCAGCCCCTTCGCTGACGCTACCCAGATCGTTGTCAACGGCTGGAACGCCCGCGTGTACAACGCCGACTATAAGCAGGGCACCATTCCCTCCTCTGTGAAGGACGAGGGCGACCTGTTTACTTACGACGCGTACGAAATCGACAAGGACACCAAGACCCAGGCTCCTACCGTCTCTGAGATCTGCGACCTGACCGACAACGGCGTGACCGTTGAAGTCTATGTTTGCCCCGTTGACGCCGACTTCATCACCCATGTTGTCGTCACCCGCACCGAGCTGATGAAGGTTGACCGTGTCGGTTCCGACTATGTCGCCCTGAACAAAGAGAAGCCCGACAGCCGCGACAAGGACCTCGACAAGCTGGCTGGCTACAATGACAACGCCATCGACGTGGACGTTGAGGACGTGAAGGACAGCAACTATGACGCGTACAACGTGCTCAAGGAGCTGAAGTCCGGCGACCGTGTGGCCGTCATTCCCTACACCACCGACGACGGCGCTACCTGGGAGGTCGGCGAGGCTTATGTGCCCGAGACCGTCTCCGGCAAGCTGAGCCGCGTGGACATCTACAACAACGAGAAGGTTCCCGAGGGCAACTCCATCGCCATCACTGTTGGCGGTACCAGCTATCCCCTCAACCAGTGGAACAAGGATATGCTGAAGGTTGACGCCGACCAGATCAAGGCCACCCGCAAGGACGTGACCGCGTATCTGGCCAAGGACGGCACCGTCCTGTGGGCCACCGAAATCGGCAACTCCGACGACTGGATGATCGTTGCTGATTACTACCAGGCTGCCAACGGCTCCGGCAAGGTTGTGTGGTTCGCCCATGGCTACACCATCGGCGGCGACGAGGTCGACGTTGACCTGGGCACCATCCGCGGCGAGGCCGAGAAGTACGCTCCCGGCGAGCTTGTCCAGTACAAGATCGCTTCCGGCGGCAACGGCGAGTATGAGCTGCGCAAGCCCACCTACGCTGAGAGAAGCGTGAAGAAGAACTTCTTCAAGACCGTTGAGCCCGAGGATGCCGCCGTTGGCACCCAGGCGTTCAGCGAGATTTCTCTGAAGGATCATGAGGGCGTGTACAACGTTGCTCAGAAGTTCATTTACACCACCACCGGCCTGACGAATTATGACATTCGCAAGGTCAACGCTCAGCTGCCCGTGGACCGCTACAATGTGGATAAGGACGGCAACTCCGCGAGTGGCATTACCGTCACCACTGCGACTGAGAACGGCACCTTCGACTGGAAGTACACCAACCTCTACTATGAGTCTCCCACCTTCGTCTATGTTGGCTTCGATTCCAACACCGGCGAGGTTGAGACCATCACCTTTGTGGACGGCAAGCAGGACGTCGATTACGCCGACCTGACTGCCACCAACACCTATTGGCGGAACGTCGGCACCAACAACGACAACTTCGTCGCCACTGCTGCCGAGGCTTATGTCAATGACGAGGGCAAGGTCACCACGGTCGTCATCAAGAACGACTCTCACGAGGCTGACCTGAGCGCCATCCGCATCATCACCCGGAACAAGGGTTCCAACAACTACATCGGCGCCGAGGGCGACGTTGATCTGACCGGCAAGTATTACGAGCGCGAGTATGTCTTCGGCCCCGACTTCAAGGAAGAGAAGACCGGCGTGTTCGACAAGGGCTACCTGGTCGGCGATATCCTGACCGGCACCGAGAAGAACGGCGTGTTCTACGGCAAGAAGTTCCACGGCAACAGCTACAGCAACAAGAGCCTGGACGGCTTCTATGTCAAGGGCATTCAGACCGTTAAGACTCCCACCGGCGACACCATTGACGATTACATCATCGTCGACAAGACCAACAGCACCCTGCGCACGCTGGACCGCGAGCACGGTGTGGATGCCTCCGACATGGCGATCTTCACCAACAAGATGGTTCTGGGCGACGACGCTCTGAAGGGCAGCGAGGGTCTGATCCTCTGCGGCGGCGCGAAGATCATTGACGTCCGCGTCGGCCACGAGGGCGAGATCACCAAGCTGAAGGATCTGTTTGACGACTACAACCTCGACACCGTCGAGCTGAAGTTCCTGCTGAACGGCAATCCCAGCAGCGCCAACTTCCGTCAGGCTTATGCCATCGTCATCCTGAAGGCTGAGCTCACCAAGAGCAAGGCCGCGGAGCCTCTGTTCGACATCACTGTCGACGGCAAGAACGCTTGGGACGCCGAGGCTAAGATCTACACGGTTACCGCCAACAAGGGCGACGAGCTGGATCTGGCCGTGAAGCTGACCAACGAGACCAAGCTGACCAAGGTTTCCTACGAGTGGGAGATCGACCAGGGCAAGCTGTCCGGCGATAAGAAGAGCGACGAAGTCACCTTCACTCCCAAGGCTGATGGTACCTATTATGTCACTGTCAAGGTGACCAATACGGACACCACCAAGGAGATCGAGGATTATCCCAATACCAAGACCCTGAAGATCGTGGTTGAGAAGGATCAGCCCGCTGGACAGGGCCAGGTCCGGTTCAAGACTGGCGTTGCCAACGAGGGCGAGACCATCCTGAAGCCCACCTTCAAGATGGACGAGGACGGCGTTGCCACCATCAAGTTCCAGGTCGAGGCCCCCGAGTTCGCTTCCTCCGCCACCACGATCCAGAGCCTGAAGTTCCAGATCGTTGAGGCTGATACCGGCGACGTGGTCCTGCCCGACACTCAGTACACCTTCGCGTCTGCTGATGCTACCGCTATGGGCAGCGGGAAGTTCCTGTTCGCGGCTGACAAGAGCACCGGTGCTAACAAGATGGGCAATGCGGCCATCGTGAACATGATCGACACCTACACCGCTGAAGAGCTGGTTGTCGAGGTCACCAAAGTGGTCTATGACAAGTACGACGTCAAGGTCGTGCTCGGCGATGACGAGTACACCGGCACTGATCTGGACGGCATGTTCGCTGGAACCGCCAAGAATATTGCCTATAACGGCACCTCTGTTGCTATTAGCATGACCCATGCCGATGCTTCCGCCGCCGGCGAAAATGCTACTGTCACCGGCATCACCGATGCCACCCCTGTGACTGTGGCTCTGAGCCACGACGGCGCCAAGTACACCGGTACGGCGACCATCACCGCTCCCAGCGGCAAGGACTACGTGACCGTTACTCTGGATGACGCTTTCGCCAATCTGGAGACCCGGTACACCATCACCAAGGCTTCCGGCTTCCCGACGGACCTGGGCGACGACCTTGGCAACGTTGGCCTGACCGTCGATGTCCTTCCCAGCGCTGGCGTCACTGGTGCGGCTGGCGACACTGAGATGACCATCGTCACCACTCTCGCCTCCGCCCTGAATCCCGCTACTGCCAAGGCCGTTAAGATCACCTACGAGCTGAAGAACAAGGCCAATACGGTTGTTGACACGGTCGAAGCTCTGTTCGTGAACGACAATAGCATGGTTAGCCTTGATGTCGCGACCGACAAGGTCACGGAAGACCTGACCCTGTCTGTCAAGTCTATTGAGGTAGTCGAAGGCCCGAGGCTGACTCGCGTTGACCTGGTTAAGGTCGCGACCGATGGCGATACCGTGCTGAAGCAGGGCTCCACCTTCCGTCTGTTCTTCTCCGAGCCGCTTAAGACCGGTTCCAGCATCACCTTCGCTAACGCGACGACTGCGACTACTGCTACCCTCACGGGTACGATTGTTGCGGGCAACAACTACGTCGAGCTGACGATTGGCAGTGCCGACCTTGGCGCGAGCGATACCTTCGCTATCAGCGCCGCTACGCTGATCAGCGCGGCGACCGGCGTTCAGGCTGTTGGCGTTGACACGGCTTACGAGCTGACCGTCAGCGGCACCTCTGTGACCGTCACTGCGCCTTGATCGCAGCCCCACACCCCTTCGGGTATAAGACCTGAGAAGAGCGCCCCCGGGCTTTGGCCCGGGGGTGCTTTTTCAAATTTCGGTATAGACATGGATGCTGGAGCCGGGCAGAATGCGAAGCTTCCCAGCTCGCGCGCCCACGTCGTCAACTTGAGAGTAAGGGATTTCCAGCATTTTGAAGGTGTTGTACTTTTCCGTAAGAATCTGAACGTAGGCCGGGGCGGTTTCGTCGTACATGGGGAAGAAGGTAAAGTGAATCCGCGTGCGCCGGGGAGCATCGGAGGCCGGGACGTCCAGCGTGCCGCAGTCCGCGTGGCCGGCAAAGAGCTCCATGGTACACGCCTCGGTGGTATAGAGATCCAGGACGAAGTGGACCCGGCCATAGAGGTTCCAGTCTTCGCGGAGAATGCCGATGGAGTAGTAGTTGTACGCCGCGTTGTTGCGGGTGATGTAGTTGAGCAGGAATCCCTTTTTTTCCAGCGCCTTGACGCGTCCCTCGTGGCCCCCCAGGGCGTCGGCGATTTTGGCGTTGTCGGCGTTGAAGTCCTCCATGCGGATCCGGTCGGACAGCTCCCACTGGTTCAATCCGTACTGCTCTGTTTGCTTCATATTGCAAATCCTCCTTGTATTTAGACTTATGAAGAGGCCCGCGGAGGAGGGGAGTTGCACGGAAGAGGGCAGCGGGAACGAGAAAATACCCCTTGCGTTTCCGGGCGGGGAGTGGTATAATAAAAAAGCCAAAGGAAGCTGGCGACGATGCTCATGGTATCCATGCAGCAAAGGCCCCCCGGAGAGTCGACACCTCTCCGGGGGGCCTTTTTAGGGCGCTGCCCTAGTTGTGCCGGTCCAGCCACCTACATATGTAGTAACAGGCGATGCCTGCGGCCAGTGACACGAGGAAGCTTGTGACGATACCGCTCATGATATCCACCTCCTCCCTGTTGCCAGTATAGGAGGGCAGCATCATTATTATACCACATTTCGACACCCCCCGGCAAGAAACCCCGGCAAAATTTCCCTCTCGCCCGGCGGCAATCTTGTGCATTCCGCCAATTGCATAAATATTCATAGTAGCTGTATAATTCATACATCATTACATAAAGTGGAGGCGCAGTCATGAAAAAGAATATTAAGAAAGTCGTCCTCGCCTATTCCGGCGGTCTGGATACATCCATCATCATCCCCTGGCTGAAGGAGAACTACGGCGACGTGGAGATCATCGCCGTGGCCGGGGACGTGGGCCAGGACCAGGAGCTGGACGGCCTGGAGGAAAAGGCCCTCAAGACCGGGGCCAGCAAGCTGTACGTCGCGGACCTCACCGACGAGATGGTGGACGAGGTGATTATCCCCTCTCTGAAAATGGGGGCCAGCTACGAGCAGTACTTATTGGGCACGGCCTTCGCCCGGCCCATTATCGCCCGGAAGCTGGTGGAGATTGCCAAGGCCGAGGGAGCGGACGCCATCGCCCACGGCTGCACCGGGAAAGGCAACGACCAGGTTCGCTTCGAGCTGGCCATCAAGCGCTTCGCCCCGGATATGACCATCATCGCCCCCTGGCGGGAGTGGGACATTAAGGGCCGGGACGAGGAAATCGACTATGCCGAGGCCCACGGGGTCCCCCTGAAGATCAGCCGGGAGACCAATTATTCCAAGGACAAGAACCTCTGGCACCTGAGCCACGAGGGCCTGGATCTGGAAGACCCCGCCAACGAGCCCCAGTATGAGAAGCCCGGCTTCCTGGAGATGGGCGTGAGCCCCGTGGCCGCCCCGGACAAGGCCGCCTATGTGACCATCGATTTTGTCAAGGGCGTGCCCGTGGCCGTGGACGGGGAGAAAATGAAGGCCAGCGACATTATCCGGAAGCTCAATAAATTGGGCGGAGAGAACGGCATCGGCCTGCTGGACATCGTGGAGAACCGGCTGGTGGGCATGAAGGACCGGGGCGTGTACGAGACCCCGGGCGGAACCATCCTGTATAAGGCCCACGAGTGCCTGGAGATGATAACGGTAGACAAGGACACCGCCCACATGAAGAGCAAGCTGGCGGTGGACTTCGCGGACCTGGTGTACAACGGCAAGTGGTTCACCCCCCTGCGGGAGGCTCTCAGCGCCTTCGCCGACAAGACCCAGGAGCACGTCACGGGCTCCGTGAAGCTGAAGCTGTATAAAGGCAACATGATCACGGCTTCCATCACCTCCCCCGAGAGCCTGTATTCCGAGGAGCTGGTGACCTTCAACGAGAGCGCCTACGACCAGACCAACGCTACGGGCTTCATCAACCTGTGGGGCCTGCCCGATACCGTTCTGGCGCTGCGGGAGCAGGGGAAACTTTAATTGAAAGAGGAGCAGAGACCATGAAACTTTGGGGCGGACGGTTCAGCAAGGAGACGGATACCCAGGCCAACGACTTCCAGTCCTCCATCCACTTTGACCAGCGGCTTTATCAGGAGGATATCCAGGGCAGTATGGCCCATTCGGAGATGCTGGCGGCCCAGGGGGTCATCTCCCAGGAGGACAAGGCTGCGATTCAAAAGGGCCTGACGGACATCCTGGCGGATATTGAGGCGGGGAAGGTGGAGTTCTCCCCCGCCAATGAGGACATCCACATGAACATCGAGGCCCTGCTCACCGCCCGCATCGGTGAGGCGGGAAAGCGCCTCCACACCGCCCGCTCCCGAAACGACCAGGTGGCCCTGGACTTCCGGATGTATGTGCGGAAGGAAATCGGGACCGTCGTGAGTCAGCTCCTGGACCTGGAGAAAGTCTTGTGCGCCCAGGCGCGGAAGCACCAGGACACGGTGATGCCCGGCTATACCCATTTGCAGCGGGCCCAGCCCGTCTCCTTTGCCCAGCACCTGCTGGCCTACGCCGCCCAGTTCTCCCGGGACGTGACCCGGCTGGAGGACTGCAAAAAGCGCCTGAACGAGTGCCCCCTGGGCTCCGGCGCCCTGGCGGGGACCACCTATCCCATCGACCGCTGGAAGACCGCTCAGGCCCTGGGCTTCGACCGCCCCTGCGGCAACTCCATGGACGGCGTATCCGACCGGGACTACGCCCTGGAGCTCCTGAGCGGTCTCTCCATCTTGATGATGCACCTCAGCCGCTTTTCGGAAGAGGTCATCCTCTGGTGCAGCTGGGAGTTCAAATTCGTGGAGCTGGACGAAGCCTATTCCACCGGCTCCAGCATCATGCCCCAGAAGAAGAACCCGGACATGGCGGAGCTGGTCCGGGGCAAGACGGGCCGGGTCTACGGCAGCCTGATGGGCCTGCTGACCGTCATGAAGGGCCTGCCCCTGGCCTATAACAAGGACATGCAGGAGGACAAGGAGCCGGTCTTCGACGCCCTGGACACGGTGGAGCAGTGTCTGCCGGTGTTCACGGGGATGATCGAGACCATGACGGTCCTCCGGGAGAACATGCGCGCCGCGGCGGGCCGGGGCTTCATCAACGCCACGGACTGCGCCGATTACCTGACGAAAAAGGGCATGCCCTTCCGGGACGCCTACACCGCCACAGGCCGGCTGGTGGCCCTCTGTGCCGCCCGGGGAAAGACCCTGGAGGAGCTGACCCTGGAGGAGCTGAGGACCGTTTCGGAGCTTTTCGGCGAGGATGTCTACGAGGCGCTGAAGCTGGAGAACTGCATGGCCCTCCGGCGGAGCTTCGGCGGCCCCGCCGCCGCGGAGACCACCCGGCAGATTGAGGAAATCGAGGCGTTCATCCAGGCGCGAAGCGAATGAGAGGGAGGCGGAACCTGTGAAGCCCAAGGTATATATCGACGGCAAGGAGGGCACCACCGGCCTCCAGATCTACGACCGCCTGGCGGCCCGGGAGGATATTGACCTCATCCTCATCGACGAGGCTAAGCGGAAGGACCCGGCGGAGCGGAAGAAATTCCTCAACGAGGCGGACCTGGTGTTCCTCTGCCTGCCGGACGCCGCCGCCGTGGAGGCGGTGAGCCTGATTGAAAACGGCCATACCCGGGTCATCGACTGCTCCACTGCCCACCGGACGGCGGAAGGCTGGACCTACGGTTTTCCAGAGCTGTCCGCAGAGCGCCGGGAGGCCATCCGGACCGCCAAGCGGGTGGCGAATCCCGGCTGCCACGCCACGGGCTTCATCTCCATCGTCTATCCCCTGGTCCAAATGGGCCTCCTGCCCCGGGACGCGGCGCTGAGCTGCTTTTCTCTCACCGGCTACTCCGGCGGCGGCAAGAAGATGATCGCCCAGTACGAAGGGGAAGGCCGGGACCCGGAGCTGGACAGTCCCCGAATCTATGGATTGAATCAAGCGCATAAGCACCTGCCGGAGATGCAGAGGGTCTGCGGCCTGACCATGCCCCCGGTGTTCTCCCCCATCGTAGCGGACTACTACAAGGGCATGGCGACAACGGTGCCCCTGTTCCTGGACCGGGAAACGCTGCTTCTGGCCCTGACGAAATACTACCAAGGCAGCGGGAACTCCCGGATGGTCCGCGTTTCCGTCGCGTGGGAGGGTCCTATACTGCCCGCCAACATTCTCGCGGGTAACGATAGTCTGTACTTATTCGTCCAAGGAAACCACGAGCGCTCCACTGTAACCGCCCTGTTCGACAACCTGGGCAAAGGCGCGTCGGGGGCGGCGGTGCAGAACATGAACCTGATGCTGGGCTTTGAGGAAACCGCTGGCCTGGAACTCTAAGAAAGTACGAGGAACGGATATGCTGAAATTCATCGACGGCGGCGTCTGCGCCGCCCAGGGCTTCCGGGCGGCCGGGGTTCACGCGGGGGTCAAAACCCACGCCGAATGGAAGAAGGATGTGGCTCTTATCGTCTCCGACGTGGAGTGCGCGGCGGCGGCGGTGTTTACGAAAAACGTGGTCAAGGCCGCCCCCATCCATGTGGACCGCCGGCACCTGGCGGACGGGAGAGCCCGGGCCGTCATAGCCAACAGCGGAAACGCCAACGCCTGCGCCCCCCAGGGGGAGGAAAACGCGGAGCGGATGTGCGCCGCTGCGGCGAGAGCCATCGGCTGCAAACCCGAGGACGTGCTGGTGAGCTCCACCGGCGTCATCGGCCAGCGGATCAACGTGGAGGCCATCGAGGCCGCCGTCCCGGCGCTGTACGCCGCCCTGGAGCGGTCGGCGGAGGCCAGCGACGCGGCGGGACACGCCATCATGACCACCGACACCGTGAAAAAAGAGGCGGCGGTGGAAACCACCGTTGGCGGCAGGACCGTCCGCCTGGGCGGCGTGGCCAAGGGCAGCGGCATGATTCACCCCAACATGGGCACCATGCTCTGCTTCCTCACCACGGACTGCGCCGTCTCCCCCGAGATGATCAAGGCCGCCCTGCTGGAGACGGCGGCGGTCAGCTTCAACCGCATCAGCGTGGACGGGGACACCTCCACCAACGACACCTGCTGCGTCCTGGCCAACGGCCTGGCGGGAAACGAACCCATCACCGCCAAGGGCCCGGACTACGACGCCTTCCTGGAGGCGCTGAAGGCCCTGTGCGTGGAGCTGGCCAAGGAAATGGCCTCCGACGGCGAGGGTGCCCGGCACCTGATTACCTGTTCCGTGACCGGGGCGAAGTCCGAGCAAAGCGCGGAGACGATCGCCAAGTCCGTGGTCTCCTCCACTCTGACCAAGGCGGCCATCTTCGGGGCCGATGCCAACTGGGGCCGGGTGCTGTGCGCCATGGGCTACTCCGGGGAGGAGTTTGACCCGGATAAGGTATCCGTCCATTTTGCCAGCGCCGCCGGGGATATCCAGGTCTGCGCCGGTGGCCGGGGATTGGATTTCGACGAGGATCTTGCCAAGAAAATCCTGACGGAGCACGACGTGGAAATCAACATCTCCATGGGCGAGGGGGAGGCCTCCTGCATCTGCTGGGGCTGTGATATCACCTACGACTATATCAAAATCAACGGCGACTACAGAACATAAAAAGGGGGCGGACGGCATGTCTTCCCATGAACAGCAGGCCCAGACCTTGGTCGAGGCCCTGCCTTACATCCAAAAATTCACCGGCAAGACCGTCGTGGTCAAATACGGCGGCAGCGCCATGACCTCCGATACCCTCCGCCGCTCCGTCATGACGGACATCGTGCTGTTGAATTTGGTGGGCATCCGGGTGGTGGTGGTCCACGGCGGCGGGCCGGAGATTTCCGCCATGCTGAAGATGATCGGCCATGAGTCGAAATTTGTGGACGGCCTGCGGTACACCGACGCCACCACCATGGACGTGGTCCAGGCCATCCTCTGCGGAAAGGTCAACAAGGACCTGGTGGCCCAGCTTAACCGCCTGGGATGCCGGGCGGTGGGCCTCTGCGGCCTGGACGGGCAGCTTTTCCAGGCGGAGCGGCTGGACGAGAAGTACGGACTGGTGGGAAACATCACCGCCGTAAATCCCCACACGGTGGAAAACGCCCTCCAAACCGGCTATACTCCCGTGGTGTCCACCGTGGCCCAGGGGGTGGACGCGGACACGGCCTACAATATCAACGCGGACACCGCCGCGGCCAAGCTGGCGGAGGCCCTGGGGGCGGAGAAGCTGATTCTGCTCACCGACGTCCGGGGGCTCCTCCGGAACCCCAGGGATGAAAATACCCTCATTCACGTGGTCCGCACCCAGGAGGTCCCGGCCCTGGTGGAAGAGGGAATTATCTCCGGGGGCATGATTCCCAAGATGCAGTGCTGCGTAGACGCCATCCACGGCGGCGTGGAGCGGGTCCACATCCTGGACGGCCGCATCCCCCATTCCATCCTCATCGAGCTGCTCTCCGACGAGGGCGTCGGCACCATGATGAAAAAGGAGGAGACCCCATGACTTCCGAGACCGTCAAGAGCCTGACCCATCAGTACATTATGAACACCTACGGCCGCTTCCCCGTGGCCCTGGACCACGGAGAAGGAGCCACCCTCTACGACCCGGAGGGCCGGGAGTACATCGACTTTACCAGCGGCATCGGCGTCGCCTCCCTGGGCTATGGAAACCAGCCCTGGACGGAGGCCGTTGCGGCCCAGGCGAAGAAGCTGGGCCACACCTCCAACCTCTTTTACACCGAGCCCCCGGCGAAGCTGGCGGAGCTCCTCTGCCGGCGCACCGGCGAAAGCGCCGTCTTCTTCGCCAACGGCGGAGGCGAAGCCAACGAGGGCATGATCAAGCTGGCGAGAAAATACAGCTTTGACAAATACGGCCGGGGCCGCAGCACCATCGTCACCCTGAAGAACTCCTTCCACGGCCGGACCATCACCACCTTGACGGCCACGGGCCAGGACGTGTTCCACAACTATTTCTTCCCCTTCACCGAGGGCTTCCGCTACGCCGCCGCCAACGACCTGGAGGACCTGAAATCCCAGGACAGGGGCGACGTCTGCGCCGTCATGGTGGAGCTGGTCCAGGGCGAGGGCGGCGTGCTGCCCCTGGACAAGGACTACGTGAAGGCCGTGGAGGCCCTTTGCCGGGAGAAGGACTGGCTATTCCTGGTGGACGAGGTTCAGACCGGCGTGGGCCGGACGGGCTCCCTGTTTGCCTTCCAGCAATACGGCGTTTTGCCCGATGTGGTGAGCTTTGCCAAGGGCATCGCCGGGGGCCTGCCCATGAGCGGCATCATGGCCAATGAAAAGTGCCGGGATGTGCTGGGCCCGGGGATGCACGCCACCACCTTCGGCGCAAACCCCGTCTGCGCCGCCGCGGGCCTGGTGGTGCAGGAGATTCTCAGCGACGCTTTCCTGAAAGAAGTCCAGGAAAAAGGCGCATTCCTCCGTCAGGGCATCGAGGCCCTGAACCTCCCCTGTTTCGGCAGGACCCGGGGCTTGGGGCTCATGATCGGCGTCGAGGTCCGAGAGGGCTGGACCAACAAAGACATTGCGAACAAACTGATTGAAAACGGCCTGCTGATTCTCACCGCCGGGCCGGGCATGCGGCTGCTGCCGCCCCTGGTGATCACCAGGGAGGAGATGGACAAGGGCCTGGCCATTATGAAGAAGGTTTTGTCATAAGCGGGAGACCGTGGGATTATAGGGGATGAGGCGGCGGGCGCCGCCTCATCCCTGATTTCAGAAGAGGAGAGAGCACCATGAATCAAACTCACTTTTTAAAGCTGCTGGACTTCACCCCGGCGGAAATCGGCCGGTTCCTGGACACGGCGGCGGACCTGAAGGCCAAGAAAAAGGCCGGCGTTCCCCACAGGTACTTGGAGGGGAAGAACGTGGCCCTGATTTTCGAGAAGACCTCCACTCGGACCCGCTGCGCCTTCGAGGTGGCGGCCCAGGATTTGGGCATGGGCAGTACCTACCTGGGTCCCACGGGCTCCCAGATCGGCGTCAAGGAGTCCATCGCGGACACCGCCCGGGTGCTGGGAAGAATGTACGACGGCATTGAGTACCGGGGCTTTGGCCAGAGCATCGTGGAGGAGCTGGCGGCCCACGCCGGGGTCCCCGTGTTCAACGGCCTCACCGACGAGTTCCACCCCACCCAGATCCTGGCGGACTTCCTCACCATCCGGGAGCACTTCGGGAAGCTCCAGGGGGTGAAGCTGGTCTACCTGGGGGATGCCCGGTTCAACATGGGCAACTCCCTCATGGTGGGCTGCGCCAAAATGGGGATGCGCTTTGTGGCCTGCGCCCCGAAGTCCTACATGCCGGACCCGGCCCTGGTGGAGACCTGCCAAGCCATTGCCAAGGAGACCGGCGCATCCCTGGAGTTCCTTTCAGACCCCCTGGAGGCGGTGAAGGGCGCGGACGTTCTGTACACCGACGTTTGGGTCTCTATGGGCGAGCCCGCGGAGGTCTGGGCGGAGCGCATCGCCGCCCTGGGCCCCTATCAGGTCACCCAGGACCTGATGGACGCGGCGGGCCCCCAGTGCCGATTTATGCACTGTCTCCCCGCCTACCACGACCACAAGACCAAGGTGGGCAAGGAAATGGGCGAGCGCTTCGGACGGGAGGCCATGGAGGTGACGGACGAGGTCTTCGAGTCTCCCCGGTCCATCGTCTTCGACGAAGCGGAGAACCGGATGCACACCATCAAGGCGGTCATGTACGAGCTGATGAAATAACAGGTATAATTTTCCCCCGGGACTGGAAAAATGAAACCATCACTGACAGGAGGCATACACACGAGATGGTGAAAGGAATTTCCAGACGGGTGGTCGTGGTGGACTCCCCGGACCAGCGGTTTTTCGAGCAGGCGATCTTCATCGTGCGGAACGACGCCGCCGGGGAGGGGGTCACCTCAAAGGAGCTGGTGGAGGAGGCCCGCCGGGTGGCCCGGAACTACGCCGGGGGGGACCACGGGCGGTTCAGCCGGGCCTGGCGGGACCTGAGCCCGGCGGTCTACACCCTCATGGGCGCGGCGGCCATCGGCTTGCTGTGGCTCATTGTGGCGCTGATTTGAAAAGGGCCCTGGAGCCCCTTTGCAAAGGGGACGTCCAGGGCCCTTTCCCGCGCTCAGAACCGGATCACTTTCGTGGCCGCGGCCTCCTGGAAGGCCCGGTCGTGCTCCACAAAGATCATCGTGGGGGCGAAGCGCTTCAGCAGCTCCTCAATCTGGATGCGGGAGTCGATGTCGATGAAGTTCAGCGGCTCGTCCCATACGTAGAGGTGGGCCTGTTCGCAGAGGCTGGCGGCGATGAGGGCCTTTTTCTTCTGCCCCTCGGAGTAGTCCTCCAGGAGGCGGTCGAACTGCTCCCGGTCAAAGCCCAGCTTCCGCAAAATGGCCTTGAAGAGGCTTTCGTCAATGCCCCGTTCCAGGATGAAGTCTCCCAGGGTCCCCCGGAGGAACGAGGTGTCCTGGGGTACGTAGGAGACCTTCAGCCCCGGGGCCAGGGTCAGCGTCCCTTCATGCCGGATGTCCTGCCCCAGCAGCAGTTTCAAAAAGCTGCTCTTCCCGCAGCCGTTCCGGCCCTCCAGGGCCGCCCGCTCCCCCTGCTCCACGGCGAAGCCCAGGGGCCCGCAGATCTTCCGGTCCCCGTACCACAGGGCCAGCTCCGAACAGGAGACCAGCCGCTTCGCGTGGTGGGCCAGGGGACGGAGCTTCAGCGCCTCCGCCGTCTCCCGGTTTTTCAGGAGCCCCTGTTTTTCCTCCAGGGCCTTCTCCTGCCGGGCCTCCAGGGCCTTGGCCCGTTTCATCATCTTGGCGGACTTGTGGCCCACGAAGCCCTTGTCATAGGCCCCGATTTTGGACGCCTCCACCCGGTCGGACCAGGCGGAGGCCCGCCGGGCGGCCTTCTGGAGCCGCCGGACGTCCTTCTGGAGCTTTTCGTTTTTCGCCTCCTCGAACTGCTGGACCCGGTCAAAGTTCTCCTTCCAGGAGCTGTAGGACCCCGCCTGGACTTGGATGTCCGCCCGGTTCAGGGCCAGGATGTGGTCCACGCAGCCGTCCAGGAACCGCCGGTCGTGGGAGACCAGAATGAACCCCCGCTGCCGCCGGAGGTAGGCGGCGGCCAGCTCCCGGCCCTGGGCGTCCAGGTGGTTGGTGGGCTCGTCGATGAGGGGGAAGCGCCCCTCCCGCAGGAACAGCGCCGCCAGCAGCACCTTGGTCCGCTCCCCGTTGGAGAGGGTGGAGAGGGGCCGCCATAAAGCCTCCTCCGCCACTCCCAGCAGGGACAGCTCCTTTGGGAAGCGCCAGCCCTCCGCCTCGGGGCAGAGGTCCTCCAGCACCTCCGCCGTCAGCCGCTCCGGATTTGGAACGGGACTGGGAAAGTAGTCGAAGAAAGCCGAAGCGGCCAGGCTCCCCCCGTGAGGATATTCCCCCATCAAAAGCCGGAGCAGCGTGGTTTTCCCCCGGCCGTTCCGGCCCACGAGCCCCAGCCGCCAGCGGGTGTCGATTTGAAAACAGGCGTCCTCGAACACGGGATCGGGACTGCCGGGATGGGAAAAGGTCAGGCCCTCGGCCTGGATCATGGACATAAGGCGTCATCTCCTTGCCATACAAAAAGTAAGAGCCGCGGGAAAAGCTCCCGCGGCCCGTTGCAGCATGGCGCAAGCCGCCCCCAAAACGGGCGGTACGGCGCTTGATGACGCAAGGGCTGGAGGTGAGCACACGTTCCCGCTTGACGGCGCAAAACCGCCCCGGCCCCGCAGACGCGGCGCCGGAAGCCAAATGAATTGGCGTTCAGCAGGAAGCGTTTCTCACATTTCCACCCCTTCCGGTTTGTTCTGGGAGGAGTATACCACGTCCCGGCCCCGCCGTCAAGGGGGGACCCCCTTTAGAACGGCCTCTTAGGTGGCCCGAAGAAAACGGGGCGGGAAAACCCCGCCCCGCCCTCTCAATGCATGCCGCCGGTCATGCTGTCCGCCGCCTGCTCCATTGCCGAGCCCAGCTTGTGGATGCCCTGATCCATCTGCTTTTTCACGGTCCGGCGGCTGCTCTGGGGAGCCATCATTCCCGCCACCGCGCCGGCGGCCATGCCGGCGCCGATGCCCAGGAGAAACCCGGTGCTTTTCTTCATCTTCATTCACTCCTTTTCCGCCTTCAGTTTGCCCGGACGGCGGAGAAAAATCCGCCGGACCATTTGCCAAAGCCCGCCAAACGCGGTATACTATGGAAAATCAACGCTTCATTCCAGGAGGGATCCGCCATGACCGCCATCTATCTCATCCGCCACGCCGAGGCGGAGGGCAACTTATACCGCATTGCCCAGGGCCAGCACGAGAGCGGCCTCACCGGTCGGGGCTGGCGGCAGGTACAGGCCCTGGAGCGCCGCTTTGCGGGCATCCATATCGACGCGGTTTACGCCAGCGACCTCTACCGCACCCGGGCCACCGCCACCGCCATCTGCCGCTCCCACGGTCTGCCGCTCCACCGCTGCCCGGGTCTTCGGGAGATCTGCGTGGGGGACTGGGAGGGCCGGACCTGGGGGGACATCGCCCGCGCAACGCCCCAGGCCATGGCGGACTTCGGCAGCCGTATGGACCGCTGGTTTATCCCCGGGGCGGAGACCCCGGCGGAGGTGCTGGCCCGGGTCCGGGAGACTGTGGAGGGGATTGCCCGGGAGAACCCGGGGAAGACTCTGGCCCTGTTTTCCCACGGCTATGCCATCCGCCTCCTGCTGGCGAACCTCCGGGGGATCTCCCTCCGGGATACCGGCCCCCAGTCCCCCACGGGGGACAACACCGCCGTCTCCTTGCTGGAGTGGGACGGAGAGCGCCTCCAAGTGGCTTTCATGAACGACAACAGCCATCTGAAGACCCCCGAGTACCTGGCGGGAGAACCATCCCCCCGCGCCAAGCGGGCCTACGCCCTGGAGCCCGGCCTGTGGTTCCGCCCCTTGGAGAGCCCGGACGCGGCGGAGCGCCTGTCCGCCGCCTGGGGGTCGGCGGGGGAAACCGGTCCCGTCCCCGCCGCCTCCCTGAACCTGGAGGGCCTGCTGGGGGAGGAGCCCGTGGGGCTGCTCCGCGCGGCCCCGGAAACCGGGCGGATTTACCTTGCCTATATCCGCCCCGGCTTCCGGCGGCGGGGACTGGGAATCCAGCTCATAGGCCAGGCGGTCCGGTATACCCGCGCCCGGGGCGGAGAGACGCTGTCCGCCGCGCTGAGGCCCGGCGGGCCGGGGGAAGCCTATCTCCGGGATTGCGGCTTCGCCCCTCGGGGAGAGGAGGCGGGCCGGACCCTCTGGCAGAAATTCATCGGCTTCGACCCGACTATCTAAGGGGGCTGTAAAGACTTCGTAAATTCCTTGTCCGCCCGCCAAATTCCGGCAAAGTTAGCGTTGACAAAACGTGTATGATTTCCTATAGTGGTCTCACAGCTCATGGCTTCATAAAAGGGAGTAGCTTACGTTTCAAACGTGGCGCGGCTCGTCATCACGGCGGCGGTTTTTCCGCCGCCCGGGCCCGCTGAAAAGCGAGACTTTTATCCCGTGGGACAACTGCCGGTCTTCGGCGTTGCCCCGGGGGATAGAAGTCTCGCTGAATTTTTGGAAAGCGGTGGATCGTATGGAAATTTGGATCACGGTACTTTTATTCCTCCTGGGGCTGCTCCTCATCATCAAGGGCGGCGACTGGTTCCTGGACGGGGCCGTCTGGATTGCGGAGGCCACGGGGGTGCCCCGGTTCATCATCGGGGCCACCATCGTCTCCCTGGCCACGACCCTGCCGGAACTGACGGTTTCCGTCACCGGCACCCTCCAGGGGGAGGTGGACCTGGCGGTGGGCAACGCCGTGGGCTCCGTCACGGCCAACCTGGGGCTTATTTTAGGCATTTCCCTGGTGTGCATTCCCTCGGCGGTGAAGCGGGCCCAGTTCCAGCTCAAGGCCCTGCTGATGGTTCTGGGCGCGGCGCTGCTGCTGGTTCTCAGCCGGGGCGGCGCGCTGGAGGTCCTGCCCGGGCTGACGCTGTTTATCGTCTTTGCCATATATATCTGGAGCAACCTCCGGGACGCCAAGGCCGGCATGGCGGAGGAACGGGAGACCCATCCCAAACGCCGCACCGTCTCCCGGCGGCAGATGGCGGAAAAGCTCTTCCTCTTTGTCCTGGGCATCGCGGCCATCGTCTCCGGCTCCCAGCTCCTCATCAACTACGGCAGCGAGCTGGCCCTGCTGATGGGGGTCCCCGCCAGCATCATCGGCGTCACCATGGTGGCCATCGGCACGTCTCTCCCGGAGCTGGTGACCACCCTGACGGCCATTGCCAAGAAAGAGGCCTCCATGTCCGTGGGGAACATCATCGGGGCCAACGTCATCGACCTGACCATGATTCTGCCGGTGTGCTCCGCCGTCAGCGGCGGGGCCCTGACCATCGGGGCCCAGACCACGGCCCTGGATATGCCCGCGTGCCTTCTGCTGTGCTGCGTGGCGGTGATCCCGCCCCTGGTGACGGAGAAGTTTTACCGCTGGCAGGGCGTGCTGATGCTGGGGCTGTACGCGGGCTATGTGGTGTTGCTGGTGACCTGAATGCACGAAAAAAGGCCCGGCGCGGGGGATTACCGCGCCGGGCCTTTTTATGGTTCAGGATTCCTTGTCCTCCTCCAGCAGCCGCAGCCCCGCCAGATCCGTCACCGGCAGGGAGAACACCACGGCTTGGGCCTTGGTCTGCATGCCCGCCTGGGTCATGACGGCCTTCATGATGGGCTTCCGGTCCGCCTCCTTGGCCAGGATGAAGACGATTTCCTTTTCCGCCGCCAGGGACACGCCCAGGAACTTTCTCGCCAGCTCCGTCCCGGTCCCCTTGGCGTGGATGGTGGTGCCTCCGGCGGCCCCGGCGGAGCGGGCGGCGTCCATCACCTGGTCCGTGTGGCCCCGGTTGGCGATGATCACGATGAGCTCGTGGGTAATTTCTCTGTCCATGTCGTCGTCCTCCTCCGCCTGCCATGACAGCAGATAGTCGCGGGCTCTGGCCCCGCCCACGCTGGAGATGGGCACGGCCATCAGGATTCCCCGCCCGGGCACGTCCAGCCACAGTTCCCGGGCCGCCCGGCGCACCAGCCGCTCGGACCGGGGGGCCGCCAGCAGCAGCACGGCCTTCTCCGTGGCCTCCAGCCCCAGGTAATCCAGCACCTCTGTGGCCGCGGTGCCCTGGCCCAGGGCGGAGAGGATCAGCGTGGCCCCCTGGGCCTGGAACCAGGAGGCGAAGTCCCCACCCCGGCTCCGGTCCGTGATGACGATCATGAGCACGGCTCTGTCCATGGGCGGGCCTCCTCTCTCAAAGCGCCTGGGCGCTGAAATTCAATACGCAAGGTCGATAATCTCCTCGTCCTCCGCCTGGGCCAGCTGGGCCTTCAGCTTCCACTGGTAGGCGAGCCCTAAGAGCTGGATGGTCAGCAAAGGCGTCATAGCTACCATGGCCACCACCCCGAAGGCGTCGGTGACGATATTGCCCCCCAGGGCCTCACAGGCCCCCATGGCGAAGGGCAGGAGAAACGTGGCCGTCATGGGTCCCGAGGCCACGCCGCCGGAGTCGAAGGCGATGGAAGTAAAAATCTTCGGCACGAAGAAGCTGAGGACCACCGCCAGCAGGTATCCGGGGACCAGGAAGGCGAAGATGGATACCCCCGTCAGCACCCGGATCATGGCCAGCCCGATGGAAACCGCCACGCCGATGGAGAGGCTGGCGCTCATGGCCCCGCCGGGGATGGCCCCGGAGGTGATCTCCTCCACCTGCTTGTTCAGCACGTGGACCGCCGGTTCCGCCTGGACGATAAACCAGCCCATCAGCATGCCTACGGGGGCCAGCAGCCAGTTGAAGGGCAGGGAGGCGATCTGGCGGCCCAGATAGGTGCCCGCCGGGAGGAAGCCCACGTTGACCCCCGTGAGGAAGAGGGCCAGCCCGATATAAGTATACAGGAGGCCGATGAGGATTTTCAAGACCTTTTTCCGCTTCAGCCGCAGGGCGATCATCTGGAAGGCCCCGAAGAAGGCCGCGATGGGGAACAGGCTCTTGAAGACCTCCACGGCGTACTCCGGAAAGGCCGAGAGGAACAGCCCCCCCAGCTCCCGGCTGTCCGCCGCCTGGGGCATGGCCGAGGGATTGTACGCCCCGGAGGCGGGGAAGATCATGGCCAGAATCAGCACCGCCAGAATGGGGCCCACGGAGCACAGGGCCACCAGGCCGAAGCTGTCCTGAGCGGCGCTCTCGTCGCTCCGGATGGAGGACACGCCAAGCCCTAAGGCCATGATAAAGGGCACCGTCATGGGCCCCGTGGTGACGCCGCCGGAGTCGAAGGCCACGGCCAAAAAATCCTTGGGCACGAAGAAGGCCGCCAGAAGAAAGACCGCGGCGTAAGACCCGATGAGCAGCCACTGGAGGGAAATCTGGAACAGGATGCGCAGCAGCGCCACCACCAGGAACACGCCCACCCCGGCGGCCACGGCCCACACCAGCACGGCGTTGGGAATGCCGGGAACCTGGGAGGCCAGGACCTGGAGATCCGGTTCGGAGATGGTCACCACCACGCCGATGAGGAAGCTGAGGAAGACGATGAGCCAAAGCTTGCGGGAGTTCGCCATGTGGGTGCCCACGTGTTCCCCGATGGGGGTCATGGCGGCCTCGGCCCCCAGGGTGAAAAAGCCCATACCCAGAATCAGCAGCACCGCCCCTGCCAGGAAAGCCAGCAGGATGTCCACCGGCAGGGGGGCCACGGTGAGGCAGAGGACCAGCACGATGGCCGTAATGGGCAGCACGGAGGCCAGCGCCTCCCGGACCTTCTCCCCCAGGATGGTCTTGGTCCGGCCCATCCGGTCCTTCCAGCGTCCAAGCCTGCCCACAAGTCCTCCTCCTCTCTAAGAGCAAATTTCAAATATGATCTATCTTAGCACAAAACCGCCCCCCTTCGCAAGGGAACCCGGCGTTCTTTACAGGAAATTTACACCTTTTAACCCGGCTGAAAAATCGGTTGCATTTCCGCCCTCTTTTCGGTAGAATATATGTTTGACAATGTTGTCGGAAAATTCCAGCGGCCCCGCCGCTGAAAAGAGAGGTACCGCCATGAATCAAAAAGAAGTCAGCGAGCTCCGCCGCCGCTTCCGGCCCGAGCGGAGCGCCGTCAGCCGGGTCTACGGCTGCTATGTCAACGGCTCCAGCCGGGAAATCATCTCCTACCTGGACGAGTCCCTGGGAAACATGCCCCTGGAGGAGGCGGAGAAGTATCTGAGCCTTCTGAAAAAGTCCCTCTCCGGCTCCCTGGGAAAGAACCTCATCGACGTGGTCTTCTCCACGGCCCAGGTGATGGACAGCGACGAACACCGCCTCCTCTCCGCCCTCCGGGAGTCCGGGCTGAAGGACGGGGAAATCCGGGAGACCTTCTACCGCACCGTCATGGACGCCCTGGATATGGAGGGGAGCAACTATCTCATCCTCCTGGCCCACGACGCCTACGACGTGCCCCGCCGGGGGCGGGACGGCGCGGCGGACCCCGACGGGTCGGACGAGGTGTTTTCCTACATCCTATGCAGCGTCTGCCCGGTAAAGGACTGCAAAATGGAGCTGGGCTATTTCCCCGGGGAGAACGAGTTCCACAGCTGCGCCGCCGGGCAGGTGGTCTCCGCCCCGGAGCTGGGCTTCCTCTTCCCAGCCTTCGACGACCGGGCGGCCAACATCTACAACGCCCTGTTCTACTCCCGGAAGCCGGACCGGATCCACCAGGAGTTCCTGGACGCCGTCTTCCGCACGGAGCCTCCCATGTCCGCCGCCGAGCAGAAAGAGGCCTTCCAGGGAGTCCTCGCCGGGGCCCTGGAGGGAGCGTGCAGCCTGGAGGTGGTCCAGGCGGTCCACGGGCGGCTGCTGGAGAAAATCGAGGCCGCGAAGGAGGACAAAGAGGCCGAGCCCCCGGCCCTCTCCGCCGGGGAAATCGGCGGCGTCCTCCGGGACTGTGGCGTGGAGGAGGAGAAAGCCGCGGCCTTCCAGGAGCGGTGCGCCCAGGCTTTCGGCGGCGCGGCGCTGAACCCGGAAAACCTCATCGACCCGGGGCGCTTCGACGTGAAGACGGAGCAGGCCACGATTTCCATCGATCCGGCATACAGCTATCTGGTGGAGACCCGGGTGATTGACGGGCGGAAGTACCTGCTGATTCCTGTCGGAGAGAGCGTGGAGGTCAACGGCCTCCCCGTGAGCCTGGAGTCGGAGGAGGACGGCGGGGCCCCGCAATCGTAAGAAAACCTTAAGATTTCTGTCAGGCTGTTTGTAAGAATTGCCTGCTATGCTGGTCTTGGCTCAAGGGAGGAGGCCCGATATGAACGAATGCATTTTGGTTGTGGACGACGACCCGGAAATTGTGAACGCCATCGCCATCACCCTGGAGCGGGAGGGGTATCAGGTCCGCCGGGCCTACGACGGCCTTCAGGCCCTGGACCAGTGCCTGGACCCCGCCGTGAAGCTCATCCTCATCGACGTGATGATGCCCAGGCTGGACGGCCTTTCCGCCCTGCTCCGCATCCGGGAGAAGCGAAACCTGCCGGTCATCGTCCTCTCTGCCAAGAGCGAGGACACGGACAAAATTCTGGGCCTCTCCATGGGGGCCGACGACTATGTGACCAAGCCCTACAATCCCCAGGAGCTGGCCGCCCGGGTGCGGAGCCAGCTTAGGCGCTACACGTCCCTGGGGGACGTGAACGCCGAGGGGCGGCAGGGCCTCATCGTCAACGGCCGCCTCAGCTACGACCCCGCCGGGCGGACCCTCCGGGCCGACGGGGACGAGGTGAAGCTGACCCCCACGGAGACGAAGATTTTGGACCTGCTCATCCGCCACCCCGGGCAGGTGTTCCCCGCCGAGGAGATTTACCGCCGGGTGTGGAACGAGGACGCCTATCTCTGCGAGAACACGGTGATGGTCCACATCCGCCGCATTCGGGAGAAGATCGAGCTGAATCCCAAGGAGCCAGACTATATCAAGGTGGTGTGGGGCATTGGATACAAAATGGAACAGCACTGAGAAGAAGCAGGAGTACCGGCCCAAAGGCGGGCGGGTCCGGGCCCTGGCGGGCTTCCTGGCCTTCTTTCTGGGGGTGACCCTGGTCCTCTCCAGCCTGGGAACCGTGGGAAACTGGATGGCCTGGGAGCGGGACTTGGCGCCCTTCCGGGTGACGGACTGGCAGAACACCGGTGCCTTCCGGGACCAGGCCTCCCAGTACCTCCGGGAATTTCTGACCATCGGCGCCGGGGGGAAGGTGGACTTCTACGACAGTACCTACTGGGCGGAGTACGGCGGCGGCGTGTCCGTGGTCCAGGAGGCGGAGGCCTACCGCTCCTGGTGGGGCTTCTACCCCTTCACCGAGGCCGTGGTGGTGGACAAGGGGAACGCTCAGTCTCCGGTCTATTTTTCCGAGTCCGACCCGGCCAAGAGTAAGCCGGAGGAGGATCGGGAGCCGGACGAGGCCTACCGAAACGACAAGAACGTCCTCTACCTCATTGAGACGGCGGAAAAGAAGACCTATACCAACGCGGAGGGAGGCCGGGCCTTTTTCCAGGCCAAGGCCGTGTCGGACTACAACTTCTACCTGTCCTTCCAGGACGGCAAGGTCTCCATTTCCAAGGACGGCAGGGACCTGGACGTCTACGGAAACGGACTGTACAACAACGAGTCCCAGTGGTTCGTCCCGGGGTACGATAATTTCCCCGTGAGCCGCGACTTAGAGGGTGTGTCGGTCTTCATGGCCGTCCGGCGGGAGCCCCAGCGCTACTACGGTATGGACTACGCCCACGGCGGGACCTACTATTCCAGCGCCTTCTACAACATCGCCCAGCAGGTGGAGATATCCCGGAGCTTTTACCGGACCCAGGCGGCGCTGTTCGGCTGCGGGCTGCTGTGGCTGGCGGCGTGGCTCTTCCTGCGGAAGTCCACGGGGCCGGCAAACCGGAAAATCGCCTCCTGGACCGTCCATGTCTGGACGGAAGCCCGCTTCCTGCTGGCCCTGGCCTGCCTGCTGTGGACCTTCCTGCCGGGGCTGGCGGGCACGGACCTCTTCTGGGCCCTCAAGTACGGGCTGGGCTGGGCCCTGGACAACGGGATGATGTGGGGAAGCGGCTACTTCGAGTCCGCCGCCCAGTGGTTCGCCAGCCTGGGGCGGCTGCTGCTGAGCAACGTTCCCGGCCTCGTGCTCCTCTTCTGGCTGTGCTGGCTGATTTACAACGACCATAAGCACAACCCCAAGGAGGCCCGGAGGTCCCTCCTGGGCAGCCTCTTTCGGGCCCTCCGGACAGGAGACCTGAAACGGCCCGTGGAAAAGCGCCTGGCCCGGAACAGCGCGGCGGGGCTGCTGGCCCTGGGCATCCTGCTCCTGGCGGAGGCGGTCAACTGGCTTGGATTCTTCCTCTATATGTTCGGCGGGATGTTCACCGGGGGCCCCGATATCCAGGTGAACGGGTTCATGCTCTTCATCCAGCTTCCCCTGGGGCTGCTGGCCATCCCCCTGCTGGTCCTGTTCCTCCGGGCCTGGCGGAGCCGGGGGCTGGCAAAGGACGTGGCCGCCCTGGCGGACCAGGTGGAGGCCGTCCGGGCCGGGGATCTGGAGAAACCGCTGCTTCTCCCCGAGGACGCGGACCTGCGCCGGACGGCGGAGAGCCTGAACGACATCCAGGCCGGGATGCGGGCCGCCCTGGAGGAGCAGACCCGCAGCGAGCGGATGAAGGTGGAGCTGGTCAGCAACGTGTCCCACGACCTGAAGACCCCCCTGACCTCCATCCTCTCCTATGCGGAGCTTCTCCGGCAGGAGGACCTGCCCCCGGCGGCGGCGGACTATGCGAAAATCATCGACGAGAAGGCCCAGCGCCTCAAGACCATGGTGGAGGACGTGTTCGAGGTCAGCCGCGCCGCGGCGGACCAGCTTCCCGTTCATCTGGAGCGGCTGGACCTGGCCAAGCTCCTCCGCCAGACCCTGGCGGACCTGGACGGGCCCATCCGGGAGAGCGCCCTGACCTTTAAAGTGGAGCTGCCCCAGGAGCCCGTGATGATTACCGCCGACGGCAAGCGGCTCTACCGGGTCTTCCAGAATCTCATTGACAACGCCCTGCGCTACGCCCTGGAGGGCAGCCGGGTGTACCTGAGCCTGAAGGCGGCGGAGGGCACGGCGGAAGCCAGCGTCCGCAATACCAGCCGGACGGAGCTTCCCGAGGGGGTGGACTTCACCGCCCGCTTCGTCCGGGGGGACGCCAGCCGCACCGACGGCGGCAGCGGCCTGGGGCTGAGTATCGCCAGCTCCTTTACGGAGGCATGCGGCGGGACCTTCCGGGTGGAAACCGTGGCGGATCTCTTCACGGCCGTCGTGACGTTTCCCACGACGGAATGACCGCAGGAAAAGCGAGAGAGGCTTACACCTCTCTCGCTTTCGTTTCCGGGCAGTACAGCACCTGTACGCCGCAGTCGTCCCGCAGCCGCTCCCGGCGCACGCTCTCCGCCAGGATGAGCCCCGCCAGGTCCTGGGGGTCGTCCCCGATCCAGCCCGCCAGGAGATTTAAAAGCCACTCGTCCTCCGCCGGATCCGCCACGCCGTCGCTGATCATGACGGCGAAGCCGCCGGGGGCCAGAGGGGCCTTCGTTACGTCCGGCGGCGGGCCCTGGAGCCCCACGGGCAGACTGGTCCCGGTAACCCGCCGGACAACGCCCCCCCGCTTTAAGTAGCTGGGGGCCGCGCCACACTTGTAGAAGGCCGCCTCCCTGGCCCCGGGGTCGTAAACGCACAGGTCCACGGTGGTAAAGGTCCCGCTGTCCGCCCCCCGGAGGCTCATGGCGGAATTTAAGGTTTTCAGCGCCGCCTCCGGGGCCACCCCGGCCTCCAAAAACTGCTGGAGCAGGCGGCAGATCAGGGCGGACTCCTTCCGGGCGGGCTCGCCGCTGCCCATGCCGTCCGCCAGAAGGAGGCACCAGAGGCCCCGGTCCGTCTGAAAGGAGGCCACGGTGTCCCCACAGACGGTCTCCCCTTCCTTGGGCCGGAGGGCGGCCCCCACCCGGCAGGGAGACTCCGACGCCATGGCGGGGGCGGCGGCCTCCAGTCCGGCGGCGGTGGCGGTCAAAAGCTCCGAGAGCTGGGCGTACTGGCCCCGGGCGCTCCGGCGGGTCTCCTCCAGCTGCCGCCGGTACTGCCGCCGGAGGAGAAAGGCGGAGAGCTCCCCGTTGATGGCCGCCAGCAGATCCGGCAGGTGGACGCAGCGGCCGGTAAAGTAGTCCGGGAAGTCCTTGGCCAGGGCCCGGCCCCGCTCCAGCAGGTAGGGGGTGGCGTCGTTCATGGCGTTGAAGGTCCCTGTGTAGTCCCTCTGCCAGCAGAGCTCGCAGAGGGCGCAGCCCCGGCAGACCTTCTCGGCGGAGCGGTCGAAGACGATGGCGGGGTTTTCGTCCGCCGCCGGGGGCGCGCCCCGGCCGATGCTGTCATACAGGTCCCGGAGGGCCGCCGCCGCCCGGTCCAGACGCTGCCGCCAGGGGGCAGGGGCGGCGCTTTCCGCCCATTCCTTGCGCTCCGCCGGAGGGATGGCGGGCCGGACCCGCTTCCCGGTGACGAAGCGCCCCGGCAGGGCCAGAAACAGCGCCGTTCCCGCCGCCGCCTCGGGCAGCAGGGGCAGGGGCGCGCCCTCCGCCAGCCTGGCGGCCGCCTCCAGAGCGGCCCGGTCCCC
>CATNDJ010000029.1 GCA_950097265.1 uncultured Oscillibacter sp.
GCTAGCCTCTTCCCACATCAAGCCTGGAATTGGCCCCTTCCATCCTTCGTCCGCAAAAGCAATTTAACAGGAAAAAAAACCCCTGACAAGGCTTTTCCCGGCCTTTTAACCGAACTGAAAACCGCCGTACGATAGCCTAGGGGGATTTGCCGGAAAGGAATAACGCAGCCCAGTATTTTCCAAAAAAGAGGCCGGGCGGCAGGTCCCTTTGGCGTAGCGCTCCGCCCCTGCTTCCCGGCTCTTATCTCTAGATTAAAGAGTTGAGAGTTATTCCACTTTTCGTTTCTCCTGCTCCGGAAGAAAATACTTCTGCCCCAACTGGACCAGCGCTCCATCCTCTACCATGCGGCGGAGAATCAACGTACATTGCTTCGGCTGGATGTGAAGGAGATCCACGATATCCTGGCGGTAAGCGAAGCCTGCCTCGGCCAAGTACTCCAGGATCGCCTCTCTGTGCCGTTCCGGAGGGACCACCGTGCCGGGGAGGTAATACTTGCCCCCCACCCGAACCAGCCGCCCGTGTTCTGTCAGCCGGCGAAGACGGGCGTATGTAGCAGTTTTGGACAGGCCCAGCACCTCCGACACATCCCCCCGGGAGACGAAGCCCTGTTCCAGGGCCCGCTGGAGGATGCGTTCGTCCTCCAGGTCCCGGCTGTCGTCCCGCCTCAAGTCCCGGAGAGTCGCCCGCTCCAGTCCGCCCCGAATCAGGGCCGTTCGGGTCAGCCGGGACAGCCGGGGAAGGTCCAGGGGCTTCCGGGATTGCTCCGTCAGCAGGACATGAGGGTCCTCCTCCGGAGTCCGCCGGCCGTGTTCTTCCTCTAAAATCCGGTGGACCGCGCTGGTCATCGTTACGTTTCTATCCGGCAGATGGAGGACCCCTTCCTGAAAATCCACCTGTTCCCAAGTGAGAGCAATCATTTCCTGTGCCTGGAGGCCCAGCTGCCAGCCCAGCCACATGGCCAGGCCCGCCGCCGTACTCCGTTCCGTCTGAAGAACCTTCCACAGCTTGAACTCATCCACCTGAGCGGGCGTGGGCTTGGGGGCCTTTCTGGCCGGGGCGCTGGCGGAAAAACGAAGCTGAAGCGTCGCCACCTCCACGCCGCTGATCCGGGCGGCCTCGGGCCAATCCATCCGGTCCAGGCACCGGATAATCCAGTCATAACGCAAGTCCAGCAGCCGCACGTCCTTCAGCCCGCCCCGGTCCAGGGCCAGCCGGGCGATCCGGGAAATGGATTCCAGCCGCAGGGGCTTCCGTTCCCGGGCGGAGAGGAGCACATGGGGGTCTCCCGGCTCCTCCCGGGTCTCCCGGGCCTCCCGCAGCTTCCAGAGAAAAGCCCGGACCTCCCGGTCCAGGGGCACCATCCGGTCCGGCAGCTCCAGCCGGTCGTCCAGGAAGGAAACCTGATCCCACGTCAAGGCGGCGATCTCCTCCCGGGTCAGTCCCTCCAGCCAAGCCAGGCGGAGCACCAGGGCCTCCGGCCCGGTCTGCTCCCGCTCCAGCAGACGGCGCACGGCGGCCCCATCCAGGCGGCGGTTTTTCTCCTCCATGGCGTTCCTCCTCACGCGGATCTTGCGTTATTTTCATCTAGCAAGTAAATCGAACTTTTGGAAATATCTCCCAGATGTAGCGATCATGAAAACTCAGCCCCCCGGCGTGGAGGCTCCCTTCTCTGAAAGGGGCGCGCCGGTCAATTCCACGCCGGTGAGGTCCCAGCAACCGTGCCGGGTCACCAGTCCGCCGGAGAGGCGGCCCTGATGCACGGTGAAGATCGCGTCGTAGGGTTCCTTGTCCAAGCGGGACCGCAAGGCCCCGGAAATTAAGTACTTGCCGGCCTGCAGCACACTGCCGGAGAAGCGGTTCCGGCGGCTGAGCAGGTATAGCTCCCCCGAGACGGTTCCGGCCTCTTCCTGAAGCAGCAGTTCTCCCGCCCTAGGCCCTAACTGGCTTTGCAGTACTACGGTGTAACAGACTTTTTTCACAGCATCACTTCCTGTTATGGTTCGATTATAAATAGGCAAGCACTTTCACCAAAGGGACAATTTTATAAAAAACGTCTGATTTTAGACATAATTGAAACAATTGTCAAAACCGGAAAAACTTCTTTCCTTCCGAATGAAAAAAAGAGGGCGGGAAAAACCCGTCCTCTTTTCATGCTCCGCCCCTCAGAGCGTCTGATTCCACTCCCCCCGCTCCAGCAGGGTCTGCCACACGGCTCCCGCCGCGCTTCGCGCCGCCGCACGCTCCAGGGCGTCCGCCAGCTCCTCCGGGGGCATGACCGTGCCGCCCCGAATCCAGTTCTCCATAAGGGACAGCAGCAGCATCCGGCCGCACCGGCGCTCCCGCTCCTCCGCCGCCTGATCCGGCGGCACGCCGCAGCGGTCCCGGTAATAAACCTGCACCGCCTCCAGCACCTCCTCTATGGGCGCCATCTCCCCCAGGCCCGCCTGGCCGCTCTGGTCCAGTACCGCCCTGTAAAAGGCCCGTTCCTCTCCGGCCCGGTCCAGCAGCTCCAGCAGGGCCTGCCGCCAGGTCAGGCAGTCCGCGAGCCGGGCCCGAAGCAGGGCCCGCTCCTGCCGGAGGGACCAGGCAAAAAGATCGTAAACATCCTTAAAATGGTAATAAAAAGACTGCCGGCGGAGCCCGCACAGTTCCGTCAGCTCCCGGACCCGAAGCTGGTCCAGCGGTCTTTTCCTCAGCAGCGCCCGCAGAGCGGCGTTCAGCTCCTGTCTGGTTCGATTCTCTTGCTCCGGCATAAACTCCTCCTGTCCGCCGGAGCCGCTACTCCGGCGCATTTGAATTACCACCGGTTTCCCCGGCGGAAAGTCCCTTTTTTCACCACTTTAAGCATACTCTACGCCCTCCTTCCCGTCAAGATTTCCCTCTTTTTCATTTTTCCGGGTCCCTCGACAAATTCAGACAAGTTATTTCTCAAATCTTGTGTATCATATCCATAGTCCCCAGCTACATTTTGTGTTTCAACAGAAAGGAAGACCAGCTATGACCGCACTTTCCAAGGAATATCTTCTGCTGTTCAACGCCGTCACCGACACAGAGCGGGCTCTGTCCCAGCTTCGGGAAGCTCTGCTGGACGCCCAGCGGCAGGCAGAGGAGCTTTTTCTGGAGGAGGGAGGCCATCCGCCCAACGGGCCCTGCCCGGCTCCATAAGCCTCCGGAAAAGCCGTTGACCTTCCGCTGCAAATGGAGTACAATGGCATTACATTCCGGCAGCCGCTGCTATGGCAGGGGACCTTCCCGCGGAAGGTCCCTTCCTTTTTTAAAAACAAGCGCCGCCGGACCCATGGAGGTCGCCTATGCCCAGTATCTCTGTTATCGTTCCCGTCTATCAGGCGGAGAAGTTCCTGCACCGCTGCCTTGACAGCGTGGCCCGCCAAACCTTTTCCGACTGGGAGCTGATTCTGGTGGACGACGGGTCCACCGACGGCTCCGCCGCCCTCTGCGACCAGTTCGCCGCCAGGGACGGCCGGGCCCGGGTCTTTCACCGGAAGAAAAACCAGGGCGTCAGCGAGGCCCGCAATCTGGGACTCAATGAGGCCAGGGGGGATTATGTCGCCTTTCTGGACGCCGACGACTGCTATGAGTTCCAGGCCCTGGAGACCCTCTGGAACCTCCGGGAGCAGTCCGGGGCGGACGCCGCCGCCTGCGGCCTCACCTACCTCTGGCCTGACGGAAAGCAGGCCGTCCAGGCCCAGCTCCCCGCCGGCGTCCTCGACCGGGCCGGGCTCCGGGAAAAGCTGATCGACCCTCTGGTGGGGGACCGGCTGACCCAGCCGGTGTTCAACGGCTACAGCGTCTGCTACCTCTTCTCCACGGAGCTCATCCGCAAAAACCACATCACCTTCGACGGCCCTTATTTAGAGGACGAGCTCTTTGTCCTGGAGTACTTCTGCAGCGCCCATTCCCTGGCGGTGACGGACCAGCCCCTCTACCGCTACTTCCTCCACGGGGAGTCCGCCACCCACCACTACATGAAGAACTTCCCCCAGGTCTTCTCCCGCTTCATGGAGCGGAAGGAGGCATTGGTGGCCAAGTACTCCCTGGAGTCCGCCCGGCCCCAGTGGCGGGAGAGCTCCAACTGGGCGGGCCTCCTCATCCAGGTGGGCAACGAATACGCCCGGGACAACCCCAAATCCATCCGCCAGCGCCAAAAGGCCGTCAAGGAGTTCTGCCATCGGCCGGAGATGGAAAAGGCCATCCGGGAGCTGGCCCCCGTGGGCCTCAGCCCCAACAAGCAGATGGTGGCCAACCTGGTCCGGGGGAAGCACTTCTTCACCCTGACACAGCTCTACCGCCTGAAGAACCGTATTTGAGGGAACCGCCATGACACTGTTGAAGCAAAGCTGCCTTTACAACATTCTGCTGTTTCTCCTGGCCGCCTACGAGGACAGCGGGATCCACCGCCTGGCGGTCCGCGTCGGAGCCTGGTGCAACCACCAGATCGACGAAAGCGCCGTCCTCCGCCCCCTGTGCCGGGAGGGCGCCGCGGCCCGCTCCTGGCCGGACAGCCTGGCCTGTAGGCTCTTGTCCTGGCTGGCAAACCTGCCCGGCCGTCTGCTCCGGAAATGTTACCTCCTCCTGGAGGGGACCTTTGAAACCAGCTTTTTCTCCCAGCTGGCCTTCCGCCTGGGGGACGAGACCGCCGTGGCCGAGGGCTGGCTTATCCTTCTTCTCTGGATCATCCCCTACGAGTACTGGAACAACGCCTACACCCTCACGGCCTTCCTTCTGCTTCTGCTCCTGCTCCACGCCGGGGCCATGGGCCGGGGAGACCGGAGGCTGGACGTGGAGAACATCGGCTTTTTCCCCGTTCTCTTCTTCGGGGCGGTGGTCCTGGGCGTGGTCTTCTCCCTGACCCGGAACGCTTCCACCCGCTTCCTGATCTACCACATTTCCACCGCCCTCTGCGTAGTGGTGACCGTCAGCGCCCTCCGCTCTGTGGAGGAGCTGAAGCGCCTGGCGGCGGGGGCCTCCGGCTGCGTGGCCGTCTCCTCCCTGTACGCCATTTACCAGCGCCTCTCCGGCCTGGAGGTCAACGAGTCCTATGTGGACATGGACCTGAACGCCGACATGCCCAGCCGGGTCCTCTCCTTCTTTGACAATCCCAACACCTTCGCCGAGGTGCTGATTCTGCTCCTGCCCCTGACCCTGGCCCTCATCCTCTGCTCCAGGCATGTTGTCTCCAAGCTGGCGGCCTCCGCGGCCTTTGTCCTGGGGGCCGCGGCCCTGGGGATGACCTACTGCCGCGCCGCCTGGATCGGCATCGCCTGCGCCATGGTGGTGATGATTTTCCTCTGGAAGCCCAAGCTGCTCCCCCTCTTCTTTGCCCTGTGCCTCCTGGCGGTGCCCTTCCTCCCGGGCAGCATCTGGAACCGCATCCTGACCATTTTCGACGCCTCCGACTCCTCCACCAACAGCCGCTTTCCCCTGTTCAAGGCGGGACTGGAGGTCATCGCCCGCCGCCCCCTCTCCGGCGCGGGCCTGGGCACCGCCGCCGTCCAGCGCTACGTGAAGCTGCTGAACTTCTACCACGCCCGCACCCCCTTTGTCCACTCCCACAATATCTATATCCAGGTCTGGGCGGAGATGGGCGTGCTGGGATTCGTGGGCTTCGCGGGCTCCGCCCTCTGGGGCGTGAAGCGGGCGGCTCACGCCGTCCGGCACTGCGCCGGTGGGGCCGCCAGGACCATCACCGCCGCCGCCTGCGCGGCCCTCTGCGGGGCCCTGGTCTGCGGCCTGGCGGACTACCTGTGGAACTACCCCCGGGTCATGTGCATTTTCTGGTTCGTCTTCGCCGTGGCCCTGGGCGGGACGAAGCTCTGCATGGAGAGCGCTCCCGACTGAAAGAATCAAAAAAGCTCCGGCGGAGATTCCGCCGGAGCTTTTTCATATACCCGCTTAACTCTTGCTGGGCAGCACCGAGGCGATGGACCCGGCAAAGGCGCTCAGCGGCATGGTCTGGAGCACCACGTGGCCCGGCCCGGTGACCACGGTGTTGAACATCCCCTCCCCGCCGAAGAGGACGTTTTTCACCCCCTTGACGGACTGGATGTCGATGGAGCAGGTCTCGTCCATCATGGCCAGGTTCCCGGTGTCCACGATGAGCTGCTGGCCCGGGGCCAGGTCGTACTCCACGGCGGAGCCGTCAATTTCCAGGAACGCCGTCCCCCGGCCGGAGAGCTTCTGCATGATGAAGCCCTCGCCGCCGAAGAAGCCCGCGCCCAGCTTCTTCTGGAAGAACACGGACAGCTCCACCCCCTGCTCCGAGGCCAGGAAGGTGGACTTCTGGCACACCACGGACTTCCCCGGCCCGATCTCTACCGCCCGGATGGCCCCGGGGAAGCTGGAGGCGAAGGCAATCATGCCCGGCCCGCCCTTGGCGGTATAGAGGTTCTGAAACATGGACTCCCCGGAAAACATCCGTCCGAAAGCCTTGCCGATGCTGCCCCCGGCGGAAGTCTGCATCTCCATATTGGGACTCATCCACACCATGGAGCCCTTTTCCGTAATCATGGTCTCCCCGGCGTTCAGGCTGCAGATCACCACGGGCATGGGTTCGCCTTTTATTTCGTAATTCATTGCGCCGCACTCCCTTTCGTTTGATCCCCACACTAGGGTTTGTCTTACCTTACTATAGCAAAGCCTCCTTCTCTCCGCAAGGGCCGGAGGCAAAGAGGGCACCTTTTGCCTTTTCCTTCCGCATAAAGCGCCCTCCCCCGGGCATCCTAGGAGGAACACCACTGCCACAAGGAGGCGCGCTATGAACAACAAACGGATTGGACGCCGCACCGTCGCCCTGGAGCATCCCCCCTCCGTCATCTCCTACGCCAACATCGGCGGCAAACTGGAGGGGGAGGGCCCCCTGCGGGAGCACTTCGACGAGCTGGAGCAGGATTCCTTTTTCGGGGAGAAGACCTGGGAGAAGGCGGAATCCATGATGCAGAAGCGGGTCCTCCAGCGGGCCCTGGACCAGATCAAGCTCAAGCCCGGAGACCTGGATTATATCTTCGCCGGGGATTTGCTAAACCAGTGCATCGGCTCCTCCTTCGGCCTGCGGGAGTTCGGCGTGCCCTTCTACGGGCTCTACGGGGCCTGCTCCACCATGGGGGAGTCCCTGTCCCTGGCGGCCATGGCCATTGACGGGGGCTTCGCGGAGAAGGCCGCCGCCATGACCTCCTCCCACTTCTGCACGGCGGAGCGTCAGTACCGCATGCCCGTGCCCTACGGCAACCAGCGGACCCCCACCGCCCAGTGGACCGCCACCGCCGCCGGGTGCACCATCCTGGCCTCCCAGGGGGAGGGGCCCTATATCACCCACGTCACCTGCGGAAAAATCGTGGACAAGGGAATCGCCGACGCCAACAACATGGGAGCCGCCATGGCCCCGGCGGCCTACGACACCCTCTCCGCCTTCTTCCAGGACACGGAAACCAAACCCCAGGACTATGACCTGGTGGTCACCGGGGATCTGGGGGAGCTGGGCCACGCCATCGTCCGGGACTTTTTTTCCAAGGATGGAATCGAATTGGACGGCCGCTTCCAGGACTGCGGCCTGCTCCTCTACGACCGGGAAAAGCAGGACATGCACGCCGGGGGCTCCGGCTGCGGCTGCTCCGCCTCGGTGCTGAACGGCTACCTGCTCTCCGGCATGCGCCAGGGGAAGTGGAAAAAAATCGTTTTCGCCCCCACCGGGGCCCTGCTCTCTCCCACCTCCAGCTTCCAGGGGGAGTCCATCCCCTCCATCTGCCACGCCCTCTGCATCTCCACGACGAAGTGAGAAGAGGCCCGAAGACGGGCCTCTTTTCCCATTTTTGTGCAATTCACCCACTTGACTTCGGTACGAAATCAGACTATAATACCTTTTGCAAGTCCGATTTCATACTTGAAGGGGGAACCTCCGCCTATGGACGCTTATAAACTGTTCCAGGAGTACATCCAGCTCCAGCACCAGATTGACGAATACTATCACGAGTTGGCCGTCCGGCAGAAACTCTCCGACAGCGCCCTGCTGGTCCTCTGGACCCTGACGGACCTGGGAGAGGGCTGCACCCAGCGGGATATCTGCCTACAATTTTCCCTGACCAAGCAAACCGTTCATTCCTCGGTCCGGAAGCTGGCAAAGGACGGTTTTTTGTCCCTCCGCCCCGGCCCGGGCCGGGAAGTCCGGGTCTATCCCACGGAGGCGGGCCAGGCGTTGATTCAGGAGAAAATCGCCCCTCTTAAAAATGCCGAGGAAGCCGCCTCCCGGCGCATGGGGGAAGAAGAGCTGGCGGCCATGCTCCGCCTGACCCGGAAGTGGTTCGATCTGTTCCGGGAGGCCGCGGCCTCCATCCCCAAACCATAAACCCGCCGGGAATACAAGAAAGGAACTCCCTATGCACATCCGTTTATCCGAACACTTCACCTACGGCAAGCTCCTGCGCTTCACCCTCCCCACCATCGTCATGCTGATCTTCACCTCGATCTACGGCGTGGTGGACGGGGTGTTCGTCTCCAACTTCGCGGGCAAGACCGCCTTCGCGGCGGTAAACCTCATCATGCCCGCCCTGATGATCTTCGGCGCCGTGGGCTTCATGCTGGGCACGGGGGGCAGCGCCGTGGTGGCCCGCACCATGGGAGAGGGAGACCTCCCCCGGGCCAGCCGCTACTTCTCCCTCATCATCTATACCGGCCTCGCCGCCGGCCTGGTCCTGACGCTCGTGGCCGAGTTCATCATGGAGCCCCTCTGCGCCCTGCTGGGGGCGGAGGGGGAGATGCTGGCCCAGGCCGTCCTCTACGGGCGCATCCTCACCCTGGCCCTGGTGCCGTTCATCTTACAGAACATGTTCCAGAGCTTCCTCGTCGCCGCGGAGCGGCCCAAGCTGGGCCTGTGGCTGACGGTGGCGGCGGGCCTCACCAACATGGTCGGCGACTGGCTGCTGGTGGGTGTCCTGCCCTGGGGCGTGGCCGGGGCGGCCATGGCCACGGTGGCCAGCTCCTTCGTGGGCGGCGTGGTGCCCCTGGCCTACTTCCTCCTGCCCAACAGGACGCCCCTCCGCCTGACAAAGCCCAGGTTCGAGGGCCGGGTCCTGGCCCAGACCTGCTCCAACGGCTCCTCCGAGATGATGAGCAATCTCTCTACCTCCCTGGTCAGCATCCTCTATAACTTCCAGCTGATGCGCCTCATCGGCGAGGACGGCGTGGCGGCCTTCGGAGTCATCATGTACGTGAACTTCATCTTCATCGGCGTCTTCATGGGCTACTCCATCGGCGCGGGCCCAATCGTCAGCTACCACTACGGCGCGGGAAACCGGGAGGAGCTTCAAAGCCTCCTCCGCAAGAGCCTCCTGCTGATGCTGGCGGGCTGCGCCGGGCTCACCGCCGCCGCCGTGGCCCTGGCGGGTCCCCTGTCCCGGATTTTCGTGGGCTACGACTCGGGGCTATTGGCCCTCACCGCCCGGGGCTTCCGGCTTTATTCCCTGTCCTTCCTGGCCATGGGGTTCAACATCTTCGGCTCCGCCTTCTTCACCGCCTTGGGCAGCGGCGTGATTTCCGCCGCCATCGCCTTCCTGCGGACCCTGCTGTTTCAGACGGCGGCCATCTTCATCCTGCCCCTCTTCCTGGACCTGGACGGCATCTGGCTGGCGGTAACGGCGGCGGAGCTCCTGACCCTGCTTGTCACGGCGGCGCTCCTGGCTGCCCAGCGGAAGCGCTACGGCTACTGAGCCCTCAAGTCCATCCCCGCCGTGCCTCCCACCACGATGACGGCGGGGGCCTCCGCCCCGGCCTCCCGCGTCTTTTCCGCGATATCTCCCAGCGTCCCCCGGACCGCCCGGGGGGCGCTTTTTCCCCCTATCACGGCGGCGGGGGTCTCTGGTGAAAGCCCCGCTTCCATCAGCCCTAGGGCAATTTCCTCCAGCCGGGACAGCCCCATGAGAAACACCAGGGTCCCCGGCAGCCGGGTCAGAGCCTCCAAGTCCTCCGGCGTCCCGTCCGCCGTGTCCGCCGTATGGGCTGTGACCACATGAAATCCCCGGCTCACTCCCCGATGGGTGACGGGAATCCCCGCCGCCCCGGGGACCGCCACGGCGGAGGTGACGCCGGGGACATACTCCCACGCCACCCCGGCGGCCTGGAGGGCCAGAGCCTCCTCCCCGCCCCGGCCGAAGACGAAGGGGTCCCCGCCCTTGAGCCGGACCACCGTTTTCCCCTCCCGGGCCTTGGCGATGAGCAGGGCGTTGATCTCCTCCTGGTCCATGGCGCGCCGCCCCCGCCGCTTGCCCGCATAGATTTTCTCCGCCTCCTCCGGGGCGGCGTTCAGCAGCTCCGGGTCCAGCAGATCGTCGCAGACCACCGCCCCGCAGCGCTCCAGCAGCCGCAGGCCCCGGACGGTGATGAGGTCCGCCGTCCCGCAGCCCGCGCCCACCAGATAGACCTTCCCGGTCTTGGGCGCACCCTCCAAAACCCCCGCCAGGGCTTCCTCCTCCAGGGGGAAGCCTTTTTCCATACACTCGGAGAACAATCGGGAGAACACCGCGCCCCGCCGCTCCTCCGGAACCCGCTCCCGGACCACGGGGCGCAGGGAGCCCAGGTAGTCCAACAGCTCCCCGAAGTTCTCCGGCAGCAGCCCGTCCACCTGCTCCTTCACCCAGACGGCGGCGCTGGGGCTGGCCCCGGCGGTGGAGATTCCCACGGTCAGGTCCCCCCGCTTCACCAGGGCGGGAAACAGGAAGGCACAGGCCTCCTTGTCGTCCACCGCGTTGACCAAAATCCCCCGCTCCCGGCACAGGTCCGCAATCTCCCGGTTCACCTCCCGGCTGTCCGTGGCGGCGATCACGAAACACTTCCCCTCCAGCATGGAGGGCTCGAAGGCCCGCCGGACCAGCGTCAGTCCCGGCAGGGCCTCAATCTCCGGCAGAATCTCCGGCGCGGCCACGGTGAGCCGGGGGCCGTAGGGCGCGAGCTTTCGGATCTTCCGGACCGCCACGGCCCCGCCGCCCGCCACCAGGCCCTCCCGGCCCTCCAGGTCCATGAAAAACGGAAAATACGCCATATCAGCCCTCCGACCGCAGTTCGCAGAAATAGCGGGGTCCCTCCGGCCCTCCGGCCCGGCCCAGCCGGACCCCCATGACCCGCTCCAGGATTTTGCTCTGATAGATTTCCTCCGGCCCGCCCAGGGCCAACAGGCGGCCCTCTCCCAGCACGGCCACGTCGTCCGCCGCAGTCAGCGCCAGGCAGAGATCGTGAATCGCCAGGGCCGCGGCCCGCCCCTCTCCCGCCAGGCGGCGGACCAGAGCCAGGACCTCCAGCTGGTGCCGGATGTCCAGATAGGCCGTGGGCTCGTCCATGAGAATGGTCTCCGTCTCCTGGGCCAGGGCCAGGGCCAGGTAGACCTTCTGCCGCTGTCCCCCGGAGAGCTCCGGCAGGGGCCGGTCCGCGCAGTCCCGCGCGTCCGCCGCCTCCAGGGCCCGGTCTACGGCCTCATAGTCCTCCCGGCCATAGCGCCGGGGGTAGGACAGGTAGGGAAACCGCCCGTGGAGCACCAGCCGCCGGGCCGTGATATTAGGCGCCGCCCGGGACTGGGGCAGACAGGCGATCTTCTGCGCCGCCTGCCGGGGCGCGTAATCCCCCAGGGGTCTCCCGTCCAGCAGCACCTCCCCGCCCCGAGGGGGCAGAAGCCCCGCCAGGGTCCGCAGCAGCGTGCTCTTTCCGCAGCCGTTGGGCCCCAGCAGCGCCAGCACCCGTCCGGGCCGCACCGCCAGGGACACGCCCGCCAGCACCTCCCGGCCGGGATAGCCCGCCGAGAGATTCCTTGCCTCAAGCATGGCCGCCCCTCCTTTTCTGCCGCAGAAGAAGCCACAGGAAAAACGGCCCGCCCAGCAGGGACAGCACCACTCCCACCGGCAGCTCATAGGGGGCGAACAGGGTCCGGGCCAGGATGTCGCACAGCGTCAGCAGCGCCGCGCCCCCCAGGGCGGAGGCCCACAGCAGCCGGGCGGAGCTGTCCTCCCCCGCCAGCCGCCGGGCCATGTGGGGGGCGATCAGGCCCACGAAGCCCAAAAGCCCCGCGAAGCTCACCGCCGCCCCCGCCAGGGCCGCCGCCAGGGCCAGCAGAACCAGCCTCAGCCTCCGGGCGGGGAGCCCCAAGCTCCGGGCGGTCTCCTCCCCCAGCAGCAGCACGTCCATCTCCCCCGCCAGAGACAACGCCAGGCCGAACGCCGCCAGAATCACCCAGAACGCCGGGGCCACCCGGCTCATGGAGAGGTTGGCCGCGCCCCCCACCCGGAAGTCCGTGTACCCGTTCAGCGCGTCGGGGAAGAAGGCCAGCACCGCGTCGATGCCCGCGCTGAACATGCCGGATACCGCCACCCCCGCCAGCACCAGAGTCATCCTGGACGCGCCGGTCCGGGTCCCGATGGCCAGCACCAGCCCAACGCCCCCCAGGGCCCCCAGGAAGGCGGCGAAGGGGACCGCCGCCGTCCAGGCGGGCCACAGGGCGGCGCAGAGGGCCGTACACAGTCCCGCCCCGGCGTTGACCCCGATGACGTTGGGGGCCGCCAGGGGATTTCCCAGCACTCCCTGGATGACGGTTCCCGCCGCCGCCAGCGCCGCCCCCGCCAGGAGGCAGCCGCAGGTCCGGGGCAGCCGGGCGTAGAGGACGATGGAAGCGGCGGGCCCGCTTCCCCTCCCCGCCAGGGCGGAGAAGACCTCCCCCGGCCCCAGGGGGACCGCCCCCAGGCACAGGCTCAGCAGGGCGGAGAGGATCGCCAGCCCCGCCAGCCCCGGGATGAGATATTCAGTTGGGATACAGGATATCCGCGAGCGCTTCATAGGCTTCCCCCCAGCGGGCGTTGGGCTTCAGGTTGTACAGGCGGTGGTCCAGGGTGACAAACCGCCCCTCTCTCACCGCCCGGAGCGTCCCCCAGGCGGGGTTGGACAGCAGGGCGGCCTCCAGGGACGCCCGGGCCTTGTCCACGTTGACGTCTGCGGCCTGCAAAACCGCGAAGATGTAGTCCGGGTCTCCGGCGATAACGCCTTCCACGCTCAGGTTCTCCAGCAGACCCCCGCCATCGGCGATGTTGACGCAGCCCAGGTCCGCCAGCATCTCTCCCAGGACGCTGCCCTCGCTGCCCTTGGCCTTGACCCCGCTGCCGCTGGCCCGGACGTAGAGGACCCGGGGCGCGGATCCGTCCTGCCGGGCAATCGCCTCTTCCACCCGGGCCCGGATGTTCTCGCCGTAGATCTCGTACCGCTCCGGCTGTCCCGTGAGCCGGGCGCAGATCTCCAGCATCCGCAGGTAGTCGCCGAAGCAGTCCACCTCGAAATAGGCGGCGGGGACGCCCGCCCGGTCGAAGGCGTCCTTCAGCTCCAGGTCTGCGGCGGTGTTGACGCTGGCCAGAATCAAATCCGGCTCCGCCGCCAGAAGAATCTCCAGGTTCGGCTCCTTTACGGCCCCCAGGTCCGTCACGTCCTCCCCCAGCCCCAGGTCGAAGGAGGTCCACGCGTCCCCGGCGGCGGCAATGAGGGTGTCCCGTCCCCCGGCCAGGCACCAAATGTCGGCAAAGCTACCGATCATCGCCGCCACCCTTTGGGGCGGCTCCAATTCAAAGTCCTGCCCCAGGTCATCCGTAAAGGCCACCGCCTTTTCAGAAGGAGGGGGCGGATTCCCCCCCGTCTCCGGCGGGGTCCCCCCGCAGGCGCTCAAAAGCAGGAGCAGGGCCAGCAAGGGACATAGGCATTTCATCTTGTATCTTCCCCCATGAGACAGCGGGGAGGCGGACCCCGGGCCCGCCTCCTCTCCTGTCAAACGTCGTATTAAGCGTACTTCGCCACAATGGCGTTCAGGTCCTCCCGATGAGTCTCGGACCACTGGGCCCAGCTCTGTCCCTGGGCCGCCGCGGCCCTCCCCAGCTCCACCAGCAGGGCGGGGATGTCCCGTTCCAGGATCACCGCCCCGGCCTCGCCGAAGCGGGCCTCATCCAGGGCGTCGCTGCCCCCCAGGAACATGCGGAAGGCGGGCTGGGGCTTCTTGTCCTCCAGCCGGACGCCCCCCTGGAAGCCGATGGCTCCCGCCTGGTGGGCTCCGCAGCTGGAGGGGCAGCCGGAAATGCAGATCTTCGGCAGGGCCCCGTCGGGAATCCCCGCCTCCCGGACCGCGCTTACTGCGGCCCGGAGCAGCCCCTGGCTGTCCCGGACGCCCTGCTGGCAGACCGTGGCCCCGATGCAGGCCACGCTGTACTCAAACTCCGTCTCCGCCCCGTCCTTCGTGAGGGCCAGTACCTTTTCCGCTTCGGCGGCGGGGAGGTTGATGATATACAGCGTCTCGTCCGGGCCCACCCGGCACTCCGCGTTGCACAGGTCCCGGATGGCGGCGTAGAGCTGGGCGGGCTTTTCCGCCGGCAGGAGGCCGCCGGTGGGGTGGTACTTCACCGCGTACAGCCCCGGCTGCTTCTGGGGGACGGCCCGGGGGTGGTCCAGGGTCCCCTCTCCCCCGCAGACGCCGGCCAGGGCCTCCAGCCGGGGCAGCTCCAGTCCGCCCGCCGCTTTAGCGGCCTCCACGTTCTTCAAGAACGCCTCTTTAAGCCCCTCAGGTCCCAAAGTGTCCTGCATGAAGCGGGTCCGGGCCTTGGCCCGGTTCTCATAGTTGCCGTGCCGGCAGAAGGTGTCCACCATGGCCTTGACGCAGTAGAGAACCTCCTGGGGCTTCACCGCCTCGTCCACCAGCACGCCCATGCGGTGCCCCATGGCCCCCAGGCCCCCGGCGACGCGGAGGGAGAAGGTCCCGTCGGGCTTCGCCCGGAAGCCCATGTCCCGGAAGGCGCTGTGGACGGAGTCGTCCGCGCCGTTGGAGAAAGCGATTTTCAGCTTTCGGGGCATGTGAATCTCCCGGCAGATGGAAAGGAGATAGTCCGTTACCGCCGCCGCGTAGGGGGACGGGTCGAAAGCCTCCCCCTTCTGCACGCCGGAGAGGGGGCTGCACATGACGTTCCGGGGGTTGTCCCCGCCGCCGCCCCGGCAGAGAATGCCCGCCTCTATGGCCTCTTCCATGATGGCGGGGACCTGCTCCGCCGCAAGGTCGTGGAGCTGCACCGTCTCGCAGGTGGTGAGCTTCATTTTCTGAACATGGTATTTTTCCACCGTGTCCGCCAGGAATTTCAGCCGCTCCAGCGTCAGCCGCCCGGCGGGCAGCCGCAGGCGGAGCATGTGCTTTTCCTGGTCCCGCTGGGCGTAGCTTCCCATGCCGCCGGAATAGCCCTTGTAGTCCTTCTTGTCGATTCTGCCCTCTTGAAAATCCCGGATTTTCCCGGAGAAGTCCCGGATTTCCTCCCGGTAGGTCTGGAGCCATTTGGAGTCTGTCATGAAGTACCGCCCTCTTTTCAAGTATCCCGCCCTGGCGGCGGGGTAGATTCGCGGTTATTGTACCACAAAGCCCGTCCCTCTGCAATCCCCAATGGTGAAATGGATTGCGCCGGGCGGGAAACTGTGGTACACTGGCAGCATCACCATTTCAGAAGAAACGAGGAGATACTCTATGGACTTCCAAGCCCTCTCCGCCGCGCGGTACTCCCTGCGCAAGTTCGACTCCCGGCCCGTGGAACAGGAAAAGCTGGACCTCATCCTGGAGGCCGGGCGAAACGCCCCCACGGCCCACAACTACCAGCCCCAGCGCATCTTCGTCCTCCAGAGCCCCGAGGCCCTGGAGAAGGCCGACGCCTGCGCCGGGTCCCACTTCAGCCCCCCGGTCATCCTGGCGGTGGCCTACGACCCCGCCGTCTCCTGGAAGCGGGAGTACGACGGCAAGGACCACGGAGAAATCGACGCCGCCATTGCCGCCGCTCAAATGATGCTCCAGGCCGCGGACCTGGGCCTTGGCACCACCTATGTGGGCATGTTCCAGCCGGAGAAGCTCCTGGCGGCCTTCCCCGAGATGGCGGGCACCTGCCCCATCGCCCTGCTGCCCCTGGGCTACCCGGCGGAGGGCGCCCACCCCGCCCGGCTCCACACGGACCGCAGGCCCCTGGAGGAGCTGGTGAAGTATCTCTGAGGCAAAAAACGGAGACTGCCGGGAGCAGTCTCCGCTTTTTTATCTTCTCTTCCTGCTCCCCCGGTAGCCGCCCCGGCGGCCGCCGGTGCTGCGGCCGTAACGGTAGCGCCGCCGGCTGAACAGCAGCCGCCAGCCTCCGAAGATCACAACCAGGGCCAGGACCACTCCCAGGATGACCTTCGCCGTGGTGGTGGCCAGGAAATTCTTCACGTCCCGCCAGAGGACCCGGATGCGGGACGCCTCCACGCTGGTATAGGCCAGCAGATCCACCTCCGCCAGCTCCTCCCCGTCCAGGGAAACGGTCATGGAGCCCAGCACGTCCCCCTCGGTAATAGGGGCCTCTATGGGGTCGGACTTCAGGACGGCGGTCTTTTCCAGCTCCTCCAGCTTTACTCCCTTGGGCAGCAGCAGCTCCACCGCCTTGGCGGGGCGGAGGGTCACATGGTCCGTGGAGGACAGGGACACCGGGGCCTCCCCGGCCACGTCGTCCTCCTTCAAAATAGTCTGATAGGCGAAATTGTCGAAGGCCCAGTTATAGAGCTTGTCCGTATACACAAAGCTGTAGGTCCACCAGGTGCCCTTCTCATCCTGCGTCCGCTCCGTCCCCAGGATGACGCAGAGGAGATCCATGCTGGCGTGCTGGGCCGTGGTGACCAGGCAGTTTCCCGCCATGGAGTGGGACCCGGTTTTGACTCCGTGGACGTCGGCGTTATAGTACTCCCGTCCGCTGCGGATGAGGAAGTTGGTGTTGTTCAGCACCCGCTCCTCGGACATGTTGGTGGCCGGGACGGTGTGGGAGGCGGCGTCGCAGATGGTCATGAACATGGGGTACTCCAGCGCCGCCCTGGTGATGAGGTAGAGATCCCAGGCGGTGGTGTAGTGCTGGGAGTCGTGGTAGCCGTGGGGGTTCATAAAGTGAGTGTCCTCACAGCCCAGCTCCGCCGCCTTGGCGTTCATCCGGTCCACGAAGCTCTCCACGGAGCCGGAGATTTTCTCCGCCAGAATGGCCCCGGCCTCATTGGCGGAAACCACCATCAGGCAGTACAGCAGCTCCTCCACCGTCAGAATCTCCCCGGCTTCGATGCCGGCGGTGCTGCCGTCCTCCGCCAGGCCCTCCAGGGCCGTGGGGGTGGCGGTGACCTCCTGGCTCAGCTTCAGCCGCCCCTCGTCCACGGCCTCCAGCACCAAAAGGCAGGTCATGATCTTGGTGAGGCTGGCGGGGTAAAGTTCGTCGTGCTCATTCAGGGCGTAGATCACCGCCCCGGTCTTCCGGTCCACCAGCAGGGCGGCCTTTGCCTCCACGTCCGGGTCCGTGACCCGGTCCATCAGGGCGGGGGCCGCCTGAGCGGGGACGGCCAGCTGCCCCATCAGCAGAAGGGCCAGGAAAAAAACTGATAAAATGCGCTTTGTTTTCATGTCCATCCCCCAAAATTTGTGTTATAATAGGCGTTAGCCTGAAAGAGAATCGGCGGTTATCCGCCGTTCGACGGTTTCCCCTACAGTATACCAAAAAAAACGGAGGAACGCAACCTTGGAGACGCGCCGAAAAATTGCCCGGGGAGAATGGGTCCTCCTGGGCCTGACGGGACTGTTTTTGTGCCTGCTCCTGGGCCTGTTCCTCCGGGACCGGGCGGCCCTGGAGGCCCCGGCCTCCGTGGAGACCCGCCTGAGCGTCCCCGTGGAGGAGGTCCGGCCGGACCCGTCCCCGGTGAATCTCAACACGGCGGACGCGGCGGCGCTGACCGCCCTGCCCGGCATCGGGGAGGAGCTGGCGGCGCGGATTGTGGCATACCGGGAGGAGCACGGGCCCTTTGAAGCCGTGGAAAATTTGACGGAGGTTTCCGGCATCGGCCAGGGGAAGCTGGCGGCGCTGGAGGGCCTTGTGACAGTGGAGGACAGCGAATGAAAATACTTGTGGTGGACGACGAGCGGACCCTGGTGAAGGGGATCAAATTCAACCTGGAGAATGAGGGCTACGAGGTGGAGTGCGCCTACGACGGCGCCGCGGCCGTGGAGCTGGCCCGGGAGGGCAAGCTGGACCTCATCATCCTGGATCTGATGATGCCGGAGGTAGACGGGCTGGAGGCGTGCATGCGCATCCGGGAGTTCTCCAACGTGCCCGTCATCATGCTGACCGCCAAGAGCGAGGACGCGGACAAGCTGATGGGCTTCGAGTGCGGGGCGGACGACTACCTAACCAAGCCCTTCAACATCCTGGAGCTGAAAGCCCGGGTCCGGGCCCTGCTCCGCCGGGCCGCCGGGGTCCAGCGGAGCAGGGGGAGCATTCTGACCGCCGGGGGCATCACGTTGAACACCGAGGAGCGCTCCGCCGCCCGGGGGGACACCCACGTGGACCTCACCGCCAAGGAGTACGACCTGATCGAGCTTTTGATGCGCAACCCCCGGCGGGTTTACAGCCGGGAAAATCTCATGAACGTGGTCTGGGGCTACAGCTACGCCGGGGACTACCGGACGGTGGACGTACACATCCGCCGCCTCCGGGAGAAGCTGGAGGAGAACCCGGCGGAGCCGGACCATATCTGCACCAAGTGGGGGGTGGGGTACTATTTTAAGGAATGAACGCCCCTATTGGGGAAGCTTACAATTCCGCTTCGGCGTGAGCTACATCGCCGTCATCCTGGCGGTGCTGCTGCTGCTGAACACCTATCCTCTTTTGGTGTCCGAGGACCTGGTCTTCCACTCCAAGACCGCCAACCTCCAGAACAGCGTCTCCGTCATGGTAAACGCCCTCTCCGGCCTCTCCCCGCTGACGGAGGAAAACGTGGCCGACGCCATGAGCGTGGTGGAGGAAACGGGCCTCAGCCGCATTTTGGTGACGGACAGCGCCAGCCGGGTGCTCTACGACACCCGGGAGACCGACAGCGCCGTGGGCTGCTACGCCCTCTACACGGAAATCATCCAGGCCCTCCAGGGGAAGGACGCCTCCAGCTGCACCTACAAGCGCAGGGCCTTCCACAGCCGGGCCTCCTCCCCCATCATGTACCAGAGCCAGATTATCGGCGCGGTCTACGCCTACGAGTACGACACCCAGCAGGCCGCCCTGCTCTCCGGCCTTCAGGAAACCCTGCTGCGCCTCTCCGCCGTGGCGGGGGGGCTGGTGCTGGTGCTGAGCCTGGTGCTCTCCAAGGCCCTGACCCGCAAGATCGGCCTGCTCCTCACCGCCATCCGGCAGGTCCGGGAAGGGGCCTACAGCCACCGGGCGGACATCCGGGGCCGGGACGAAATCGCCCAGATCGGCCACGAGTTCAACAGCCTGACGGACCGCCTCCAAACCACGGAGAACGCCCGCCGCCGCTTCGTCTCCGACGCGTCCCACGAGCTGAAAACCCCCCTGGCGGCCATCCGCCTCCTGTCGGACTCCATTTTGCAGACGGAGAACATCGACCGGGAGACCACGAAAGAGTTCGTCACCGACATCGGCCGGGAGGCGGAGCGCCTCTCCCGCATCACGGAGGACCTTCTGCGCCTGACCCGGCTGGACAGCGGGGTCCTGGACCCCCCGGCGGCGGTGGACATCCTGCCCGTGCTGGAGCAGGTCATGCGGATGATGAACCTCGTCGCCCAGGAGAAGGGCGTGGACCTGACCTACTCCGCCGGGGGAGAGTGCCTGGTCCTGGGCACCCGGGACGAGACTCATCAGGTCATCTACAACCTGGTGGACAACGCGGTGAAGTACTCCGCCGTCGGCGGAAGCGTCCAGGTCTCCCTGGAGCGGGTGGGGGACCTGGTGGTCCTCACCGTGGCGGACAACGGCGCGGGCATCCCCGAGGCGGACCTGCCCCGGATTTTCGAGCGCTTCTACCGGGTGGACAAGGCCCGCTCCCGGGCCGCGGGGGGCACGGGCCTGGGCCTCGCCATCGTCAGCGACACGGTGAAGCGCCGGGGCGGCGCCGTGGAGGCCGCCAACCGCCCCGGCGGCGGCGCGGTGTTTACCGTCCGCTGGCCCGCCCTGGAGAGGAGGGAGGAACCGTGAAAAGAGCGCTGTGCTTCCTGTTCCTCATCCTCCTGCCGCTGTCCGGCTGCCGGCGGGACGAGCCCGCCAGAACCGCCTACGAGCTCTATTTCCAGGAGGCGGATCTGACCTATTCCGCCGGGGACGTCCCCTTCCGCACGGAGACCGTGTACTTATACGACGCGGAGACCGGTACCGCCCCCCTCCTGGCGGAGGCCCTGATGAACGAGCTTTTAAAGGGCCCCGCCGACGAGACCCTGAAAAGCACCCTCCCCGCCGGGACCTCCCTGCTCTCCCTGGAGATCGACGGGGACCGGGCCCTGGTGGACCTGTCCCCCGCCTACGAGAGCCTCTCCGGCGTGGCCCTGACCCTGGCGGACAGCGCCATCGCCATGACCCTCTCCCAGGTGCCGGAGGTCTCCTCCCTTCAGATCACCGTCCGGGGCCGGGAGCTGGCCTACCGGGAGCGGCAGGTGCTGAACCTCCGGGAGGTGCTGCTGACCCCCGAGGAAGACGTCCTCAGCACCGTGGACGCCCTGCTGTACTACCTGAATCAGGAGGGCCGCCTGACGGCGGCGGAGCAGACCCTGGACCTCTACGAGGGCGACACCCAGGTCTCCGCCGTGGCCCGGGCCCTGGAGCGCCAGCCCGAGGGCCGGGATTTGTTCTCCCCCCTGCCGGAGGGCTTTCAGGTGAAGGCCGTCTGGCTGGAAGAGGATATCTGCTATGTAAACCTCTCCTCCGCCCTGCTGGAGGGTCTGGAGGAAAGCGCGGTCCAAACCGCCCTCCGGGCGCTGGAGAACTCCCTTGCCTCCCTGGAGGCGGTGGAGGAGGTCCGCTTCCTGGTGGACGGCGAGTTCCGCCGGGACCTGGGGGTACTGAACGGCGGAGGGGAATAACGTTTTGCCCTTGACATCCCGTTCCCGCTCCTGTACACCGGAAAAGGTGGACCTTTCCCGCAGTCGCCAGCAGACACACAGAACAAAGAAACAGGAAGGAGAACCCCCGCCATGAGAACCCCCTCTGACCAGCAGGCGCTCTTCCAAATCCGAGGCATTCCCCCTCTGGGCTCCGCCGTCTCGTTGTCCCTCCAGCACCTGGTGGCCATGATCGTGGGCTGCGTCACGCCGCCCATCATCATCGCCGGGGCCATTGGATTGAGCCAGGCGGACCGGGTGCTGCTGATTCAGGCATCCCTGGTGATGTCCGCCGTATGCACCGTCATTCAGCTCTACCCGGTGAACAAGTACTTCGGCTCCGGCCTACCGGTGATCATGGGCGTCAGCTTCGCCTACGTCCCCAGTATGCAGGCCATCGCCTCCACCGGGGGCGGCGTGGGAGCCATCGCCGGGGCCATGATCGTGGGAGGAATCGTGGCGGTGATCGTGGGCGTGTTCGTGAAGAAGATCCGCCTCCTGTTCCCCCCGGTGATTACCGGCACGGTGGTCTTTACCATCGGCCTGTCCCTCTACCCCACGGCCATCAACTACATGGCGGGAGGCACCGCCAATACATACGAGCTGGTGGTGGAAACCAAGGGCCAGACCGAGGCCCTGGTCTACGGCTCCTGGCAGAACTGGTTAGTGGCCGCCCTGACCCTGGCCATCGTCATGCTGCTGAACAACCACGGGAAGGGCATCTGCAAGCTGGCCTCCATCCTCATCGGCATGCTCTGCGGCTATGTCATCTCCATGTTTTTCGGCATGGTCTCCTTTGCCGAGGTGGGCTCCGCCGCCTGGTTCTCCCTGCCCCGGGTGATGCACTTCGGGATCACCTTCGACCTTCCCTCCTGCGTGGCCATCGGCCTGCTTTTCGCCATCAACTCCATCCAGGCCATCGGGGACTTCACCGCCACCACCGTGGGCGGCGTCGACCGGGACCCCACGGACCAGGAGCTGCAGGGGGGCATCATCGCCTATGGCTTCAGCAACATCCTCACGGCCTTTTTCGGCGGCCTGCCCACGGCCACCTACTCTCAAAACGTGGGCATCGTCACCACCAATAAGGTGGTAAACCGGATGGTCTTCGCCATGACCGGCGGCTTTCTGCTGCTGGCGGGATTGTCCCCCAAGTTCGCGGCGGTGCTGACCACCATTCCCCAGTGCGTCCTGGGCGGGGCCACCATCACCGTCTTCTCCACCATCGCCATGACGGGCATGAAGCTCATCGCCTCCCAGAGCCTGACGGCCCGGAACACCACCATTGTGGGCCTGTCCGCCGCCTTGGGCGTGGGCGTATCCCAGGCCAGCGGGGCCCTCAGCCAGTTCCCCGAGGGCTTCACCATGATCTTCGGCAAGTCCCCGGTGGTCATCGCCACGCTGATGGCGGTGCTGCTGAACCTGATTTTGCCCAAAGAGAAAACCTGAGAGGAATTGAGGTCGACATGGAAATCGAAATCCTGCGCTTTCACTGCCCCGGCCTGGAGGACGGCGGGCGCTTCCCCCTGGAGAACACCGGCCGGGGGAAGGACCTGTCCCCGGAAATCGTCCTGGAGAACCTGTCCCCCCAGGCCAAAACCCTGGCGGTGACCCTGGAGGATATGTCCCACCCCGTGAAGGGCTTCACCCACTGGGTCATGTGGAACTTCCCCGCCCGGAAGGTCATCCCCGGGGGCATCCCCCAGCGGGACCGGCTGGAAAGCGGCGTCACCCAGGGCATTGCCTACGGCGTCCACCGCTACGCCGGGCCCAAGCCGCCGGTCTGGTCCCTCCACAGCTACCGGCTGACGGTCTATGCCCTGGACCGCGCCCTGGGCATCAGCTCCAACTCCCGGAAGAAGCACTTCCTGAAGGCGGCGGAAGGCCACATCCTCCAGAAAGGCAGCCTGACGGCGAAATTTGGATAACCTGAACGAGAACCGGAGAGGCCGCGCCTTCCCGGTTCTGCATTCCGCCCCTTGCGCTTTTTCCTCGAAAGTGCTATACTTTAAATCGTAAAATCGCCTGCCGCCGACCGTCAAAGGAGGGACCCCATGAATTTCGTCTTTATCTCCCCCAACTTCCCCGAGGCCTACCGCTGGTTCTGCATCCGCCTGAAGGAAAACGGCGTCAACGTCCTGGGCGTGGGGGACGCGCCCTACGACTTCCTGCACCCCGACCTGAAACGGGCCCTGACGGAGTACTACCGGGTGGACAGCCTGGAGGACTACGGCCAGGCCCTCCGGGCCCTGGGGTACTTCACCGGACGCTACGGGAAGATCGACTGGGTGGAGAGCAACAACGAGTACTGGCTGGAGCTGGACGCCCGGCTGCGGACGGACTTCAACATTACCACCGGGCCCCGGGCCCACGAGATTGAAAAATACAAGAGCAAGCTGGCCATGAAGGAGTACTACAAGCGGGCCGGGATTCCCTGCGCCCGCTGCGCCCCGGTGACGGACCTGGCCGCGGGCCTGGCCTTCGTCCGGGAGGCCGGGTATCCCGTCATCGTCAAACCCGACAACGGCGTGGGGGCCGTGGCCACCTGGAAACTGGAGAACGAGGAGGACCTGCGCCGCTTTTTCCAGGACCCGCCGGACGCGCCCTACCTCATGGAAGAATACGTCTCCGGCTCCGTCACCACCTATGACGGCGTGTGCAATTCCAAGGGGGAGGTCCTCTTCGCCGCCAGCCACGTCACCCGGAACTCCATCATGGACATGGTAAACAAGCACGTGCCCACCTATTACTATGTGGACAAGGAGGTCCCCCCGGACGTGGAGGCCGCGGGCAAAGCGACCCTCAAAGCCTTCGGCGCGTCCAGCCGCTTCTTCCATCTGGAGTTCTTCCGCCTGACGGAGGCCAAGGAGGGCTTGGGCGGCGTGGGAGATATCGTGGCCCTGGAAGTCAACATGCGCCCCGCCGGGGGCTACACTCCCGACATGCTGGACTTCGGCCAGAGCGTGGACGTGTACCAGATCTGGGCGGACATGGTGGCCTTCGGCGAACTGCGCCACACCTACATCGGGCCCCACCGCTACTGCGTCTACGCCGGGCGGCGGGACGAGGTGCGCTACGCCATGTCCCTGGGCCAGCTGGAAGCCCGCTGCGGCGACCGGGCCCGCCTCTTCACCCGGATGCCCGATGCCCTGGCGGGCACCATGGGCAACCAGGTGGCCATCGCCTGCTTCGATACCATGGAGGAGGTGGACCTCTTCGTCCAGGCAGCCTTCCGCCTGCGGGAGGAATAGAGACCGGAGGGGCGGCCCCTGGGGCCGCCCCTTTCTCACGGAAAAAATTTTTTCTCAAGGCCGGGAACCTTTTTCCCCGCCCCGCCGTCTACCTATCAGAAGCAACCCCACAAGACCATTTTGACACAAGGAGATTTGACATGAAAAAGAAGCTGCTTGCGCTGACTCTGGCGCTGGCCCTCGCCCTGTCCCTGGCCGCCTGCGGCGGCGGAACCGCCGCCCCCGGAGAGGCCGGGTCCCCCGAGGCCCCCGCCGAAACGGAGACGGACGTGGACCTCGCCGCTTTCTATAACACCCTTCGGGAGGAGAACACCTGGCCGGAGCTGATGGACCTGACCGACAGCGGGGCCGAATCGGAGCTGGAGATGCTGGACGCGTACTACCCCGGCCTCTCCGGGATTTCCACGAAGCAGTGCGGGGTCTACATCGCCGCCATCTCCGCCGCCGTGGGCGAGATCGCCCTGGCAGAGGTGGAGAACGCCGAAGACGTGGAGGCGGTAAAAGCCGTCTTCCAGGCCCGGATCGACTACCAGGTGGGGGACGACGCGAACCCCGGCGGGGCCTGGTATCCCGAGACCATCGAGGGCTGGAAGACCAAGTCCCACATTGTCAGCCACGGCAATTACATCATGCTGGCGGTGGGCGACGCGGCGGAGGCCGCCGTGGAGAGCTTTGAGACCCTCTTCGCGTAATGGAAAAGACAAGGGCGGGAGCTCACTCCCGCTCTTTTTGCGCCTGCTCCGCCTCGTCCTCCGCCAGGTTCTCCAGGGCCACCCGCACGGCCTCCACGACAAAGGCCGTAAAGGTGCAGTCCTTGCCCCGGATAGCTTCCTCGACCTGCTCGATGACCACAGTCGGAAAGCGGATGGATTTTGTGGCGGAGACAGGAACCTTGGGCACGTTGGGAATCTTGAATTTTCTCATAATACACCCCGCAATACATTTTGCGCTTATTTTGTAATAAAATTGTATTGCAGACTGCTGTTTGAGAATGCATCGCTATTTTGCAATAATTTTTTATTGCAACTTGCACGATAATCCAAACCAAACTTTGGTGTGCATTCCGCTTGCACATTTTGGGAAAATATGGTAGTCTTGGAGCAGAGGTGATGAAGCATGAAACCTGTCCCCAAGTATTACTCGACGCTGTTCAACGCCGTCACGGACGCGCTGAAGGAAATGAGCAAGCACAACTACGGAAACGCAGAGGCCCTGCTGATGCACGGCCAGCTCCAGGCCGAGGGCGAGTTTACCGCCTGGGCGGAGGAAGAAGAGAAGTAAAAAGAGGCGGGGCCGGACGGCCTCGCCTCTCGGCATATTCAGAACACAAGAACGCTCACGACCGCCGCCAGCCCCGCCGCCAGCAGGGCCTGGAGGGCCTTCCCCGCCGCGCAGCTCCGGAACCGCAGCCCGCTGCCCTCCAGCACCGCCGCCGTCTGGCAGAGGATGGACACGCCTCCCCACCCCGCGCAGGCGGAGGCCAGGACGAAGCCCGCCCGGTCCGCCGCCAGCAGGGGCGTGA
>CATNDJ010000030.1 GCA_950097265.1 uncultured Oscillibacter sp.
GTTTGGCCGCATATGCCTGCTGGCCGTTTTGCCGAGGTTACGGAGTAGAGCCTATTTATCGCCACGCAGCAGCTGGTAGGCGGCGTGCAGTCTTTTGTCCTGCTGGCGATTCCCATGTTTATGCTGTCGGCCGAGATTATGTGCAAGGGCGAATGCGCGGAGAGGCTGCTTGATATGGTGGAGACCTTTGTGGGGCATATACACGGAGGCCTAAGCATCACCACGGCGACTACCTGCACGATCTTCGGCGCCATTTCCGGCTCCAGCCAAGCAACCGTTGTCGCCATCGGGAAACCCATGAAGGATCGGCTCGTCAAAACAGGGAATCAAGAGAGCGACGCCTTGAGCCTGATTATCTCCTCTGCGATTATCGCGCTGCTGATCCCGCCCAGCGTATGCATGATTATGTATTGTGTGGTTACGGGAAGCTCGGTGGGCGATTTGTTTGTCGCGGGCGTGGGACCCGGCCTGCTTTTGCGGCTGTCCTTCGCGGTATACAATTACATTTACGCGCGGGTTAAAAAAATTCCAACCCTGCCGAAGGCCGATTGGGCAAAGAGAATTCATGCGGTAAAAAGGGGCCTGGCTCCCTGCGGGTTCCCCCTGATCATTTTTGTGGGGATTTACTCCGGCATTTTCAGCCCCACGGAAGCTGCCGCGGTATCGGTTCTGTATGCCTTCGTATTGGAATTCTTTATTTACAAGTCGATTACGCTCAAGGACCTGAAAGACGCGGCTTTATCTACCGCCGTTACGACGGCCGCCATATTCATCCTGATTGCCGCCGGCTCGGTTTTTTCGTGGTGCCTGTCGTACGCAAAGCTGCCGCAGCTGATTGTCGCCGCTTTGCTTGGAGATCACCCTTCAAAGTTGATTATCCTGGTCCTGGTATCTGCGTTTTTCTTCGTCGGCTGCATGTTTGTCGACGCGATGGTAGTCATTTATATAGTGACGCCTATCTTTTTCCCGATTGCGGCCGCTTCCGGCATAGACCCGATTCATTTGGGCGTGATTATCACGCTTCAGTCCGCTATCGGCTGCGTAACCCCGCCCTTTGGATGCAACATTTTCACGGCTTGCGCAATTTTTGAGAGGCCCTTTGCCACCGTTGTGCGAAGGGTGTGGCCATACATTGGGCTGATGGTCCTGGTATCTGCAATTGCTATTCTGTTCCCCCAGGTTTCGCTCTTTTTGATTCGGTAGTCGTGAACCCATACGCTGAGATAAGGTAATCAACGAAGTGGTAGAGAGGACGGTATTACTATGATGAAAAAAAAGATTTTAGCGCTGGCGCTGGCACTATCTATGGCGCTTTCCCTGGCAGCCTGCGGCGGTTCCAGCAACCCTGACAGCTCCGCCGCCCCGGACACTTCCGGAAAAACCGGCGGTGCGGCGGGGGAGACAACGGTGTGGAAGCTTGCCTCGGACGGCATTGTGGAGTCCTCTGCGGCCTACTATGTAGCAATGGAGGTCAAAAGGCTGGTTGAAGAAAAATCCAACGGGACCATCCAGGTTGACGTCTATAACCAGGGCGAGATTGGCGATTCTATCCAGCAGATTGAAATGACGCAGACCGGCAGCGTCGACCTGCTGGTGTCGGCCATCGGAAACTTCGGCGGGATCGTTCCCGAGTCTCAGGTGTTTTCGCTCCACTTCCTGCTCACCGGCGACGACGGAAAAGACGTGGCATTCTTGAACAGCGACAATGAGGGCATGCGGATTTTAAATCAGAAATTCGAGGACAAGGGGCTTCATATGCTCTCCTGGTGGAGCGAGGGCTATAACCTTTGGACGGGCAACAAGGCACTCAACACGGTGGACTCCTGGAAGGGAGTCAAAATGAGGACTATGGCCTCTCCGATTATCATGGCCGTCTTTGACGCATATGGGGCCAACTCCACGGTAATCGCCTATTCGGAGCTGTACAGCGCCTCACAGCTGCATACGGTTGAGGCCCAGTGCAACTCTCCCATGATTGTTTACGGCTCCAATTTCTATGAAGTGCAGGATGCCATGACGGAGGCCAATGCCGACGTAAATCTGAGTACCTTTACCGCTGGAATCTCCTTCTACAACGGCCTGAACGACGAGCAGAAAACCTTGCTGAAAGAGGTGGCGGATGAGCTGGCGGCGAACAGCGTAACGATTGTCGGGGAACTCAACAGCGATTCCATGGAAAAGATCGCAGCGGCGGGAAAGGAAATTTTCACAATCGGCGACGCCGAAAGAGAAAAGTTCAAGACCCTGGCGGAGGGCGCATACGACGCCTACGTGTCTGAGGTCGGAGGAGACGCGCAGTCGGTATTGGACGCCGTGATGGAAGGGTTGAAGTAATTAAATTATTTTGAAACGGCTCCCGCTTTTCGACAGAACGGTTGGAAAGCGGGAGCCGCTTTATCCTGGGGGACCTTTCCTGTGCGGGCTTTTCACCGTTTGAAACAGGAGGCCGCCGGCTGTCTGGGGCCGCTTGGAGGCACGGGACAAGTTTTCTGTCAATCCCTTGATTTTCCAAGAAAAAAAGAGTATCATGCTTTGCAGTAAAAGTTGGAGAGGAGTGCCCGGTTTGAGCAAGCGCACGGAAGGGGTTTCCGAAAAGCAGAGTCCCATGGAGCGGATTGCTTCCTTCATTGTGGACAAACGCAAGGCGTTTTACCTGATGTACATAGGCGTCGCCATTTTCTGCGTCTTTTCCAGCGGCTGGGTGTCGGTGAACGACGATTTGACCAGCTACCTGCCCGACGCCACCGAGACCCGCCAGGGCCTGACCATCATGGATGAGGAGTTCGTCACCTTCGGCGCCAGCCGGATCATGGTCGATAACGTCTCCTATGCGCAGGCGGAGCGCCTGGCGGAACAGGCAAGGGCTGTCCCCGGCGTGAAGTCCCTGGAGTTTGAAAACACCCCGGATCACTATGTCAATGGCGCGGCGCTGTTCTCCGTCACCTACGACGGGACCGCCGGAGATCCGGTGAGCCTGGCCGCCTTCCAAAAGGTCCAGGCCCTGCTGGAGGGGTACGACGTGTATACCACCGGCGACGTGGGGGACTCCGCCTCCGCCAATCTGGAATCCGAGATGCAGGTGGTCATGGCCATCGCCGTGGTGATCATCCTGCTGGTGCTCCTTTTTACCTCCCATACCTACATGGAAATCCCGGTGCTGCTGATGACCTTCGGCATGGCGGCGCTGATGAACAAGGGAACCAACTTCGTCTTTGGGGAGATTTCCTTTGTCTCCGACTCGGTGGCGGTGGTGCTCCAGCTGGCCCTGGCCATCGACTACGCCATCATCCTGTGCCACCGGTACACCGAGGAGCGGGAGCGGCTGGAGGCCCGGGAGGCGGTAGTGGCCGCCCTGAGCAAGGCCATCCCGGAGATCTCCGGGTCCTCCATGACGACTCTGTCGGGCCTGGGGGCCATGTGCTTTATGCAGTTCGGCATCGGCCGGGATCTGGGGCTGGTGCTGATGAAGTCCATTGTGCTGAGCCTCCTGGCCGTGTTTACCCTGATGCCCGGCCTGCTGATGAGCTTCAGCTCTCTCATCGACCGCACCCACCACCGCAGCTTTGTACCCAAGATTTCCGCCTGGGGCCGGCTGGCGGTGAAGACCCGGTTTATCATGCCTCCTCTCTTCGTGCTGCTTCTCATCGGCGGCTTCATCTTCGCCAACCGCTGCCCCTATGCCTACGGCCAGACCGACCTGAGTACCATCCGCGAGAGCCAGGCCCAGATTGCCCGGGACAGGGTGAACGGGACCTTCGGCCGGGTGAACACCCTGGCGGTGCTGGTGCCCCAGGGGGACTACGAGCGGGAGGGCCGCCTGCTCCGGGAGCTGGAGGGCATGGAGGAGACGGACACGGTACTGGGCCTTGCCAATGTGGACGCCATGGACGGCTATGTCCTCACGGACAGGCTTACCCCCCGGCAGTTCGCCGAGATGACCGACCTGGACATCGAGGTGGCCAGGCTTCTCTACTCGGCCTATGCTGTGGACCAGGAGAGCTATGGCCAGGTGGTCTCCGGGGTGGACAGCTACGGCGTACCCCTCATCGACATGTTCCTGTACGTCTACGACATGATGGCCCAGGGTTATGTCTCCCTGGACGCCGAGATGACCGAAACCATTGAGGACCTCCATGTCCAGCTCACCGACGCCCAGCTTCAGCTCAAGGGGGAGAATTACAGCCGCCTGGTCCTTCAGCTGAATCTGCCGGAGGAGGGGGAGGAGACCTTCGCTTTCCTGGACAGCCTCCACGCGGCTGTGAGGAGGTATTACCCGGAGGGCGCGCTTCTGGTGGGCAACTCCACCAGCGACTTCGACCTGTCCTCTTCCTTCGGCAACGACAACCTGCTCATCAGCATTTTGACCATCGTTTTCGTGATCCTGGTGCTGGTGTTTACTTTCCAGTCTGCGGGACTGCCGGTACTGCTGATTCTGGTCATTCAGGGCAGCGTGTGGATCAACTTTTCCTTCCCTTACCTGCAAAATGAGCCGCTGTTCTTCCTCAGCTACCTGGTGGTCAGCTCCATCCAGATGGGGGCCAATATCGACTACGCCATTGTCATAGCCAACCGCTATGTGGAGCTGAAACAGACCATGTCCTTAAAGGACGCGGTCATCGAATCCCTCAACGAGGCCTTCCCCACCATCGTCACCTCGGGCACCATCCTGGCCTCGGCGGGCATCGCCATCGGCCTGCTGTCCACCACGGCCTCCATCGCCTCCATCGGCGTGTGCCTGGGCCGGGGCACCCTGATCTCCATTTTCCTGGTTATGGGCATCCTGCCCCAGATTCTGCTGCTGGGGGACATCATCATCGAAAAGACGGCCTTTACCATCAAGGCCCGTCTGCCCATCCAGAGCCACACCGGCGTGATGCGTTTGGAAGGCCACGTCCGGGGCTACGTCTCCGGCATGGTGGATGCCGAGTTCAGCGGCCTGCTGCACGGCACTCTGAACGCCTCCGTGGCCTCCGGAGAGGTCCGGCCTGAAGAGGGGCTGCCTGCACTGGAGGCGGGAATTACGGGAGAGGAGGCGGTTGGTGCAGGACGCCCTCCAGCCCGGTTCCCCCCCGGCTTTGCCGTTTGTGGACTGGGGCATGGTGCTGACGGCCCTGTGGCTGGCGGCGTCCCCGGCGATTCCCGCCTGGGCCGCTCCGGCGGACACGGTGACGCTCTCCAGCGGGGAGGACCTCCTGGCCCTCTCCAAAGACTGCGCCTTGGACACCTGGTCCCAGGGCAAGACGGTGGTTCTTGCCGCCGATTTGGATTTGTCGGAGCTTGCGTTTGTCCCGATTCCCACCTTTGGCGGGACCTTCCTGGGCCAGGGACACACCATCTCCGGGTTGTCCCTTACGGCCTCCGGCTCCGTTCAGGGGCTGTTCCGCTACATACAGCCCGGGGCGGTGGTCCAGGACCTGACCGTCCGGGGCACGGTGGCCCCGGAGGGCACCCGCTCCACCGTAGGCGGCGTCGCCGGGGTCAACGCCGGGGTTCTGCGGAACTGCGCTTTCTACGGCGCGGTCCTGGGAAAAAGCGAGGTGGGCGGCGTCGCCGGGCGCAACCAGGCCGCCGGGCAGATTGTGGAGTGCCGCGCCTTTGGCTCCGTCAGCGGCGAGAACGCCACGGGAGGCGTCGCGGGGCGGAATTTCGGCCTGCTGCTGAGCTGCGTCAACCAGGCCGGGGTCAACCTGACCCAGGCCGAGCCGGCCCCCGACCTGATGGGAAAGGACGCCGGGGCCGCCCTGGAGGAGCTGGCCTCCGCCGACGACGAGACCTATCACCTGCTCAGCGGATGCACGGACACCGGGGGCATCGTGGGCCGGTCCGGGGGCATTGTGCAGAGCTGCGTCAATAACGGAGGCGTGGGTTATCCCCATGTGGGCTATAACACCGGGGGAATCGCCGGGCGGCAGAACGGCTACCTGGCCGGGTGCGTCAACAACGGGGCGGTCCATGGACGGAAGGACGTGGGCGGCGTCGTGGGCCAGGCGGAGCCCTGGCTGGCGATAGACCTGGGTCCGCAGACCCTGGACCGCCTGCGGGGGGAGCTGGACGCTCTGGACCGCCTGATCGGCCGCGCCCTGAACGACGCCGGGAGCACCGGGGACCGCATTTCCGCCCACCTCTCCGCCATGGGGGACTTCACCGGCCTGGCCCGGGAGAGCTCCAAGCGCCTGCTGGACCGCGCCGCAGACTTTGTGGATGAGAACGTGGGCGAGGTCAATGCCCTGGCCGCCGACGTGACCAACGCTCTGGAGAAAATTTCCCCCGCCATGGATGACCTGTCCGACGCGGGACGGCGGCTGGAGCAGCTGTCCCACCAGCTGGATCAAGCGCTGGAGGATCTGGAGGCGGCGGCGGACGCCGGCGGGACGGCCTTCGGGCTGCTGCGCGCCTCCGCCGGGGATCTGCGGCAGGGCCAGGCCCAGCTCAGCGGCGCAATGGCGGAATTTCGGGCGGCGCTGGCCGCCATCCGTAACGCGGTGTTCCCCGGCGGCCTCCCCGCGCTCCCCTCTCTGGAGGAGCTGGCGGCGGCCCGGGAGCGCATCCGCAGAGCCTTTGACGGTATGCGGGACGCGGGAGACCGTGTAAATGGGGCCCTGTCGGACCTCCAGCGGGCCCTGGGAGAGGCCGGGGATCTGTCGGACCGGCTGGGGGACGCCCTGGGGGACCTTCAGGACGCAGCCGGCTCCTCCGCCGGCATTGGGCAGCTGATGGAAAGCGCCTTCCGGGCCATCGGCGGCGGCGTGGACCAGCTGACCCGGAGCGGCCCCGCTCAGTTTACGGGCCTGGGGCAGGAGGCCCGGGAGGCGGGAGACAGTCTGTACGACGCCCTGGGAGGTCTGTCCGGCGAGATGGAGTCGCTTAACGGCGTCCTCCAGAGCGGCAGCGACACCCTGACCGGGGACCTGCGGGCGGTCAGCCGCCAATTCAATGTGATCTGCAGCGTGATGCTGGACGCCATAGAAAACCTGGACCAGCGGCGTCAGGAGGGCATTGGGAGCTTCGTCCAGGATACCTCCGACGAGGACGTCGCCGCCACCCGGGAGGGAAAGGCGGCCGACTGCCGCAACACGGGACCCGTGGAGGGAGACCGCAACGTGGGCGGTGTGGCGGGCGCCGTGGCGGTGGAGCTGGATTTGGACCCGGAGGACGACGGCGGAAGCCGCCTCACCCTTGAGAGCACCTATGAGACCAAGGCGGTCCTTCAAGGCTGCGTAAACCAGGGAGCCGTCACGGCGAAAAAGGACTGCGTGGGCGGCCTGGCGGGACGGATGGACCTGGGCGCCGCCCTGGACTGCCAGAATTACGGCCCGGTAACCAGCACGGGGGGAAACTACGTGGGCGGCATCGCCGGGTGGGCGGATGCCTCCATCCGGAGCTGCTGGGCGAAGAACACCCTCTCCGGGGGGAACTACGTGGGCGGGATTACCGGCTGGGCCGGACGCCTGCGGGACTGCCGGGCCATCGCCTCCATCCTGGAGGGGACGGAATACCTGGGGGCCGTCTCCGGCTGGGTGGAGGAGGACGGGTTCCTGTCCGGCAACTGCTTCGCAGATACCGGCTGGGCCGGAGTGGACGGCGTTAGCTACGCGGGCCGGGCGGAGCCAGCGTCATTCGACGTCCTTTCCCAGCTTCCCGGCGCGCCCCGGGAATTTACCGCCTTCACCTTGACCCTGACGGCGAACGGGGAGACGGTGGCGCAAATCCCCTTCTTCTACGGAGACGACCTCTCCAAGCTCCGGCTGCCCCAGGTCCCGGAAGTGGAGGGCTGCTACGGCGTGTGGCCGGAGTTCGACCGCTCAGGGGTCCGTTCCGACGTTGTTGTGGAAGCCGTGTACGCCCCCTGGATTACCCTTCTGGCCAGCCAGGAGACGCAGGAGGGCAAGCTGGCTCTGGCTCTGGCGGAGGGACGCTTCACAGAGGAGGCCGTCCTCCACGTGACGGACAGCGCGCAGACGCCGCCCCGGGAGGCGGGCGCGGGCGCAGCGGTCTGGGATGTCGTTCTCACCGGAGCGCAGCTGGAGGGAGGCGGTTCCGTCCCTCTGCGGCTGCTCAGCCCGGAGGGCGGCGCAGTCTGGCAGTACCGGGACGGCCAGTGGCGGCAGGTCCAAACCGGCCGCAGGGGACAGTATCTGCTGCTGTCCATGACGGGCCCGCAGGGGACGTTCTGTATCCGGACCGCTGAAAACGCCCCGTGGCTGATTCCGGCTGCTGCGGGAGGCGCGGCCGCGCTGGCCGCAGTGGCGGTGATTGCCGGCAAGGGCCGCCGGGCGAAAAAGAGTTCCAAAGCCCGGAAAACCCAAGAGGAACCGATTTTGAAATAGAAGGGATTCATAGCGGACGGGGAAACGGCGCTCTCTTTACCTGCGATTGGTGAAGAGAGCGCCGCTTCTTGACGCGCAATCTCCGCCGTAAAGTATGAAAGGGTGGTTTCAATGCAGACATAAGCGGCGGTTTTTGCTGGAATTACTGGAGGCGATGAAGCAGTTTGCAAGGAAGCTTCTGTAAGGTGGTCAAATAGCAGTCACTCCATATCATCTTCCTCACAAAATCTTTTGTAGAATTTTGTAGCCGGACGCGCAAAACGCTATTTTTCCCTTAGTCGCAAAAATGCCCGAAACCGTTGCGGCTGTAGGAAAAATGCCAATTTTGATTAAGGGAAAAAGGACGCGCAAAACGAAATTGATAATTATTCATTAGAGCTGAATAATTATTCGGCAGAATTGTCTATCTTATCCGTTCCTCAAGCAAAGCGTACAGTTCCTCTAAGCAACCACTAATTTCAAGTTTTAGCCGTGAGAGCTTGCTCTTATTCAGCAGGGCAACATCTTTATCAGCACATCCTTTTGAGGTAGTTTCGACAAACTGGGATATTTCATCAATTATCCCGGAAAGAGATTCAAGTAACAATTCCCGATAAATCTCTGTTTCACACGTATTGCGATAAATGCTAGTGAGTGCAGCAAGCATAAATTCTGAATTGTAAAGGCTACCATCACTCATTTCTTGCTCAAGCATTAGATTTTCAAGCATTTTTAAATACTGTTTAATCTTTGGCCTTGTTTCCTCGACTGGTGCTATCCCGACCAGTTTATCAATCTTGAATTCGTACCTTATCAATTTAAGAAGTGTTTCTGAGGGATTTTCTTTCCCGCTCTCGATTTTACTAATATGTGCGTGAGTTACACCAAGGCGGGAACCAAATTCCTGCTGTGATAGGCCATACCTCTGTCGAATGGCTTTTATAGCCTCCCCTGTAAGCTGCCCATTGTTGCTAAGGGGTTCCATTTTTACCTCCACCTTTCGTGAGTTACAATATTTTTGTTGACATTGTGAGTTAGTTACTATATAATGAACTTGGCCTGTTCATTATATCTATTTTATCACAATATTTCAAGGGGGTGTAAGAATGTCCCGGACAACCAATCTTAGCAACAAACCGCCGCTGGGAACTATGATAGGCAAACGCTTAAAAGAAATGGACAGACAGCAAAAGTGGCTGGCACAGGAGGCCCGGATATCAAAAACATACTTATGTGCCATCATGAATGGCCGCGCTATCCCGACGTTGGCGGCGCTCAAACAGATTGCCAAGCCGCTGGGCCTTGACCCCTTCGACCTGGTTGCGGCCCTGTTTGGTAAGGAATCCTGACTATTTGCAGTCCCATAATAATTTTTTCCTGTTTGGGATATAGTTAGTTCGACAGGAGGTGATGCGTTTTGACATGGCTTACAGTGCAGGAAGCGGCTTCCTTTTGCGGTGTGACTGACAGCGCGATCAAAAAAGCCACACAACAAAATAGATACCAGCACCGCTATGTCAACGGCAAGGGCCGGGGCGGCAAGCAGCTACGCATCGCCTTAGAATCACTTCCTGAGAAAGCACAAGCCCTGTATCGCGGGGAAGTACCCCCGCCCGTGGATATCCTGCAATTCACAAGTAAGCAGCGGGACGGGGCCAACGCCAAGGCGTGGGTCGTGGAGCAGTACCAGCACGAGGGCCTATCCCCAGATGATTTTGTGTCCTGGTTCAATTCCAATAACCCCACCGAGGACGCTATCACCAAAAGCAAGCTGTTCCGCTGGCAGCACAAATACCAAGGGAAAGATGTGGCGAGGCTGATTGACCACCGCGGGGGGCACAACCGGGGAAAGGATACCATTCCCGAAAACGCGTGGGAGCTGTTTTATTCCCTCTATATGACCCAGCAGCAACGCGGCGTCCGGCTCTGCTATGACATGACCAAACTGGAATACCCCGATATCCCATCCTACAAAGCCTTTGAGCGCAAAGTTAAGACCATCCCCATGTATGCGATCCTGCGCTACCGGGAGGGGCTGAAAGCGTTCACCGACGCCCTCCCCTACATGGAGCGCAGCAAGCTGGATATCGCCTCCAATGATATCTGGTTCTCAGATCATCATCTGGTAGACGTATTCGTCAAGAGCGCAGATGGAACAAAGGTGATCCGCCCATGGCTGACCGTGTTCTTTGATGCCCGCTCCAACCGGGTTGTGTCTTTCCTTGTCAGGAACGCAGACCCCAACGCTACAGCGGTTAAGAAATGCTTCCGCCTGGGCGTGGAGCAGAATGGGGTACCCAATGAGGTGTACTTCGACAATGGCAAGGATTACCGTTCCAGCAGCTTCAGCAAGGATTATCCCATGTCGCTGGTAAATCAACTCGGGGTAGGGACGATATACGCGACCCCCTATCACGGTGCCGCTAAGACCGTGGAGCGGTTCTTCGGTACGTTTACCAACCGTTTTAGCCGCCGTTTCAAGACCTATACGGGCTGCAATGCCAAAATCAGGCCGGAAAAAATGCAAATCCCCAACAAGGAGATCCTGCCACTGGCCCCCACGCTGGATGACTTCATAGCGCAGCTGTCTGCCTACATAGACGAATACAACCAGACGCCCAACAGCGGTATTGATATGGAGGGCAAATGCCCAAACCAGGTATACGCTGAAAATCTGGCCGTTAAGCGGGTTATCAGTGACCATGACGCCCTCCGTCTGCTGTGTGGCAACACTGAGGAACGGGTGGTCAACAAAAGCGGTGTTTCCATCAAGAACAACCACTATTATAATGATGCACTCCTGTCCCATATTGGTGAGCGCGTCATGGTGGTATATGACCCGGATAACATCGACAAAATGGCCGTCTTTGACATAAAAGGCCGTGCTATCTGTTTGGCTGAAGCTAAAATCCGCACCCCGTTCCGGCATACCAGCGAGGAAGACTATATCCGGGCCGCAAAGGAGAAGAAAGCCGCCCGCGCCATCGTTGCCAAGTACAAACCCGCCCGTGAAATGGATATCCACGAAATCGTGGCCCGCAACCAGCTTATGGAAAAGACCTTCACCGAAACCGGGGAACCGGATATCGTGGAGCATATAGCGCCCCAGGCAGCGAAGAATTCCGCCATCCTGAAGGCCACCGACCGCACCGAAACCACCCGGCGCATTCGAGAGGAGGAAAGCGTAAGCGCCACGCTGTTAGGATTCTACCAAAAGCAAGCGTAAAGGAGGGAATGAAATGCTTACAGAAACCAGAGCCGCCCTTGCTGATTTTATGGAGCGGAGCAGCAAATCACAGCGCCAGATATCCCGCGAAACAGGGCTTTCTACGTCCGTTATCTCGCAGTTCTTGAACGGCTGCTATACAGGGGACAATGAGGAAGTCGCCAAAACCATCAACCAGTATCTAACCATCGGTAAAGAGCGTTTAAACACTGTTTCAAAGACGCCCTTTTACCCGGAGCTCTACAACACGCGAGAGGTTCTTTTCACCTGTCTCTATGCACACCAGCACAACGATATCACCTTAGTGAGCGGTGACGCGGGAGCGGGAAAAACAACCGCCCTTCGCCACTACGCCGACACGAACACCGGGGTTATCTTCATCACGGCCAATGCCTGTACCACATCGGCTACCGCCGTACTGGGCCTGATCTGCCGGCAGGTGGGGCGTCAGGTTCCAGGCCGGAAAGCGGCGCTCATGAATACGCTGGTGGAGCAGCTGGCCGGGACAAACCGCTTGATTATCATTGACGAGGCCGATCACCTGTCGCTGGACGCACTCCAAGCCGTACGCAATCTCAATGATCTGGCCGGGGTGGGTATCGTCTTATCCGGCAACGATAAGATTTACCGCCAGATGAAAGCGGGACGCCGGAGCTATGAGTTTGACCAGCTTCGCACCCGGATCGTCATCCGCAAAAAGATATACAACGATTACAAAATCGAGGAAATGGAAGCTATGTTTCCCGGCCTTAGTGAAAGCTGTATCGGCTATCTGCTGAAGCTGGCCCACGGTGAAAGTCTACGCACCGCCAAAAAGCTGTATAACGTGGCAGCGGAATTTGCCGCCGCCCAGGGGAGCGCCCTCACGGTGAAGCACCTTCGTGATACCCACCGGCAGCTTTTGGGGGAGGTCTGCGCATGAACATATACATAACAGCAGACAAGAAAAATGAGAAAAGGACGGCTGCTACCGCAAATAACAGCCGCCCAAGCGCTGGGACAACTTCCCGTTAGAAGTCCCCTACAGTATATCATCTGTTCCACAGTTTTTCAAGATAGGACAAGCCCAATATTTGAAAGGAGCGGTTTTTGTGGAAATGTTTGATTTTGAAAATCTCAATATCAGCACCGCAAGCAATGAAACGATTGCGGCGCTGGCCGAGGCCCTTTTCCCGCTTACCTCTGAGCGCAGCGAGGAGGAGCGGGAAATTGATCGGGATTTTGAAGGGGTACTTGAAACCCTGGAGAGCAGCTTCAACCCCAAGCAGCGCAAATGGTTTGAGCATTACCAGCAGCAGATGGACGCAGAACTTCGCGTTGCCGAGCAACGGCGGTTCGTATGCGGCTTCAAAACGGCCATGCGGTTAGCGCTGGAAAGTATGAAATAAGGAGGGACACACAATGTTAAGCAGAAAAGTGCTGGATGCCCTACGCGATGAATTCAACGAGGAATTTGGCGAACTGAGCGAAAAAGACCGCTACATACAACAGATGAAAGCAGATGCCTTCGCGCTGATCGGCAGCATGGCCCCCAATGACAGACGGTTGAAGTATGAAGTCGATGACGCCATCACGGGCATTGTCGCGGCTTCGTCCCTGCTGGGCTTCTATATCGGTCTCAAGACCGGGGCCGATATGGAGCGGCATATCTCTGATTCCAAATTCCCGGAGCAGGTTTTGAAAGTGTTCCGTGAACTCAAAGAATAATCTTGCTTCCACCCCCGTTATCACGCGTGATAACGGGGGTGGAAGTGTTTGGGCATGGTTGTATACCATCTTCATACAAAGCCGTTTATACGTCTTTTAAGCCGCAATATAAGCAGATGGTGGATATACCCCGTGCGTCCGGCTTTGCTGTCTCTTTTGAATTTTGCTTAGAAGCAATTCCAAGAAATGTTTCAACAAGACTTTTCATAGAAATGCAGTTACTATTAAAAAGCAAGTTGATTGCTGAAAGGCGGTGCATAGCGTGTTGGAGCCATGGACAAATGAACTTACATCTTCCATGCTGCCCGATGGGATTTGTAAAAGAATCGCTGAAGAAATCGGGGCGGACAATCTTCTAAAATTGGCTGTACTGGTTGGCGGTTCAACCTTCTATATGCCTCAAGCGGAAAGTATTCTGCGTCCGCTCAGAGACCAGAAAATCAAAGAGGCGTACAACGGTTACAACATTCCAGAACTTGCAGAAAGATATGGCATCACCCAGCGGCTTGTTCAGCAAATTGTACGGCAAAAACCGGCTTACCCCATATCTGAATAAACAGGAGGACAAATCAAATGATTATCAACAGTGGCACAATCCGGGAAGCGTTCCAGAGCTTCAACACCGTGTTCAACAAGGCGTTCCAGGAGATGGAGGCTCAGTACCCCCGCGTGGCTATGGAGGTTCCCAGTGAGACGCGGGACGAGAGCTACGCATGGTTGGGAGCAGTCCCCTCCATGCGGGAGTGGATCGGGGACAGGGAGATCAAGAGCCTGACCGCCTACGGCTACACCATCCGCAACAAGGACTTCGAGGCCACCGTGTCCGTCCCACGCAACGATCTGGAGGATGACTGCATCGGCGTATACAAGCCCATGTTCCAGGATTTGGCATACAGCGCCCGGAAGCACCCGGACAAGCTGGTGTTCGGCCTGTTCCCCCGCTCCTTTACAGAGAAGTGCTTCGACGGCCAGCCCTTCATCAGCGACAGCCACACCCCCGCCATTGAGGGAACGAAAGCCAAGCCCCAGAGCAACAAGGGGACATATAAGCTTACGCCCGACAGCTACGGCGCGGCCCGCACGCAGATGATGTGCTTGGTAAACGACCAGGGCGAAATTATGAACATCATCCCCGATTTGCTGGTAGTAGCACCCCAGAAAGAGGCCATTGCCCGTACCATCCTCATGGCGAACGAGATCCATCGGGAGGTCAACATCTACAAGGGAACCGCCGAGCTGCTGGTGGTGCCAGAACTGGCCCCCAACCCGGAGCAGTGGTTCCTCTTGTGCACCAAACGCCCAGTCAAACCTTTCATCTTCCAGAACCGCCGCAAGGCCCAGCTTGTCGCAAAGGACAGCCTCACCGACGATAATGTTTTTATGAAGAAAGAGTTTATCTACGGTGTGGACGCCCGCTGCAACGCCGGGTATGGCCTGTGGCAGCTTGCCTTTGGTTCCACCGGCGAGGCGGATATGCCCGCCAAGGCATAAGGGAGGGCGCTATGGATATCAATTACATCATCCTGAGCAATTCCCTTCCCTTTGAGGAAAACGGCTACAGTACCCAAACGCCCCACAAGCTGGTAAAGCTTCTCCCCCTGGGGCTGGTTCACAGCACAAAAGGGGATTTCCTGGTGGATAACGAATCCTTCCAGTCTATCCGCTGCAAGTTCACGGAGCGGCAGCTCCAAATCCCCATCGACTACGAGCACCAGACCTTGAAGGATATGCAGGCCCCGGCGGCGGGCTGGATCAAGGATATCGTGCTGAAAAGCGACGGTATCTATGGCGCAGTGGACTGGACAGAGCGGGCGGCGGAATATCTGAAAAATAAGGAGTACCGCTACCTGTCCCCGGTTGTCCTGACCCAGGGGAAGGAGCGGCGGGTGGTTGCGCTCCACTCTGCCGCCCTCACCAACCCCCCCGCCATTGACGCCATGACACCTGTCGCCTGTAGCGACAAACCCGGTGAAGATGAGGGCGGTGCAGATCAGAACGAGGCAGACAGCAGCGGCAAAGGTATGGAGGCACTGGCGGAGCTGTTACAGCTTGACCCCAACACCGCCACCATGGAAGATATCTATCAGGCCGTCGCCACCTTGCTGGAAGGGCGGGAAGCGCTGAAACTTAAAGCGGACGCTTGCCAATTTGAGGTTACCATGATGAAGGTAGATAGCGCGGTGGATGAGGCGCTGAGAAGCGGAAAAGTAATGCCTTTCCAACGTGATTGGGCGTTCCAGTCCGCAATGAAGGACTTGGACGGCTTCACATCATGGTTTAAGGCTGCGCCCCAGGTTGTGCCCATGGGCGAGGTTTGTACCGGGGGGCTTCCCCAGATGCCGCATCACCGTTCCAGGGCACATGAGTTGATGGGGCTGTCTGCTGAGGATATCGCAAAGTACGGAAATATCTAAGGGAGGATTTGACCATGGATTTTGAGAAAATGGGCGGTCACAATGCCGCCGTCCGGGGGTATATCCTCCGTATGCTGGTAAAGGGCTATCACAATGCCTTAGCCGTCCGCCGCATTTCCAATAGCCTTGTCCGGGACAGGCTGGTGTCCGACCCGGATATTTGGGAGCCGTTGAAGTACCTCTATGATATGGGCTTCATTGAGTTCACCAACAAGAAGATCACACCTGATACCGCCTACAGGGAGGACGGCGTGGCGCGGTTGACCACGAAGGGCGTCCGCTTCATCGAGGGCGGCGGCGACCCGGAATCGGGGATTGATTTGTAATGGGCAAGCCCAGGAAGCCGCGCTCAGACGCGAAAATATACCAGCTTCCCAAAGCTGTTTTGGACGGCGTCAATGAGCGGTTGGTGAATTACAACATGAGCTATGCGGATATCATTGCATGGCTCGCGGGGCAGGGCTACAAAGTCAGCCAATCATCCCTATCCCGCTATGCCTTTAAGGTGTTTGAATCGGCACAGCGTGTCGCCGATGACCTGGAAAAGACAAAGTACATCATTGACGTTATCGGTAAAAACCCCGACCTGGACACCACCGAGGCTACCAGCGCCATCCTTAAAAGCGGGCTATTGCAGAAAATTTCATCCGCTGAGGAGGAATTCAACAATATGCCCATTGAAAAGGCGGGGCGTCTGTTTGTCCAGCTGGCCAAGGCTGAGGCTGACCGCAAAAGGACAGACTACGCCACCAAGCGGAAAGCAGAGCTTGCCTTTGACCAGATGGAGGCTGACTTGCTGGCCCAGGTTCGGCAGTACCCGGATTTGGTTGCACAGTTGAAGGACGTGCTCAATCAGGCCCGTACCCGGATAGCCGGCGCAGACCTTGAATAAAGCACAGCAGCGGCCCATCTCCATGTCATTGAGGGAGGCGGGCCGCTGTGCATACTTATTCGATTTGCTTTCAGTTATTCCCGTTTAAGCATCGTTTAATTGCAGATAAAACCGCGTCTTTCAAGGTGCTTCAATTACGTTTTGCGTGTCCCGTTACAGAAGCGAAACGAGATCATTGAGAAAAATCCGGCTCGGATGATTGACCTGCCGGAGACAACATCGAGGACACAGCTGATCCCCACAGATGAGGAGGCCCATAGATTTCTGGACATTCTCGCCAACGAAGATGATCCCTACAAGACCTTCTATGCTCTGGCAATCTATACTGGCTGCCGCAGGGGAGAACTGTGTGCTTTGAAATGGGAGGACATCATCATGAATGGGGACGAGAGCATTCTGACCGTTTCCCGCTCCCGCAGTTCGGTTCTGGGGCGGGGCGTGGTGGAGGGCATCACGAAAAATGGACAAGCCAGAACGATCTATCTCAGCGAAGACATGACCAACATCCTTCGCAGCTACTGCTACATGAAAATGTGCGAAGCGCGAGAAAACGGTTTTGAAATGAGCGACTATGTGTTCACGAATGAGCGCGGTGAATTGATGCACCCGGATTCGTTCTCCCGGCACCTCCGCCGTCTCTATGATGAGAACGGATTCCCAAGGGAATTTCACCTCCATACCCTCCGCCACTATTTTGTATCCACGATGCTCCACAATGGTGTGGACAAACAGACAGTTGCAGAGCTGGCCGGTCACGGAGACACCGGCTTCCTGGAGAGAACCTACTGCCATCCGCAGCTGCAATTAAAGCGCCAGGCGGCGGAGCGTTACACGCAGACTATGTTTGATTTCAGCGGCAGAGATTCTGAGAGCGCCTGATTGTTGCTTTCGTAGAATCTCCGTCCTGAAGCAAAAAAGCAGTAGCTATACGGCAAGAATTGGGGTATGTTGTGTTTGCCAAAAGAAACCTCAGCCGGACTGAGGACAGAAGGGAAGATGTGAAATGGCAAGTATTCGAAAACGGGGGAACAGCTACCTCCTGGTCGTCTCCATGGGCTACGACCACACCGGCAAGCGCCGGGCCGCTCAGCAGAAAACAGTGAGGCCGCCGGAGGGCCTCACGCCAAAGCAAAAAGAAAAATGGCTGAACGAACAGGCGGTTCTCTTCGAGCGGGAGTGTAGGGACGCTCCGCTGACCGCAGATCGAACCATCACACTGGCGCAGTACGTTCAAATCTGGCTCCGGGATATCGCACCGGACAAGCTGGCGAAGTCCACGCTGGCCCGTGACAAGCAGGACATTGACCGCTTCCTGCCGTACCTGGGTGGCTACAAATTAGTAGACCTCCGCCCTGAGCACTTCCGAAAGCTCTACGCCGAGCTGCGGAAGCATACAAGTCAAAATACTGGAATGCCGCTCTCCGAGTATACGGTAGAGGGAGTCCACGCCTGTCTATGTGGAATCCTCTCCGACGCAATGGAGGGCGGTTTTCTTAACCATAATCCGGCGTGGAGAACGTACAAATACTCCGGCAAGAGGAAAGAAAAACTCGTTGCCGATGAAGAAACGGTTCAGAAGATCATCGCTGCGCTGGAAAATGAGAGTATCAAATACGAAACGTACTATAAACTGATTATTGCCACCGGGATGAGAAGGGGAGAGTGCTGTGGCTTGAAGTGGTCCGACATCGATTACGAACGCAAGAGTATCCACATCCAACGGAACGTGGTGAAGATCACCGGGGAGGACATTATCGTCAAGGACACCAAGACTGCGGCAGGGGACCGTTATGTGTACTTCTCTCCGGAGATGGAGAGCCTTCTCAAGGAGTATCACCGGGAGTGTGTCTGGCAGGCAGACGCCTACGAAAACCGCGAGCTGACCGAGGATGATTTCATGTTCCGCAGGCACGACAGCCAGGACCCGATGACGCCCAGCACCTTCACCTGGCGGTTCAAGATGATTCTGAAGAAGAACGGACTTCCGGAAAAGCTGAACGTGCATTCCCTCCGTCACAGCAACGCAAGCCTTCTGATTGCCAACGGAGCGGACGTGGCAACGGTGGCGGGCCTCCTGGGACACTCCCAGCCCTCCACTACACTGGATATCTATACCCACGCCTTCGACAAGAACAAAAAAGCCGCCAGCGAAACGCTCCAGAGGGGACTGGATATCTGAGAGGGGAGGGAAGATCATGTATGATTATATGCAAGCCCTGCAAGCTCGCTTTTCGACAGAGTCCCTCTGTGCTGAACAACAGGCAGAAGTGGTCCGGCTGCACCGGAGGCTGGAGAAAAGGTTAGACCGTCAAAATCAGATACGGCTGTTGGAACTAGTGGATGCCGAAGCAAGGCTACAGGACGACGTATCTCTGGAAAGTTTCATCGCTGGCTTCCGCTTGGCCTGTGGGATAGCACACGAGTTAGGAGCAACAGAACTGCCCTACTCCTTCCGCCGGGAAGAGGAAGAGCGAATCAGCAAAAGATAGAGCAGGGGAGAGGTGTTCTGAAAAACCAGGCGGCATGGAGCGAAGCTCCATGCCGCTGTCCGCATCCGCTCAATCGTTTTCTACTAACGAATGAAGTTCGTGCGCTGGGGAGGCTCCCGCTCCGGAAGACCGTATATCTCCTTGCCCAGCTGAATGCTCCGCATGAGGAATGTCATATTCCGAGCCAGGGTCCGCATAGTCTGCAAGCCCTCCGCGTCCTGCGCCGACTGACCGGGCTCCCGCCCGTGAACGCTGTTCCAATATTGGCTGGAGGCTACTGGCATCCCGGAGATCGTGAAGAATTTGTTCAGTTCATCGAAGGTGGCGGACAGACCGCCCCGCCGGGCAACGGCGACGGCGGCGCCCACCTTCATCGTCTTGTCAAAAGCCGTGCTGAAAAAGAGCCGTGTCAGGAAGGCCACCAGCGTAGCGTTGGCGGAGGCATAGTAAACCGGACTGCCTACCACCAGGCCATCACAAGCCTCAAACTTCGGTGCGATTTCGTTGACAGCGTCGTCAAAGACGCACCGGCCTTTTTCCGCGCATTTTCCACAGGCGATGCAACCCCGGATTGGCTTGTTTCCGATTTGAATCGTCTCGGTCTCGATGCTTTCAGCTTTGAAAACACTCTCCATCTCCCGCAGGGCCAGGGAGGTGTTGCCGTTGGGACGGGGACTGCCGTTAATCATCAGAACTTTCATATGAAGACCTCCATGGACTCGGGTTTACGTACTCAATAATTCTCCGCGTGGACCTCGAAATAAGCCTGAGGGTGGGCGCAGACGGGGCAGACCTCCGGCGCGGCGGTACCCACCACGATATGTCCGCAGTTCCGGCACTCCCAGACCTTGACCTCGCTCTTTTTGAAGACCTCCTGGGCCTCCACGTTTTTCAGAAGAGCCCGGTAGCGCTCCTCGTGGTGCTTCTCGATCTCACCAACGGCACGGAATTTGGCGGCCAGCTCCGGGAAGCCCTCGGCCTCGGCGGTCCTGGCAAAACCCTCGTACATATCCGTCCACTCGTAGTTCTCGCCGTCGGCGGCGGCGCCCAGGTTCTCAGCGGTGGAGCCAATGCCCGCCAGCTCCTTGAACCACATTTTGGCGTGCTCTTTTTCATTGTCGGCGGTTTTCAAAAACAGGGCGGCAATCTGCTCGAAGCCCTCTTTCTTGGCCTTGGATGCAAAATAGGTGTACTTGTTCCGGGCCTGGGACTCCCCGGCAAAAGCGGCCTGCAGGTTTTTCTCCGTCTGGGTTCCGGCGTATTTGGACATGGTGAAATCCTCCCTTTCAAATCTTCAAAATAGATGCAAAAAGTCACAAAAAAGCTCTAAAAACTGCGTTTTTAGAGCTTTTGGTACGCCCGACTGGATTCGAACCAGCGGCCTTCAGAGTCGGAGTCTGACGCGCTATCCAACTGCGCCACGGGCGCATACCTGACAATATAAGATTTTCAGTTTTCCGGCTATCCGGGGAAATAGTAGTCAAACAGTAGTCAGCTCACGGCGTTTTTTCCTCTGCCGATCCGCCAACGCCCCTGTTTGCAGGGCTTTGCGCCGTATCTCAGCCGGAGTTGTCAGAAACGTCGGAGTCTGACGCGCTATCCAACTGCGCCACGGGCGCGTACCGTTTTCTATTCACTTGTCCCGCAGGAAGCGTCCAAAGGGGGACCCTCCTCGCATCCTTGGGTAGTATAGCAGAATTTTCCCGGCATGTAAAGCGTTTTGCTAAAAATTTTTCAAGAAAAAGATTGTTAAAAAAATTGACAAGTTCTTGCTTTTGAGCTAAACTATACTTATTATGACAAGGTTCTGATTGGGAGTGAGCGTTTTGAAGAAAGAAAATGTCTCCGATGCCGTAATTAGACGGCTGCCCCGCTACTACCGGCAGTTGACGGAGCTCTGCGCCAGGGGCGTGGTGCGCATTTCCTCCCACTCTCTGGGCCAGGAAATGAACATCACCGCCTCCCAGATCCGGCAGGACTTGAGTTGCTTCGGCGAGTTCGGCCAGCAGGGCTACGGCTACAATGTAGAAGAGCTCCACACGGAGATCGGCCGCATCCTGGGAGTGGACAACGACCACCACTTGGTCATGATCGGCGTGGGAAATCTGGGCCACGCCCTGCTGCAAAATTTCCCCTTTGCCCAGACCGGCTTTACGGTGGACGCTGCCTTCGACATCTCTCCCGCCGTCACCGGAACCCGGGTGAACGGCGTGCCCATCTATTCCATGGACGAGGTGGACGGATTCATCCGGTCCCACGGCGTGGATGTGGTGGTGCTTACCATCCCCCAGTCCATCGCCCAGGAGACGGCGGACCGCCTCATAGCCTTGGGGGTCCGGGGCTTCTGGAACTTCACCAATGTGGAGATTACCAGCAGCCAGCCGGATGTAAAAATTGAGAATATCCACTTTGCCGACAGCCTGCTGACTTTGAGCTACCGTATCGCCAACCGCTGACGGGGGAGCGGAGAAAGGAACCTTCATGCGGAAAAGAATCCTCATCCTGCTCCCGCTGTGCGTATTGGCGGCCGCCGTTTGGGCCGCTGCCGCCGGGGACGCGGCGGACCCCTTGGCTTCTCTGTCTTATCTCAGCGGCGTTTTTACCAATAAGGTGGACGCCGCGGTGGACGCCGCGGTGGACGCCCGCCTGGACAGCGCCGGGGAACTTCCCAAGGAGAACGGCGGGGCCCCCGCTTCCGTCGCCGTCTGGACGGAGCGGCGCATGAAGCGGGATGATATTTTGCAGGCCGTCACTGGGGACGGTGTGCTGCTTCTGGCGGGAAGCGGCCAGGTGAGCTATTCCTCCGGAGCGGTGGTGGATGTGACCGGCGGGACCGTGCTCCCCAGCGGGGGAACCTTGGCGGCCCGGCACCGCTACCTGGTGGCGGAGGACACCGCCGCCAATTTTGTCGTTACCAGCAAGACCGCCGTGGTGGATTGGCAGGGGGCCTGTACCTTCCATGACTCCACCTCTACGGATTACAACGCCATGGCCGCCGCCTTGAAAGCCATGCACCTCTTCCAGGGCAGCTACACCGGCTACGGCCAGGGTTTCGACCTGGAGGCCGCCCCCACCCGGCTCCAGGCGCTCATCATGTTCATCCGGGTACTGGGGGAGGAGAACGAGGCCCTGGCCTGGAACGGGACCTGCCCTTTTCACGATGTGCAGCCCGGGACCAATGGAGCGAAATACGTGGGCTACGCCTATGAAAAGGGATACACCAACGGTTACAGCGCCACAGAGTTCCGGCCCTCCAGCCCGGTGAACGCCCGGCAGTACACGGAGTTCATTCTCCGGGCCCTGGGCTACAGCTCCGCTGCCAATACGGACCTGTCCGACGCACTGGCCCGGGCCCAGAGCGCGAGCCTGCTGACGGAGGGGGAGACGGCCATGCTCCAGCGGGATCCCTTCCTCCGGGCGGAGCTGGTGTACATTTCTTATTACGCGCTGGAGGTCCCGGTGGCCGGTACGGGCCTGACGCTGGCCCAGCGGCTGATGGACAAGGGCGTCTTCACCCAGTTTGAGCGGGACAGCGCGCCGCCGGTGCTGAACTGGCGCTTATGATGACATGAGCAACTGCCGCCCTCGGGGAGACCTCCTGGGGGCGGCCTTTTTTCAGTCACCTCCAAGGGCGAAAGGCATAAGATGGATTGGGACCGGTCCGATTCGGTCTACATCTCTCAGGAGGTTTCATCATGTGCAATAACGGCTTTGGCGGCGGAAACTGCTGCTGGATCATCATCCTGCTGATCATTGTCTGGTGCTGCTGCGGGAACAACAGTTGGGGCGGAAGCGGCTGCGGATGCAGCTGTGGCTGCGGCTGTGGCGGATGCAACTGCGGCTGCAACAACAACTGCGGCTGCACCCCCGCTCCCTGCTGCTAACAGGCAAACGGGCTTTAGCGCGCTCTGACGGTCTGGTGACAGTCCGGGCCGGAGCGACGGCAGCCGAGCGGCTGCTGTGACGGTACTTTTTTACCAATGACATAAGAACAGCCCCGGGCCCAATAGGGTCCGGGGCTTTGCTCAGGTTTGCTTGGACTTTTTCAAAAGGGCCTCCGCCAGCTTCGCCCCGGCCCAGCCTGCGGCGGCTCCCAGCAGCATGCCGCCCAAAACGTCGGAGGGCCAGTGAACGTAGAGGTACAGCCGGGAAAAGGCGGTCACCGCGGCCAGCGCCAGGGCCGGAAGCCACAGGGGGCTCCCGGCGGTTTTCAAGGCAAAGACCACGGCGAAGGCCGCCGCCGTATGCCCGGAGGGGAAGGAGGCGTCCCCGGGCGGGGGAACCAGCAGGGGGAGATCCGGCCGGAAAGCGAAGGGCCGGACCCGGCCCACGAGGGGCTTTAAGACTATGTTGCAGGCGATCAGGTCCAGCGTCAGGGCGCAGGCGGCGGAGAGGCCCCATGCCCGCCGCCTCCGGCTGAGGAGCAGCAGGGCGGCAAGGAGAATCCACAGTTCCCCGTGGTTGGACAGGCTGCTGACGAAGGGCATCAGCCAGTCCAGAACGCCGCAGCGGAGATGGAGCTGAATCCAATCCAGGACCGCAAGTTCCATCTCACTCCAGGACCGCGCCCCGGGCGGCGCTGGTCACCAGCTTGGCGTAGCGAGCGGCGTAGCCGGTCTTGATTTTCGGTTCCGGGCAGACCCACTTGGCTTTCCGGGCCGCCAGCACGGCCTCGTCCACTTCCAGGGAGATGGAGCATTGGGTGATGTCGATGGCGACGGTATCCCCGTCCTCCACAAAGGCGATGGGACCGCCCTGGGCCGCCTCGGGGCAGACATGGCCGATGGAGGCCCCCCGGGTGGCGCCGGAGAAACGGCCGTCGGTGATGAGGGCCACGCTTTCCCCCAGGCCCATGCCGCAGATGGCGGAGGTGGGGTTGAGCATCTCCCGCATGCCGGGGCCGCCCTTGGGGCCCTCGTAACGGATAACTACCACGTCCCCGGCTTTGATTTTCCCGGCGTAGATGGCGGCGATGGCGTCTTCCTCGCAGTTGAAGACCCGGGCGGGGCCGGTGTGGCGCATCATCTCCGGGGCCACGGCGGAGCGCTTCACCACGCAGCCCTCCGGGGCCAGATTGCCCTTCAGCACGGCAATGCCGCCGTCGGGGGAGTAGGGATTTTCAATGGGCCGAATCAGCGACCGGTCCCGGTTCTCCACGCCCTCCAGGTTCTCGGCGACGGTCTTTCCGGTACAGGTCATCAAAGAGGTGTCCAGAAGATTCTTTTTCGTCAGCTCTTTCATGACGGCGTAGACGCCGCCCGCGCCCTCCAGGTCCTCCATATAGGTGTCTCCGGCGGGGGCCAGGTGGCAGAGGTTGGGGGTCTTGGAGGAGATTTCGTTGGACATGTCCAGGTCCAGCTCAATGCCGCACTCGTGGGCGATGGCGGGCAGGTGGAGCATGGTGTTGGTGGAGCAGCCCAGGGCCATGTCCACCGTCTCGGCGTTGTGGAACGCCGCCTCGGTCATGACGTCCCGGGGGCGGATGTTCTTTTCCACCAGCTCCATGATTTTCATGCCGGTGTGCTTGGCCAGCCGCAGCCGGGCGGACCACACGGCGGGAATGGTGCCGTTGCCCCGGAGGGCCATGCCGATGGCCTCGGTGAGGCAGTTCATGGAGTTGGCGGTGTACATGCCGGAGCAGGAGCCGCAGGTGGGGCAGGCGTTATTTTCGTAGTCTTCCACGCCCGCCTCGTCCAGCTTCCCGGCGTAATAGCTGCCCACGGCCTCAAACATGTGGCTCAGGCAGGTGCGCCGCCCGTCGTTCAGCCGTCCCGCCAGCATGGGGCCGCCGGAGCAGAAAATGGCGGGGATGTTCAGCCGGGCCGCGGCCATGAGGAGGCCGGGGACATTCTTGTCGCAGTTGGGAATCATCACCAGCCCGTCGAACTGGTGGGCGATGGCCATGGCCTCGGTGGAATCGGCGATGAGATCCCGGGTGATGAGGGAATATTTCATGCCCACGTGGCCCATGGCGATGCCGTCGCACACGGCGATGGCGGGGAACTCCAC
>CATNDJ010000031.1 GCA_950097265.1 uncultured Oscillibacter sp.
CGCTTTGTCCAGCCGGGGGCGGCGGCCCTGGCGGCGGAGGCCCCGGCGTGGCTGACCTATGTCTGCCTCCTGGTCTTTACCGCCGACCTGGTCTGCTCCATCCGGTTCCTCCGGGTCACGGGGGACCTGCGGGGAATGCGGGGAGCCCTGGCAAAGTCCTAAACCACCTGAAAGAGGTAGAACTTCAGGTAACTCGTCTCCTCCACTCCCCAGAGGATGGGGTGGTCGCAGCTCTGCTGCCGGGCTTCAATCTGCCGGAGCCGGACCCCGGCGTCCCGGGCGGCGGAGCGGAGCATGGCGGCAAACTTCTCCTCCTCCGCGAAGTGGGAACAGGAACAGGTGGCCAGATACCCGCCCCGGGGCAGCAGCTTCATGGCCCGGTAGTTGATCTCCTTGTATCCCGTCATGGCGCTGGCCGCCGTCCTCCGGGATTTTGTGAAGGCCGGCGGGTCCAGGATAATGAAATCGTATTTCACCGGCTCCTCCGGCAGCAGCTCAAAGACGTTGGCGGCCACGCAGTCCACCACGCCGCCCAGGCCGTTCCGCTCCGCGTTGGCCCGGGCCATCTCCACGGCGGAGGCCGACACGTCCACGGCGGTAACATGCTTCGCCCCGCCCAGGGCGGCGTTCAGGGCGAAGGAGCCGGTGTGGGTGAAGCAGTCCAGCACCGTTCTTCCCTCCGCCAGCCGGGCCACCGCCCGGCGGTTGTACTTTTGGTCCAGGAAAAACCCGGTCTTCTGACCGTTTTCTACATCTACCAGATACTTGATACCGTTCTCTACAATCTCCGTCACCGGAGACTCCGGCGGGACCTCCCCAGGCAGGGGGAACCAGCCCTTGGCCTGCTCCAGGCCCTCTTTCTCCCGGATAGCCACGTCATTCCGCTGAAAGACGCCCCGGACGGTCTGTCCGTCCTCCCGGAGAATGCGGACCAGCAGGGGCAGCAGCAAGTCTTTGATCTTCTCCATGCCCATGGACAGCACCTGAACGCTGAGGAGGTCGTGAAACTTGTCCACCGTCAAACCGGGGAACATATCCGCCTCCCCGAAAATAACCCGGCAGGCGTCCAGGTCCTCGGGAGCCATGACGGTTTTCCGGTACTCCCAGGCCCAGCGGAGCTTCCGTTCCCAGAAAGCGGCGTCGAAGCGGTCGTTGGCGTTCCGGGAAATCAGGCGGACGCGGATTTTCGATTTCTCCGACAGGAAGCCGGTGCCGAGATAGGCCCCCTTTCGGCCTCGTACGTCCGTCAGGCCGCCGTTCTCCGGCTCCCCGTCCATGGATAGAATTTCCTCGCCGTAGACCCAGGGATGCCCCCGGAGGATGGCCGCCTCGGCCTTGGGGGTGACGGTGACGCTGGGGTAAGCCCGCTCTGCTTTCATAGGTACAGTCCTCCTGCCGGTATTTTCTCCCTCTCAATATAGCACACTTCCCGCCGGATTTCCATAGGATTCATTGAGAAGGAGGAATTGCCATGCCTACCATTTATTTAAGCCCTTCGACACAGGAGTGGAACAGCTATGTGACCGGCAGCGGTTCGGAGGAATACAACATGAACCTGCTGGCGGACGCCCTGGTCCCCTATCTCCTCTCCAACGGCATCCAATACAAGCGCAACAAACCCGAGATGACCGCCGGATCCTCCATCCGGGAGGCCAACCGGGGGACCTACGACCTCTACCTGGCCCTGCACTCCAACGGCGCGCCGGAGGGGCGCTACGGCGAGGAACGGGGTATCATCGCCTTTTACTATCCCACCAGCCGCCAGGGGCAGCGGGCGGCGGAGCTCATCGCTCAGGAGCTGCGGAAGATATACCCCCTCCCCGGCAAGGTCACCACCCGTTCCACCACCACTCTGGGCGAGGTGGCCCAGTCCAACGCCCCGGCGGTGCTGGTGGAAATCGGCTATCATGACAACTGGTCCGACGCCCAGTGGGTGGAGGGCCATATGGACGCCATTGCCCAGCAGCTGGCCCGGGCCCTCACCGAGTTCTTCGGCCTGCCCTTCATCTACCCCATGGACCCCGTGGAAGGCCGGGTAGCCGTCAACTGGGGGACGCTGAACCTGCGGAGCTACCCCGCCCCCACCGGAACAATCCTCGCCAATCTTCCCAACGGCGCTCCGGTAACCATCTACGGCGAGTGGCAGGGCTGGTATGTCGTCCATCATGAGGGCCACGTGGGCTACGCCGCGGCGGCGTTTATCGATACCTAAGCGGGCCGGTTTTTCCCCGCCCCGGCGGGGCACTTCCGGTCCTGCCAAAATTTTCTTTCAATTTTGCCGCCGGTTTGAGGATTTTGCTTGACAGCCGTCCAGTAAAAGTTTAAACTAAAGGCAGATTGCCGTCGGAGGGCAAAGGGGTGCCCCCGGTCGTTTTCTAAAACGCTCCTGTCCGCGGGTCCTGTTTTGGAAGCCGGCAATACGCCCAACAGCGAAAAACATTCCGCCCCGGGAACACAAACGCCCCTCATTCGGGGCGCGGGCGGAACACAAGGAACAACCCATGTCCGAAAACCGCCGGCGGCCATACCGCCCCGGGGACATCCCATGCCCTTGGAGAGGGCAGACCCTCTCCGCCGTACGGGCGTGTTGACGGTTTTTTGAAGCGGGCTTCCCGCGGCAATACCAAAACTGAATGGAGGAATCAGCAGCCGTGTTTCAAATCATCATCGCCGCGTTAGCGGGTCTGGTGGTTGGCGGCGTGATTTGCTTCCCGCTTGGTATTCGCTACCGGAAGAACGTCTCTGAAAAAGAAATCTCCAGCGCTGAGGAAGAGGGAACGCGCATTGTCAACGAGGCCATCAAAAGCGCCGAGTCCAAGAAGCGCGAGGCCTTGCTGGAAGCCAAGGAGGAGATCTTAAAAAACCGCAGCGAGTACGAAAAGGAAGTCAAGGAACGCCGCGCCGACCTTCAGCGGCAGGAGAACCGCCTGCAGCAGAAGGAAGAAAACCTCGACCGGAAGATCGAGGCCGTGGAAAAGAAAGAGGAGTCACTGACTCAAAAGCATGCCGCCATCGACAAGGAAACCGAGGAAATCAAGCTTGTCAAGCGCGGCCAGACCGAAATGCTGGAGCGCATCTCCGGCTTCACCACTGAGGAGGCGAAACAGTACCTCATCGACCAGGTGGAAGCGGAAGTCACTCACGAGACCGCCTTGAAAATTAAAGAGGTGGAGTCCCGGATGAAGGAGGAGTGCGACGCCCGGGCCCGGGAGATCGTGGCCCAGGCCATCCAGCGCTGCGCCGCCGACCAGGTGGCCGATATGACCGTCAGTGTGGTTCCCCTGCCCAATGACGAGATGAAAGGCCGTATCATCGGTCGGGAAGGCCGGAACATCCGCACCATCGAGACTCTGACGGGCGTGGACCTCATCATCGACGACACGCCGGAGGCCATTACTGTCTCCTGCTTTGAGCCGGTGCGCCGGGAGATCGCCCGCCTTGCCCTGGAAAAGCTCATCGCCGACGGGCGCATCCACCCCACCCACATTGAGGAAATGGTGGAGAAGGCCCGCCGTGAGGTGGACGCCACCATTAAGGCCGAGGGCGAGCGGGTCACCTTCGAGTGCGGCATCCGCAGCCTCCACCCGGAGCTGGTGAAGATGCTGGGCCGCCTCCATTACCGCACCAGCTATGGCCAGAATGTTCTTCAGCACTCCGTGGAGGTCAGCCACATCGCCGGCATGATGGCGGCGGAGCTGGGCGTGGACGTCCAGGCCGCCAAGCGGGCGGGCCTGCTCCACGACCTGGGCAAGTCCGTAGACCACGAGATGGAGGGCACCCATGTGGCCCTGGGCGTGGAATTTGCCCGGAAGTACAAGGAAAAAGAGGACATCATCCACGCCATTGAGGCCCACCACAACGATGTGGAACCCAGGACCATCGTCGCGTGCCTTGTTCAGGCCGCGGACGCCATTTCCGCCGCCCGGCCCGGCGCCCGCCGCGAGAACCTGGAAAACTACATCAAGCGCCTGGAGCAGCTGGAGACCATCACCGGCTCCTATCCCGGCGTGGACAAGGCTTTCGCCATCCAGGCCGGCCGCGAGGTGCGGGTCATGGTGAAGCCCGAGCAGGTCAGCGAAGATCAGATGGTCATCCTGGCCCGGGACCTGGCCAAGAAGATCGAGGAGGAAATGGAGTACCCCGGTCAGATTAAGGTCCACGTTCTCCGGGAGACCAAGGTGGTCGAATACGCCAAATAAGAAACCCCCTCCGCAACGGACTGCGGAGGACAAGAACGCAAGGAACAGAAAGCGGCCGTGATACGCGTCACAGCCGCTTTCTGCTCTTCCATCTCAAAAAAGAAAGGACGTTATCCCATGAGCATTCAAGGTCTCGGCAGCCCGCAGCCCCACACCGAAAGCCGCCCCGCCGCCGGGCGGGCCCAAACGGCGGGAGCCTCCTTCCAGGACTGGCTGATCCAAACCGCCGCCCAGGCAAATCCGGCTCCGCCCCCGGCCGCGGATTCCGGCCGGGCCGCTTTCACGAAAAACAGCCTCCTCTCCTCCCTCTTTGACCTCAAGAGCGCCATGCTGGAGCGGATGGAACAGAACAAGGAGAAGACGGAGGAGCAGCAGGCCTGGGAAAAGCTCATGAAGTACCTGGACGCCTGGATCGACTCTCTGCGGGAGGAGACCGCCGATATTGAAAAATCCGCCCGGGCTTACGCCGCTCTTCAGGCGGAGCTGACAAAAGATACATCCGGCCGGAAGGACCTGGGAAACTACCTTCTGGAATGCCTGACCGAATTTCTCGCCAATTGAAAGGAGCCCCCGGGGCGCTCTGCCCGCGGGGGCTCTTTTCATGCCCCCGCGCCGGAAAGCCAGGGAGCCGCTCCCCACTGAAGGCTGGCCCACAGTGCGGGCAGCAGCCAAAGGCTTCCCCCCGTCTTCCATATGACGCAGCCCATCGCCGCCGCCAGGGCCGCCGCCGTAAGTGTCCCCGCCCAGCGCACGGCTGCCTCTCCGGCCCCCGGGCCCGCCAGCCAGGAGGTCATCAAATACAGCGCCCGTCCCCCGTCCAAGGGCCGGATGGGCAGGAGATTGAAGACGCACAGCACCAGATTCGCCCCGGCGGCGGACCAGCAGCCTCCGGCCGTCAGAGCCAGGGCCGCCAGCAGATTCGCCGCGGGCCCCGCCAGCACCGCCGCCAGCTCCCCGCCGTAGGACAGCTTCCGGCTGTCCGTCTCCAGCACGGCCCCCAGGGCGCTGAGGCGGAAGCCCGTCACTTCCGCTCCCAGCCCCCGGAGCACCGCCCAGTGTCCCAGCTCGTGAACTGCGGCGGCCCCCAGTACCGTGGCCAGCGGCTCCCAGCCGTTGGCCAGGGCAAACCAGGCTGCCAGGAGGACAAACCCGCCGCTTACGCGGACCCTACAGGGTGGAGACATAGTAGACAGGATTCAAATAGGTGCCCTCCCGCTGGAGCTCAAAGTGAAGATGGGGCCCGGTAGCCATGCCCGTCTCCCCCACCTCCGCGATTTTCTGTCCCCTGTTCACCGCCGCGCCGGAAGAAACCGTAACCCGGCTGCAGTGGGCGTAGAGGGTGGAATAGCCTCCCTCGTGGGCTACGACGCAGTACCGGCCGTAGCTGCTGCTGTCCCCCACGGCGGTAACGGCGCCGTCGGCAAAGCAGCGCACCTCCGTCCCGGCGTCCGCCGCCAGGTCCACACCGTAGTGGAAGCGCTCTTCCCCCTCCGTGGGGTGCTCCCGGTAGCCGAAGTCGGAACTGAGCGTTCCGGCCACCGGAGCGCAGTAGTCAAAGCCCAGAATGGCCTGCTCCATGCTGACGCTCTCGGGCAGGTTTTCCTGGGAATAGAGCACATAGGCCAGGTTGGAGGCCGACTGGGCCTCCGGCTCTGAGGGCGCCTCCTCCGGAGCCTCCGGCCGAAAGCTCCGCAGAGCCTCCATCGCCGCGCCGTCCCGGGCCTCCGGGGACCAGGAAACCGTCTCCGCCAGGGTTTTGGCCTCCCCGGCGCTCAGGGGGGCTCCGGCCTCCGCTTGGGAGACGGCCCCCGTCTGAAGGGCTTCCTCCTCAGGATGGAAAACCGCCTGGTAGACCTCCGCCACGCCCTCCTCTCCGGAGAAGGCCCGGCCCACGGCGGAAAACACCGCCTGTACGTCCATGTTCCGCTCCATGGCGGCGGAGAGCTTCTCATTAAACCCCGCCATTTTTGCCGGAAGCAGAAGCTTGGCCGCCACCAGCGCCACAAAAATGCCGCCGCAGGCCACCAGCCGCATCATCAGCCGCAGGTCCTTCGCCGCCAGGGGCTCGCTCTTCCGGACCCTGCTGCGGCTGCTCCGCCGCTGCGTCCGCGCACTCATCAGCCGCCGTCCCGCCTGCCTTGAGGTCATATCCGTCCCCTCCTTCTGGAGTCTTTGTACAACTCGTTTCCCTCCATTTTATGAGCTTGCCCCTGGAAAAATGCCGAAGAATCCAAGCGGAACTTCCTGGGAAAATTTTATTTTGGGTATTGACATTTTCCCTTTCCTTGCATATAATATCACTTGCGTTCCAAAGACAGCAGGTGGGCCTTGCCCGTAAGTCCTGCCGAGGGCGGCAAATGTGAATTTGCTATGCGTCCTTGTGCCTTTGCGGACACAGGGGCGTTCCTTTTTTAGAACGCACATTCCCATTCCTTTGGAGGTGAAAACAACCATGCCTAACGCGAAAGTCTTATCTGAAAAGCAGGCCATCGTGGCTGAGCTGACCGACAAAATTCAGAAGGCCACCGCAGGCGTCATCGTCGACTACAAGGGGATCACCGTGGAAGAGGACACCGCCCTGCGGCGGGAGTGCCGTGAAAACGCGGTGGACTACGCCGTCGTCAAAAACACGCTGCTGCGCTTTGCCTTCAACAACACCGGCCTCAGCGACTTGGACGATCTGCTGAACGGAACCACTTCCCTGGCGCTGTGCGAGGATCCTGTGGCTCCCGCCCGGATCATGAACGACTACGCCGAAAAGCTGAAGGACAAATTCGAGATCAAAGGCGGCTTCATGGACGGCAAGCCCGTGGACCTGGCCACCATCAAGTCCCTGGCCTCGATTCCCCCTCTGCCCGTCCTCCAGGCGCAGGTCCTGGGCACCATGCTGGCCCCCATCACCGGCCTGGCCGTGGTCCTGAAGCAGATCGCCGAGAAGCAGGGCGCGCCCGCCGAGGCCCCTGCCGAAGAAGCCCCCGCCGCCGAGTAAGCGGCCCCCTACCCTATCATAAAATTTACTATCAGGAGGTTCCATACAATGTCTGAGAAAGTTACCGCCATGATCGAAGAGATCAAGGGCCTGACCGTTCTGGAGCTCAGTGAGCTCGTCCACGCTCTGGAGGAAGAGTTCGGCGTTTCCGCCGCCGCCATGGCCGCTCCCGCCGCCGGCGGAGCCGCTCCCGCCGCCGAGGAGAAGACCGACTTCGACGTGGTCCTGACCGGCTTCGACGCCGCCTCCAAGATCAAGGTCATCAAGGTCGTCCGCGAGATCACCGGTCAGGGCCTGGCCGAGGCTAAGGCCACCGTCGAGGGCGCCCCCGCCACCATCAAGGAAGGCGCTTCCAAGGACGACGCCGAAGCCCTGAAAAAGCAGATCGAGGAAGTCGGCGGCAAGGTTGAGCTGAAGTAATTCCACCTCTAAGTCTAAAAAGAGGCCGTGGCGGCTTGCCATGGCCTCTTTTCCCCTTCCCGTCATGTGCGGCGGCATTACCAGCGGCCCAGGCCGCGGAAAGAGAGTTTCCCCTATGCGTATCATGGCCATCGACTACGGAGACGCCCACACCGGCGTCGCCGTCTCCGACCCCACGGGATTTTTGACGGGGTATACCACCACCGTCACCGCCTACCGTCCGGAAATCGTGGCGGAGCAAATCGCCGCCCTAGCCCGGGAGCACGGCGCAGAGGAGCTGGTGCTGGGCCATCCCCGGAATATGGACGGCACCCGGGGCCCCCGGGCCGAGAAAGCGGAGGCCCTGGCGGAGCTGCTGCGGGAAGCCTCCGGCCTGCCGGTAGTCCTCTGGGACGAGCGCCGGACCACCATCGACGCCCACCAGATTCTCTTCAACGCCGGAAAAAATGGCCGGCAGCGGAAAAAAACCGTGGACGCCGTGGCGGCGTCGCTGATTCTGGAGGGGTATCTGACCTATAAGAAAAGTGCCGGCCGATAAACAGTATCGGCCGGCGCTCTATTGTCTGAACGATGATTAAAATACTCCCTGCGCCATCATGGCGTCGGCCACTCTCTGGAAGCCCGCAATGTTGGCTCCGGCCACCAGATTATAGCCCAAGCCATACATCTCGGCGGCCTCCACGCTCATATGATAGATTGTGTCCATAATCTGGTGCAGCTGCTTGTCGACCTCTTCCTCGGTCCACACCAGCCGCTCGCTGTTCTGAGCCATCTCCAGGGCGGAGGTGGCCACGCCGCCGGCGTTGACGGCCTTGGAGGGAGCCACGATCATGCCTTTCTGCTCCAGCAGGAACTTCAGCGCGTCGTTGGTGGTGGGCATATTGGCCACTTCGATATAGTATTTTACCCCGTTGGCGGCAATTTGCTTCGCCTGTTCCATGTGCACGTCGTTCTGCATGGCGGAGGGCATCACCACGTCCACCTTTACGCCCCAGGGCTTCTCTCCCGCGTGGAACTCCACGCCGAACTTGTCGGCGTAGTCCTTCACCTGGTTCCGACCGCTGTTCCGCATCTCCACCAGGTAGTCGATCTTCTCCGCTGTGGTCACGCCGTCGGGATCGTACACATACCCGTCGGGGCCGGACAGGGTAACCACCTTGGCCCCCAGCTCCGTGGCTTTCTTGCAGATGCCCCAAGTCACGTTGCCAAAGCCTGCGCAGGCGATGGTCTTCCCCGCCAGGGTCTCTCCCTCGTGCTTCAGCACGTTCTCCAGATAGTACACCGCGCCGAAGCCTGTGGCCTCAGGCCGGATGAGGGAGCCGCCGTAGCTGAAGCCCTTGCCGGTCATGACGCCGTTTTCAAAGGCGCCCTTCAGCCGCCGGTACTCGCCGTACATATAGCCGATTTCCCGGGCGCCCACGCCCATGTCCCCGGCGGGCACGTCCACGTCGGGCCCGATGTAGCGGTACAGGGCCTGCATGAAGCTCTGGCAGAAGCGCATGATTTCCGCGTCGGACTTCCCGGCGGGGTCGAAGTCGCTGCCGCCCTTGCCGCCGCCGATGGGCAGGCCGGTGAGGCTGTTCTTGAAGACCTGCTCGAAGCCCAGGAACTTGATGATGCCGGGATACACGTTCTTTTGGAACCGCAGGCCGCCCTTATAGGGGCCGATGGCCCCGTTGAACTGACAGCGGTAGCCGATATTCGTGTGCCAGGTGCCGTCGTCCGCCATCCAGCAGACCCGGAAGGTAAACATGCGCTCCGGCTCCACCATGCGGGTCAGCAGGTCGGCTTTCTCATATTCAGGGTGCTTCTCGATGACGGGTTCCAGAGAGGACAGGACCTCCTCCACCGTCTGAACGAACTCCGGCTCATTGGCGTGCCGGGTCTTCACATGCTCGATTACACTGGAAAGATAGGCGTTCATAAAAACATCCTCCTTATAAACTAGGGCGTTCTCGAGTCCCCCGGAGGGGCGTTGTCTTTAGTGTAACATTTGCGGCGGAAATAAACAAGGGCGGAATCCGGAATCCGGCGAAATTTTTTCCCGATTTTTCAAAAAATGCCGGAAAACCTTTGTGCACGATGACCATAAATGGAGCGGCCGTGGGAAAGAGGCTGAAAAAGCGGTCGAAAACTTGACTTTTTCCATGAAAACCGTATAATATTTCTACATAACTCGTTTGCCCCCAGCGTGCCTTTAAAACACTGAACGGAGAAAGCGGGGAATCCCATGAAACAGAAAACCGTATACTGGCTGCCCTCCATCCGGGGGATGGTGCTCCTTTCGGCGCTGCTGATGACCTGTTCCGGCCTGATTCGCGCCGTTTGGGCCATTCAAGAGCCGGCACTTTCCACGTCTGTTCTCCTCTTTCAAGTTTTCCTGCCCCTGTGGGCAAACCTGTGCTTCGTCTGGATTCTCTTCCTGGATGGGCGGGAGCGGCTTTACCGTTCCGCCATTCCCGTGTGGCTGGGCTGCCTGTTCTTCGCCGTGAAGGCCTTTTACTTCGTCTCCATTCTCCACACCGTTCTCTGCTTTCTGCTCTATGCCCTGGTAGCCGCGCTCTACACCGCCACGGTGGTGGGATTCATCCGCACCCAGGCGTTTCTCTGGCCTCTCTTCGGCCTGCCCATGCTGTACCACATTTTTGTGGAGGACCGGCAGAAAATCGGCTGGACCCTCCACGAGTGGCTGCCGGAACTGTCCGTCCTGTGCTGCATGGCGGCGCTGCTGTGCCTGTCCCTGGCCATGCGGCGGCGGCCCGTGGAAGAAGGAAGCCTCATCCGCCGCTTCGGCGACCGGAACGACGGGCGGCGGCTGCGGACCCTCTCCCCCATCTTCGCCGTTTCTCCCTTCATCATGAAGACCCGGAACACCTCCCAGAACTTCATCGCCGACCAGTTCGAGGTGACAGCGGTGGACCGCTACATCGCCGAAAAGCGCCGGGCGGGCTGGAAGGGCTTCGGCGTGATGCATGTCATCCTGGCGGCCTACGTTCGGGCCTGCGCCCGGTATCCCGGGCTGAACCGCTTCATAGCCGGGCAGCGGGCCTACAGCCGGGACCGGGTCATTGAGGTCAACATGACCATCAAAAAAGAGATGTCTACCGCCTCCCCGGATACCGTCATCAAGGTCACCTTCGATCCCGCCGACACAGCGGAGACGGTATTCCGCCGCTTCGACGAGCAGGTCCGGGAGGTCAAGGAGACGCCCCTGGACTCCTCCTTCGACAAGCTGGCGGGAACCCTGAACCTGATCCCCGGGCTGCTTCTTCGGGGACTGGTGGCCCTGCTTCAGGCGGGGGACTACTTCGGTCTGCTGCCTCGCTGGCTGACAAGGCTTTCCCCTTTTCATGGTTCATTATTCATTACTCCTATGGCCTCTTTGGGCATCCCGCCCATCCACCATCACCTCTATGACTTCGGCAACGTGCCGGTATTCTGCTCCTTCGGGAAAAAGCGCCGGGTCTACGAGACCAGGCGGGACGGCAGCGTCGTCCTGCGGAAATACGTGGACTGCAATTTCGTCACCGACGAACGGATTGTGGACGGGTTTTACTACGCCTCCGCCATTCGCTACATTCACGGCCTGATGGACGACCCCTGGCAGCTGGACCGCCCTCCGGAGACGGTCAACCGGGACCAGCTTTAATCCTTTCGCCTGCTCCGGCCGCCTGGCGGCAGCCGGGGAATCCTTTGCGGCGCAATGGGTGCAACCTGTAGTTGACAAAGTTCCACCTGCCGCGTTCTTGCTTTTTCCGGTGGGGCGGGCTAGCATAGGGCCAACCCAAAAGAAAGCGAGAGGATCTAAATGAAGACATTCTCAGAAAAGCTGCTGGAGCTCCGCCGCCGGGAAGGCCTGTCCCAGGAGCAGTTGGCGGACCAATTGGGCGTAACCCGGCAGTCCGTCAGCAAATGGGAGAGCGGAACGGCGGCGCCGGAGCTCTCCAAGCTGGTCGCTTTGTCGGAGCTGTTCTCCGTCAGCCTGGACTACTTGGTGAAGGACCGCCTGGAGAAACCGGACTTCCCCGCTGGGCCCCAGGCGGCTCCAGCCTCCACGGCGAAGCTGGAGGAGCAGGTGGAGGAAATCTCCAGCTATTTCCGGGGCTACGCCTATGACAGCAAAACCAGGGTCTTCGGCCTGCCCCTGGTTTCCGTCCGGTTCCGCCTCTACGGCCGTCCGGCCCGCGCACAGGATGTGGCCCGGGGCGTCGTCGCCATCGGAAACGTCGCCGTGGGCGTGGTAGCTCTGGGACTCCTCAGCGTGGGCGTTTTCAGCATCGGCGTCTTCAGCGTGGGAGCCTTTGCCCTGGGGGCACTGGCCTTCGGGCTGGCGGCGCTGGGCCCGGTGGCAATTGGATTGCTGGCTTTCGGTCCCGTAGCGCTGGGCCTCTGGTACGCCGGGGGTGTGGCGGCTCTGGGCAGGGAAATCGCCGTAGGCGTGGCCGCCGTCGGGGAGACCGCCGTTGGCTATGACGCGGCGGGCAAGCACATCCTCCTCTGGGGAGACGGCCTGACCCAGGCGGAGGTGGAGGCGTTTTTGCTGGAGCACCATCCGAAGCTCTGGCCGCCGCTTTTGAAGCTGCTGGCCTTCTTTGGGGCGAACATCAAATGAGAAAACGCGTGGAGGACCGTCCTCCACGCGCTATTTTTTCCCCAGGACTTCCCGGTGGACATACTCGAAAGCCGCGTCCTCCCCCTGGTCCCGGAGGGTAATCAAAATTCTTTCCAGCAGCGCCGCCGTGTTGGGGTGGAGCAGCAACCGCCTCCCCTTTCCCCGCTCGAAGAACTTGTAGGGGTCCCCAGGGTCAAACTCCTCCCCCTTATAAACCTTGCTGGCGGCCAGCCGGTCGCAGAACATCTCCGCCACGTACTTGGGGGGCATCTCCACGCCGCCGATGCCGCTGCCATCCTGCTGGTAGTCGGTCCAATATTCAAAGTGGTGCTTGTTCCGCCCCTTGTGGTGGAGCCAGGCGGCGCTGTAGCCCTCCTCCCGGCGCTGCTGGTCGTTGGGGCTGTGGTCCCCTTGAAAGTACTTCACCCCCGGCCAGAACTCCACCGGGGAATACTTGGACAGGTCATGGGTCAGCCCCTGCCAGTAGAGCCCCAGGCGGAAGCAGTGCTTCCGCACCAGGGCGCGGTGTCGGTTTACGGTTTTCAGGTGTTCCCAAAAATGCACGGCGTCTCATCTCGGTTCAGTCGTTTTTCTTATTCTACCACACCTCCGGAAAAAAGACGAGAAAATTTTGCATGGAATCCCCGGCGGCGCAAACACTAATTTCCGTCAAAAGAAACGGGGGGATTGGGATGGACGCTGCGATTTACGGCTGTCCTGCGGAGTGGACGCGCCTCCTGCCGCCCGGGGCCCGGCGGGTCCGGCGGGAGGAGGAGCTGACGGAGCATATCTGGCCCCTGCTGGCCCTGACGCCGGAGGGCTGCCGGGAGCTGGCGGCAGCAGGAGGCGGCATCGTCTGCCGCCTCCTGCTGGTCCCGGGAGAGCTCCAGGCTCTTCCGGCTCAGGTCCGGGCGGAAACGGTCATCTCTTACGGCCTCTCTCCCCGGGACAGCCTGACCCTCTCCAGCCTCACCGAGCCGGTGCTCTGCGTTCAGCGGGCCCTGCCCCGGCCGGACGGCGCCGCCGTCGATCCCCAGGAGTTTCCCCTGCCGCCCCTCCCCGCCCCGGCGGAAATCCTGCTGCCCCTGCTGGGGCTGCGTTTGTTGCAGATGCCACTGACAGAGCCGCCTTTTTTATGGTAGGATTTTCTCATCAAAAAAGGAGGTTCCGTCATGGCGTGGTACGGCTGGCTGTTTTTACTGGCGGTTCTGGCGGTCCCGGCGGTCATCTGCGGGGTCCTTTACAGCGACAAGAGCGGAAGCACGCCCTGCATCGGCTGCGGGGAGTGCATCCGGACCGGGGAGTGCGTCCTGGTGAAAGGGCGAAAGAAAACCCTGGCTAAAAAGCAGGGGAAAGATGGGAAACCGTCTTGACAAATTCCGCGGAAAGGATATAATGTCACTGTTCCATCTGTTAAACGCCGTGAAAAAGCCAGCCCTGCGAAACGGTTCCTCAGCGAGAGGGGGACGGTGAAAGCCCCTCGTCCACGCCGCAAGGCCGCCACTTTGGAGCGGTCCGCGAGGAGCGGAACGGCTCGTCCCCGTTACCGGACGGCTCAAGATGTCCCCACTTCTTCGGGGATAATTAGGGTGGTACCGCGAAGGAAGCCTTCGCCCCTATGCCGGGGCGGGGCATTTTTATTTTACCCACATCATTTCAATACTGGAGGAAGAAACACATGTCACACCCCTACCACGGCCTGAACGAGCTGCGGGAAATGTTCCTCAGCTACTTCGAGAGCAAGGGCCATCTGCGCCTGCCCAGCTTTTCCCTCATCCCCCCCGCCAACGACGCCAGCCTCTTGCTCATCAACAGCGGAATGGCCCCCATGAAAACCTGGTTTACCCGGGAGGAGGAGCCCCCCCGGGACCGGGTCTGCACCTGCCAGAAATGCATCCGCACCGGGGACATTGAGAACATCGGCAAAACCGACCGCCACGGCACCTACTTTGAGATGCTGGGCAACTTCTCCTTCGGCGACTACTTCAAAAAGGACGCCATCCCCTACTGCTGGGAGTTTTTGACCAAGGTGGTGGGCCTGGAGGAGGACCGGCTGTATCCCTCCATCTATCTGGACGACGACGAGGCCTTTGAAATTTGGAACAAGGACATTGGCATCCCCGCCGAGCGCATCTTCCGCTTCGGAAAAGAAGACAACTTCTGGGAGCACGGCGCGGGCCCCTGCGGCCCCTGCTCCGAGGTCTATTACGACCGGGGAGCCGAGCACGGCTGCGGCAAGCCCGGCTGCACCGTGGGCTGCGACTGCGACCGCTATATCGAGGTCTGGAACAACGTCTTCTCCCAATTCGTCAACGACGGAGAAGGGCACTACGAGGAGATGAAAAACAAAAACATCGACACGGGCATGGGCCTGGAACGCCTGGCCTGCGTGTGCCAGAACGTGGGCTCCCTCTTCGATGTGGACACGGTGATGAACATTACCAACAAGGTCTCCGAAATCACGGGAGCCCACTATAAGGAAAGCCACAAAACCGACGTGAGCCTGCGGGTCATCACGGATCACATCCGCTCCTCCGTCATGATGATCTGCGACGGCGTGCTGCCCAGCAACGAGGGCCGGGGCTACGTGCTCCGCCGCCTCCTCCGCCGGGCGGCCCGGCACGGGCGGCTGCTGGGGGTGGAAAAGCCCTTCCTCTTCGACGTGGTGGATACGGTGGTCCACGAGAATGAGTCCGCCTATCCCGACCTCCGGGAGAAGCAGGGCTATATCACCAAGGTCATCCGCACGGAGGAAGAGAACTTTGCCAAGACCATCGACGGCGGACTGCGGATTTATAACGACCTTCTGGCCGCCCACAAGCAGCGGGGCGAAACCGTCTTCTCCGGCGCGGACGCTTTCAAGCTCTACGACACCTTCGGCTTCCCCATCGACCTGACCGCGGAAATGGCGGAGGAAGAGGGCATGACCGTGGACCGCGCCGCCTTCGACCAACTCATGGAGGAACAGCGGGTACGGGCGAGAAAAGCCCGGGAGGCCCTGGGCGACCTAGGCTGGGCCGGCATCGAGTTCGGCTCCGAGGTGCCCGCCACTGAGTTCGCGGGCTACGAGAATCACCGGCTTTCCGGCGCCAGGGTGGTGGCCATCGTGGCCGAGGGAGCGCTGGTGGATGAAATCGTCTCCGGCGTTGAGGCCGCCGTCGTCCTGGACAAAACCCCGTTCTACGCCGAGATGGGCGGCCAGGTGGCGGACCATGGCGTGATCTCTGCCGGTAAGGTTCGCTTTGAGGTCTCCGACGTGCAGAAGAACAAGGGCGGCAAATTCCTCCACTCCGGCCGGATGACGGAGGGCGTGCTGAAGGTGGGCGACGCCGTCTGCGCCGAAATTGACCCGGATCGCCGGAAGGCCATTATGCGGGCCCACAGCGCCACCCACCTGCTGGACGCGGCGCTGAAAAAGGTCCTGGGGGACCACGTGCATCAGGCGGGTTCCCTGGTGGAGCCGGATCGCATCCGCTTCGACTTCACCCACTTTGAGGCCATCACCCCGGAGCAGCTCAGCGAAATCGACCGGCTGGTGAACGACGCCATTTTGGAGGGCCTGCCCGTGGTGACGGAGGTCCTGCCCATCGAGGAGGCCAAGCGCAAGGGCGCGGTGGCCATGTTCGGTGAAAAATATGGCGATGTGGTCCGCGTGGTGGAAATGGGCGATTTCTCCATGGAGTTCTGCGGCGGCACCCACCTGGACAACACCGCCAAAGCCGGACCCTTCCGCATCAAATCCGAGGGCTCCGTCGCCTCCGGCGTGCGCCGCATCGAGGCCACTGTGGGCCGGCTGACCCTGGAGACCGTAAACCGGAACCAGCAGATGCTGTTCCACGCCGCCCAGCTTCTGAAAACCACTCCCGGCGAACTGGAAAACCGCATTGAGCAGCAGACGGCCGAGATGAAGGAGCTGCGCCAGGCCCTGGACAAGTTCAAGGCCGAGGCCTCCCTGGGCGAGGCCCGGAACTTCCTCATGAGCGCCAAGGACGTGGGAGGGCTCAAGGTCCTCACCGCCCAGCGGGACGGCCTGGACGCGGGTGCCCTGCGGAAAATGGGCGATTTCCTCCGGGACAAGGAGCCCGCCGTGGTAGGTGTCATGGCCTCCGTCAACGACGGAAAGATCACCTTCCAGGCGGTTTGCGGCAAGGACGCGGTAGCCCGGGGCGTGAAAGCCGGGGACATCATCAAGGCCATCGCCCCTGTCTGCGGCGGAAAAGGCGGCGGCAAGCCGGACAGCGCCATGGGCGGCGGCACGGACGTTTTGAAGCTGGACGACGCCTTGGCCATGGTGGACGATTTCGTCTCCGGCAAGCTGAACTGAAAGGAGCGGAAAACATGCTGATTGAATTTGACAAGATGGAACCCACCGTCATCCCCCACATGCGGGGCGGCGAGAAGGAGGCCCGTCTGCGGATGCATACCGACCCCCAGAACAAGATTATGCGGGGACGGCTGATCCCCGGGGCCACCATCGGGATGCACACCCACGAGACCAGCAGCGAAATTATCTATATCCTCTCCGGTAAAGGGAAAATCCTTTATGACGACGGCTGTGAGCCGCTGGAGGCCGGAAGCTGCCACTACTGCCCCAAGGGACACGCCCACAGCCTGATGAACGACAGCCCCGAAGGCGGCGAGGATCTGCGCTTCTTCGCCGTGGTGCCGGAGCACGGTGCGGAATGACGCTCCCCAAGGACCCGGCCATCCTGCTGAGCTACGTCAACACCAAGCTGCGGGATGAGTTTCCCAGCCTGGCCGAGCTCTGCGCCGCCCTGGATGCGGACCGGGCGGAACTGGAGGCTGCGCTGACGGGGCTGGGCTACCGCTACAGTCCCAGGCAAAACCAGTTCATTTAATGAAAGTCAATTTCACATAAAGGAGGTTTTTCCATGTCCGACTGCTTATTCTGCAAAATTGCCGCCGGGGAAATTCCAAGCTCTAAGGTTTACGAGGACGAGGTCTGCTATGCCTTCCACGACATCGCCCCTCAGGCTCCCACCCATTTCCTGGTGATTCCCAAGGCCCACATCGGGTCCGTCTCCGAGGTGACGGCGGACAACAGCGGCGTTGTGGCCCACATCTTTGAGGTCATCGCCAAGCTGGCCAAGGAATTGAACCTGGAGAGCTATCGCGTGGTCTCCAACATCGGCGAGCAGGCAGGCCAGAGCGTCTTCCACCTGCATTTCCATGTTCTCAGTGGCCGGGATATGACCTGGCCTCCCGGTTGATCTTCTCCAAAATCAGCGGCCCCGCTGCCTTAGGCAGACGGGGCCGCTTCTCCTCTATTCTCCTACATAGGCGCCGCCGGGCTGTTCCAAGGCGCCGTTGGGGCCGGTGGGTGGAGCACCGTTCGCGTTGATTGTCTCCGAGGGCTCTGTTTGGGGCTCCGCTGGAACAGCGGCGGGCTGGGTTCCCTCCGAATCCATGATGATATACTCTTGAATCCCTTCCGATTTCTCCGCCCCGATCTGCTCCCGGATATAAGCTGTTATCTCGTCCAGGGTCTCCGCCTCCGCAATTTCCGCGTAGGTTCCCCGGTCAAAGGTCAGGCCCTCCGCCGTGTCCGCAAAGACATAGCGCTGTCCCTCTCCCAGGTAGAACTCCGCCAGGTCGGCGTAGCAGAAGTAGCTGCTCCCCTCCTTCCAGCCCGTGTTCCGGTCCGTGGGGATGGGCATGAAGACGGCCTCGCTGCCTACGTCCAGATCTTCCAGCGGGCCGGAGATGGAGGTGGACATGTAGCCCTTGGCACCCAGCCAGAGGACGCTATAGGTCTCCCCCACCGTCAGGTCTCCCCGGATGGAGTCCGTGACCTCCACGATGGCCCGGGTGTAATACGGCTCCATGGGCCCGCCGTCCGGCTCTATCATAAAATAGTGCAGCTCCCGGACGGTCCCCCGGAAAATGGCCGTATCCTGGGCAAAAAACTCCTCTGGGGGCAGCCGGACCAGACAAGCCGACATGCCGATCATGCTTTCGCCGCTTCCCGGGCCGCTCAGCTGTCCGATTTCTACGCCGGTGGAGTAGCCGGGGTGTGTGGGCCGGTTCGGGTCGCCCGTCCGGTAGTCAGAGCCGTCCAGGCCCCCGGCGGAAGGCCCGCCGCCGGAATCCGCCTCACCGGGGCCGAACGGCTGCACAATCGCTTTCCAAGTATCAGGGTCCTCCCCCACTTCAACAGAGGAATTAAAACTCCTTACGATGGCCTTCCACTTGTCCGCCTCCCCCAACTCCGCCGCTGCGGTCACCGTCACGATCAGCGCCAGGCACGCCGCCAGCGCGCCGAACCGCCGCCAGGGGCAAATCTGCTTTTTCACAATCTCCGCCGCCTCAATCTGGCCCTCCCGAACCTCGCCGACGGCGCGGAACAACTCTTCTCTCGTCATAGGTCATAGCCCTCCTTTTTTAGATGCTCCTTCAGGCCCTTTCGTGTCCGGTAGAGCAGGGATTTCACCTTGGAGGGACTGAACCCCGTCCCGGCGGCGATGTCCGCCACACCGTCGCAGTACCAGTACCGCCGCAGGAACACCAGCCGGGCCGCCGGGGAAGCGGTATCCAGAAAGCCGGAGATGGACTCCCCAAGGCGGCGGAAGTCGAAGTCCTCCTCCAGAGGCGCGCCGCCCACGCAGTCCGCCAGCTCCTCCAGCACCGCCTCAAAGCCGCTGTTCCGGCACTGGGCGGCGTTGTAGTCGTAGCGGTCCAGGGCCGTGTTTCGGGCGATGCGTCCCAAAAAGGGCGGCAGGCGCGCGGGCCTCTGAGGCGGCATGGCGTTCCAGGCCCCAAGCCAGGTGTCGCTGAGGCACTCTTCCGCGTCCCGGCCGTCCCCCAGCACCCGGCGGATGATTTGGCCGCAGTAGGCCCCATATTTCTCCGCCGTCCGGCGGATGGCCTCTTCCGACCGCGCCCAGTACAACGCGACGATGTCCTTGTCCTCCATAGGCGAGACCTCCTTTGAAAGCCGCTTTCATCTATATAGTCGGAAACCGGGGGCTTCCGGTTGCGGGGCGAGGCAAAAAAAGCGGACAGGGAAACCATTTCCCTGTCCCTCTTTTCGTTTTCAAAGCATATCGTCCAGCGAATAGCGGTGGAGCTTTCCCGGCAGCTCCTTGCTGCGGGTGGCGATCCCCGCGGCGTAGCCGGGGAAGGTGTCCAGCGGATAGTAGTACTCTCCCGGCTGAAGGGGGGATTCGGAGCGCATGATGGTACCCACGCCGTTTCCGCTGCGCTTGGCCCGGGCCTCCCGGCGGACCCAGCTCTGGAAAAAGGCCTCCTCCGTGCTCACATGGGCCAGGCGGACCATCATCCGCTGGCCCACGGGGCGGATTTTTTCGATGTCCACCCCGATCTCCTGGTCCGAGACTCCCACCAGCACCGCGCCGCTGGAGTGGCTGATGTTGAAATGCACATCCGGATGTCCGGGGAAATAGGGTTTGCCCAGCCGGCCCAGGGCCACCTCCGGCAGGCTCTTCCAGCCGTATTTCTGCCGGAGGGCCAGACACAAAATCAGATAGGCGCAGAGGGGCTCCCTCTGCTTTTCCACTTCCTTTATGCTCAAAAGACGCTCCCGGCGGGCCGGGGGCAGCAGGGGCAGGATGGCCTCCCGCTCCGGATCCGACAGAGTGCGTTCCATCCGGGCCGTCCACAATTCGATGGGCATAGCGGTTCTCCTTACTCTATCCTTTATTTCTCCATTCTATTTTAAGCGCTTCTCTCCGGCCTGTAAAGCCCCCGCCGGAAAGTTTTCAAAAAATATAAAGAAAAAAAGAGGAAATCCCAAAGGCGCGGCGTATATAAAAACATCACCGGAAAATCCGCCACAGCTGGCGTCCTCACTTTTTCGGTATGACCGGAGCAGATTTTGGCTAAACTGACCGAAAGGAGGGGGCGGGCCATGGCGTTTCCCCAGAGCTTTATGGACGAACTGACGGCCCGGTGCGACATTGTGGACGTGGTGAGCAGCTACGTCCAGCTCACCCGCAGGGGCTCCAACCTGTTCGGCCTCTGTCCCTTCCACAGCGAGAAAACGGGCTCCTTTTCCGTCTCGCCGGACAAGCAGATTTACTACTGCTTCGGCTGCAAGCGGGGCGGCGGCGTCGTCAACTTCATCATGGAGGAAGAGAACCTCCCCTTCCCCGACGCGGTGCGGTTTCTGGCCAAGCGGGCGGGGCTGGAGGTGCCGGAGGAGGAGGGCGGCCGGGAGGACGGACGCCGCCGCCAGCGGCTTCTGGACCTGAACCGGGACGCCGCCCGGTTTTACTACCGCCTTCTCCAGCAGCCCGAGGGCCAGGCGGTTCGGGATTACCTGGCCAGGCGGCAGATTCGGAAGGCCACTGCCGTGAATTTCGGCATGGGGGCCTCCCTGGACGCCTGGGACGTGTTGCTGAACGAGATGACCGCCAAGGGCTACAGCAAATCGGAGCTGCTGTCCGCCGGGCTTATCGTGGACAACAAGAAAGGCGGCTTTTACGACAAATTCCGAAACCGCCTTATGCTCCCGGTCATCGACACCCGGGGAGACGTGGTGGCCTTCGGCAGCCGGGTTCTGGACAAGTCCGAGCCCAAGTATATGAACTCCTCGGAGACCCCGGTGTACAGCAAGCGCCGGGTGCTCTACGGGCTGAACCTGGCCAAGAAGTCCAAGCGGCCCAATATCATTCTCTGCGAGGGAAACCTGGACATTGTCACCCTCCACCAGGCGGGCTTCGACAACGCGGTGGCCTCCATGGGCACCGCCCTGACGCCGGAGCAAATCCGGCTCCTCTCCCGGTTCACGAAAGAACTGGTGCTGTGCTACGACAACGACAACGCGGGAAAAATCGCCACGGAGCGGGCCCTGCAATTGCTGAACGGCACGGAATTTTCCGTCAAGGTCCTCCAGCTTCCCCGGCGGCGGACGGAGGACGGGGAGCTGGTAAAGCAGGACGCCGACGACTTCATCAAAAACCAGGGCCCCGCCGCCTTTGAGCGCCTGCTCAGCGGCAGCGAGAACGGCGTGGAGTTCCGCATGGCCCAGATCGCCGGAAAGTACGACCTGAACAGCGACGAGCAGCGGGTGGCCTACAGCGAGGAGATCAGCGCCCTGCTGGCCACCCTCCCCGGAGCGGTGGAGCGTGAAATTTACGCCGCCCGGGCCGCCGAGACCGCCCGCATCACCCCCGACGCCATGAAACTGGAGGTCCAGCGGGCCAGAAAGCGGAAAATCGCCCGGGAAACAAAGGCGGAGCTCCGGAAGGAGCTGAACCCCGCGGCTCAGTCTCAGCCCCGGGAACGATCCCTGCGCTATGAAAATGTGCGTTCCGCCAGGGCGGAGGAAGGCGTGCTCCGGCTGCTGCTGCTGGACGACGGCCTTTTTCCTGCCGAAGCGCCCCTGGGGGAAGCGGACTTCTCCTCCCCCCTGCTGGGCCGGGTTTTCACCCTGCTGTGGCGGGCAAAGGAGGAGGGCCGGACCGCCGCCCTGCCCGCCCTGGCGGCGGAGCTGACGTCGGAGGAGATGAACCACGTTACCGCCGTCTGCCAGCGGCCCGAGTCCGTCCGAAACGGGCGGCAGGCCCTGGCGGATTACATACGCGTCATACAGGCGGAGGCTGCAAAACGCTCCGGCGAAGCGGCGGATCCCCTGTTGGCGGCGGCAGAAAAACATAAAGACAAAAAGGGAGAAAAATGGAATGTCAAATAAACAGGATGCCAAGGAGCTGGAGCGTCAGGCGGACGCCATTTTAGCCGCCGCCGAGTCTGAGTCGCCGGACGAAACGTCCCCCCAGGCGGAGGAGGCCCCGCGAATCATGACCGACGAGGAGGCCAAAAAGGCCGGTATCGTCCGTCTGGACGACAAGCAGGTGGCCGCCCTCCCCGCCTCCTCCTGGCTCATCAATAATGAAAAGCTCCGGGAGCTGCTGGCCAAGGGCAAGAAAAAGGGCAAGCTGGAATCCGCCGAGCTGATGGAGGCCGTGGACGACCTGAACCTCGAGGGCGAGCAGATGGACCAGCTTTACGACTCCCTGGAGGCGCTCAACATCGACATCAGCGCCGAGGAGGATCTGCTGCCGGAGCTGCCGGAGGAGGGCCCCGCCGCCGAAGAAATCGCCGGCATGGAGGAAGAGGAGCTGGTGGACCCCAACACCCTGGTCAACAGCTTCTCCATCGACGACCCCGTCCGCATGTACCTGAAGGAGATCGGCAAGGTGGCCCTGCTGACGCCCGAGGAGGAGGTCAGCCTGGCCCAGGCCATGTCCGCCGGAAACGAGGCGGAGGAAAAACTGGCGGAGCTCCGCCGGCGGCGGGAGGAGGGCGAGGAAATCGACCCCGCTCTGGAGGCCGCCCTGCGCAAGCAGTACCGAGCCGGTGAGACCGCCAAGCAGAAGCTGGCGGAAGCCAACCTCCGTTTGGTGGTCTCCATCGCGAAACGCTATGTGGGCCGGGGCATGCTGTTCCTGGACCTGATTCAAGAGGGCAATTTGGGGCTCATCAAGGCAGTGGAGAAGTTCGACTACACCAAGGGCTACAAATTCTCCACCTACGCCACCTGGTGGATCCGGCAGGCCATTACCCGGGCCATTGCCGACCAGGCCCGGACCATCCGCATTCCCGTCCACATGGTGGAGACCATCAACAAGGTCATCCGGGTCAGCCGCCAGCTTCTCCAGGAGCTGGGACACGACCCCTCTCCCAACGAAATCGCCGCGGAGATGAACATGCCGGTGGACAAGGTGCGGGAAATCATGAAGATCGCCCAGGAGCCCGTGTCCCTGGAAACTCCCATCGGCGAGGAGGAGGACTCCCACCTGGGAGACTTCATCCCGGACGAGGGAGCGTCGGAGCCCAGCGAGGCCGCTTCCTTCACCCTGCTGAAGGAGCAGCTGATGGACGTGCTGTCCACCCTGACGCCCCGGGAGGAAAAGGTTTTGAAGCTCCGTTTCGGCATCGAGGACGGGCGGACGCGGACTCTGGAAGAGGTGGGCAAAGAATTCAACGTCACCAGGGAGCGCATCCGGCAGATCGAGGCCAAGGCTCTGCGGAAGCTCCGCCATCCTTCCAGGAGCAAGAAGCTGAAGGATTTTCTCAATTGAACAAAGAGGAAGCCCTCCGGTCCGGCGGGCTTCCTTTTTTTATTTCAAATAACTCAGCAGCCTTCCCGCCTCCAGGGCGGCCTGGGCCCGAACCCCGTCGAAGTCTACATAGGGATTGTAGACCGCCTCCAGCGCGTCGTGGTTCCGCTTGGCCTCTTTCAGCGCGTCTACCGCCTCCTCCCGGAGAAGGGCGGTCATGCGAGTCTGGAAGCGGAGACGGGATTTGCCCTCAGTCTCCGTCATAGCGTCCAGACGAATGCGGCGATAGGGCTTTTTTCCGTAATCCATTCCCGGGCAGGAGGTGACGAAGGCCAGGCCCAAGCCGGGAATCAACAGGTGCTCCATGCGGTCCAGGTCCTCTGGAGAGGGACAGACAATGGTGTCCCAGCCCTTCTCCGCCGCGGCCGCGTGGAGCCGGGCCAGGGCCCCGCCCGCCAGCTCCCAGGTGTCGGCAAACTCGTAGACCTTGGGGCAGAGAACATCCACGCTGTCAAAGCGCCAGACGCAGCCCTTGTGGGTAACGCTGCCCAGGAAGCGGCGGGTGGTCTTCCCCTGCTGGTCCCCCCTGGCCCGGAGCTCCCGGGCGATGATCCCCTTAACCCGGCGGTCCAGGCGCTCCACGTCGAAGGTCTTCGCCACAGAGGCCACGGCGTCCAGCTCCACCTGACGGGCGGCTTTCAGGCTGTGGTAGGCCCGGACGTAGGCGGCCTTGTAGGCGTGGGTCCGGGCCTTGACCTCCTCCGCAGATTTCTTGGCGGCGGTGAGGTCGTAGAAGCGGCCCAGGTCCACGTAGCGGTCCACAGCGGCGGGGTATTGGGGCTCGATGACATGGGGTGACGTCCCGTCCGCCACGGCGCAGCGGAGCTCCGGCAGCACCACGCCGTCCAGGGAGTCCGGATCGCCGGAGCACCAAAGGTACTCCACCGCCGTGCCCGCCTCCTCCATCGCCCGGCCGATCTCCCGCATGAAGGTGTTCTTCCCCACCCCGGGGCCGCCCTTCAAAACC
>CATNDJ010000032.1 GCA_950097265.1 uncultured Oscillibacter sp.
AGGTGTACACGTCGCCGAAGGCCATGGCGAAGTTCTCCGCGTTGAGCTGGCCGGAGACGGTCAGGTTTGCGGGCTTGCCGAAGAAGTCCTGGGTGAAGTCCACCTTCCCGTCCTCGGTCCGGGGGGGATTCTCCGGGTCCAGGGTGGTGACCCGGAACATCTCTCCCGCGCCCTCGCAGTCGCTGGCGGTGATGATGGGGGTGTGGACGTAGACGAAGCCCCGGCTCTGGAAGAACTCGTGGATGGCGAAGGCCGCGGCGCTCCGGACCCGGAAGGCGGCGGAAAACAGGTTCGTCCTGGGCCGCAGGTGCTGGATGGTCCGCAGGTATTCCACGGTGTGCCGCTTCTTCTGCAGGGGGTAGTCCGGGGTAGAGGGGCCCTCCACCTCGATTTTTTCGGCCTTCAGCTCCAGGGGCTGCTTGGCCTCCGGGGTCAGGACCACGGTGCCCGTGACGACCAGGGCCGCGCCCACGTTCTGGGCGGCGACGTCCCTGTAATTCTCCAGACTTCCCGCCTCCATGACCACCTGGAGGTTCTTGAGGCAGGAGCCGTCGTTCAGCTCGATGAAGCCGAAGTTCTTCATGTCCCGGATGGTCCGGGCCCAGCCGCCCACGGTGACGGTCCGGCCGCCCAGGGACTCCTTATCGGCAAAGAGGGCCGCGATTTTCGTGTAGCTCATTGTGTTCACCTGATTTCTTCTTTTTCGATGGATGGTATATTATATCACAATTTCCCGGTTTTGCAAGGGGGTCACTTGTGATACCTGGTCCCGGCGTTGATCTGGTACGCCCGGTAAATCTGCTCCAGGAGCATCACCCGGGCCAGGTGGTGGGGAAAGGTCATGGGCGACATGGAGATCCGCTCCGCGGCTTCCTCCTTGACGGACCCATGGAGCCCGTGGGACCCGCCGATGAGGAACACCACCCGGCTCTCCCCCCGGTTGGCCCATTCGTTCATCAGCCGGGCCAGGTCCTCGCTGGACCGCTCCCGGCCCTCCACGCACAGGGCCGCCAGGATGGCCGAGGGGGGCAGCTTGGCCCGGATGGCCTCCGCCTCCCTGGCCAGGGCCGCCTCGATCTGGGCCGGGGAGGGGTCCTCCGGCAGGCGCTCCTCCGGCAGCTCGACGATCTCCAATTTGCAGCAGCGGCTCAGGCGTTTCTGGTACTCCGCCGCCGCCCCGGCGTAAAATTTCTCCTTCAGCTTTCCCACGCACAAAAGCGTTATCCGCTGCATACCGCGCCTCCCTCCAGCACATAGGCCCCGCTGAGACGGTCCCTGGGAGCGGCGGAGAGGCGGGGATGGAGCCCCGCGGCGCTCAGGGCCGCCTCCACCGCCCGGAGGGCCATGGCGGGGCTGTTGTTCTCCTGGCTCAGGTGGGCCAGGATGATCTCCCGGGCCCCCGCCCGGGCCAGGGCCACGGCGAAGGCGGCGGCGTCCTCGTTTTTCAGGTGCCCCCCCGGGCCCAGGATGCGCTCTTTTAAGAAATAGGGATAGGGCCCGCTGCGAACCGCCTCCACGTCGTGGTTCGCCTCCAGCACCGCCAGGGCGACGCCGGGCAGCACGGACTCCGCTTCCGCCGTGACAAAGCCGCTGTCCGTCAGCAGGCCGAAGCCCCCGTCGGGGGTGTCGAAGCGGTAGCCCCGGGCCCCGGGGGCGTCGTGGGAGACGGGAAAGGGGGTAACGGCGCAGTCCTTCACGGCAAAGGGCCCCTCCGCCTCCCGCAGGCGGTCCTCCAGGAGGACCATCCGCCGCTTAAGGTCCCGGCCCGCCGGGGCGGAGGCGTAAATGGGGCAGTCCGTGTGCTTCAGCAGGGTCTGGAGGCCGGAGATGTGGTCCGAGTGGGTGTGGGTAATAAAAATGCCGTCCAGGCCGGGCAGGTCCAGGCCCAGGGCCTGGAGCCCCTGGCGGATGCGGCGGCAGGAAATCCCCGCGTCCACCAGGATGCGCCCCCCGTCCCAGCTCAGCACCAGCGCGTTCCCGGAGGAGCCGCTGGCCAGGGTATGTACGGTGGTCAAGTGGCGGAGCCCCCTTTGCCCTTCAGCGCGTCGCTGAACGTCTTCAAATCCGCCTTGACCTCCGGGGGAAGCGCGTTGAAGTCCACGCCCCGCACCGCGCCCTCCAGGGCGTAGAGGTGCACCAAGCAGACGTTGGGGTACAGGGTTTTCAGGCGGAAAAAGGCGTCCCTGGCCCCGGCCTCCGCCAGTCCCTCCGGGGAGCGGATTCCCACCGCCGCCAGCTTCCGGGCCATCTCCGTCCCGATGTTCTTCATGGATGTCAAGTCCAGCATAGCGCCCTCCTCCGCGTTCACAGCTTCATGTACAAAAGCGGGTAGGGCCCGCCCTGCTCGTCGGTCTCCGTCCGCTTGTAAACGTGAAACCCCATGCGCTCATAAAAGCCCCTGGCCTGGGGGTTCTGCTCGTTGACGGCCAGCTCGCCGACCTGGTAACGGTCCATTCCGTATTGAAGCAGCTTTCTGCCAAGGCCCTTCCCCCGCTCCTCCGGCGAGAGGAACAGCATTTCCAGCCTCTGCCCGCCGATTCCCATGAACCCGGCCGGGAGTCCCCGCTCCTCCTCCGCGGTCACCAGATGCGGGACCTCCTTCAGCGCCTGTGGAACATATGCCTTGATGGCCTCAATCTCTCCAGCGGAGAGAAACAGGTGGGTGGCTCTCACGGATTTTTCCCAGATCTCCACCAAGCGGGCGATACGCTCCGGCGTTCTGGCTTCCAGCTCGGCAATTCTCATGATCGCCCTCCCTTGCAAAAACCGGGAGACGGAAGGGGTTGTCTTCCGTCTCCCGGCAAATTTCCGATGTCAGCCCAGATTCAGCCGCCGGTGCTCCTCCGATTCCTCCACGGCCCGGATGCTGGCCCCCAGGCCCCGGAGCTTCTCCACGAGATTCTCGTAGCCCCGCTCAATGTAGTGCACGCAGGAAATCTCGCTCTGCCCCTTGGCGGCCAGGGCCGCGATGACCAGGGCGGCTCCCGCCCGGAGGTCCGAGGCCTGGATGGGCGCGCCCACCAGATGGTCCACGCCCTCCACCACAGCGGTCTTGTCGTCTACCTGGATGTTGGCCCCCATGCGCCGGAGCTCGTCCACATAGCGGTAGCGGCTGGACCACACGCTCTCCGTCACCAGGGAGATGCCCTGGGCCAGGGAGAGGACCGTGGTGATCTGGGGCTGCATGTCCGTGGGGAAGCCGGGATAGGGCAGGGTCTTGATGTTGGCCCGGCGCAGCGGCCCGTTCCGGCGGACCAGCAGGGTGTCCTCGTGCTCCTCCACCTCCACGCCGCACTCCTGGAGCTTGGCGGTGATGCAGTCCATGTGCTTCGGGATGATGTTTTTCACCAGGATCTGTCCGCCTGCGGCGGCGGCGGCGGCCATGTAGGTGCCCGCCTCGATCTGGTCGGGAATGATGGCGTAGCTGCCGCCCCGGAGCCGGTCCACGCCCCGGATCTTGATGGTGTCCGTGCCCGCGCCCCGGATGTTGGCCCCCATGGAGTTGAGGAAGTTGGCCAGGTCCACGATGTGGGGCTCTTTGGCGGCGTTTTCAATGACCGTGCGGCCCTCCGCCATGACGGCGGCCATCATGATGTTCATGGTGGCCCCCACGGAGACCACGTCCAGGTAGATGTTGGCGCCCCGCAGGCGCTCCCCCCCGACGGTGGCGCGGATGAAGCCGCCCTCCACCGCCACGGTAGCCCCCAGGGCGTTGAAGCCCTTCATGTGCTGGTCGATGGGGCGGACGCCGCCGAAGTTGCACCCGCCGGGCAGGGCCACCTCCGCCTGGCCGAAGCGGCCCAGGAGCGCCCCGATGAAGTAGGTGGAGGCCCGGATGCGCCGGGCCAGGTCGTAGGGGGTGCGGGTGGAGTGAATGTGGCGGCAGTCCACCTCCACGGTGTGCCGGTCGATGCTGCGGACCCCCGCGCCCAGCTGCTCTAAGATGCTGAGGCACAGCGTCACGTCGGAAATCTGGGGGATGTTCTCAATGCGGCAGACCCCGTCCACCAGCAGGGCGGCGGGGATAATGGCCACGGCGGCGTTCTTCGCGCCGCTGATTTCGACTTCGCCAAACAGGGGCGTTCCGCCCTGTATGATATATTTTGTCAAAGTATTGACCCTCTTTTCAAGCAACAGTTTGCCGGCCCGGGACTCTGGGGAGCTGCACAAGAAACAGTTTGCCCGGCTGGCGGCGCTTCATACCCGCGGGGAGCGCGGGGAGGTAAATTCTTCTTGGTTCTTTTTTTGCACGCTCTGTTATCATAGCACAGACGGCGGAAAAATGCAAACCCTTCCTTCCGTGTTTTTACATAATGTTTTGCCGGGAAGGCCCGCCGGCTTCCATAGACGGCGTAAAAAGCCCGGCCGGAAAGGCCGGGCGGTCAGGAAAATTCTGGATGATCGGGGCTCCCCCTCTGGCCTAGGCCTCCCCCGTCCGGGCCCCCCCGGCGGTCACCGCGCCGGTAAAGCAGTTCACATAGTAGTCCCCCGCGTCGGTGACGATCCGCCAGGCCGGAGCCAGGGACAGGGAGGCGCCCGCGGTCTGGAGCTCGTAGCACAGCCGGACCTCCGTCACCGTGGAGGCCACCGCCGCGCTCTCCCGGCGCATCCGCTGGAAGGCCAGCAGCGCCCCGGCGGCGGAGAGGGGCTCCTCCTCCGTTCCGGGGGTCCCGGCGGCGGGCAGCAGCGTGCCGCTGACGGCGGTGAGCACCCCGCCCTCCACGGTGAAGCTCACCGTGCAGTTAAACACCGGCAGCTTGCTGAAGACGGCCGGGGCGGTGAACACGCCCTCCTCACCCGGCCGGATCTCCGGGGCCTCGTAGGAGAACTCCCGGCAGAAGTCCCGGCAGAAATCCTCCACGTCTCCCTCCGCCAGGGTTCCGGAGGCCTCGAAGCCTCCGCTGGAGCGAAACAGAGCCTCCCCTGCCGGGCCGGTGTAATGGAAAATGCCGCCCCCCTGGTCGGAGGAGGACAGCACCTTTCCCAGGAGGAAGGCCGCGGCCCGCTCCTCCAGCCCGGCGTCCCGGGTGAGCTCCGCTCCGCCGGGAGGCGCGGCCCGGGAGATGACCCCGGGATCCAGGGCGATGCCGTCCTCTTCAAAGATGGCGGCCAGCTGCTCCGCCGTCCGGTGGAAAGCGTCCCGCTCCGCCGTCCGGCGCTGGGCCAGGGAGAAGAGCAGAAACGCGTTCAGCAGGACCAGGATCAATATGATGATGTTTTTCAGCCGGAAGCGTTCCATAGGGCCCTCCTCTCAAAGGGGCCCCCGCCGCAACCCAGCAAAGCGGTTGCGGTGGGGAGAGGATGAAGGAATGGAGCGGGTGAAGTCCTCGCCGGTAGGCGGGGACGCAACAGAGCGGAATTTCTTCAATCCGACAGCCAATAAGCCCGGCACTCCCCCGCCCGCTCCACGTAGCCGATGGACAGTTCCTTCCCCGGCGAGGCGGCGGCCACGGCCAGGGCCTGGGGCAGGGGCAACAGCAGGGAGCTTTCCCCCTCCGCCGGGTTGTACTGCCGGAAACGCAGGGTCAGGGCCGTCACGGCGGCCCCGGTCAGGGTGACCTCCGCGGCGAAGCCCCCGTCCTGAAAGCGGACGGGCACGCCCCCGATCTGATAGCCGAAGCGGAGCACCGTCACGTTCCCGCTGCGGCGCACGCCCTGGAGCCAGGGCTGGGCCTCCCCGGAGACGGGGGACAGCAGGCCCGCCAGCAGGGACCCGGCCCCCAGGGCCGCTTCCCGGGCGGTGGGCGCGTCCCCGGCGGCCTTCACCCGGAGGCTGGGCTCGTCCCCGCTCTGGTAATGGACGCTGTTGTCCGGCCGGATGCGCAGGGTCCGGTCCCCGTCCATGATGAGCTCCGTGCCGCTGGACTCCGTGTGCCGGGTGCGGCTCCGGGGGTTGAAGCCCAGGGCGGAGAGCAGCCAGTCCGTCCCTCCCGCCAGGGGGTCCCCCAGGGTAAAGGCGGGCAGCTCCGGCGGCTGGGCGGGCAGCAGGGAGCAGGGGTCCAGTCCCCGCTCCGGGCCTCGGCCGTCCATGGCGAAGGAGGCGTCCCCCAGCTCATAGCGGCCGATGACCTGTTCCAGGCTGTCGGCGGAGACGGCGGTGGAGGCCCGGAAGCAGTTCTCCCCCCCGTCCCAGAGGTAGAAGACCGTTCCGCTGTCCTGGGGCGCGATGAGGAGGCGCCGGGCGGAGAGATCCTCCCGGGGGGAGATCTCCTCCCCGCCCCCCAGCAGCCCCGCCAGCACGGACAGGGGCAGGGGCCCCAAAAAGTCGTAATAAAGGGAGGGCCCCCGGAGGGCCCGGAGGAAGTCGGACTCCCCGCAGGACACGTACTCCCGGGCGGAGCCCAGGGCCTCCAGCAGGCGGCGGCCCAGGGGGTCGGCGAAGGCCGGGTCCCCGGTGGTGAAGGTCAGGACGCCGCAGCGGCCGTAGTCCCCGGTAACGGCGGTGCGCACCGGGGAAACCAGCTCCGCCGCCGGGGCGGCGGACTGGACGGGTCCCGCCGCCGCCTCGCTGGTGGTCAAATTCAGGTTGTAAAGCTGGGTCTGGGTGAAGAGCACCGCCGCCGACAGGGCCAGCAGGGTAATCAGGATGTTCTGCGCTAGGTTCCGGCGGTTCCGCCGCTGTTCCTCCATGGCTCAGCCCTCCGTCCTGCCGCCCCGGCCCTGGGCGATGGGCAGGGTCATGCGGATGGTGGTGCCCGGCCCCTCATGGGGACCCAGGGCGATGACGCCGTGGTGCCGCTGGACGATCTCCCGGGCGATGGAAAGCCCCAGGCCCGTGCCGCCGGACTCCCGGGACCGGGCCTTGTCCACCCGGTAGAAACGGTCGAAGATCCGCTCCCGGTCCTTGTCCGGGATGCCGATGCCGTCGTCCCAGACCTCCATCCAGACGGTGTCGTCCTCCCCGCAGCCGGCGGAGACCCGAATGTGCCCCCCGTCGGGGGTGTACTTGATGGCGTTGCCCAGAATGTTCATCATCACCTGCTCCAGCCGGCTCCGGTCCCCCACGATGAGGGGCAGGTGGTCCAAATCCCCGCAGGTGAGCTCGTGGCCCCGCTGCCGGGCGTTCAGGGCGCTGGAGCGGACCACGCTCCGGATGGCCTCGGCGAAGGGGAAGCGGGACAATACCAGCTCCGCGTCCCCCCGGTCCAGGCGCGAGAGGGTCAGCAGGTCCTGGACGATGTGGGTCATCCGGTCCGTCTCCGTGATGATGATATCCAGAAAACCGTTGGCGGTGGACTGGGGGATGTCCCCTTCCGCGTCCCGGAGGGTCTCGGCGTAGGTCCGGACGTTGGTCAGGGGGGTCCGGAGCTCGTGGGACACGTTGGCCACAAATTCCTTCCGGCGCTCCTCGTTCCGGTGCTGCTCCGTCACGTCGTGGAGCACGATGAGCACGCCCCCCCGCTCCCGGTCGGAGAAGGGGGCCAGGTAGACCTCCAGGGTTTTCTCCCCGGCCTCCAGCTCCCCCTCGGCGAAGCTGGGCCGCTGGAGGGCCAGCATCTCCGAAAAGGGGTAGAGGCTACCGAAGAGCTCTTCATAGGTGCACTCCGGCCCCACGGGGCGCTGGAGCATGTCGTTGGCGGCGGGGTTGCAGTGGATGAGCTTCCCTTCGTGGGAGAAGGCCACCACGCCGTCGGTCATGTGGAGGAAGAGGGTGTCCAGCTTGTTCCGCTCGTTCTCCACGGCGGCCAGGGTGGACTGGAGGACCCCCGCCATCTCGTTGAAGGTGCCGGTGAGCACGCCGATTTCGTCGGTGGACTCCACGGGCAGGGCGCTGCCGAAGTTGCCCGCCGCCATCTTCTCCGCCCCGGCGGTGAGCTTCTCGATGGGGCCCACCATGGTCTTGGAGAGGAGGAAGCTCAAAAGCACGGAGATCAAAAGGCCGATGACCAGGGCCTGCATGATGATTTGGAACAGCTGGCTGTTCAGGCCGGAGACAGCCTCCCGGTTGTCCAGGATATAGATGATAAAGGCGTTGTCCCCCCCGAAGATGGGGATGGCCGCGTCCATGTAGTCCGCCGTGATGTCGCTGATATCCCCGATGCCCGCCTCGTCCCGGCGCAGGACGGCGTTCCGGGCGGTGAGGAGGTTGGGGCTCTGCTCCCGGGGCATGGCGCTCTCGGCGGCGGAGCCGTTGAGGTAGGCCCCGGTCTCTCCGTCCAGAACGAAGTAGTTCCGGGTGCGGTAGTCCACGCCCAGCTTTCCGGCGGTGAGCTCCATCATGTCGTGGACCCGGTCCGCGCCGTCCTCCTGGGCGGCCTCCCCCCGGAGGGAGGCGACGAACTCCCGCTGGTCCGCCCCGAAGACGCTGTCGATCTGCTGGTAAAAGGTGTTCGTGAAGAAGTTGGAGACGTTGATGGTCAGAAACGCCCCCACCACCGCCATGAGGGAGGTAATCAGCAGCAGCAGGATTAACGTCAGCTTCATGTGCAGGCTGCGGAACATGGCGGCGCCTCCTTTCTGAAAAATTCGGGGTTCCCGTTTCCCCGCTCAGTTGACCGCGAAGTAATACCCCGCCCCCCGGCGGGTGAGGATGAACAGGGGGCTGGCGGGGTTCTCCTCAATCTTCTCCCGCAGCCGCCGGACGGTCACGTCCACCGTCCGCACGTCGTCGCCCACGTAGCCGTAGTTCCACACCTGCTCCATCAGGTCCACCCGGGAGTAGACCTTATTGGGGTGGCTGGCCAGGAAGGTCAGCAGTTCGTACTCCCGCTGGGTCAGGTCGATGGCCTTCCCGGCCCGGAAGACCTGGTGGCTGTCCGTGTTGATGGCCAGATCCCCGGCCACGGGCATGGCGCTGTCCGCCGCCGCGGCCCCGGCGGGGGCCCCCATGGAGGTCCGGCGGATGTTGGCCTCTACCCGGGCGATAACCTCCCGCATGGAGAAGGGCTTGGTAATATAGTCGTCCGCCCCGCTCTCGAGCCCCCGGACCTTGTCGTCCTCCTCCTCCCGGGCGGTGAGGAGCAGAATGGGCACGTTGTCCCCGTCCTTCCGCAGGGCCTCGCACACGTCGAAGCCGATCATTTTGGGCAGCATGATGTCCAGCAGGATCAAATCCGGCTTCTCCGTCCGGGCCTTCCGCAGGCCCTCCTCGCCGTCATAGGCCTCCAGGACCCGGTAGCCCTTCCGCTCCAGGTTGAAGCGCAGGATGTCCACAATGTTCTTCTCGTCCTCTACGATCAGGACGGTCTTTTCCTCAGCCATACTCGACCTCCAAACCTATCTGCCCTCCCGGAGGGGAGGGCGGCTCCTCCCGCCGCGTCACAGGTTCAGCAGGAGCTTCGCTTTCAGCACCGCGGCCACGGTCTTGGCGTCCTCGATTTCCCCGTCCAGGCACCGGCGGACCATCTCGTCGAAGGGCACCCGCTCCACGTTCAGAAACTCGTCCTCGTCCAGGTGCTGGGCCTTCATCTTCAAATCCCGGGCCAGGTACAGGTGCAGCGTCTCGCCGTAGCAGCCCGGGGAGGGCAGCAGGCGGCCCAGGGACCGGTACTCCCCGGGCACCGCGCCGGTTTCCTCCCTCAGTTCCCGGAGGCCCGCCTCATAGGGGTCCTCCCCCGGGTGGTCCAGCTTTCCGGCGGGAATCTCCAGCGTCGTCCGGCCGAAGGGGTAGCGGTACTGGGTCACCGCCAGCACGTTGTTGCCGCCGTCCAGGGCCAGGACGCCCACGCCGCCGGGATGGTCCACCACCTCCCGGGTGGAGGTCCCGCCGTCCGGCAGCTCCACCGTGTCCACGTGGACGGTGACGATCCGCCCGGCGAAAATATCCTCCCGGCTCAGCTTCCGCTCCGTCAGGTCCATCTGTCCGCTCATGTCTCCGCGTCCTTTCCAAAAAGGGCCCCGGGAGGGGCCCGGTTTTCGCGCCTTCCGGCCGCTGTTTCCTGGAATTATACCACGCCGGAGACAAAATGAAAAGAGAAAATCTCCCGGGCTCCCATTTTAGGTCCCTCCTCCATAAATTTTTTTCACTTCCCCCCTTGACATCCGTCAAACTTCGGATATAATAAGCATTAGATTAAGCGATTAAATTTTTGCTTATGGAGGTGGGCCATGACCAAACGGGAGCGGCAGCTTTTGAACTGGATTGAGGAAAACCCCCTCATCTCCCAGAAGGAGCTGGCGGACAAGGCGGGCATCACCCGCTCCTCCGTCGCCGTGCATATCTCCAACCTGATGAAAAAGGGCTACATCACCGGCAAGGGCTACATCGTCCAGACGGCCCCCTACGTCACCGTGGTGGGGGGCGTCAACGTGGACATCGGCGGAAAGCCGGAGGCGGCCCTGGTGGCCCGGGACTCCAACCCCGGGGCCGTCAGCTCCTCCCTGGGGGGCGTGGGGCGGAACATCGCCCACAACATGGCCCTGCTGGGCCTGGACGTGCGGCTGGTGACGGCCTTCGGGGACGACCTGAACGCCCAGAAGCTGGCGGCCAGCTGCGGCGAGCTGGGCATCGACATCTCCCAGTCCCCCGTCATCCCCGGCGGGCGGACCTCCACCTATCTCTTTATCAACGACGAGCACGGGGACATGGCCCTGGCCGTCAGCGACATGGAGATTTACCGGCACCTGACCCCCCAGGCCCTGGCCCAGCGGCGAAAGCTCCTGGACGCCAGCCAGGTGGTGGTGATCGACACCAACATCCCCGCCGAGAGCATCGCGTGGCTTGCGGAGAACTGCGCCGCCCCGATCTTCGCCGATCCGGTTTCCACCGCCAAGGCCGTGAAGCTGAAGCCCGTCCTGGGGAAGCTCCACACCCTGAAGCCCAACCGCCTGGAGGCGGAGCTGCTCTCCGGCGTGCCCATCACCGGCGAGGAGAGCCTGCGCCGGGCGGCGGACGCCTTGCTTGCAACCGGGCTCCACCGGGTCTTCATCTCCCTGGGGGCGGACGGGGTCTTCGCCGCGGACCGGGAGGGCGGACGGGCGCAGCTCCCCTGCCTCCCGGCGGAGCTGGTGAACGCCACGGGCTGCGGGGACGCCTTCATGGCCGCCATCGCCTGGGCCTATCTCCAGGGCACGGATCTGAAGGACGCCGCCCGGGCGGGCCTGGCGGCCTCCTCCATCGCCATGGAGAGCCGGGAGACCATCAACCCCCGCCTCAGCGAGGAGGCACTGCGGGAGCGCCTGAGCCCCGCCTGACGGCTGTCAATCCTGAAATTTCATTCATATATTTTTGGAGGTCATTACGATGAACATGAACAAGTATCTGGACGTCGCCCCTGAGGTCAAGGAAGCCCTGACCGCCGGCAAGCCCGTGGTGGCTCTGGAATCCACCATCATCTCCCACGGCATGCCCTATCCCCAGAACGTGGAGACCGCCCTGAAGGTGGAAGCCATCATCCGGGAAAACGGGGCCGTTCCCGCCACCATCGCCGTCCTGGGCGGCCGCCTGAAGGCGGGATTGTCCCCCGAGGAGATTGATTATCTCGGCAGGACCGGCGCGGGCGTGGCCAAGGCCAGCCGCCGGGATCTTCCCGTCCTGGTGGCCCAGGGGAAGGACGGGGCCACCACCGTCACCACCACCATGATCATCGCCCACATGGCGGGCATCCAGGTCTTCGCCACCGGCGGCATCGGCGGCGTCCACCGGGGGGCCGAGACCACCATGGACATCTCCGCCGACCTGGAGGAGCTGGCCCGGACCCCCGTCATGGTGGTCTGCGCCGGAGCCAAGTCCATCCTGGACCTGGGGCTGACCCTGGAGTACCTGGAGACCCACGGCGTGCCCGTCATCGGCTACGGCACCGAGGAGCTCCCCGCCTTCTACACCCGGAAGAGCGGCTTCGGCGTGGACTACCGCATCGACAGCCCCGCGGACCTGGCCAAGACCTTCTATGTCAAGCAGGACATGGGCCTGGTGGGCGGCATGCTGGTGGCCAACCCCATCCCGGAGGAGTACTCCATGGATGCGGACGTCATCGGGAAAGCCATTTCCGACGCGGTGGACGAGGCCAAGGTGAAGGGCATCCACGGTAAGGAAACCACCCCCTTCCTGCTGGCGAAGATCAAGGAGCTCACCGGCGGCAGCTCCCTGGACAGCAACATCCAGCTGGTGTTCAACAACGCCCGCCTCGCCGCCAAGACGGCGGTGGAGCTGGCGGCCCTTGCCAAGAACTGAGACCTGTGTTAAAATGGGACGGCTGGTCTTCCAGCCGTCCTATTCTTTATGGAATGAGGTGACCCTATGAATATGACTCTTCTCTCTGCCGCCTACGCGCCGGAGGCCCATAACGATTTTATCTGGGCCGTCGTCGGCTCCCCCTGGGGTCTTTTGGCCATCTGGCTGCTGCTCATCAATATCATCACCTTCCTGGTTTTCGGCGCGGACAAACTCCAGGCCAAGCGGAAGGAGAAAAAAGACACCGTCCGCCGGGTCCCGGAGAAGAACCTTCTCCTGCTGGCCGCCGTGGGGGGCAGCGTGGGGGCCCTGCTTGGCATGAAGATCTTCCGCCACAAGACGCTCCACAAGGCGTTCAAATTCGGCGTGCCTCTCATCCTGGCCCTTCAGATCATCATCCCCTTCGGATTGTGGCTGTATTTCGCCGTCATCCGGTGAACCGGAGGGACAACGTTTGCGTTCCGGCGGTCTCCCCGCCCGCTTTCTCCTCTATCAAAACGCCGAAAGCCCGGGCTTTTATTTGTCAAACCCGCTGAAAAGCCGCTCTTCCCGAGGGTAAACGTTGACAAACCACAGAGGGCTGACTATAATACATATCAACCCGGCGGCGGGAAATTCCGCTATCGCAAACGTTTGCCGCCCGGTTTTCTGAACAGGTGATGGAAGAAGCGGTTTTCGCCGCTCCTTCCCTTTTCTTTCGCCCCGGCGGGCGTCATCCGGAAAGGAGCGGCTGGAAGTGATACACGCTTTGGATTACCTGCGGGAGGTCAACACGGCCTCCGTGCTGCTGCGGCTGACTTTGGCCATGTTCTGCGGCGGCATGATCGGCCTGGAGCGGGCCAGGAAGCACCGCCCGGCGGGCTTCCGGACCTACATGCTGGTGTGCATGGCGGCGGCGCTGACCATGCTGCTGAGCCAGTACGAGTCCTTTATGCTGAACCATGTCTGGGCGGAGAAGGCCGCGGAAATCGGCATCCGCACCGACGTGAGCCGCTTCGGGGCCCAGGTCATCAACGGCATCGGCTTTTTGGGCGCGGGCACCATCCTGGTGACGGGCCAGCAGAAAGTGAAGGGCCTGACCACGGCGGCGGGCCTGTGGGCCTCGGCCTGCATGGGCCTGGCGGTGGGCGCGGGGTTCTACGAGTGCGTGGGCCTGGCCTTCCTGCTCATCTTCCTGGTGGTCCACCTGCTGCCCGCAGTCGAGCTGTACATTGTGGAGAACGCGAAAAATATGAACATCTACGTGGAGTTCCAGTCCCTGGACGACGTGGCGGAAATCATCAACCGCATCAAGGCCAAGGACGTGACCATCTACGAGGTGGAAGTGGACCACGGAAAGCAGACCCCCTCCCAGCACCCCAACGCCATCTTCTCCCTGCGGATGAACCGGCCGGGCGCCCACGCCAAGATCCTGGCCGCCATCTCGGAGCTGGAGGACGTGTACGTCGTCCATGATATATAAGCGGTTAGGAGGAGAGACGGGATGTTGACTTTATTTGACGGACTGCGGGACGTGACCATCGCGTCGGTGGCCCTGCGGATGACCCTGGCGGTGATCTGCGGCGGCATCATCGGCATCGAGCGGGAGTACAAGCGCCGCCCGGCGGGCTTCCGCACCCATATTCTGATCTGCCTGGGCGCGGCCATGACCACGCTGACCAGCCAGTATCTCTATCTGGTCCTGGGCCAGTACACCGACATGGCCCGCTTGGGGGCCCAGGTGGTGGCGGGCATCGGCTTTATCGGCGCGGGCACCATCATCGTCACCCGCCGCCAGCGGGTGAAGGGCCTGACCACGGCGGCGGGCCTCTGGGCGGCGGCCATCATCGGCCTGGCCCTGGGCGGCGGCTTCTACGAGGGGGGCCTCTTCGCCACGGCCCTCATCATGGTGGCGGAGCTGTTCTTCTCCCGGGTGGAATACCGGATGCTGAAGAACGCCCCGGAAGTCAACCTCTACATCGAGTACAGCGACAACAAAACCATGGACGTTCTCTTGCAGGAGTTCCGGGAGCGGGGCCTGAAAATCCTCAACATGGGCATCATCCACTCCAAGTCCAACGAAAAGCACAACGCCTGCGCCATCTTCACCCTGCGGCTCCACAAGGGCCTGGACACGGACCACCTCCAGCAGGAGATCCGCGCCACCGCCGGGGTGGTCTCCGTGCGGGAGCTTTGAGAAAGGCACAGACAGGGGGGGCGCTTCGCGCCCCCTTTGTTTTGCCCGATTTGTCCGTGGGCAGAGAATATCCGTCCCTGCTTTGCGGACATTTTGTGAAAAAGTACGATTGACAGTCCGGGAGGCGCTGTGGTAAGGTGTTACCATTACCGTCAGCGTTTACCATTTTTAGGAGGGAACCATATGGAATTTCTGAACGGCATCCTGGGCTTTTTATCCGGCCCGCTGAACGACTTCGCGTGGATGTACACCTTTCTGCCCTGCGCCATCGTGGGCGGACTGTTCCTGACCATCCGCAACGGCGGGGTTCAGTTCGTGCACTTCGGCCACGCCATGAAAAACACCGTGGGCAAGATGTTCCAGAAGCAGGAGGCCGGCGAGGGAGCCGTCACGCCCATGCAGGCCGTGACCACCGCCCTGTCCGCCACCGTGGGCACGGGCAACATCGTGGGCACCACCCAGGCCATCGCCATGGGCGGCTACGGGGCCATCTTCTGGCTGTGGCTGGCGGCCCTGGTGGGCATGGTCACCAAATATTCCGAGATCGTCCTGGCCATCAAGTACCGGGAGCGGGACGCCAAGGGCGACTGGGTGGGCGGCCCCATGTACTACATCGCCAAGGGCCTGGGCAGCGGCTGGAAGTGGCTGGCGGGCCTGTTCGCCGTCTTCGCCATCCTGGCCTCCTTCGGCATCGGCAACATGTCCCAGGTGAACAGCATCACCGGGTCCGTCATCGGGGCCTTCGCGGCCTTCACCAGCGTCTCCGCCGGGATGGAGAGCGGCCTGAAATGGCTGATGGGCATTGTCCTGGCCCTGCTGGTGGCCATCATCCTCCTGGGCGGCATCAAGCGCATCGGCGCGGTGACGGAAAAGCTGATCCCCTTCATGAGCGTCTTCTATATCCTCTTCGCCCTGGTGGTCATCGGGGCCCACATCGGCAACGTTCCCGACGCCTTCGTGAAGATCTTCTCCACCGCCTTTACCCCCCAGGCCCTGGGCGGCGCGGCCAGCGGCATCGTGCTGAAGCAGACCATTATCTGGGGCCTGCGGCGCAGCGCCTTCTCCAACGAGGCGGGCCTGGGCTCCGCGGCCATCGCCCACGCAGCGGCGGACACCAAGGGCCCCGTGAACCAGGGCCTGTACGGCATCTTCGAGGTGTTCGTGGATACCATCGTCATCTGCTCCCTGACGGCGCTGACGATTATTTGCAGCGGCGTGGACATCGCCTTCGGCACCCGCCCGGGCAGCGAGGTCATCACCGCCGCCCTGGCCACCGTCTTCGGCGGCAAGTTCGCGGCGTTGTTCGTGGCCATCGCCCTGGCGCTGTTCGCCTTCTCCACGGTGCTGGGCTGGTCCCTGTACGGCACCCGGTGCGTCCAGTACCTCTTCGGCCACAAGGCCGTCCGGGTCTTCCAGGTGATTTTCATCGCCGTGGTGGTGGTGGGCTGCGTCTCCCCGCTGAGCTTTGTGTGGGACGTGGCGGACACCTTCAACGGCCTCATGGCCATTCCGAACTTCATCGGCCTCTTCGCCCTCTCCGGCGTGGTGGCGGCGGAGACCAGGAAGTATTTCGGAGGCAAGCACAATTTGAAGTAAACCCGACGGGGCGCGTGAAAAAGAGACGGCCGAAAGGCCACCCCGCATAAGAGCAGCAACAAAATAACCGCATAACCGCTCAGGGCATAAGGTAAAGGATGGCAATCAGCTTCGATTGCCATCCTTTGCTTATATGTAAATTTGATGGACTGGAGGGAAAACGCGCCAGTATGCATCACAAATCGGGTACTATTCTATCGAGCCAGATATCCGCCATCAATTGGCATGACAATACCGTTGACGTAATCGGCAGCATCAGACGCCAGCAGTAAAACAGGTCCCACCAAATCTTCCGGAACACCCCATCTGCCCTCGGGGATGCGTCCCAGAATGCTCTGATAGGATGCTTCATCCTCCTGAAGCGCTGCAGTCATATCCGTTTTGATATAACCGGGGGCAATGGCGTTGACTCGGATGCCGCGTCCGCCCCACTCGTTGGCAAAGGCCTTTGTAATTTGGCCGATGGCGCCTTTGGAGGCCACATACGCCCCTACACGCTGGCCGGAAACGAACGTGTTCATGGAGGCGAGGTTGATTACCCGTCCGTAGCCCTGCTTCAGCATATATCTGCCAACCAATTGGGTGCAGTATACGGCGGCATTCAAATTGACATTGATAACGGCATCCCAATCCTCCAAGGGGAATTCTTCCAAGGCGTAACGGCGGTTGATTCCGGCGGCGTTTATGAGGATATCAATCCTTCCGCCAAGCGCCTTCACGGCAGCCTCAACGCCGGCTTCCAGCGATTTCCGGTCCGCAACATCGCACTGAGTTGTGTAGACCGCTGGGCCGCTGCCTTGCATCCTGGCCGCCAGATCGTCTACGCAGGTGCGGTTATAGAAAATTACAGCTTCTGCCCCGGCATCGTGCAATGCCTGCGCGAGGCAATTGCCAATTCCCCGGCTGCCGCCGGTGACAAGGGCTTTCTTTCCTGTCAGATCCAATAGGTTTTTCATAGAGCGACCTCCCTAGCTATCCTGCTGTCCAATTATTCGATGGTATTTTTGATCTCATCAATTACCGAGCCGTCTCTCCAATAGACGCGTCCCACCGTTTTGGAGCCTCGCTTCAGCGGCGGGAGCTTTCCTGTGAAGCGCTCGGCGGCCCGCTGCAAATCGTGGATATCCCGAATAGGGATGCCCGCGTCGGCCAGCCGGAGCGCCAATTCCTGATTTCCGGGAACTATAGTATTGACCGCCACACCCTCCTGACAGACAAAGAGGTCCACAAACCGCCCCGGCGTGGCAATCGTGGTAACCCGGTCCAGAATCGTCGGATATTTATTTCGGTAAAGCGGCGCTGTGATTACTGTCAGCTTTGCGCCCTCGGCGGTGTCCCCGTGGCCTCCCGCACCGCTGATAACCCAGCCGTTGGAGTCTGTGATTACATTGACATTAAAATCCGTATCAATCTCTGTGGCTCCCAGAATAACGAAGTCCAAACCATTCACAATAGGCCCGCCTTTCGCCAGCGGGCTGGCGTAGGCCTCGGCGGACACCTCTATGTGTCCCGGATTCCGGGCCAAAGAGGCAATGGCGGTTTGGTCAAAGCTCTGCGTGTCATACAGTGTGCGGATGAGGCCTTCCTCATGCATACGTACGAGCGCCGCCGTGATGCCGCCCATAGCGTAGCTCCCCGTGATGCCCTGCCGTTTCATCTCCTCCTCCAGCCGGGCGGCCACAGACAGGGAGATTTTTCCACTTCCGGTCTGCATAGCCACGCCCTCCCGGAGATGGCCGGAGTGAATAATGGCCTTTGCCGCCAGTTCCGCGATACGTGCATTCAGCGGGCTGGAGGAGAGGCGCATGGCGCCTGTGGCGATGCCGGCAGGGTCGCCGATGCTCTCTACCTGAACCACGTAGTCCACAAGGCTTTGGTCGATGGAAATCGGAAAAACCGGGAACGGGGAAAGGTGATCGGTTATGACAATCACTTTTTTCGCATAGCGGACGTCCGTTAGAGAATATCCCATGGAGCCGAAGGCGGACCTGCCGCCAGTGCCGTTGCAATTGCCATTTCGATCAGCGATGGCCGCCGCCACAAAAGCGATGTCAATCCTGATCTCCCCGGTCTTCAGTGCGGCCGGGCGGCCGCCATGGGTCCGCAGCTCGCAGACCTCCCGGATTTTCCCTGCCTGGAGCAGCCGCCCCAGCGCGGGGGAAAATCCACTGGTCCGAAATTTCGTGAAGGTTCCATCCTCAATATACGGAATCAGGACATCATTTCCGCCTGAAAGGCTGGAGGGAGCTACCGTAAGATTTTGGATGCCCAGCGAGTGGATGGCCTCCGCAATCTGTCCGCTGGCGGTATCCCCGCCCCGCAGGCAGTGGTGAAACGAGACCGTCATTCCATCTTCCAGGCCGCATAGGCGGATTGCCTCGGCCAGCGAAGCTGCTACCTTACTCATAAAGCGCCTCCTCTTCCACGGAAATCCCTGCGGCTCGGGCCATTGCCAGCGTCCTCTCCGCCTGCTGGAGCACCGGCCTATCCAGCATCCTCCCGTTCAGGATGGCAACAGCAAGGCTTTTTTGCCGTGCCTCCCGCATTTTTGTCCTGACCAGGAGGGCTTGCCGGATATCCATCTCGCTGGGGGTATAGACCGCATGGACCACCGGGACCTGCCTGGGCGAGACAACGAACTTGCCGTCGTAGCCCAGCTGTTTTCCCTGCTCTGTCATAGCCCGCAGGCCCTCATCGTCGCTGTAATTGGTGTACACCGTGTCAATGGCCAGTTTCCCGGCGGCCTTCGCCGACACAACCAACCGGCGGCGGCCATAATCCAACTCTTCGTTGCTTTGAGAACGGCCGACGCCTAAACTGGCTGCGAAATCTTCGCTGCCAAAGCTGCATCCGATGACCCGGTCGCAGCCGGTGAGACAGGCATAGGCGTTTTCCACCCCTAAAGCGGATTCCACTGTTCCGATTATAAAGCGGGAACCCGGCTCCAGGCCGTGTGCCTCCTCTACCTTTCGCATTGCTTCATCTGCGTAATGGAGGTCTTCAACTCTCTCCATCTTGGGCAGCATAATGCCCAGGATCGGCAAGGGGAGTATATCTGCGATATCATCCAAAAAGAAAGGCGTGTTCACATCGTTGACCCGAACCATGGCATTGCAGCGCGCCAATCCTTTTGCAAGGAAAGTGCGCAGAAGCTCCCGCGCAAAGGGCTTCTGATCCAGAGCAACGCCGTCCTCCAAATCAAAAAGCACAATATCCGCGCCCATCAAATCCGCATTCAAAAGCATCCTGGGAGAGTTGGACGGAACCGAAAGCATCGTTCGAAACAGCATCACAGGGCCTCCTTTTCCGCTTCCCGGAGCGCTGCCCGCAGACGGGCTTCCAGAACGAAGTCCAGTGCGCCGAAGTCCTCCACCCGAATATAGGCATCCTGTATTTGTTCCTCGCGAAGGACGGCCTCTGCAACAGCGGTGACGGCGTCCCGAAACCGCGGGTGGGGCAGCCGCGCCAACTCAATTTTCCATCCGCCGGCATTTGGAGCAACTGTTATCCGGGCATCTCTTTTCTCTCCCGTACCGGCAGTGATCTCTCGTTTCAGCATAGCCTTTCCTCTCTTTCCCAGTTTAATTAAAGGGACCGCCGCAAAGCCCCAACGGCTCCACGGCGGTCTGCGGGCTTGAATCGGCTGCCAGAGAAACGCTCAGGCAAGCGTAAGGGGATAGAAAATCGGCAGCAGGATCATGCAGTATACAAAGGAGATCAAAACCAAGGGCAGTCCCACCTTTGTGTAATCCTGGAACCTGTATCCGCCGATGCCCATCACCAGCGTGTTGGCAGGCATTCCAAGCGGGGTGGCATAGGCGAAGCTGGCTCCCAGTACGATTGCCATCAGGATCGCCCGAGGATCCGCATTCAGGCCCTGGGCAATGGAGCATCCAACCGTGCACATAATGGTGGCGGCCGCCGTGTTGGAAATGAACTGAGTGAGGATGCTGCAGGCAATATACAAAACCGCCATCAGCACAAGGGGAGACATACCATTTCCAGCCATGGCAACGACCTTGTCGGCCAGCAACTGACCGGCGCCGGTATTGTTCATGGCGGTGGACAGCGGCAGCAGTCCGGCCAGGATGAAAATAGTTTTGAGATGGATAGAGCCCATGGCCTCCTTTTCGTTCAGGATGCCTGTAAGGCACAGCAGCGCTGCGCAGACAGAGGCCGTAATGTGGAGCTTGATGCCAATTTGAGACTCAAAGCACATTCCCAGAAACGCGATAATCAAAAGCACAACGGTAAGCGTCTTTTTCCATTGGGGAACCGAGGAGAAATTCTCTTCTTCCACCGCGACGACGGAGGGGTCATCCTCATAGTCCGGCAGAAGCGGGCGCAGTACCGTAGCCAGCAGAATGGAGGTAATGATGGACAGCGGCAGACCGATCTTGGTAAACTCAAACATACTGAACTGCTGCTCGTATCCAAATTCCGTCATGGTGGTATTTGCAATAACGTTGACCACGGTGCCAATCAGGGTGATGGTCCCGCCCACGCCGGCGCCAATCGAAATCGGCATCATGAGTTTGGAGCGATGGACTCCAGACTCATGGCAAACGCCCATAACGATGGGCATCATCATTGCGGTGACTCCCGTATTGGAGAGGAAGCCGGACAGCAGCGCGGTAACCAGGCAGATGGCCAGGATCTGCGTTTTTTCCGTTTTTGCATAGCGCAGGGCAAATCTTGCAATATCATGGGCAATGCCTGTGGAGAAAATTGCCTGACCAATGATCAAAAATGCGCCAATCAAAATAACGTTGGAATTTGAGAAACCGGCTATCGCCTCCGAGGCACTCAGGCAGCCGCAAAGGCACAACGCCAGTGTCGTACACATGGCAGTCAATGCCAGGGGGATTTTTTCCGTGACCATGAGAATAATGGATACGATCAGGATTATAAAAGTTGCAACCATAGTATTCATGTACAGCCCTCCCTCTTTGTAAATAGTTTCTCCTTACAGCCCGTCGGTATTTATTTTTTTAGGTCCATCAGGTTGGCCAGCCCAGCGTATAGATGTGCTTTCCTCCGTTCAGGGGGCCTTTGAGGAGTTTTTCGATCTCCTCAGGGTCCCTCTGACTCATCAGCTCCGCAGGAGGCAGCTTGCCGGCGGGGTAATTCGCCAGAATATCGTCATGAAGTTTCACCAGATAATCGCAGGTTTTCTCAATAGAGGCAACCGCCTTGGCGGGGTCGGCATCCTTGGCATGGCCCAGAACACCCTCGGGGAATGTGACGCATTCGATGCCGCAGTTGCCAACCTGGCAGTGGCCGGGAATGGGATATCCGTAGATATCGCCGCCGCGGTCCACGTGGCCTGCGGGCAGGAAGCCCTTTACATCCGTGTTCTCTGCCTTGTCCTGCTGGCACAGCTCCGGGAATAGCGCCAGAGAAAGCGACTGCTCCGCCTCGCAGGCGTGCTGGAAGGGCCGGTCATAGGGGCCGCCGTGAGCCTTGTCCATCAGGGTCTGCCCCATGACGCGAGGCACATCCACAAAGTACAGCATTGCGGGAACCTGATACTTCTTGCCCCACTCCTGAAGCGCTACCGGCAGGGAGTACTCCTGGCCATGGAGGCTGATGAAAATCTGCTTGCGGAAGCCCGTGTTCCAAAAACCCGTAATAATGGCACGGAGGAACGCAATGAAAATGTCGTCCGGCAAAGGAATCGTACAGGGCTGGCCAATGTGGTGGAAGGGATGCGAACCGTACCATACCGGCTCGGTCACCGTGCATCCGGTTTTCTCCGCTACCATTTCGGCGATACGGGTCACCATAAAGGTGTCCTCGCCAATAGGACCGGCGGCGCCGTGGTTTTCTGTGGAGCCGACGGGGATGATAATGATATCGTCCTTCTTCAGCCGCTCCTCTACATCCAGCTTGGTCATGGTCTGATAATACATCTTTTTAGGCGCTTCCATGTAGCCGCCCTTGGGGGGAAGGTTCCAAGTGCTCATTGCGTGTTCCTCCTATTTGTGATATATCATTGATGCATCACATTTAGATGAAAAATAAACGTGCCTGACTGGAAGCGCACGCCCCTTTGTGATGTATCACTGATATAGATATAATATATCAATCGCGGAAAAAGTCAAGCCGCTTTACCGATCTTTTCAAAAATACACAAAAACACAGATCTATTCTGTGTGTTTTGCTCATGCCTCTCCTGTTGCAGCCCATAATCTCTCGAACTTCAGCGTCTTGAAACACTTGAAATACATGTGCGTTTGCTGTAAAATTATAAACAAACAGAATCACTCTTGGGAGGTAGACATAGTGGCGGCATTGAGCGAGCAGGCCTATGAAAAAATCAAGGATTTAGTGCTAAAGGCAGAACCCGGAACTTTTTTTAGTGTCCGGAAGTGCGCAAACGATTTGCAATTCAGTTACACGCCAACGCGGGAGGCCCTTTTGCGCCTTCATGCGGAGGGAATGCTGCGGCTGGTTCCAAATGTTGGATTCTTTACAGCGCAGATGGACCTGCGGGACATCACAGACATCTATCAAAGCCGCGAGTGCGTTGAGCAATATGTGCTTCCCCTTGTACTCCCCCATTTTGCAAAGGAAGATATCAAGTATCTTTGGGAGCAGGTCAATATTCAGGAACGGGCTGTGGAAGCGGGAGATTTTGACCAATACACCGACTCGGACATTGAATTTCACTGCTTCTTGATTAACAAGCTGAATAACAAGCGGCTGATGGAATTCTATCATAATATTTGCAGCCGGTACCGTTCTGCCTCCAACAGCCTGATGACGGACCTCCGCCAGCCGTCGATTGAGGAACACCGGCAGTTCCTGCACTCGGTTGAGCGGGGCGATTACGAGCAGGCCATTCAGACCATGCGCCGGCACACGCAGGAATCCATTAAACGGATGCGGGAAGGATATATCCAAATCAGATCCTTTGCCGGCAATTAAAGATTTCGGTAAATGCCAGAGGGCGTCTTCAAACTAAAGATAGTGCGGGTCCATGTGTAAACCTGTGGGGCTGGGTAAGGCTGACGGTGCATATCCCGGAAAAGCGGCCCGGTTTGGTATAATAAATATGAAAGGGCGCTGTCACACGGCGGTCAGCCCTTATAGATTAACTTGACTCGTTGACCGTTCGGGGCCTAAGCCGAGCGGTCAACACGCTTTCGTGGCAAGTATCCGCGCCCACATGGCGCAAACCACCCCCCGTCCCTCGTCCCCCGTAAAAAAATCACCTGCGAACCCAACGGAGTGGATCGCAGGTGAAAGCGAGGAAAAAGCCCGTCCGGCGCATGAAAAAAGCCCCAAGGCTTTTTTCATCGCCTTAGGGCTTTTTCCGAGCTGGAGCGGGCAACGAGGCTCGAACTCGCTACCTCCACCTTGGCAAG
>CATNDJ010000033.1 GCA_950097265.1 uncultured Oscillibacter sp.
CTATGAGGTTTGGCTGAGCACCGACACCGTGATGCTGGACGCCCGCTCCCTGCTGGGGCTCTATGCCCTGGTGGGCCAGCAGGCCAAGGTGGTCACCGAGGACGGCCTGGACTCCAAGGCGGTGGACCGCCTGGTGGAGAAGATGTCCTGACCTTTCCCCCCGCAAAAATGGAACCGCGCCTCCGGCCCGCCTGAGCCGGAGGCGCGGTTTTATCTTAGTTTTTTCATAAAACTTCCAAGAATTTTCTATCGTTTTTTTGCCCGAGTCCATCTAAAATGATAGGCGTGGTTTGGGGCGCGTCCCCGGAACACGAAAATTTGATTGGAGGAACTATGATGAAAAAGACGTTTGCCTTGCTTCTGGCCGCGATTATGATGCTGGCCCTGCTGACCGCCTGCGGCGGCGGCGACAAGCCCGCCGACACCACCCCCCCGGCCGACACCAGCGCCCCCGCCGACACCGGCAGCGACGCCGCCCCTGAGGCCCCCGCCGCCGGCGGAAACATCGGCGTGTGCATCTACAAATTCGACGACGCCTTCATGACCACCTACCGCAACGCGCTCCAGGAAATCCTGGAGGGCAAGGGCTATCAGGTCACCGTCGTGGACGGAAACAACGACCAGGCCAAACAAAACGAACAAATCAACACCTTCATCACCCAGGGAGTGGACGCCCTGATTATCAACCCCGTCATGACCTCCGCGGCGGACACCATCATCGCCACGGTGAAATCCGCGGGCATCCCCACGGTTCTCATCAACCGGGAGCCCACCGCCGACCAGATGGCCGCCTATGACAAGCTGGTTTACGTCGGCGCGCTGGCCGCCCAGTCCGGCACCATGCAGGGTGAGCTGATTCTGGACACCCCCAACCAGGGCGACATCAACGGGGATGGAAAAATCTCCTACATCATGATCCAGGGCGACCCCGAGAACATTGACGCCCAGCTGCGCACCGAGTACTCCGTCAAGGCCCTGACCGACGCCGGCAAGGAAGTCGAGCAGCTGAACCTGACCCGGGGCGACTGGGACCGTGAGAAGGGCCAGACCATCTGCGCCAACGACCTGGCTCAGTTCGGAGACAAAATCGAAGTCGTCTTCTGCAACAACGACGATATGGCCATCGGCGCCCTGCAGGCCATCCAGTCCGCGGGCCGGAAGGTCAACGAGGACATCTACCTGGTGGGCGTGGACGCCCTGGACGCGGCCCTGAACGAAGTCAAGGCCGGCAACATGACCGGAACCGTCCTGAACGACGCTGTGGGCCAGGCCACCGGAGCCGTCGCCGAGATGGAGAAGCTCCTGGGCGGAGCCACCTACGCCTCCGGAAGCCAGAGCGTGTATATCGACTATGTGAAGGTCACTCCCGACAACGTGGGCGACTTCATGAAGTAAGTTCATCAAACAACGCGAAAACGTCTGACAGGGGCGCGTGCCGAAGCGCACGCGCCCCTCTTTTCCATAGCCGGCGAAGTCCGGCTTCCGGTCCTTGGCCGGTTATGGAAAAGCCAACTTGAACAAGGGGGGACCGTAAATTGTCAGAATATCGTTTGGAAATGCGTGACGTGGTCAAGACCTTCCCCGGCGTCAAGGCCCTGGATCACGCGCAGCTCAAGCTCCGCCCCGGCACCGTTCACGCGCTGATGGGAGAAAACGGCGCGGGCAAGTCCACGCTGATGAAGTGCATGTTCGGCATCTATCACATGGACGAGGGGGAAGTTATCTACGAGGGCGAAAAGGTCCAGATTAAAGGACCTCTGGACGCCCTGAACCGGGGCATTGCCATGGTGCACCAGGAGCTCCAGCCCATCCCGGAACGGAGCATCGGCGAAAACATCTACGTGGGCCGCTACCCCACCAAGCGCATCGGGCCCATCGTCACCATCGACCACGAAAAAATGTACCAGGACGCAGCGGCGGTCTTGAAGGAGGTTCACCTGAACTTCGACCCCAAGGCCAAGCTGGGCAGCCTCAGCGTCTCCCAGATGCAGCTGGTGGAAATCGCCAAGGCTGTGTCCGCCGACTGCAAGGTGCTCATCCTGGACGAGCCCACGTCCTCCCTGACGGCGGCGGAGGTGGAGGCCCTCTTCACCATCGTGGGCGAGCTCCGGCAGAAGGGCGTGGCCATTGTCTACATCTCCCACAAGATGGACGAAATCCTGCGCATCAGCGACGAGGTCACCATCATGCGGGACGGCCAGTACATCGGCACCTGGGACGCCAAGGGCCTGACCACGGATTTCATCATCACCAAGATGGTGGGCCGGGAGCTTTCCAACCTCTACCCGCCCCGGAGCAACGTCCCCGGCGAGGTGGTCTTCGAGGTGGCGGACTTCACCTCCATCAATCCCAAGAGCTTCCGCCACGCCTCCTTCCAGGTCCGCAGGGGCGAAATCCTGGGCGTAGCCGGGCTTGTCGGAGCCCAGCGCACGGAGCTGATGGAGGGCCTCTTCGGCCTCCGCTGCCACAGCGCGGGCAAAATCACCTACAAGGGCAAGGAACTGAAAATCAACCAGCCCAAGCAGGCCATTGACAGCGGCATCGCCATGCTGACGGAGGACCGCCGGGCCACGGGCATCCTGGGGGTGCTCTCCATCGCGGACAACGTATCCATCGCCTCTTTGAACCAATATCTCATCGGCGGCTTTGTGCTGGACGACGGGAAAATCGAGCAGCTCGTCCAGGACAACGTGGCCAAGCTCTCCATCAAGACCCCCTCGTCCAAGACGCTGATTCAGTCCCTCTCCGGCGGCAACCAGCAAAAGGTGCTCATCAGCCGGTGGCTGGCCAACGACCCGGACGTGTTCATCCTGGACGAGCCCACCCGGGGCATCGACGTGGGCGCGAAATATGAAATCTACTGCATCATCGCGGAGCTGGCGAAGCAGGGCAAGAGCGTCATCATGATCTCCTCCGAAATGAGCGAGCTCATCGGCATGTCCGACCGGATCATGGTCATGTGCGACGGCCGGGTCACCGGCTTCATCGACGGGAAAGACGCCAACCAGGAAAACATCATGGCCCTGGCCACCCAGTTTGAATAAGGAGGAGAGAAACCATGGAGAACAAAAAGCTGAACGCGAAAGCGGTCAAGAACTTCCTGTCCAACAACGCCATTATCATCCTGATCTTTATCCTGGCCCTGTTCGTGGGATTCGTGGCCGACAACTTCTGGAAGCCCGCCAACTTCAAAAACCTGGTGGTCAACGTGTCCCCCCGGTTCATCATCGCCTGCGGCGTGTCCGGCTGCCTCATCACCAAGGGCACGGACCTCTCCGCCGGCCGTCAGGTGGGCCTCTCCGCGTGTCTTGCCGCCATGATGCTCCAGAGCGTGGACTACGCCGCCCGGGCTCTGCCCTGGATGCCGGACCTTCCCTGGTTCGTGGCCCTGCTGGTGGTCATCCTCATCATGGCCGTATTCGGAGCCATTAACGGCTGCGTCATCGCCTTTTTGAAGGTCCCCCCCTTCATCGCCACACTGGGCATGCAGACCATCGTCTACGGCCTGTGCTCCGTGGTGACGGGCAACGACCCCCTGGGCGGCTTCAAGAGCTCCTATTCCCAGGTGGCTCTGGGCTCCCTGGGTCCCATCCCCTACCTGGCCATCTTCGCCGTGGCCGTGGGGGCCTACATGCTGTTCCTGTATAACAAAACCCGGCACGGCAAATACATGTACGCCATCGGCGGAAACGAAAACGCCGCCCAGGTGGCGGGCGTCAACGTCCCGGCGACGTTGATCCGCATCTACGTCCTGGCCTCCATCCTGTACGCCATCGCCGGCTTCCTGGTGGGCGCCAAGGCCGGCGGAGCCTCCACCGCCACGGGCTTCGGCTATGAGCTGGAGGCCATCGCGGCCTGCACCATCGGCGGCGTGTCCACCAACGGCGGCGTTGGCAAAGTCGGGGGCATCCTCATCGGCGTGCTGGTGTTCGAGATTCTGAAAATCTGCCTCCAGTTCCTCCGGGTGGACCCGGCCTACACCTTCATCGCCCAGGGCCTTGTCATCATCGTGGCCGTCGCTCTGGACCTGCGGAAGTACCTGGCGAAGAAGTAAGAAACCCTCCATCTGTAAAAAAGCTCCTAAGGCCCGGCGCAAAAAGCGCCGGGCCTTCTTTTCAAACGGGCATTTTTGCTGTATACTGAGAGCAGGGAAAAAAGGAGGGGACGGACATGGAGGAATACCGGGTTCTGCTGGCCGACGATGAGGAGGAAATCCGCACCGGCATCAGCCGGAAAATCGACTGGGCCTCCCTGGGCTTCTGCCTGGTGGGCGAAGCGGGCAACGGCGAGGAGTCCCTGGAGCTGGCGGAGCAGCTCCGGCCCGACGTGGTGCTTACGGACATCAAGATGCCCTTCCTGGACGGGTTGGAGCTGTGCCGCCGCCTGCGGGTCTCCCTGCCGGGGGCCCGGCTGGTGGTCTTTTCCGGCTTCGACGACTTTGAGTACGCCCGCCAGGCCATGAGCCTGGGGGTGTCCGAGTATATTCTAAAGCCCATTAACGCCCCGGAGCTCATTCAGGTGCTGGAAAAGCTGCGGGACCAGCTGGACCGCCAGCGCCTGGAGCGGCGGGACATGGAGACCCTGCGCCGCCGGTACGAGGAGAGCCTGCCCGTGCTGCGGGAGCTGTTCTACACCCGGCTTCTCAGCGGCCAGCTCCGGCCGGAGCAGGTTCAGGACCGGGCGGCCCGGTATGAGATCGACCTGCCCCAGGGCCTGTGGACCGCCGCCCTGGTCCACGTGGACGGGGACGAGGGAGAGCGGGACGAGCTGCTGCTGCTGTCCGTCCAGTCCTTCCTGGAGAAGCACTTCGCCCTGGAGGGCTGCGCCGCCCGGGTGGTGCTCTACGGGGACATGGCGGCCCTGCTGGTCCACTTGGACCGGGAGGAGCGGCTGTACCCCCTGCTGGAGGAGCTGGAGCGGCTTTCCCGGCTGTCCCAGAGCTATCTGGGCTTCCGGCTCACCACGGGCGTGGGCCTTGTCTGCCGGGGGCCGGAGGAGCTGTACCGCAGCGCCGAGGGGGCCCGGTCCGCCCTGGATTACCGGGTGCTGGCGGGCGGGGGCCGGGTCATCTACATCGGCGACTTGGAGCCCCAGTCCGCCGCCGCCCCCTCCTTCGAGGAGGAGGACCAGCGGGCCCTGTCCGCCGCCGTGAAGCTGGGCACCCCGGAACAGGCGGAAGCGGTGGTCCGGGAGCTGATGGAGCGGCTGCGCCAGGCGTCCCTCTCCAAGTGCGATTTGTTTTTGCTGGAGGTGGTGACCTGCCTGGTGCGGCTGACCCGGTCCGGGGGCCTCCCCGTGGAGGAGGTCTTCGGAGAGGGCTTCACCGGGGCAGTGTCCGTCTCCGCCTTCTCCAGCCTGGAGGAGCTGGGGAACTGGCTGGCGGAGCGCTGCCGGCGGCTACACGACCTGCTGGGCCGGAGGCGCAGCGACTCCGCCTGGCAGATGGTAGAGCGGGCCAAGGACTACATCGCCGGACACTACACCGACGAGCAGCTCAGCGTAGAGGCCCTGTGCGCCCACATCCACCTGTCCCCCACGTATTTTTCCACCCTGTTTAAACGGGAGGTAGGCATGTCCTTCACCGCCTACGTCACGAAGGTGCGGATGGAGGAAGCCGCCCGGCTTCTCCGGGAGACCGGCGAGAAGACCTACCGCATCGCCGAGGCCACGGGGTTCTCAGACCCCAACTATTTCAGCTACGTGTTCAAACGGCACTTCGGCCTGTCTCCGTCCAAGTTCCGGGCCGGGCAGACGAATTAGAAGAGCCGCCGCTTCGCCGGAGCCCAGGCGTTTTCAATGCCGGGCCATGGCCCGGCATTGCTTTTCCCGGGGAAAAGCAAATCACCTTGAGAGAGGGGAGAGAACGCCATGAGTTTTTTCCGCCGCCTCGCCGCCCAGTGGGGGGAGCGCTACCACAGGATGAGCATTCAAATGGTTCTCTCCCTGTCCTTCACCGCCGTGGCGGCGGCGGGGATGCTGCTGATGAGCGTCAGCCTCATCTGGCGCTTCTCCTCCGCCAACGAGCAGCTGGTGGCGGAGAACAGCCGCCGGGTGCTGGCCCAGGCCAATCTGAACCTGGACAGCTACCTGCGGCGGATGATGCGCATTTCCGACACGGTGTACTACCGGACCATCAAGAACATGGACCTGGCGGAAGACGACCTCACCGGGGACCTGAGCCTGCTCTACGAGGAGAACCGGGACGACCTGGTGTCCCTGGCGGTCTTCGACGGGGAGGGCGGGCTGGTGTCCGCCGTGCCCCTGACGGCGCTGAAGCGGGATGCGGAGACGGCGGACAGCGACTGGTTCCGCTCCGCCAGCCAAAGCATGGAGAACCTGCACTTCTCCACCCCCCACGTCCAGAACATTTTCGACGACCCGGACTACCCCTACCGCTGGGTGGTCTCCCTCAGCCGCCACGTCCAGCTCACCCGGGACGGGGCCACCGAGGGGGGCGTGCTGCTGGTGGATATGAGCTTCAGCGGCATCGAGCAGGTCTGCCGGGACGTAACCCTGGGCAGCGGAGGCTACCTCTACCTCATCGACGGCGACGGGGAGCTGATTTACCACCCCCGGCAGCAGCTCATCTACGCCGGCCTTCTGGAGGAGAACAACCAGGCGGCGGCCGAGTACCGGGACGGGAGCCGCCAGGAGACCTTCCAGGGCCAGACCCGGCAGGTCACCGTAAAGACCGTGGGCTACACCGGCTGGAAGCTGGTGGGCGTAGCCCCGGCGGCGAACTGGTTCGCCGCCTCTCCCCAGCTCCCCCTGTTCGGGCTCACGCTGCTGCTGTTTTCCATCTTCCTCATGGCCTTTCTGAACTTCCTGATTTCGGCCCGCATCTCGGATCCCATCCTGCGGCTGGAACGGTCCATCCGGGAGCTGGACAAGGGGCTGGCCAATGTGAAAATTGAGGAGGGCGGCTGCTACGAGGTCCAGCGGCTGAGCCACGCCGTGGCCTCCATGGTCTCCACCATGCGGCATCTGATGGACGACATCGTCCGCCAGGAGGGCCAGAAGCGCCGCAGCGAGCTGGAGGTGCTTCAGTCCCAGATCAACCCTCACTTCCTTTACAACACCCTGGATTCCGTCATCTGGATGACGGAGTCCGGCCAGCACCAGGAGGCCATCCAAATGGTCACCTCCCTGGCCCGGCTGTTCCGCATCTCCCTGAGCAAGGGGAAAAGCATCATCCCCCTGGCGGACGAGCTGGAGCACGCCCGGCACTACATGAACATCCAGCAGATCCGCTACAAGAACAAATTCACCACGGAGATTGAGGCCGGGCCCGGCACCGAGGGGCTGTACACCCTGAAGCTCATCATTCAGCCCCTGCTGGAAAACGCCATCTACCACGGCTGCGCCGCGGAGGACGACGGAGTTATCCGGGTCGCCGCCTACCGGGAGGGTGAGGACCTGCTCATCGACGTGGAGGACAACGGCTTAGGCATGCGCCCGGAGCTGGCGGCCTCCCTTTTGGAGGAGGACCGGCCCGAGGTCCGGACCCGTGGGTCCGGCATCGGCGTGCGGAACGTCCACCAGCGGGTGAGCCTCACCTTTGGGGAGGGCTACGGCCTGACCATTTTCAGCGAGCCGGACGAGGGCACGCTGGTCCGCATCCGCCTCCCGGCCCTGGACCGGGAGGCGGCGGAGCGCCGCCGGCAGGGGGAGGACCTATGAGGACGGAAAAGAGCAGGCTCATTCAAATCGCCATCCTGACGGCCCTGGGGCTGGCGGCGGCGCTGTCCCTGGCCCTGCCCCAGCTCCTCCGGGGGGAGCGGGACGCGCAGCTGCTGTCCCTCTCCGTCATGCTCCGGGACACGGACAGCTCCGGCTGGACCGTGGCCCGGCAGGGCATGGAGCAGGCGGCGGACGAGCTGGGGGCGGAGCTCCGCTTCCTCACCCTCACCGCCGCGGGCGACAGCGAGGAGCAGGAAGCCCTGCTCCTCCGGGAGATTGAGGACGGGGCGGCAGCCCTGGTGGTGGTCCCGGCGGACCCGGCGGCCCTGTCCGCCGCCCTGGACCCCTGGCTGGTGGTCTGCCCCACGGTAACCTTGGAGTCCCCCATGGAGGGGGCGGCGGGGGTGGTGTCCCCGGACAATGCCCTGCTGGGACAGGAGCTGGCGAGAGCCCTGCTGGAGGACTGGGACGGCGGAGAGGTGCTGCTGCTGGACACTGCCGGGCGCTGCGCCGGCGTGGCGGACCGGCTGGAGGCGGCGGCGGAAGCGCTGGCGGCGGAGGGAATCCCCGCCCGGCGGGCGCCGGAGCTGCCGGAGGACGCCCCCCGGTGGGTCATGGCCTTCGAGCCCCTGGCGACCCAGCGGGCCGCCGAGCGGCGGGAGGCGGAGGGACGGGACTACACTCTCTACGGCGTGGGCTCCGCCCCCGCCGTCACCGCCCACCTGGAGCGGGGGAACATCGCCGCCATCGCCGCCTGGAGCGACTACGCCGCGGGCTACCTTGCGGTGCGCCGGGCGGTAAACGCCGTCCGGGGAACGGGGGGGACTCCCACGCCCCTGCCCTTCTTCATTCTGCGAGAGGAGGATATCTATGCGCCGGAAAACCAAAAGCTGCTGTTCCCCATCATGTCGTCCTCCAGCCGGTAGGCGGGGGCTCCCCGCCCTGCCGGCGGCGCTGCTGGCTTTGGCGCTGCTGCTCCTCTCCGGCTGCGGCGGGGGGAAGGACGAGAGCCTGCGCATCGGCGCGGCCCTCTACACCCAGGACGACACCTTTATCTCCGCCATGGCCCAGGACCTGGAAGGCCTGGTCCGGGAAGCGGAGAGCGGGACGGGAGAAAAAATCACCCTCTTCATCGCCGACGGCAAGAGCAGCCAGAGCACCCAGATGGATCAGGTGGACCGCTTCCTGGCCCGGGGCTGCGACGTGCTGTTCGTCAACCTGGTGGACCGGACGGCGGCGGCAGTCATTGCCGACAAGGCGGAGGCCGAGGGCGTGCCCCTGGTGTTCTTCAACCGCCAGCCGGTGGCGGAGGACATCCAGCGCTGGGACCGGATCTACTACGTGGGAGCCGACGCCCGGGAGAGCGGCGAGCTCCAGGGGAAGCTGGTGCTGGACGCCTGGCGGGCGGACCGGGAGACCCTGGACCGCAACGGAGACGGGGTCTTGCAGTACGTGATGCTGGAGGGGGAGCCGGGACACCAGGACTCCCTGCTGCGGACGGAATATTCCATCAAGGCCGTCACCGACGGGGGCGTGGAGGTGGAAAAGCTGGCCAACGAGACGGCCAACTGGAACCGGGCCCAGGCCGCCGCCCGGACGGTCCAGTGGCTGGAGGAGTTCGGGGACGGCGTGGAGGTCATCTTCTCCAACAACGACGACATGGCCCTGGGGGCCATCGACGCCCTGGCGGACACGCCCCGGGACCGCTGGCCCCTCATCGTGGGGGTGGACGCCACGGCCCCGGCCCTGGAGGCGGTGGCGGCGGGACAGCTCTACGGCACCGTTCACAACGACGGCCGGGGCCAGGCCCAGGCCATGATGGATCTGGCCCTGGCCCTCTGGACCGGGGAGGACCCGGAGCTGGCGGACGGGCACTATGTCTGGCTTCCCTACCGGCAGGTGACGCTGGAAAACCTGGACGAGTTTTTAGAGGACTGAACAAACAGGACCGGCCTGGGAGGGCCGGTCCTGTTCGCTCACTTCACCGAGAAGCGGAACGCCGCGGTGTGGTCAAAGACCTCCCCCGCCCGAAGGACGCAGGAGGGGAAGTTGGCGTGGTTGGGGGAATCGGGGTAGAACTGGGTCTCCAGGCAGAAACCCCAGCGGTTGGCGTAAGGCGCGCCGCCCTTCCCGGCGGGGCAGCCGTCCAGGTAGTTCCCCGTGTAGAACTGCACGCCGGGGAGGGTGGAGAGGACCTCCATGGAAATGCCGGTGGCCTCCGAGGAGGCCCGGGCGATGGGCCGGAGAGCGCCCGGTCCGCCGTTTGGAATCCAGTTGTGGTCATAGCCCCCCGCCTGGAGAAGCTGGGGAAAATCGTCCCCGATGCGGGCCCCGATGGGGGCGGGCTTGCGGAGGTCCATGGGGGTGCCCTCCACGGGGGCGATCTCCCCGGTGGGAATGGACAGGGGGTCCGTGGGGGTGTAGGCGTCCGCCAGGAGCTGGATGGTCTGGTCCAGGACCGGGCCGCTGCCGTGGCCGGAGAGGTTGAAGTAGGCGTGATTCGTCAAATTGCAGACGGTATCCCGGTCGCACTCCGCTCGATAGCCGATGGTCAGGCCCTCCTCCGTCAAGGTGTAGGTAACCCGGACCGTCAGGTTTCCCGGGTAGCCCTCCTCCCCGTCGGGGCTGAACAGGGAGAGGACCAGGCGGCTTTCCCCGGCCTCCTCCACGGTCCATACCCGCTGGTTGTAGCCCACCCGTCCGCCGTGGAGGTGGTTGACCCCGTTGTTGTTGGCGGCCAGGGGATAGGTCTTTCCGTTCAGGGTAAACTTCGCCCCGCCGATGCGGTTGGCGTACCGGCCCACCAGGGCCCCCAGGGACTTGCCGTGGGTCCGGTAGGGCTCCAGCGTATCGAAGCCCAGGAGCACGTCCACGGGCTTCCCCGTCCGGTCCGGGACCCGGAGGGACTGGAGGGAACCGCCGAAGGTGATGACATTGCAGGAAAGCGCTCCGGCGGTCAGGGTGTACAATTCTACGGCCGTACCGTCCGGCATAACGCCGAAGGGAATGGGAGACGGCATGGGTATCCCCTCTTTCTTTCATTTGATGTTGGGACCAGCATAGCACATTTTTCCTCCCCGGTCAAAGGGTTTGTCATGAATGTCCGCGGCCGCTCATAGGCTTAACCGACAAAGCAAAAGGGGGAGCATCATGAAAAGAGGAATCGCGCTGCTGTGCGCCGCGCTTCTGCTGACCACCGGCGTTCAGGCCGTGGAGGTGTCCGCGCCGTCGGCGCTGCTGATGGAAAAGGAGACGGGAACCGTCCTGTTCGCCAAAGATGAACACAAGCAGCTGGAGCCCGCCAGCGTCACCAAGGTGATGACGCTGCTTTTGACCATGGAGGCCATTGACGGCGGGCAGCTGAAGTACGACGACATGGTGACGGCCTCCGCCCACGCCTGCTCCATGGGCGGGTCTCAGATCTGGCTGAAGGAGCACGAGCAGCTCAGCGTCAGCGACATGCTGAAGGCCGTCTGCGTGGTCTCCGCCAACGACTGCGCCGTGGCCCTGGCGGAGACGGTGGCGGGCAGCGAGGACGCCTTCGTGGAGCGGATGAACCAGCGGGCGGCGGAGCTGGGCATGAACGACACCACATTCAAAAACGCCACGGGCCTCCCGGCGGCGGGCCACGTCACCTCCGCCTACGACATCGCCCTGATGAGCCGGGAGCTGATTTTGAATCATCCGGATATCCGGCAGTACACCACCATCTGGATGGACACCCTGCGGAACGGGGAGTCCCAGCTGGTGAACACCAACCGCCTGGTTCGCTTCTACGAGGGGGCCACGGGATTGAAGACCGGCTCCACCGACAGCGCCCTCTACTGCCTCTCCGCCACGGCGGAGCGGGACGGCATGGAGCTCATCGCCGTCATTATGAAGGGGGCCACCTCCGCCCAGCGCTTTGAAGACGCCCAGGCCCTGCTGAGCCACGGCTTCGCCTCCTACGCCCTGCGGAAAATCGTCCCGGACCAGGCCCTGCCCCCGGTCCCGGTGGAGCTGGGGGCCCAGGCCACCGTCCAGCCGGTGCCCGGCGAAGGGGGCACGCTGCTGCTGGAGAAGGCCAAGGCCGGAAACCTCGCCCAGTCCGTGGCGCTGGAAGAGCGCGTCCCCGCCCCCGTGGCTCTGGGGGACCGGCTTGGAACCCTCACCGTTACCTCCGGGGAGGAGATCGTAGCGGAGATCCCCCTGCTGGCCGGGGAAGAGGTGCCCCGGGTGACCTACGGCCAAATGTTCCTGCGTCTCCTCCGCACCGCCTGCCTGGCCGGGTGAAGCCGTAGAACGTGAGACTGCCTCGACGGGAAGGAAGGGTTTCCCTCACCATTTGGATCAAAAGTTTTTCAGCCTGCTGAAAAACTTGTTCACAGAATGGGCGGAGCTTTGCTCCGCCCATTCTGTGAACAATTGGCAAAATATGATTTATGGATTGTTTTTTCCGGCAAAGTGTGGTATCCTTAAAATACAAGGCCACCAGCAATTTAAAATGACAGGAGTGTTTTACTATGGTTAGATTGATTATGGGCATGAAAGGTTCCGGCAAAACCAAGCAGCTCATCGAATTGATCAACAACGCGGCGAAAGACGAACCCGGAAATGTGGTCTGCATCGAGGCCAACCGAAATATGACCTATGATATCCACTATCATATCCGCCTGATCGACGCGCATGAATACAAACTCAACAGCTACGAACTGCTCCGGGGCTTCATCAGCGGCCTCCACGCGGGTAACTATGACATCTCCCACATGTTCATCGACAACTTCTGCAAAATTGTGGGCAAGGACGTGGACGGGGAAACCGAGGTTTTCCTGAACTGGCTGGACGCTTTCGGAGAGCGGAACAATATCAAATTCACCGTCACCATCAGCGCCGACCCCGCCTCCGCCACCGAGGGCATGCAGCGCTTCCTGTAAGCGGTTTTCAGTTGAATTGGCAAGCCCCCGTCCGTTGGACGGGGGCTTCGTACGTCTTATGGAACTTTAGGCATGGCCTCCAAGACCTCCGGCAGGGCATGGTTCAGATCCGAGAGGCAGAGATGTCCGCCGCCGAAGAGCCGGGCCAGCTGGGTCCGCTCCCGGATGGCCTGGCCGTCGAGATACCAGACGTCGGGGCCGTTCTCCCGGATCAGATAGGCACAGGCGTAGCGGTCGGAATAGTGGCTCCGGGTGGTCCGCTCCGCCGCCAGGGCCGCGACCTCCCCTCCGGTGACGTAGTCGGGCTCTCTCCCCTCCCAGACGGCGCCGGTGGAGGTGAGGGCCAGCGTCAGCTTATCCGCGTCCACCACGCCCCGGAGGCGGTTGAGCGCATAGTAAATCTGCTCCAGGGGCTCCAGGGGGGCCACGGTCCGCCCGGCGGCGGTCTCTTTCTTGTGTTCAAAGCGGAGGACCAGCCGGTCCGCGGCCTCGCCCAGGGCGGCGTAATCATAGCCGAGAATGGCGCCCTTCCACAGGGGAGCCTCTACGCCGATGTACAGCGCCCGCTCCCCCAGCTTCTCCTGGAGAATCTGCGCCGCGGCGGTGAGGGTGTCCCGCTGAGAGGCCAGAGTCAGCCCGGAGACCTCCAGGAAGAGGCCCTCATAGTCCCCCTCCTCCACCGCCTGGAGCAGTACCTGCGCCAGCCGTTCGGACTCGCCCTCCCGGATATGGTAGGACCCGCCGGTGACATGCAGAAGCGGCTTGGTTCCGGCGGCGGCCGCCGCCGCGCAGACGGCCCGGGCCGTTTCCCCGCTCATGGCGGGGGAGATCTGGGGCGCGCCGTTGTAGGTCAGCTTGGCCGCGGAGACGCCCACGGCCTCATAGCCCTTCAGGTCCGGCAGGTTTTCCGCCGACGCGGCGATGCCGATGCTGCTGGCGGTGGGGTCGTGGAGCTTGTCGTAGAGCCGCATCAGGATGGCGGCGGCCTGCTCCCGGGTGACGTGCCCGTCGGGGGAGAAGGCAGTGACGGAGGTCCCGTCCATCAGCCCCAGGCCGTAGGCCATGACGATGTAGCCGTTGTTGGCTTTCACATCCCGGAAGGGCAGGGACATGTCCTGAATCAGCCCGGCCAGGCTGCCGTAGCCCAGGGCCCGGACCAGCATGGAGGCGGCCTCGCTGCGGGTGATGAGGTCGTCGGGGCGGAAATTGCCGTCCTGGCTGGTGATGGCCCCCTGGTGATAAGCGATCTCCAGCGCCCCGGCGTACCACGCCTTCTCCGACACGTCCTCATAGACCGCCCGGGCGGGAGACGTGGGCTTCCAGCCGAAGCAGCGGCACAGCACCGCCACGAACTCCGCCCGGGACATCTCCTTCCCTACGCCGAAGCTGCCGTCGCTCTCGGGGTAGAAGTACCGCAGGGCCACGCAGCGGTCAATGTCCTCCTTGGCCCAGAAATCCTCCGGCACGTCGGAGAGGGCGGCGGCGGGGACGCTGGTCAGGCCCGCCAGCAGGGCGCACAGCAGGAGACAGGCAAATATCCGTTGCAGTCGTTTCATATATCTCAGCTCCTTATGGTCAGCGTTGTCCTCCTATCTTAGCAGATTTTTCCCCTCCCGTCAAACGCAAGCTGTCGAGGGCCCGTCCGACTTTGGAAAAAAGGGCTTGACTTGGACCCCGCTCCAAGTGCTATGCTGAAGGAGAAACGACACGCGAAGGAGGCAGAGCGATGACGATTCGGGAAGTAAGCGTGCGGTACGGCCTTTCCGCCGACACCCTCCGGTACTATGAGCGGGTGGGCCTCATCCCCCCGGTGCCCCGGACCGGGGGCGGCGTCCGGGACTACGACGCGGCCTCCCTGGGCTGGGTGGAGCTGATCAAGTGCATGCGCTCCGCCGGTGTGGGCATCGAGGCGCTGACGGAGTACTGCCGCCTGTTCCAGCAGGGGGAGGAAACCCTGGAGGCCCGGAAGGCCCTGCTGGTGGAACAGCGGCGGCAGCTTCTGGAGCGGATGGAGGACATGCAGCGCTCCCTGAACCGGCTGGATGAAAAAATCGACAACTACGAGCGGGGCCTGGCCTGCAAGGAGCGGGAGCTGCGGGGGAAACAAACGTGAAAGGACGGGCCGGCGGCCCGTCCTTTCGTCATATTTCCCGCGCTCCCAGAGGCTTCCTTACGCCTCCGCCTCCCGCAGGCGCTCCACGATAGTCCGTTTGGACACGCTGCGGTAGGTCCACAGGGGCACCAGCGCCCCCAGGGCCAGGAAAACAGGCAGAATCACCAGGATGGGCGCGACGGTGAGCCGGTAGGTGAAGAACCAGAAGACGTCCCCCAGGACGGTCCCCATCAGGGGGCCCAGGATGACCGCCATCACCAGGGAAACCAGCAGGGCCAGGACGGTGTAATACAGGCCCTCGTACACCAGCATGGTCTTCAGCTGCTTTCCCGTCATGCCCACGGACTGGAGCACCGCCAGCTCCCGCTTCCTCGTCAGGATGCCCGTGAGGACCGCGTTGACGAAGTTCAGCACGCCCACCAGGCCGATGATGAAGCTCAGGGCCCCGCCCATGGTCATGAACATGCTCCGGAAGCCCTCGAACTCGGCCACATACGTGGCCCGGCTCTCGTAGTCGTAGAGGGGCTGGACGCTCTCGGTGTACTCTGCCAGGAAGGACTCCATGTCCGGCTCCGCCTCGTCGGTGGTGTTGAAAATCCAGGTCATGACGCTGTCGGTGCCGGTGTCCTGCTTGAAGCGCTCCGCGCCCATAACGAACTGATCCGCGCCGTAGTAGCGGTAATTGATGGAGCCAGGCACCTTCACCAGGGCGCAGACGGTGTATTCCACGTCCTCATATTCTACGGCCCGGCTCGTCCAGTTCCGGTTGGGGTCTACATTGTCGGTGTCTTCGATGATTTCCCCGTTGTCCATATAGAAGTATTCCCGCTCCGTGACATAGCGCAGGGTCACCTTGTCCCCCAGCTTCGCCCAGTTGGAGCCGAAGATGGTGGCGTTGTAGTCGTCCGTCAGGTACACGGCGGCGATGGCTTTCTGGCTGGGGTCCGACAGGGGGGCCAAATCCCCCTCAAACACATCCACCAGGCTAAGGGGGAAGTCCTCCATGCCGTAGAGCTGCACCCGGTCCGCCAGGAGGCCGTCGTCCGTCCGCTTCTTGAACGCTATCATCTGGTCCAGAATCTCCGGCGGGTTCCACTTGCTCCAGACGCCCCGGTACCACTCCTCGGTAACAAACTCCTCGATGTCGGAGACGTTGCCGTAGATCCGGCCGTTTTCCTCAATGCCGCTTTGGGCGTTCACATCGGAGATGATCTCCTCCGGGACCTCCTCGTCGGAGGAGCGGAAATCGCTCCGGAAGTAGGCCGAGTCCCCCAGGATGAAGTCCACGTCCGCCTTGTTTTGCAGGTACTTCATCATGTTGAAGCCAATGGAGAAGGTATAAGTCATGGTAGCCAGCACCACCGCCAGGGTCAGGGAGATGACCGTCACCACGGTCTTGCCCTTACTGCGCCCCAGGTTGGCCCAGGCCATTTTCGGCAATGACGCGCCGCCCTGGGCCTTGCGGGTCTTCTCCCGTTTGCCGGGCTTTTTAGGGGCCCCGCCCTCGGTGTAGCGCACCGCCTCCACGGGGGAGACCTTGGCCGCCATCCGCCCAGGCCGGGCGCAGGAGAGGAACACCGTCAGCAGGGAGAACAGGGCCGCCCCTATGAAGATCAGGGGATTGAAGGACACGAAGGCATGCTTGTAGCTCAGCTGGGCCATGATGATGGGGGTCAGCTGGTTGCCGATGACGAAGCCCAGCAGCAATCCAAAGGGGATGCCGATGAGGCTCAGCAGCAGGGCCTGCTGGCGGACGATGTGCTTGATCTGCTTCCCGGTGGTGCCGATGGTCTTCAGGAGACCGTAAAACCGGATGTCGTTGGTGACGGAAATCTGGAAGACGTTGTAGATAATCAGATACCCCGTGAAGATGATCAGCAGCAGCAAAACCACAATGGCAATCAGCGTTGTGATATCGAAGCTATTGGAGAGCTGGGCCCCGGAGTAGCCCCAGTTGATGCCGGTGTCCAGGTAGTTCTCCCCCTGGAAGTCCTCTCCCTGGTAGCCGTGGTTTTCCAGAATCTGATAAATGTCCTCCCGGATGCTCATGGCGTTGTCCAGCATCACGTTCAGGGTCCACTTTCCGGTCATGGAGAAGGGGTTCCCGCTGCCAAGGGCGGCGATCTCCTCGGCGGCGGACCGGGGTACCAGGACGTGGTTGGCCACCACGGCGCTGTCATACTCCCACCAGCCCGAGAGGGTAAAGGTCCGGGTGACGGGGACGGAATGGGACGTGTTGTCGTCAATGTTGAAGGTCAGGGTGAACTTGGCCCCGATCTCCGGCTTCACGCCCAGCAGGGCCAGGACGTGGGTGTCCGTGGCGGCCTCGTCGGTGCCCTCCCGGGGGAGGGTCCCCTCCACGGGCTCACAGAACTGATGAGGCGCGCCAGCGGGTTCCATATAGCTGACTTCCACGTGGGACTTGTTGAAGGGGACCTCGCTGGGCATACCCAGGAACATCCGGGCGGAGCCCTCTTTGACGAGGGGGTCGGTCCGCAGCTCCTCCACCTGCTCCCAGGAGATGTCCTTGATACTGCCGTGACAGTCGCCGCCCGCCTGGCGGAAGTTCTCCTGCTGGAAGGAGTAGTTGATGGAAGAGGCGATGGTAAAGAGGGACGTGAACAACACGGTGGTCAGGGCGATGGCCAGGACGGCCACGATGTTCCGGGTCCGGGCGGCCCGCATGGAGCGGAAGCCTAAGCGGCGGATGCAGCCCTTGTTGGCGACATGGAGCATGGCTTATCCCTCCTCTCCGGTGGTCCGGGAGGAGCGGATTTTCCCGTCCTCGATGCGGATGATGCGGTCCGCCATTTGGGCGATTTCCTCGTTGTGGGTAATCATGACGATGGTCTGGGCGAATTTCTCGCTGGTGATTTTCAGCAGGGCCATGACGTCCTGGCTGGTCCGGGAATCCAGGTTGCCCGTGGGCTCGTCTGCCAGGATGATGGCGGGCTTGGCCGCCAGGGCCCGGGCGATGGCCACCCGCTGCTGCTGGCCGCCGGAGAGGTTGTTGGGGAGATTCTGGAGCTTGCTCTCCAGGCCCAGGGTCTCGATGATCTGGTCCACGTAGGCCCCGTCGGGCTTCTGCCCGTCCAGCTGAATGGGCAGGACGATGTTCTCGTACACGCTGAGGACCGGGACCAGGTTATAATTCTGGAAGACGAAGCCGATCTTCCGGCGGCGGAAGATGGTCAGGGCCTCGTCCTTCAATGAGAAGATGTCCTTTCCGTCCACGGTGACGGAGCCGGAGGTGGGCCGGTCCAGGCCCCCCAGCATGTGGAGGAGGGTGGATTTGCCGGAGCCGGAGGTGCCCACCACGGCGGCGAACTCGCCTTTTTCGATCTTCAGGTCCACGCCGTCCAGGGCATGGACTTCCGTCTCGCCGGAGCCGTAGTGCTTGCGCAGGGATTTGGTTTCTAAGATGGTCATATCGAATTACCTCCAAGGTAAAGTGTTTGTTGGGCGGCGGCGCGCCGCTTTCATTGTGGTTACTCTACCATGGAAATCTGTCCAGGTTCTTTCTGAAATCTAACAGAGTTGTAAGATGGTTTCCCAACAGGAAAACGCCCCGGAGAGGACTTTCCTCCCCGGGGCGCTGTTCATTGCCCGTGGTTTCGCTCCATGGACGCGGCGTGCTCTTCTTCCAGCACATCCAGGAGCTCCGCGATGCGGCCTTTTGGATAGCGCTCCCGGCAGGAGGCCATAGCTGCGGCGAACTCCTCCGAGCCGCCGTGCCAGGCGGCGTCGGCGGTGGCGATGCTCCTGCAAATCACATCCGCCGCCAGGGGCTGGTCCCAGTAGTCCACCCGCTGGTCCCCCATGAGGACCAGATAGGCCAGCACCGTGTCCGGCGCTTCCAGGAAGCGGCTGCGGAGCTCCTCGCTGGCCCCCTCCGTCAGCGCGTCGCCCCACAGGTCGAAGACGATGAGCTGGTCCAGGGGCACCGTGGCCGTGTGTTCCCATATATACATGAACCGCTCGTCGTCGCTTTTTGTTGTGAGGCCGAAGGACTCCAAGTCGATGCTGACGATCTGCCAGTCCGTCTCCTCCAGGCCCTCCAGCGCTGGGGTAATATCTTCGGCCAGCGCTTCGTCCTCCGGCCTTGCTGGGGCGGCGGGAGTTTCCTTTCCGGCAAGGGCCGGGACTTCCGGTTCCGGCGGCGGGGCTTCCTCTTCGGTGGAAATTTCCTCCGGCGGCGCGGGCTTGGCAGGCGGAACGGTCTCTGTGATTTTGGCAGGAGGCTCCGGCGGCGGGGCGTCAGACGGCGAAGCCCCCTGCCCGCCGCAGGCGGCGAACAGGAGGCACAGCGCCAACGCCAGCCCGGTTGCTCTGCTGACGCTCTTTTTCATGTTACTTGCTCAGGGCCTCGTCGATGGCCTTGGCCGCCGTCTTGCCCGCGCCCATGGCCAGGATGACCGTGGCCGCGCCGGTGACGGCGTCGCCGCCCGCGTAGACCTTCTCCCGGGAGGTCAGGCCCTCCTCGTTCACCACGATGCCGCCCTTGCGGTTGATTTCCAGGCCCTTGGTGGTGGATTTAATCAGCGGGTTGGGGCTGGTGCCCAGGGACATAATGACGCAGTCCACGTCCAGGTCGAACTCGCTGTCCGGCACCTCGATGGGCCGGCGGCGTCCGGAGGCGTCGGGCTCGCCCAGCTCCATGCGGATGCAGCGGATTTTGTTCACGTCGTCGTTTTCGTCGGCGAAAATCTCCACCGGGTTGCAGAGGGTCTTGAAGATGATGCCCTCTTCCTCGGCGTGCTCCACCTCTTCCTTCCGGGCGGGGAGCTCCTCCATGCCCCGGCGGTAGACGATGTAGACCTCGGCCCCCAGGCGCTTGGCGCAGCGGGCCGCGTCCATGGCCACGTTGCCGCCGCCCACCACGGCCACCTTCTTGGGATGCTGGATGGGGGTGTCGGAGTCGGGGAGGTAGGCTTTCATCAGGTTGATGCGGGTCAGGAACTCATTGGCGGAGTACACGCCCCGGTAGTTCACGCCGGGGATGTCCATGAACATGGGCAGACCCGCGCCGGAGCCGATGAACACGGCCTCGAAGCCCTGTTCCTCCATCAGCTCATCGATGGAGATGGTCCGACCGATGACCGTATCCGTGGCGATGGTCACGCCCATGGCCTTCAATCCGTCCACTTCCTTCTGGACAATGGCCTTGGGCAGACGGAACTCGGGGATGCCGTACACCAGCACGCCGCCCGCCAGGTGCAGGGCCTCGAACACGGTGACATCATAACCCTTCCGGGCCAGGTCGCCCGCGCAGGTCAGGCCCGCCGGGCCGGAGCCCACCACGGCGACGCGATGGCCGTTGGAGGCGGGCTTTTCCGGGGCTTCCTTGCTGTGGGCGTTGTGCCAGTCGGCCACAAAGCGCTCCAGGCGGCCGATGCCCACGGGGTCGCCCTTCTTGCCCCGGACGCAGTACATCTCGCACTGGGTCTCCTGGGGGCACACCCGGCCGCAGACGGCGGGGAGGGCGCTGGTATTGGAGATGATCTGATAGGCCTCCTCAAACTCCCCGGCGGCCACCTTCTCGATGAACTCGGGGATATGTACCATGACGGGGCAGCCCTGCATGCAGGGCTTCAGCTTGCAGTTCAGGCAGCGCTTGGCCTCGTCCAGGGCCTGCTCCTCGGTGTAGCCCAGGGCGACCTCCTGGAAGTTCTTATTGCGGACGTTGGGGTCCTGGGAGGGCATGGGGTTCTTCTCTAACGACATATTCGCCTTGGCCATAATCACTCGGCCTCCTTCTTGAACAGGTTGCAGGTCTCCTCGTGCTTGTGCTTCTCAAATTCCATGTACATCTGATTCCGCTTCACGGCCAGGTCCCAGTCCACCTTGTGCCCGTCGAAGTCCGGGCCGTCCACGCAGGCGAACTTCATCTCGCCGCCCACGCTCAGGCGGCAGCCGCCGCACATGCCCGTTCCGTCAATCATGATGGGGCTCATGGAGACGGTGGTGGGGACGCCGTAGGGCTCCGTGGTCTTGGAGACGAATTTCATCATGATCATGGGCCCGATGGCGAAGACCTCGTCGTACTGGTTCCCCGCCTCGATGAGCTCTTTCAGGGCATCGGTGACCAGGCCCTTGCGGCCGTAGCTTCCGTCGTCCGTGCAGACGATGAGTTTATCGGAGGACTTCTTGAACTCCTCCTCCAGGATGACCAGGTCCTCGGTGCGGAAGCCCACCACGGCGTGGACCTCGGCCCCGTCGTCGTGGAACTTTTTCAGCACGGGATAGGCGATGGCGCAGCCCACGCCGCCGCCGACCACGCAGACCTTTTTCTTGCCCTCGGTCTCGGTGGCCTTGCCCAGGGGGCCCACGAAGTCCTGGAGGCAGTCGCCCTCGTTCAGGTGGGAGAGCTTCTCCGTCGTGGCTCCCACGGTCTGGACGATGATGGTGACGGTGCCCTTTTCCGGGTCATAGGCGTTGATGGTGATGGGGATGCGCTCGCCCTTTTCGTCCACCCGCAGGATGATGAACTGTCCCGGCTGGGCCTTCTTGGCGATCAGCGGGGCCTCGATCTCGTACAGGGTGACGGTGGGGCGCAGAGCCTCTTTTCTGACGATCTTGTACATATGCTTCCTTCTTTCCCAAGTCATGTCATGGTCGAACCTTTGGAGCGGCGTCCTGCCATTGACGCATTGTTTTCAGTTTATCATACGGGGCGGAAACCGTCAATTGGTTTCCCCTGGATTTTTGTAAAATGTCGGAAGGCCGGGCCCCTTGCAAAGCGGCCTGATTTATGCTATATTATTAAATTTGTGGAAACCATACCATTATCTATCAACTGTCAGGAGGCTGCAACATGGCCGCTTTTCAAGACGAGATCGCCCGGAGGCGCACCTTCGCCATTATCTCCCACCCGGACGCAGGCAAGACCACCCTCACGGAAAAGCTCCTGCTCTACGGCGGGGCCATCGCCCAGGCCGGCGAGGTCAAGGGCAAGCGGGCCCGGGCCGCCACCAGCGACTGGATGGAGATCGAGAAGCAGCGGGGCATCTCCGTCACCTCCTCCGTCATGCAGTTCCAGCACGACGGCTACTGCGTCAACATCCTGGACACCCCGGGACACCAGGACTTCTCCGAGGACACCTACCGCACCCTCATGGCGGCGGATTCCGCCGTTATGGTCATCGACGCCGCCAAGGGCGTGGAGCCCCAGACCCGGAAGCTCTTCCGGGTCTGCGCCCTGCGCCACATCCCCATCTTCACCTTCATCAACAAGATGGACCGGGAGAGCCGGGATCCCCTGGAGCTCTGCGGCGAGGTGGAGGCGGAATTGGGCATCGACACCTATCCCGTCAACTGGCCCATCGGCTCCGGGAAGGAGTTCCAGGGGGTCTACGACCGGGAGTCCGGCCGCATCCTCTTCTTCTCCGGCGAGGGCCACGCCAAAAAGGCCGCCGCCACCGCCGTGGACCTGGACGACCCCGCTGTGGGCGGCATGATCGGCGAAAACCGCCGGCGGCAGCTCCAGGAGGAGGTGGAGCTTCTGGGGGCGGGCCGGGACTTCGACCTGGAGGCCGTGCGGAACGGGACGCTGTCCCCCGTCTTCTTCGGCTCCGCCCTGACCAACTTCGGCGTAGAGCCCTTCTTAAAAGAGTTTCTCCGCATGACCACCGCGCCCTTAAGCCGCATGGCGGGAGAGGAGGAGATCGACGCCTTCTCCCCGGACTTCTCCGCCTTCGTCTTCAAGATTCAGGCCAACATGAACAAGGCCCACCGGGACCGCCTGGCCTTCATGCGCATCTGCTCCGGCCGCTTCCAGCGGGACGCGGAATATTTCCACGTCCAGTCCGGCAAGAAAATGCGCCTGAGCCAGCCCCAGCAGATGATGGCCGCCGAGCGGGAGATCGTGGACGAGGCCTACGCCGGGGACATCATCGGCGTGTTCGACCCCGGCCTCTTCTCCATCGGGGACACGGTCACCGTGCCGGGGAAGAAGTTCCGCTACGCGGGCATCCCCACCTTTGAGCCGGAGCACTTCATGCGGGTGGCCCCCAAGGATACCATGAAGCGCAAGCAGTTCATCAAGGGCACGGAGCAGATCGCCCAGGAGGGCG
>CATNDJ010000034.1 GCA_950097265.1 uncultured Oscillibacter sp.
TGTCGGGTTTTCCGACGACGGTTTATCCAACGACGGCGGCAAAGAAACAGGCTGCTCGTGGATGATGTACTCGTTGCTGCTGAACTTGCCGCTTTCGTCCGTGGTCTGGTGGCGCTCAATGTACCCGGCCCGCTCCAATTCGTTGACAGCGGAACGAATAGCGTCCTTGCTCTCCCGATTGATATAGCACAGGCCGGACAGGGTGTAATCCCAATCTTCCGGGAGTGACAAAATCTGCGACAACAGGCCCTTGGCTTTCAGGGACAGGGATTTGTCCCGCAGGTGGTAGTTGGACATCACCGTGTACCCCTTGTTCCTCTCCACGCGGAATACTGGCATGGTTCTCCGCTCCTTTCGGTGTCTGGACATGAAAAAACGCCGTAGATTTTGAAAACCTACGGCGCAGACAATCCACCGCTTAAAAACGCCATATCAAGGCTTGTCCAACCTTGCTACGGCGTTTTTGGTGTAATTATAAGGGCTGTTTAATTGTCTTTAAGATATGAACAATCCGCATAATTGCGGGGTTTCCTATGTTGTGCATATATTGACGGCGCTACGGGCCCCACCGGCCCGGATGGGGCGGCCGGTCCCGCCGGAACCACAGGCCCCACAGGGCCGGACGGCGCGGACGGAGCGGTTGGCCCCGTTGGGGCCATGGGACCCGCCGGGGCCGCCGGTCCCACCGGGCCCGCCGGACCGGCAGGAGCCTCGGGACCAAGTCTCCTCTCCGCCTTTGCCGCCAACACCCAGGGAAGCAGCATCCCGGTGTCGCCGAATGGGACTCTCGTCGCCCTGCCCAATGCCCAGGCTCTGTCCCCCGGTTTTACGGCCAACTCTTGGAACACCGTGTTCACTGTGCCTGAGTCCGGCGTCTATCAGATTTCTTACCATGTGAATACCACGACGGTCCTTCCGTTAAAGACCCAGCTGGTGATTAATGGGGCGGGCAGTGCCCTCTCTACCATCGATCCGGTGGTACCCACAACCAGTTACGAAAATAAAATCAAGATTGTGCTTCCCGCGAACTCCAAAATTTCACTTAGGCTCTTCTCCAAGATTGCCGGAGCCGCTGTTCTGACAGGCGGCGCGGGGGCTTCCCTGTCCATCATCCGGCTGGATGAAGCCAGCGGGGCGGGTGAAATACCGCCTGACCCCGGGGAGCACGACTCTGATGTAGAGATCGATGACGAGTAAGCGGAGCGCCGCTGAACGATTGCTCCCGCCGGCCTTTGCCAGCGGGAGCAATCTCCTGACCAAATAAAAGGAGGTTTTGCAATGGTAAGCGTCAGCCTGTGTATGATCGTGAAAAACGAAGAGGACGTACTGGCGCGCTGTCTGGAGAGCGCGGCGGATCTGGTGGACGAAATCATCGTCGTGGACACCGGCTCCACGGACCGCACTCGGGAGATTGCTGCCCGCTTTACCGACAAAGTCTATGACTTCCCCTGGCGGGATGATTTTTCCGCCGCGCGGAACGAGTCCTTTTCCCATGCCTCCATGGATTACTGTATGTGGCTGGACGCGGACGACGTGCTGCTGGAAGAGGACCGAAAGGCGTTTCTTACCTTAAAGGAAACGCTGGATCCCGCCGTCGCGGTGGTCATGGCTCCCTACCACGCCGGATTTGATGAGAGCGGCCAGGTAACCTTCTCCTACTATCGGGAGCGCCTGATTAAAAACCACAGCGGAATGCGCTGGACGGGGGCCGTTCACGAGGTAATCACACCGGCTGGAAAAATCCTGTACGCGGATTTCGCCGTCACCCATCGCAAAACCCGTCCCTCCAACCCGGACCGGAACCTGCGGATTTATGAGGCGCAGCTGGCCGCCGGAAAAGACCTGGACCCCCGCCAGCAGTTTTACTATGGACGGGAGCTGTACTACCACCGCCGCTGGGCGGAGGCGCTGGACGTCTTTGAACGGTTTCTGGCGGAAGGCCGGGGGTGGGTGGAAAACGAGATCGACGCCTGCTGCCACTGTGCCTATTGCCATAAAGAGCTGGGCCATGACCAGGCGGCCCTGGCGGCCCTGTTCCGCACGTTTGCATACGACCGGCCCCGGGCCGAGGCCTGCTGCGAAATCGGGTCTTGGTTTTTCCAGCGGGAGCAGTACCGCCGGGCCGCCTACTGGTATGCCCTGGCCCTGACCTGTGTCAGGGACGATAGTCGAGGCGCATTTGTGTCCCCGGACTACTATGGCTACCTTCCCTGTATCCAGCTGTGCGTCTGCTACAGCCGCCTGGGAAATCAGAAACGGGCGGAGGTTTTTAACGAGCTGGCCGCGGCCTGCAAACCGGATTCAACGGCGGTCCGCCGCAACCGGGCGTTTTTCCGGAGCCTGGCGGAGCAAACGGGGTAACGCTGCGTTCATTTGAATTAGGGTTGTCAACTGTAGCGTCAATGGAAATAGAAACCCCACAGCAGCGTGGAGATGGAAAGACAAGTCCTTCCGCCCGCCTCTGGCCGGCCGGGAGGCCCATGGGGAGGACTATGACATCGTCTTTCTGGGCTTTCCCATCTGGTGGTATACGGCTCCCACCGTTGTCAACACCTACCTGGAGAGCTATGACTTCTCCGGCAAGACCATCGTCCTGTTCGCCACCTCCGGCGGCTGCGCCCTGTACTTCGCCTGCCCAGGCCGAAATACAGTCTTGATTTTCCTCCGGCTTTTCTTTAGAATAAGTCTCATGAGGCTTTGCAAGCCCTCGCCAGTGAAACAGGGAGGCAGTTACAAGAAAAAGCGTATCCTGGCCGTGGACGGCGGCAGCATGAATCTGGCGAGGACAAAAATCATCCTGGAAAAAACTACGACTTGCTTCTGGCCGAGTCAGGGATAGAGGCATCGGCGAAGCCGGGGAAGGAAAAAACCGGGCGTAAGCCGGTGTGAGGAGGGGACGCGATGGAGTTTTCTGAGTATTTTCCCATATGGGACCAGCTGACCCCCGGACAGCGGGAAACCCTTTCCGCCAGTTTGGTCAGCCGCGCCGTGAAGAAAGGGGCCGTCCTCCACGGCGGCGGTATGGACTGCACCGGACTGCTGTTGGTGAAATCCGGCCAGCTCCGGGCGCTGATTCTCTCCAAGGAGGGACGGGAGGTTACCCTCTACCGCCTCTTTGACCGGGACCTCTGCCTGTTCTCCGCCTCCTGTATGATGCGGAGCATTCAGTTTGACGTGACCATCACGGCGGAGAAAGACACGGAACTGTGGATTATCCCCGCAGAGGTCTATAAGCGGCTCACGGAGCAGTCCGCCGCCGCGGCCAACTACACCAGCGAAATCATGGCCGTCCGGTTTTCAGAGGTCATGTGGCTGATGGAGCAGATCATGTGGAACAGCATGGACAGGCGGGTGGCCGCCTTCTTGCTGGAGGAATCCGCCATTGAGGGCGCGGCCCGGCTGTCCATCACCCATGAGGCCATCGCCAACCACCTGGGAACGCACCGGGAGGTCGTTACCCGGATGCTTCGCTATTTACAGGGCGAAGGGATGGTAAAGCTGTCCCGGGGCACGGTGGAGCTCCTGGACGAAAAAAAGCTGGCGGCCCTGCGGGACGCATGAAAACCCCCTCCTCAGAGGGGGTTTTCTGCTTACGGATCCATGCCGCAGGCCGTGGACGCTTCCACCAGGCGGCGGTCATTGACCACCGCGTCATAGAACCGGAAGCCGCCGGAAAAGTTGTAGGTCTCGTAGCCGTGCCCGGCCAGAATGCGGCAGGCGATGTAGCTGCGCAGTCCGCTTTGGCAGATCACATAGACCGGCTTGCCGGGCTCGATCTCCCCCAGCCGCTCCCGCAGTTCGTCTACTGGGATATTCCGGAAGCCCTCGATATGGCCTCCCGCGTACTCCTGAGGAGTCCGGGCGTCCAGCAGCGTCACGCTGCCGTCCCGGGGCAGACCGCTCACATCCCCGACATGGAACTGCTTCACAACCCCCTTGGCCAGGTTTTCCGCCATGAAGCCCGCCATATTCACCGGGTCCTTGGCGGAAGAGTAGGGCGGCGCATAGGCCAGGTCCAGGTCCTTCAATTGGATGGCCGTCAGCCCGGCGTGGATGGCCGCGGCCAGTACGTCGATTCGTTTGTCCACGCCCTCATAGCCCACGATCTGGGCCCCCAGAAGGCGGAAGGTCTCCTTTTCAAAAACCACCTTCATGGTCATCAGCTTCCCGCCGGGGTAGTAGCCCGCGTGGCTCATGGGGGAGAGGACCACCGCGTCCACATTGAGACCGGCCTTTTTGGCGTTGGTTTCGCTGACGCCGGTGACGGCTGCCGTCAGGCCGAAGACCTTGATGACGGAGCTGCCCTGACTTCCCAGGTAACGGCTGTCCCCGCCGCAGATATTGTCCGCCGCGATGCGGCCCTGCTTATTGGCGGGCCCGGCCAGGGAGAGGAGGGCATCCTGTCCCGTGACGGAGTGACGGACCTGCACGGCGTCTCCCACGGCGTAGATGTCGGGAAGGGAAGTCTCCATCCGGTCGTTGACCACGATGCTGCCCTTGAGCCCCAGTTCCAGCCCCGCCTCCTTCGCCAGGGCGGTGTCCGGGGTGACGCCGATGGCCAGGACCGCCATGCCGGCGTGGAGAGGGGCGTGGTCCTTCAGCAGCACGTCCACGCCGCCGTCCCGCTCCTGGAAGCCCTCCACAGTGTGTCCCAGGGCGAGCTTTACGCCGTGGGCCCGCATCTCGCTGTGGATGAAGGCCGCCATATCCGGGTCAAAGGGGTTCATCAGCTGCCTGGGCCGCTGGACGATGGTCACTTCCATGCCCAGCTCCCGCAGGTTCTCCGCCAGCTCCAGGCCGATAAAGCCGCCTCCCGCCAGCACGGCGGACCGGGGATGATGGGAGCTGATGTAGTCCTTGATGCGGAAGGTGTCTTCCACGGTCCGCAGGGTGAAAAGCTTTCCCGCTCCCGGAAGCCGGGGCTGGGTGGGTTTGGCGCCGGGGGAGAGAAGGAGCTTGTCATAGGATTCCTCAAATTCCCCGCCCGTCTCCAGGTTTTTGACGGAGACCGTTTTCCTGTCCGGATGGAGGGCGGTGACCTCGTGGCGCACCCGCATATCCACCCGGAAGCGGGCGAAAAAGCTCTCCGGCGTCTGGAGGGTCAGGGCCTCCGGGTCCTCAATAACTCCGCCGATGTAGTAGGGCAGGCCGCAGTTGGCGTAGGAGACGTAGCCGGAGCGCTCAAAGACTACGATTTCCGCCTGTTCGTCCAGCCGCCGGAGACGGGCCGCCGCCGTGGCTCCTCCCGCCACGCCGCCGATGATGACTACTTTCATGTTAACGCATCCTTTCCGCTTTTCGCTTTGCAGATCAGCTGGGTCATGGTGCCCATAGGGCAGTAGACGCACCAGCTGCGGGGTTTGAACAGGACCATGGTGACAAGGCCGAGAATGGTGGAGGTCAGCATGACGCTGTAGAAACCGAAGGCGAACTGGGCCACGCCCTGGTGAAAGAGCGTGCCGTGATAGGCCCAGTGCCAGGGCAGCTTGAGGGTCCACAGCAGCGTCACCACCTGCCGGAGGTCCTGCACGCCGGCAAAGACCAGATATGTATTCCACAGCATCTGAAAGAACATGATGAAGAAGAAACCCAAAAATCCATAGCGGAACCATTTGCTCTTCATCCACTTGGGAATGTCCTGTTTCCGGGACAGGCCGAAGCGCCCGCCCAGCAGGCCGAACAGCTGGCCCCGGCCGCAGTAGCGGTTGCAGTAGCCCTTTGTGCCCCGGAGCAGGGAGATGATCAGCGGGATGCAGAAGAAGAACAGACCCAGCCAGGCGAACAGGATGTTAAAAAACCCCAGCGCCATATAAATCAGTTCGACAATCCAAAGGTAGTCATACCAGCGTTTTTTCATACCTGCACCTCCTGAATTTCAATGACGGAGGCGGGGCACTCCCTGGCGCATTTGCCGCAGCCGACGCAGCGTTCCGGATCAACAGCCGCCCGGACTCCGTGCCGGACCTGAATGGCGGACAGGGGACACACCTTCACGCAGCATCCGCAGGCGACGCAGGCGTCCCCGTTTACAACCGCCCGCCGCTTGTTCCTAGTTCCCATACCGTGACCTCCCGGATTTGATAAGCCCATGATACAGGAATCCGCTCATGGATACCGTGATAAAATCACAAAGAGCGCGGACAGCCCTTGAGGGGCGCCCGCGCTCTTTCCGGGTCGGTGACAGGGGGAATTGACGGCCGCCGGGGGTCAGTCGTCCGTGCGGACGCCCCGCTGAATATCTCGGATGTCATAGGGGGCCGTCTGGTAAACGCAGTAGTTCAGCCAGTTTGCGTAGAGCAGGTGGGCGCAGGAGCGCCAGCGGACCACAGGCTCTTTGGCAGGGTCGTCCCCGGGGAAGTAATGCTTCGGCAGCTGGATATCCACTCCTGCCGCCAGGTCCCGGAGATATTCCTTCTTCAGGGTGTCCCTGTCGTATTCCGCGTGGCCCATCAGGAAGACCTGGCGGCCCTGGGCGGTCTTGACGGCGTAGACCCCCGCCTCGGGGGAGTCCGCCAGAATTTTCAGCTCCGGCACCGCTTCGATGTCCGCCCGGTCCACGGTGGTGTTCCGGGAATGGGGGACCCAAAACCGGTCGTCGAAGCCCCGGAAGATGATGAAATTGGGATCCTCCACCGTGTGCCGGAACACGCCGAAGAGCTTCTGGGGCAGGGGGCGCTTGGGGATGCCGTAGTGGTAGTACAGCCCCGCTTGGGCGCCCCAGCAGATGTGGAGGGTGGAGTGGACGTTGGTCTTGCTCCACTCCATGATTTCGCAGAGCTCCGGCCAGTAGTCCACTTCCTCAAAGGGGAGGTGCTCCACCGGCGCGCCGGTAATGACCAGCCCGTCAAAGGTCTGGCTCTTCACTTCGGCAAAGGACCTGTAAAAGGACAGCATGTGCCGCTGCGGGGTGTTCCGGGAGACGTGCCCGGAGGGGGCGATGAGCTCCAGCTCAATCTGAAGAGGCGTATTGCCCAAAACCCGGGCAAGCTGCGTCTCCGTATCCACCTTGGTGGGCATCAGGTTCAGAAGGAGAATCCGGAGGGGCCGGATGTCCTGGGTGATGGCCCGGGTCTCCGTCATGACGAAGATGTTTTCCTGCCGCAGGGTCTGGGTGGCGGGCAGCTGGTTTGGTATCTTGATCGGCATCTCAGTCCACAGCCTCCAGAGCCTGCCGGATATCGTCAATCAGGTCTTCCTTGCTCTCCAGGCCGCAGGACATGCGGACCAGGCCCGCCGGGACGCCGGCGGCGGCCAGCTGCTCGTCGGTCATCTGCCGGTGGGTGGAGCTGGCAGGGTTCAGGCAGCAGGTCCGGGCGTCGGCCACATGGGTCTCGATGGCGGCCAGCTTCAGCCTGCTCATAAAGATCCCCGCGGCCTCCCGGCCGCCCTTCAGCTCGAAGGAGACCACGCCGCAGGAACCCTTGGGCAGGTACTTTTGGGCCAGGGCATGGTACTTGTCCCCCGGAAGGCCGCAGTAGTTCACCCGCTCCACCTTGGGGTTCGCCGCCAGAAACTCCGCCACCGCCTGGCCGTTCTCGCAGTGGCGGGCCATCCGGACGTGGAGGCTCTCCAGCCCCAGGTTCAGGTAAAAGGCGCTCTGGGGGGACTGGGTGCAGCCGAAGTCCCGCATAAGCTGGGCGGTGCATTTGGTGATGAAAGCTCCCTCCCGGCCGAATTTCTCGGCATAGGTGACGCCGTGGTAGCTCTCGTCGGGGGTGCAGAGGCCCGGGAATATTTCTTTGTGGGCCATCCAGTCGAATTTCCCCGAGTCCACCAGGGCGCCGCCCACCGCCGCGCCGTGGCCGTCCATGTACTTGGTGGTGGAGTGGGTCACGATATCCGCGCCCCACGCAAAGGGACGGCAGTTCACCGGGGTGGCAAAGGTGTTGTCCACAATCAGGGGCACGCCGTGGCTGTGGGCGGCGGCGGCAAATTTTTCGATGTCCAGCACCGTCAGGGCGGGGTTGGCGATGGTCTCGCCAAAGACGGCGCGGGTAGTGGGCCGGAAGGCCGCGTCCAGCTCCTCCGCCGTGCAGTCCGGGGAGACGAAGGTGACCTCAATCCCCATTTTCGCCATGGTGACGGAGATCAGGTTGAAGGTGCCGCCGTAGATGGCGGAGGAGGAGACGATGTGGTCCCCGCAGGAGCAGATGTTGAACAGGGCGAAGAAGTTGGCCGCCTGGCCGGAGGAGGTCAGCATGCCCGCGGAGCCCCCCTCCAGGGCGGCGATCTTCGCCGCCACGTAGTCGCAGGTGGGATTCTGAAGCCGGGAATAGAAGTAGCCGCTGGCCTCCAGGTCGAAGAGTTTGCCCATGTCCTCACTGGTGGCGTATTTGAAGGTGGTGGACTGGACGATGGGGATCTGCCGGGGCTCGCCGTTGCCGGGGGTGTAGCCCCCCTGTACGCAGGTGGTTTCCATACGGTAGCCGCTCATGAAAAAACTCCTTTCGATGTTTGGGACGAAAAAAGGCTTTCGTCCCAAAGAAATGATCTTTGAGACGAAAGCCGAAAAGCTTCCGCGGTACCACTCAAATTGCGCCCGCCCTCCGGCGGAGCGCCCCTCACAGGGTCCAGCAACCCCGTTCGCCCGTAACGCGGCGCAGGCGGGACGCCCTACCCGGCGCGGCAGAACCGCGCCCTCGAACGTCCGGCTCAGGAGCCATAGGACCTGGGAACCCCTGCCGCCGGCTCGCACCGCCCGCCGGCTCTCTGGAGGCGGCCGGTTCCCGTCCCTCTCCGTCATCGCTTTGGGGATATTATAAGCGGGAAGCGGCCGCCTTGTCAATAGCAAAATCCGCCGGGGGCGGCGCGGGAGGTCCGCGCCGCTTACGCCTCGTACTTCATGACCGCCCCCTCGGAGCCGGATGCGGCCAGCCTGCAGTACAGGCCCAGCCAGCCTTTGGTGAACTTTGGAGCGGGCTTCCGCCACGCGGCTGTCCGCCGGGCGATCTCACCGTCGGAGACCTCCAGGTGCAGCAGCTTTTTCTCCACGTCGATGATGATCTTATCTCCATCCTGCACGATGGCGATAGGTCCTCCCTCCGAGGCCTCCGGCGAAATGTGCCCCACAAAGCAGCCGTTGTTTGTGCCGGAAAAGCGGCCGTCCGTTATCAGCGCGGTGGACCGGGCCAGGCCCCGGCCATAAAGGTACTTCATAGCCTTGTACATCTCCCGCATGCCGGGGCCGCCCTTGGGCCCCTCGTACCGGATGACCACCACGTGTCCCGCCCGGACCTTTCCCGCCAGAATGGCCTCCTCGGCCTCCTCCTCGGAGTCAAAGCAAATCGCCTCGCCCTCAAAATGGTGAAGGCTCACGTCGAAAGCCCCCGGTTTTGTGATGCCGGTATCCGGCGCCAAATTGCCGCGGAGCACGGCTACGCCCCCGGTATAGCCGAAGGGATCGTCCATCGTGTGGTTGACCAGGCCGGTGGGGGGGTAGAGGTAGCGGTGGGCGGCGATGTTCTCCGCCGCAGTCCGCCCCGTCACCGTCATGACGTCCAGTTCCAGTTTGGATTGGAGGTTTTCCATCAGCCGGGGCACGCCGCCGTCGCGGTAGAAGTCCGCGATGTTGTATTTGCAGGCCGGGTTCATCTTTGCCAGCTGAGGCGTACCGGCGGAGAAGCTGTCGAAGGCCTGCAGCACGTCCATGTCCAGCTCCGCCTCCCTGGCGACGGCCGTCAGGTGCATGACGGCGTTGGTGGAGCCGCTCATGGCCAGGCAGACCTTGACGGCGTTGCGTATCGCCCCTTCCGTCAGGATTTTGCGGGCGGTGATTCCCTTTTCCACCAGCTCCACAATCTTTACGCCGGTTTCCTCGCCCAGCTGCATCCGGCGGGCGGACACGGCCGGCGCGGTGCCGCCGTCCGGCAACGTCATTCCCAGCGCCTCCGACAGGCTGCACATGGTGTTCGCCGTGCCCAGGTAGGAGCAGGACCCGCAGCCCGGACAGGCCGTGTCCTCCAATGCGGCGTATTCCGCTTCCGTGATCTTCCCGGCGGAGAGCATCCCATAGGCCTCCGTGGCGGTGGTCTGATCGGACTGGCGGCCGTCGAACTCCATGCCGCCCTCCATAGGGCCGCCCGGCAGGAGGATGCAGGGGATATCCAGGCGGGCGGCGGCCATCAGCATCCCCGGCACGATTTTATCGCAGGAGCCCAAAAGCACCAGGCCGTCAAACTGATTGATCTGCGCCATGGACTCCACGGAGCACGCGATGAGCTCCCGGGAGGGAAGGATGTAATGCATTCCTACGTGGCCGTTGGCCATGCCGTCGCAGCCGCCGATCACGCCGAATTCCACCGGCGTTCCTCCCGCGCGGTAGACGCCGTCCCGTACCCGCCGGGCCACCTGCCTCAGATTGCAGTGCCCGGGGACGCATTCGCTCCAGGCGTTGGCAATGCCGATCACCGGCCTCCTGAGATCCTCAGAGGAAAAGCCCATGGATTTCAGGGTGGCGCGATAATACTGATTTTCAGGGCCGCTTAAAATTTTCCTACTGCGTTCCAAAGTACTTCCTCCCTTAAGAAAGGGAATATTTTACCAATTCCCCCGTATCGTGGTTTGTTGCAAGTATCATGTTCCGGTCCTCCTGCACAAAAATCTGCGCAGGGGCGCCGCCCTGGTCCAGCTGCGTCTGTTCCGCGATTTCTATGGAACCGCCCCTGCCCGGCCGCAGCCGGTATAACGTCAGCTCCTTTCGCCCCGCCCGGCAGCCCACGATCAGCGCGGGAGCTCCCAGAAGCGTCCCGGCCCAGAGCACGTGCCCGAAAGCGGCCGGCAGATCCAGCGCCCGCCGGTATCCGCCGCCGTCCTCCTTGAATACCGCCGCGCTGTCCCCGTGAAAGCCCTCGATGACCGCCAGTTCCTCCCGTCCGTCCCCATCCAGGTCCAGCAGGGCGATGTCGCTGGTCGGGACGTCCAAGATCCGCTCCGTCACCCAGGAGCCCTTCAGCCGCGTGGTGCGGAAACAGCCTTCCGTGCCGCCGAAGTATAAGTCGTCGTGCCCCGCCGCGTTTTTTCGCACCTGCATGGCGTGATGCTTGAACACGCCGTCATACACGGTCTCCAGGGTCAGCTGGTCCGCATCCGGCCTGTAGGGAGCGATCTGCATGCTTCCGGGCATGGACCAGTCGTCGCTGCGGGCTTTCCGGCGGCAGAGGATCCCCGCGGCCAGATATGCGCCGTCCTCCTCCTGGAGCAGAGCGATGCGGTGGACGTAGGGCGCTTGTGTCAATATCTGCCTCTCGGCGGAGATCCCGCCCTCACGGCGGTGCAGGACCGTCTTGACAATCCTAGCCCCGGCGGAGTCAAACACGGGGAAGAACGACTCAATGGAGAGCACGGCGCTTTCCCCCGCCGCCGGGACGAAGGCCATCACCCCGCCGGGGCTCCCCGGAAGGGGGAAGACCTCCTCCGTCTCGCAGTCCACCAGGAGAGTCTCTCCGTCCCGTTCTTCCGAGGCGGCGATGCAGCAGGGCCGTCCGCCGGCCTCCGCCAGGCTCACCGCGTAAATGGAGGGAATGCCCTCCGCCAATACCGTTTTTCGAATTTCCATCATGTAAATACCACCCGCCGTTCTATTCCGCGCGGGACGCGGTCCCGGCCGCCGCCTGGAGGTGAGCCTGTTCCAGCCGGGCGATCTCCGCCACCTTGGGGGCGCTTCCCCCTCCGGCGAAGTTACAGCGCAGCCAGATATCCACCAGCATCTTGGCAAGCTCCGCGCCCACAACCCGCGCGCCGAGGCACAGGATCTGCGCGTCGTTGCTTTTCCGGCTTCGCTCCGCCGAATAGGGGTCGTGGCACACGGCGGCGCGTACGCCCGGAACCTTGTTGGCGCAGATGGACATTCCGATGCCCGTTCCGCACAGCAAAATTCCCCGCTCGCACGTCCCCGCGGCCACGGCGTCCGCCACGGCGAAAGCGACGTCCGGATACAGGACCACCGCACCCTCCTCTGCGCCGAAATCCGTAATGGATACGTCCGGATGATTTTTTTCCAGGTGGCCGATTAAAACGGATTTGAGGCAGTAGGCCGCCTCGTCGCAGCCAATCGCAATGTTCATGCCGCTCCCTCCAACAGAGAAAGGATACCGTCCGCCATAGCGCAGAGGAGAATGCAGCACGAGGCCGCCCCTGCGTCCAAAACGCCCCGGGAGCGCTCCCCCAGGCGGCTGGACCGGCCGAACTTCGCGGCCATATCCCTGGTAGAATCCCGCCCCGCCTCCGCGGCGCGCTTCATCTCCTCCAGAGCGGCGGCGAAGGGCTCCGCCCCGGCGGCGGAACACTCCAGTACTTCCACCGCCGGGACCAGGGTATCCACCAGCGTTTTGTCTCCCACCCGGGCCTCCACGAGATGTTCAAGGCCCTCCAGTCCGGCCCGCAGCATTCCAGCGAGGCACGGCAGGCCGATGTCCTCGGCGTCCTCCTCCGCCTTTGCCATCTCCATAAAAATTGTGCCGTAGATTGGGCCCATAGAGCCTCCGATCTCCGTGAGCAGGATCATTCCCAGCTTGTCCAGACCCTGGGTGAAGGAGATCTCTTCGCCGCAGCTGCGCTGTTCAAACAGCGTAAACCCCTTGGCCATATTCGCCCCGTGGTCTCCGTCCCCGGCGAGGCCGTCCACTTCGCTTAGAAACGCCTTGTTATCCTGGATCGCTTTTACCATGGCCTGGAGGACGGGCTTTCCCGCCGCGTTTTGAAACTTCTCCATATGCGTTCCCTCCTACCGCTGCTGAAAGCCCGCCGTCCAGGCGGGCGCGTCCAGCAGCTCCCGCAGCTCGCCGTCCAGCTTCATCACCGTCAGGGTGGCGCCCATCATCTCCAGGGAGGTGAAATAGTTCCCCACGTAGGCCCGGTGAACCCGGATGCCCTTTTCGGCCAGAATGGCTCCGATCTCCCGGTAGAGTACGTACAGCTCCATGACCGGCGTGGCCCCCAGGCCGGAGACCAGGACCGCCGCCTCGTCCCCCGCGGTAAACGGATAGTCCGGCAGCACGATGTCCGTCATGCGGCGGGCCAGCCGGGCCGCGCTTTCCAGGGGCCGCACCTCCATCCCCGGCTCGCCGTGGTGGCCGATGCCCACTTCCATGGTGCCGGGCTTAATTTCAAAGTTCGGGTGCCCCACCGCCGGCAGCGTACAGGGCGAAATGCCGACGCCCACGCTGCGGCAGTGGTCGATGGCTTTTTGAGCGCTGGCGATCACCTCGTCCAGGCTGCCGCCCGCAGCAGCCCGCGCGCCGCCGATTTTCCACATGAACACCTCGCCGGCCACGCCCCGCCGCTTCTCCCGCTGATCACGGGGGGCGCTGGCTACGTCGTCGTTGGCCACGACGGTCTTCACCAGCAGGCCCTCCTTTTTTGCCAGCTCTACGGCCATTTTTACGTTCATGTTGTCCCCGGAGTAATTGCCGTACAGGCAGGCCACGCCCCGGCCGCCGTCCGCGGCCCGAAACGCGTCCAGAAAGGCCGCCGCCGTGGGGGAGGAACAGACCTCGCCCACCGCCGCCGCGTCGCACATTCCCCGCCCGACGTATCCCACAAAGGCGGGTTCATGCCCGCTGCCGCCGCCGGTGACTACCGCCGTCCGCCCCGCAGTATCCTCTCTGGACTTCACTACGCGGCGGTTGCCCGTCTTTTCCACAATGTCCGAATGGGCCAGCAAAAACCCATCCAGCATTTCGTCCACAATGTTATCCGGGTCGTTCAGTATCCGCTGCATGTCCTCATTCCTCCTTCAGCCGTGAGCGCCGCGAAAATCCGCTCTTTTCCATGTTCCGTTTCCGTCAGTCCTTCGCTTCCAGCGCTTTCAGGCCCCGAGATACGGCAATAAATCCCCGGTCCCGCCGCAAGAAGGCCTGCTTCTCCCGGCCGCCCGCGTAGTCGTAAAAGCCCTTTCCATTTTTTACGCCGTACTTGCCCTCGGCGTAGGCCTGCCGCAGGATGGCGGGGATTCCGCCGTCGTTGCACAGGCTGTCAAACATGTAGCTGCCCACGTGGTTGAATATGTCGATTCCCCCGAAATCCATGGTCTCAAAGGGGCCCACCACCGCGTAGCGCATGCCCAGGCCGTACTTCACCACGTTATCCACATCCTCCAGGCTGGCATAACCCTGCTCCACGCAGTGGCAGGCCTCCCGGACGATGGCATACTGCAGCCGGTTCAGAATAAAGCCTGTGGGATCCTTGTACACGCGCACCGGCTTTTGTTCCAGGCTCACCGCCACGTCATACACCGTCTGCATGGCCTCACCGGCGGTCTCCTCTCCCGCAATCACCTCCACCAGCGGGATGAGGTGGGGCGGGTTGACCCAGTGCATGCCGGCAAACCGGGCGGGGTCCCGCACCGCCTTTGCAATCTCCGTAATGGACATGCCCGATGTGTTGGTGCACAGAACCGCCTCCGGCTTTGTCAGGGCGGAGGCCTCCCGCCAGAAGGCGTGGCGCAGTTCCATGTTCTCCACGGTGGACTCCAGCACAAAGTCCGCCTGGGCGAAGCAGTCCTTGGAGGTGGTCATGGTGATGCGGCCGGTCAGCGCGGCGGACTCTCCGGCGGTCAGGCTCCCGTTTTCCATCTCCGCCTGCTGGTTTACGGCAATCACTCCCTTGGCCTTCTCCAGGCTCGCCTCCGATATGTCGTAAAGGGTCACCTCATATCCGTGCTTGGCGAAGATCTGGGCGAATGAGGAGCCCATGACGCCTGCGCCGGCCAACAGCACCTTGTGAATATCCTTTTGCCGATACATTTTGACAACATCCTTTCTGCCGGGCGGCAAATTATTTTTGCCCCTTGATATTCTGCATGATCTCGAACCGCTCGCCGTTGATGCCGCGGAAGAATGTAACCAGCAGGTCCATGTCTCCCAGATTGGGCACGTTGCGGACTTCGGCTTCCTCACAGGTAACTTTGGGATGCCTGAGCAGCTTTTCCTTCACCGCGTAAATATCGTCCACCAAAATGGCAAAGTGGTGGTCCACCTGCAAATATTTTTCCCGCAGCTCTTCCACCGTGTGGGTGGGCACCCACAGCAGCTCCAGCGTAAAATCCTTCAGGCGGAGCATCGCCAGGCGCTCGTTGGCCACCTCCACGACGCCGTAGTACAGCACCTCAAAGCCAAAGGTCTCCTGGTAGAACTGCACGCTCTCCTCCAGGTCCGCCACAAAAAAAGCAGTGTGGTGCGGCGCGATCACATGTTCGCCGGCATAGTATTCCTTCTGCATAGCAGTTTCTCCTTTACCGTCCTGTCAGGACATCATCATATTGGGTAAAAACGTCACAAGATTCGGGAAGACCATGCAAACGGCAATGGTCAAAAGCATCAATACGATATAGGGCGCGGTATGCTTGAAGATAGTGGCCACGTCCACGATATCTCCCAGCACGTTTTTGCAGGCAAACACAATCGTGCCGAAGGGCGGCGTGATCTGCCCGATGCACACGGTCATGACCACAATGACGCCCCACCAGACCTGGTTGAGTCCCAGCGCCTGGGTGACCGGCTGGATAATGGGCGTCGTCAGCAGGATGATGGAGTTGCCGTCGATTACGCAGCCCAGGGCCAGGATCAGCAGCAGGAAGATTCCAATGAGCACCCAGCCGGGGAGGTTCGCGCCCAAAATGGTGGTGGATACCCACTTTACCGCTCCGCTGACGCTCAAAAGCCGGCCATACATCTGGGCCGACACCAGCAGCAGCAGGATGCCGGCGCTGGACTTGCTGGTGTCCAGCAGGATGGACCCCGTTTTCTTCCAGGTGAGGGACCGCTTGCAGAGGGCGATGATAAAGGCCCCCAGGCAGCCGATGGCGCTGGCCTCCGTGGGCGTGAAGAAGCCGCCCCAAATGCCGCCCAGCACGATGATGATCAGCACCACGATGGGTAAGGCGTGCAGCGTGGAGGAGAGCTTGCCCGTTTTGTCCGGGTCCTCGTACAGCGGCTTGTGGTGCTCGTCCAGGCCGATGACCTGGGGATGGCGGACCCCGTAGAAGGAGGCGTAGCAAATGAAAATCGCGGCCATGATGATCCCGGGGACAATTCCCCCCACAAACAGCTGGCCGATGGACACCTGGGCCACCGTGCCGTAGACGATAAAGAACAGGCTGGGGGGGATGATCATTCCGAGGTTGGAGGAGCCGCAGACGATGCCCGTGGCAAAGTTGGGATCATATTTGTATTTCTTCATCTCGGGGATCGCCACCTGGCTGAACACCGTGGCGGAAGCCACGCTCACGCCGGTGACGGCCGCGAAGACCGCGTTGCCGATGACCGTGGCCGCGGCCAGGCCGCCGGGAATCTTCTCCAGCATTTTGTGGGCCCATTTGAAAAGGTCGCCCGCCGTGCCGGAGATGGCCATGATCGTTCCCATCAGCATGAAAAGCGGAATCACGCAGTAGGTGTACGTGCGGATGGCGTTGAACGACGTTGTGGAAAGCACGCTCAGGGCCGTGGCCGGGTTTTGGGTGACGAGGTAGATTCCCACAAAGCTCAGCGTCATCAGCGTAAAGGAGATATGGACGCCGGCAAACACAAAGACGAACAACAGCGCGATGGTTACCAGGGCGATGGCTATACTTGTATTCACTTGGCTTCATCCTCCTTTTTCACAGCCTGGAAAATCAGCTTTACAAAGTTATAGGCCGCCGCATAGAACGTAAACCACGCCCCGAAGAGCGCCAGCACGTAAAAGGGGCCCATGGGCATCAGGAACGTTCCCTCGGAGTCAAACTGGCTGGTGGCAAAGGACTGGAGCGTCGGCTTAATCATGGCGTAAGCCATCAGCAAAAACAAAACCGTGCCAATCCCTTCGGCGATTGTGTCCAGAATCAGCTGGACCCTGGAGGACGCGCGGGCATAGAGGAACTCAGACCGCGTATGGCCCGCCACAAAGGTCACGTAGGGCAGGCCCAGGAACATGGCCACCACCAGCATGTTCCGCACCACAACGGAGGCCCCGGAGAAGGTGGAGTGGACAAAGGTCCGCAGCCCCACGTCCACCGCGGTGATCAGCATCATGGCGATGAGCATGACGCCGCCCAGCAGACACAAAAATTTGGAGATGGCGATGAGCGCGGAATTGATCCGCTTCAGAATTTTCATAACGGTTTTTCACCCCTTACTTGACTGCATATACGGCGGGAGGGCGCGAGCTGAATCTGTTCTTCAAAGATGTCAACCCGCGTCCCCTCGCCTTGAACCTATTTACCTGTCGGCCCTTTCAAGCAGGCCCGCTGTCAAATTAGTAGTTGAACGTCCAGTCGCGGGGAATGGCAACGCCGTTCTCTTTCAGCAGCTCCACATAGCGGCTCAGGATCTTCAAGCCGGTGGGACCGAGCTCCGTGGCCGTGTCGGGGATGTTGGGCAGCGCGGCCAGCCATGCGGCCTTCTCCTCCTCAGACATCTTTACAATGGTGCCTCCGGCCGCCTCAAAGGCCTCGTACGCCTTGGCCCGGCAGTCGTTGGTGTACTGCAGGTGGTACTCCTCCAGCTCCTTGCTGACCTGGAGAATGATCTCCTGCACCTCGGCGGGCAGGGAGTTCCACTTGGTCAGGTTGACCGTCAGCAGCTCGCCCATGGTGGAGTCCAGTCCGATATCCGTGGCGTACTTGCAGATATCCTGATAGTTCGCCTTCACGGCCCAGTGGGGCGCCGCGAACTGGCCGCTGATGAGGCCCGTCTGCAAAGAGGTGTAGCCGTCCGTCATGTTGGACTGCACCGCTACGGCGCCGGTATTCTCCAGCCACAGGAGGTTCCGGCCGGAGCCGCCGATTTTCTTCGCGTTCAGGTCGGAGAACTTTTCGATGGGGGCGGAAGAGAAAATTTCATAGGAGTCCAGCACCAGCTTGGCCAGCAGCTTCTGGTTGTACTGGGTTTCAAAAGAGGTGACCAGCTCGTCGGAGAACTCCTCGTAGAGCTGATTGGAGACCTTTTGCAGCAGCGCGTTGTCGCCGGTGCAGAAGGGTAGGTAGATGCTGTACTGGTGATAGGGCAGCTGGCCGGAGACCGGAGATGTGGTGATAACGCAGAAGTCCAGAAGACCGTCCTGCGTTCCGGTGACCGTCTCCGAGACGCCTACCACGGTGCCATAGGCGTCCGTCCATTCGATTTCATAGTTGGTGTTTTCGGCCACGCGCTTCGCGACCTCGGGTTTGAAGAAGTTGTCAAGGCTGTCGATATACTCCATGGAACCGGCGGTGTGTCCCGCGCCGATGACCAGGGTGATTTTTTCCTTCTTGGCGTCCGCCGGGGGGGTGGTGGAGTCGGTTTTGGCGGGCTGATCGCTGTTGGCGGGTTGGCTTCCGCTGCCGCCGCAGGCGGAGGCGGACAGAACCAGCAGCAGTGCAAGGACAAGAGCCGTCATCTTTTTCATTTGTATTCTCCCCTTAAAAAATAGTATGGTGAACCCGGTTTACTTCTTGGCAAACACAGACTTGCTGAAATCGTACTGCTCGCTTCCGTCGGGGTAGCGGTAACGCCCCTTGTCCTTATCGGCAGGGTAGTTGAAGCGGCCGCCGCAGCGCATGATCATCGTTTTGATTTCCGGGGTGTTCTCGCCTACGATGCGGACAAACTGGTTTACCAGCAGCTCCGGGTCTCCGGCGGTGTTGGCCCAGTTGTCGTAGTGGTCGGGAATCAGCAGCTTGGCCTTCAGCGTCTGGCCCACGCGGGCGCAGTCGTAGGGAGACATCTTGTCGGTGGCTCCCGGGGCGTTGCAGCCCATGTCGAAGATCGCCACATCGATATCGTATTTCTGGGCGATGGCCACATACCCGTCGTGATACCAGGTGTCTCCCATGAAGAGGATGTTGCCGGCGCTGGTTTTGAAGAGGTAGCAGCAGGCGGCCTCCTCAAAGGGCAGGAGTACATCCCCCTCGCCGGTCTTAATGGCGGTCTGGTCGTAGCAGATCAGGAAGTCCACCTCGGCGCCCTTGACCTTGACGGACTCGCCTACCTTTGCCAGCACGATGCGCTCGTCGGGCACGCCGAAGCCCTGCAGCTTCTTCACGGCGGTGGGCGGCGCATAGAAGGGCGCGTCCGTCGTGGCCTCCATAGCTTTCACCGCGTACAGGTCGCAGTGGTCCTGGTGGGCGTGGGTACAGAAGATTCCGTCGATGTGGTTGAACCGCCAGGGGTCGATAACCTGGGGATTCAGCCGGATCCAGTTAATGCTGTCGGCTCCGGCCTGCTTGCAGACGCCGCAGTAGTACAGCTCCGTGTACATGGACGGGCCGCAGTACTGGTCGATCATAAACACGCCGCCCTCATCCGTCTTCAGCACCCAGGAAGGACCGCCGCACCACCACAGGCTCACCTGGCCCTTGGGCACCTCATAGTTCTCAATCTCCTGGTTCAGAAATGTTCCCCACTCAGGAAATGTATCCTCCAGCCACTGGGTCCGGTCCATGGGATGGTTCTGGTTCAAGTATGCGCCGGAGGGAAATCCGCGGCCATCCGTCTTTTGCACCTGATTTACCATGTGTACTTCCTCCTTTTTTATGTTCACAATTTTCGGATGTTTGTATGTTGTCCTACATCCTACAAAGATATTGTATCAGGAGCTCTCCGAGATGTCAATTATCTTATTTGAAGTAAAATGAATCGCTTTTTTATACACATTCAATAAATACAAGGGTTTCTCACCTAGGCGGGAGGAAATTTATGGAATGGCGGCAGGTGCGGAATGGAATCGCAAAATTATATGAAAGTTTCGTTAAGAAAGCATTGACTTTTTTCCGAGGATTCAATAGAATATGATTACTTTTTATTGCTTACCTCCTCTGCCCCATGGATTTCGCGCGCCAAGCCCCCCGCCCCAGCGTTTATTATTACGTTCATAAGGAGCACTGTGATCCTTCATGCAAGTAGATAAGAACAGATCCTCCGAGCAGGATTTCAGTTTTTGGGACGATCTTGCACTGGGCAGCCGGCAGCACATCTCTGAAATTCTCTTCCAGCGTCTGCGGGAGGCGATTATCAGCGGCGAGCTGCCCCCCGGCTACGTATTTCCCAACGAAAACGAACTTTGCAAAAAGCTGAATATCGGCCGCAGCAGCCTGCGCGAGGCGTATTCGCCCCTGGAGACGCTGAAGCTAATTACCCGCAGCAAGGCCGGGACCTTTGTCAACGACTTAAAAAGTTACCGCAATACCATGAACTTTGACGCCATTGCCAAACAGACGGACACGGAAAATCTGGCCGAATACCGCCAGATTGTGGAAGTGGGCGCCGTGCAGCTGGCCGCCCAAAAGGCCAGCAAGAAAGACCTCCCCCGGCTGACGGCCATCCTCCAGAAGATGAAGGACGCCGCGGACAATCCGGTGGCCCTGTCGCAGTATGACTTTGAGTTCCATGCATATTTGATGAAGATGACCCGTAACGAGCTGCTTATCATCATGTTCAATTCCATCCGCAGCGCCTACAAAAATTTTACCGAGAGCGTATTTGCCCTGGGCTGCCTTCCCCAGACGCTGCGGGAGCATCAAGCCATTGTGGACGCGGTGATAGCAAACGACCCGGCCCTGGCTACCCACATGATGCAGGTGCATCTGTCCAACATCGAGAGCTTCCGCAGCCAGAATCCCCCCGCGGTTTAAACCGGCGGTTTACGGCCGCTTACGATAAAGAGACAGGCGGTACTTTAAAATGCCGCCTGTCTCTTTTTAATTGCGCCCGGCAGAAGGAAGGACCACCCGCCGGGCCGCTGTATTCATGAATGTGGAATCTTATTTTGCCAGGTTCTGATAGCTTTCCAGCCGCTCTTTGGCGTCGGAGGCGGCCTTGGCGTAGAGCTCGCCGGCCTTGCCAGGGAAGCTGAGCTTCAGCGAGGCGTAGCGGTTCTGGCCCAGCAGGAATTTCTGGAAGTCGCCGGTGGGCTCCTTGGAGTCCAGGGTGAAGGGGTTCTTCCCCTCGGCCTTCAGGGCGGGATTGTAGCGGTACAGGTGCCAGTAGCCGCACTCCACGGCCTTCTTTTCTTCCGCCTGACTCAGGCCCATGCCGCACTTCATGCCGTGCTCGATGCAGGGGCTGTAGCAGATCACCAGGGACGGGCCGGGATAGGCTTCGGCCTCCCGGATGGCCCTGAGGGTCTGGGCCGGGTCCGCGCCCATGGCCACCTGGGCCACGTACACATAGCCATAGCTCATGGCCATAAGGCCCAGGTCCTTCTTCTTCGTCTCCTTGCCGCCCGCCGCGAACTTGGCGATGGCCGCCGCCGCCGTGGACTTGGAGGACTGCCCGCCGGTGTTGGAGTAGACCTCGGTGTCCAGGACCAGGATGTTGATGTCCTTGCCGGAGGCCAGCACGTGGTCCAGTCCGCCGTAGCCGATGTCATAGGCCCAGCCGTCGCCGCCGAAGGCCCAGACGGATTTTTTGGTCAGGAACTCTTTGTTCTGCCGGATGAACGCGGCGGCGTCGCTGTTCTCGTTTTCGATTGCGGCCAGCAGGGCGTCGCTGACCTCCCGGGAGAAGGCGGGGTCGTTGCCCTTTTCCAGGTAGGCGTTGCACTCGTCCACCGCTGCGCCGCTCTCGGCCAGGGCCTGGACGTGCTCCACCAGCTGGCGCTTGATGGCGTCCTGGCCCAGCAGGTAGCCGTAGGCGTACTCGGCGTTGTCCTCAAAGAGGCTCATGGCCCAGGCGGGGCCGAAGCCCTTCTTGTCCGTGCAGTAGGGGCTGGAGGGGGTGGAGCCGCCGTAGGCGGAGGAGCAGCCGGAGGCGTTGGTGATGTACATGCGGTCGCCGAAGAGCTGGGTCACCAGCTTGATGTAGGGGGTCTCGCCGCAGCCCGCGCAGGCGCCGGAGAACTCGAAGTAGGGCTTGGCGAACTGGGAGGCTTTTACGTTCTTGGAGCTGACGGCATCCCGTTTGATCTCCACGTCCTCCACGGCGAAGGTCCAGTTGGGGGCCTCCTTGAGCTGGCTGTCCAGAGGTTTCATCTCCAGGGCGCAGTCCTTGGCAAGGCACACGTTGACGCAGCTTCCGCAGCCGGTGCAGTCGTAGGGAGAGACCTGCATCCGGTAGGTGTAGGGCTTCAGGCCCTTGGCGGGAACGGTCTCAAACCCGGCGGGCTTCTTCGCCTCCTCGCTCTCGTCCAGCAGGATGGGCCGGATGGCG
>CATNDJ010000035.1 GCA_950097265.1 uncultured Oscillibacter sp.
CACCAGAGGCGCCGCGCCCCCTCCGGCCTCTTCTTGCTGCTCTACTTTGTACTTTTCGCCGTGGTACGCGCCGCCCTTGTCGTTTTTTTCCTTGGGCAGCAGCTCTTGGTCCTTGACGTAGACCTGCCCGTCTTTTATGGTGAGCTGGCAACCGCCGTTGTAGACCGGCTCGTCGGTCCCGCTCACCTCGTGGGCATAGCGGAGTTCGTCAGCGATGGCGTTGCTCAGGGAGTTCAGCAGCAGCTGGGTCTCCGACTCCGCCGTAATGTCGAAATAAGCCTTCATGGCCATGCTCAGGCCGGAATTTAGCATCATGCACAGCAGTATCAGCACGGCCACGGCGCAGAGCATCTCCACCAGGGAAAACCCGGCGCTGTCCTTCAGCTTCTTTTTCATGGGCCGCCTCCTGGTCCGGGGACCGGGTCCGGCGCGGGCGGAAGCTCCTCCGCCGTGGCGTAGGAAAACAGTCTCTTCGTGCCGTAGAAGGTGCAGTCCAGCCGCAGCGGATCCGGTTTAAACGGAGGGGCTGCCTCCCCGGGATCAAGCGGCGTGGTTTCTTCCACCTGAACGGCGATCCCGGAAACATCCTCCGCCGGGTTATCCGGGTCCTGCCGCTCCGCCTTGGAGAGAGCGCCGTAGTACTCCTCATCCGCCTTCTGGGCCATGAGGTCGATGTTGCCGGAGGCCATGACGGCCCCGAACAGCAGCGTAATGGACAGCGCGCAGATCAGCACGGAGGCCAGGACCTCCACCAGGGTCTCCCCCCGGGCGTCCCGCAGCTTTTCTCTCATCCGCCCGCCTCCTTCGCTTCTCTGGTGATCCAGTCCAGCTCCCAGCCCACGGGGTCGGTCATTTTGTATGTGGTAACCGCTTTTTCCCCGGGCCTCATTAAAGCCGTGTTGATATCTTTTTTCGGCGTCCGGTCAACCGGGTAGTCGCGAATTGTGGGCATATCGCCGCTGGGCGCCAGCTCCGCCTCCATGACGTAATTTTTGGGCTCGGTCTCCGTCCCGATATTCATGACCGCTTTTAGATGGATGCGGCGGTTTGCGTCCATGCCGATCTCCACCTCGACGGGGCTGAATTGGTCCTTGCCTTCTTCCTCGTCCAGCACCCTGACAGTCAGAACCCGCGGCTTTCCGGTGGGAAGCGGAGCAATATCAGCGCCGCTCAGCCTCCCCTCATAGTAGCCCGTGCCGCTGAACTCCCCGGCGAAGAGGCCGTCCATTTCCTTCTGAAAGGACAAGAGGGCTCCTTCCTTCGTTCTTTCGCCCATGCTCTCCCCGGTTTCCGGATCCTTGATCTCCTCCAGAACCGCCAGGCTGCCGCAGGAAAACGCCCCCCGCGCCTGCTGGACATTGTAATATTTGTGCTCGATTTCGACAGAGACCGTTTCGCCTTTCTCGTTTGTTTCCGTTACTTCCTCAATCTCAGTCCACTCGTTGATCTGATACCGCCCCCGGTACTGGGCCCGCTCCAGCTGATCCGAGACCAGCCGCAGGGCGGAGGACAGGGCCAGATACCGCTGCTGCTCCTCGTAGTTGCTTTGAATCTTGCCCGCGTTGGAGACCGCCGCCATCAGGACGGAGGCCCCCACCATCATGCAGACCAGGAGGAACAGCAGCGCCAGAAGGATGGACGCCCCGCTTTGGCTGCGCAGTTTTCCATTCAGCTTTCTCACGGGGCGTCTCTCCTCTCGTTCAGATTCCGCGCCTCAGCGCGTACCGCCGCCGGTACTCCCGCTTCCAGCGCCGCCGGGCGGGGCTGTCCTGCCCGTCCTCGGCGGGGGGCAGGGCTTCCACGCGGAAGGGTTCCGGCGGATTCTCCGCCTCCGCCGGCGGTTTTTTCACGTGCAGGGTCAGGGTGTGGGCCTGCTCTCCCTCTACCAGCTCCTGACTGGTCATCGTCAGGGGGAGGTAAACCGTGGTGTCCGGGAGGTTCTCAAGAGTCACGCCCTCCGGATAGGTCAGCGTCAAGGCGATCTTCCCCGCTTCCGTCTTCCAGGCCGCCGTGGGCTGGCCGGACGGCATGGGTTCCACCGACGGGCTGCCGGACTCCGCAAACAGCAGGGTCCCCAGCAGGTCCTTCTCCTCGTAAATCTCGTGGCTGCTCGGGAAGGAAACGGTGCAGACCACGCGTCCCGCTTCGTCCTCCCCAAAGACAGTCCAGTCCTCCTCCTGGTTCTTCCAGGGCTGGATGACCTCGACGCGGATATCTCCGCGGTATGTCCTGCCGGGATTCTCAGGGTTCTCCTGGTCCGTGGGCACCTTATAGGCGAAGCCCGCGTTGGCTCCCAGGGTCAGGCCGCTCTCCAGGCCCGGCGCGTCCTCGGGAACGGTGGTAGTGAACCGGATAGCCGGTCCGCCCTCCGCCGTGGCTTCGGCCCGCAGGGTCTCGGCGCGGAGATAGCCGGTATTCTGGCAGTTGGGATCGCCTTCCAGAATCAGGCGGCCGTTCTCCAGCACGTCGTCCAGGGCTTCGCCGTCCTTGGTCGTGGCCCGGACGGAAACTTCCAGAACGTCGTTGGGGAACATGTACAGCCGGGAGGGCCGCAGCTCCGCCACGGCGGTGATGTGGACGGTGACGGCCAGGGTGTAGGTGTTCCCGTCCGCCGTCGTGTACTTGAGACACAAAATGTCCGTTCCGTCCCCCGTGGGGGTCAGTGTAAGGCGATAGTAGTCTTTGTCCCTTTCATCCTCGCGGATGTTGGGGATGTCTTCGGAGCTCAGCTTCTCAGATATCTCCCAGCCGGCAATCAGCCCAACCTGGGAATCTCCGCCTGCCTCTACCATGCTGTCCCAAATGGTGTCGGTCCATTTGCCGCCCTCTGCCGGAACGCCGTCCGTCAGCACCAGGTACTCCTCATGGGGTTTCGTGCCGTTGACGAAAAGGTCGATTTCGATGGGGCTGCCGCCCAGGAGGGAGAAGCTGCCGTCCTCGTCAAACGGGGTCTGCCGCCGGAAGCCCTTCAGGGGCCAGTCGCCGTAGTGGACCTGGTATTTCCCGTCCTCCTTGGTCACGATGGTGGGGAAGGGATAGTTACGGTCCCGCAGCTCCGGGCGGGTCTGGGTGGGATAGCTGTACTTGCCGGGGACGCTGATGCCGTCTTCCGTGGCGGCGGTCACCCGCCGGAAGTCGGAGGGCAGCAGCTCGTAGATGGTTTTCCCATCTTTAATCTGGTAGGCCTGATAGCCCGGCTCGGTTTTGTCCATATCCGTGGGAGGTCCGGACAACTGCTCGTAGGTCAGGCCGGTGACGGCGTCGTCGTAGGTGTAGCTGGGTTTGTCAGGGTCCACAGGGGGCTTGTCGGGGTCGACGGGGTCAACGGGCTTTTCAGTGCCCGGCGGTGTTTGGCTGAGTTCCCAAGTGCTGTCATCTTTGTACTCTGTTACATAACCCCGGAAAGTTGCCATATTTGTGTCAAGGTTCATAGTAAATACAGGCACACCATCTCCAAAGGAGCCGTACAGGTAGTCACTGTAAAAGTAGAAAACTCCATCTTTGGGCTTGGGAGTCATACCCAACGACAGCTCTGCCGGGTTATAGTCTTTCCCCACCTCATATGTAGGAACGTCTGTAATTCCACCGCCGGTGCTTCCGCCGCCAGTTCCGCCTCCGGTAGAACCTCCGCTCTTGGTACCCACGTCGGTTTTGGCCTTTGTGTCGGCAATCGCGTCCAGATATGTCTCCGTACTTCCGCCGTAGTTCGCCATGACCTCGCTGGTCAGGAAGTAGCAGTTATTCATGTAGCATATGCCGTGGTTCGCCAGGGACGATTGCCCGAGAGGCGCGATTTCCCCCGTGCCGCCGACGGCGTACATGCTCTTGAGATGAGGCTGGACGCCTTCGCCGGTAAGGGCGGGCAGGGTCACGTAGCTGTAGCAGCCGCGCAGGGTGTTGTTGGTTTCGTTTGTTCCATTGCCCACAACGCCGATGGTATCTCCGCTTCCCTCAATATTCAGCGGCCGCATATAGGAGCCGCCCACCAGGCCGCCGACGTAGATGCCCTTGGGGTTGCTGGTGCTGTTCGCGTCCAGCACGTCTACATCCCGGATGGAGATGCTTCCCCCGGCGTAGCAGTTTTCTACAACGCCCTGGCAGACGCCCGTCAGCCCGCCGACGCGCATGTTGTCGTTTTCCACCGCGTCATGGACCTGGATGGCAGTCACGGCGGAACAGCCCTTCAGGCTCAGGTCGCACGCGCCCACCAGCCCGCCGATGTTGTTGCCTCCGTAGCCCCGTTTCCCCTGTTCCGCGTAGGTGTAGACCTGCGCGTCAATGGTGTATCCGGCCACGGAGCAGTTTTCTATAACGGGCTTTTCATCCTTCTCGCTGGTGCCCGCCACGCCCGCCAGGGCGCCCATGGCGTACCAGAGGCTTTTGGTCTTGGGGTTCCCTCCGGCCCTGGTACTGATCGTACCCTCGCCGTCGGAGGAATAGAGAACGATATTTTTCAAGTGGGCGTTGTAGACGACGCCGAAGAGTCCCGTGCAGGAGGACACCTGTCCCTCAACGTTCACATTTTCAATTTTGTAGCTTCCGCCGTCATAGCTTCCGCCAAACCAGCCGGAAAGTATCGCCTGGTCGCCGGTGGTGACGTCGTAGTACTCGGCAATGGGGGTGTATTTTTTATAGGTTGTGCCGTCCGCTTCCTTTTCGCCCAGGATATCGTAGGTCTGGGTCCAGGAATATTGCCCGGTCATAACCGGCTCTTTGTCTCCCTTTTCATAGCGGGACAGATAGGGGAAGGTCTCAATGGTTTGGATTTCCTGGGAAGCGGAGGTTCCTCTGGAGCGTACCAGCACGGTCGTGGTATTCCGGTTCACGCTGTTCCAGTCGATGAACTGGAGCTGGTCGATGGACCGGACCTCGTAGGCGTTGCCCTCGCTGCCGGGGGTGTCGCCGCCCAGAACGGAAGCGCCCAATACCGAGTCATTAAGGGCATAGTACTCCAGGGCTCCGTTTTTGAGCTCCCATAAACCATTTGTATTCTCCACCGCCAGCGCGTCGGCAAACAGGGGATTCAGGGCGAAGGTAATCGTAACCTGCTGGCTGCCCCCCTGCTGCAAGGTAAGGGTGCCGTTGGGCGTGGCAGGACCGGCGTTGGGGTACAGCCCCCCCGCGCCGCCGTCCTCGTCCTGGCCGTAGGTGTGGAAGGAGTGGAATCGGTATCCGGAGCCCAGCTCGTAGGTCATGAGCCGGGCCAGCTCGTCGTCCACCCGCTTGTCGGCCTCGTTTTGGCCCTGTTCCTTGTCGGACTCCAGCTCTGTGTAAACCTCCTGCGTAAACGCAGCGGGCCCGCCTTGCCGGTCGTACATAAGCGGATAAGGGGTTTTCTCCAGAGTAGCCGTGGTAAGAACGGCGGGATTGGAGCTCCTCTTATCGTAAATTCCGTAACCGAAGCGGGTAACCTCGCCGCCCTCGTCGTGGGCGGTGGAGAGAGTGGAGAGCTTCGTGACGGTTTTGGGAGAATCCTTGTTTTCGCCGGGGTCCACCGCCAGAAGGCTGACGTGATAAGAGGGGGCCTTGCCGGGAACCTTCAGTTCCTCCCAGTAGTACACGCCCATGGCGCCCAGCTTCAGGGGCTTGGGCCACTGGCCGTAGTGCCAGTATTCCTCACCCTTCTTCACGCCGGTGGGATAGGGGAACACGCGCTCGGCGTTTTCTCCCGTCCTTTCCGCCTTGAAGGACATGCCGGACACAGGGGACGCTTCCGCCGTCAGGTCGACGTAGGAAACCGGCCGGGCCGCGCCGCCCTCGCACTCCTCGTACTTGGCCAGGAATTCCCCGCCCCGGTAAGAGAAGTTGCCGTCGTTGAGATAATAGGTCCCGGCCTGCCGCCCGCCGCTGGACTGGCCGCAGAAGCCCCGGGCCGCCGCGCTTACGCCGTCGGTCTTCAGGTCCATGGCGGCGTAGGAGTCGGAAACGCTGCCGGAGTTCAGCCCCACGAAGCCCGCCAGGAGCACGGGGGCGTTCTCCTGCGCCGCCTCGGCGGCCAGCCGCCCCACGGCGTAGGAGGCCTCCACCTGCTTAGAGTTGTAGCCCACCAAACCGCCCACATAGGCGCTGCCGTAGTTGGACGCGTCCACATGCAGGTAGGCGCACTCGGCGGCGGAATTCAGGATGGTCCCCTCGTTTCCCCCGCAGAGGCCGCCGATGTAGATTTTCGAGGTGTAGACCCGGCTGGTGAGGCTGACGCTGTCCACGGCGCAGTTGGACACCGTGCCGGTCAGGCCGTTCAGGCCCACCAGCGCGCCCAGGTAGGTGTTCCGCTCGCTGCTGGGGAAGACGACGGACCGGGGCTCGTTCTTCTGCGCCTCTCCGTCCGGATTCTCCGGGGCGCCGGGGTTCGGGTTCAGGCTGTAGACGATGTTCCGCAGCGTGCCGTTGGAGCAGCCGAAGAGGCCCGCGCAGACGCGGTTTTTCTCCCCCTCGGGAATCTGGAAGGCCACCCGCCGGATGGGCAGGCAGTTGCCGTCATAGGAGCCCAGGAAGGGCTGGGCCTGGGTGCCGATGGGACTTTGCTCCTGGAAGCCCCGGCCGTCGTGCTTCAGCAGGCCGATGTCCTGATAGCCGGTGTATTTTTTCTCGACCTCGTCCAGCGAGTCCAGGTAATAGCCGTCCAGGGTCAGTCCCTGCTGGAAGGCCAGGCGGGCGTTGTTGTAATAGTCCGCGTATTGGCTCAGATGGAAGAGGTGCCGGGGCGTGCGGACGCTGACGCTGACCGGGCGGGTCCCGGGGGTCAGCGTCTGGGTGATGTAGTCGTAAACGCCCTGCGCGGCGTTTTCGGGAGTAAGGGGAGGCTCCCCCTCGCCCGTCCATTTGCCGCCCCAATCGATGAAGGGCTTGCCCTCCGCCTCCGGGACATAGGGTTTTACCGTCTCGGCGAAGTGGGGGTTGTAGAAGTACTCGCCGGAGGCGTTGCCGGCGTCTTCGCTGGCGCTGAGCTTGAAGCCGGTCTCAAAGCGGAGATACTGGTAGAACTCCTTGCTGGTAACCGCCTGGAAAACCTGCTTGCCGTCCTCCGTGGTGTCAGAGGTCCCGATGATCAGCTTGTCGGGCAGAGGGGCCAGCCAGTACTCGTCGTGGGTCGTCATGCCGCCCTCGATCCGGTCCCAGACGGCCTCCAGCAGCTTTGTGCCGTCGGCGCCGTAGGTAACCTCCTCCGGTTTCGCCGGAGTTCCGTCCGCGTTGAAATAGTGGTAGGTAACCGTGAAGCTGCCGCTGTCCGGCAGGTCCTTTTTCAACAGGGCCACGGCGTAGCCGTCGGTTCTGACGACAATATTTTTATCTTCGTCCAGCTCGCCGATCAGCTCCCGGGCGTTGCCGCCGGAGAAGCCGATTTTTCCGGTGCTGTCCTGCTCATAATAGACCAGGCTGGGCTCCTTGAAGTAGGCTTTCCAGTCTCCATAGTGGGGCAGGCCCTTCAGCCCGGGGAACGCGTAGGGCGGGTTCAGCGTCTGCTTTTCCTGGAGGTTGTAGGGATTGGAGTCGGAGACGACCTTCTTGAACTCGAAAGCGCCGCCCATGGTCCCGGCGAAATCCTTGCCGGACATCTCGTCATAGGATTTGCCCCTCGAATCATCCGGGCCGCCGGAAAGAACGGTGGCAGCCAGATAATAAGAGTCCTCAAATCTTCCCGCAGTGTCGTCGATGTTCTCCACCAGGGGATATACCGTCGAATCCGCAGAAATGCCGGGGTACGACATGACGGAGTACGCACGGTGCGCCTCGACCTTGACCGAGCCCAGGCAGAGTCCGGCGGACACATCCGTTTCCTTCACGTCGATAAATCCGGCGGCGTAGCAATCCGTGATTATGGTAGTATTGGTCGTATTGCCAATCAGGCCCGCCGCCCGGCCGCCGGCCAGATAGCAGTCGGCATAAGAATTTTCGGCTTTAATTATCACGGACATGGAGCCGCCCAGCAGCCCGCCCGTGTACCGGGTTCCTTTCAGCATAGAGGACGCGAAGCTCTTTGTAATGGTAAAGGTATCTGCTCCGGACGTAGCGCTATTGGTCTTGTCGAAATGGCCCACCAGTCCGCCCGCGTAATTTCCGGTAATTTGATACCGGTATTGCGTCGTATCGCTGCCCAACAGGCTGCGGAGATTCTGCTGGCCTGCCTCCGGCTCCCAATAAACCCGGCAGTCCGTGCACGGGGAGCTGCCGCTGATTCTACCGGCGACGCCGCCGGCGGCTCCGGCCCCGCAGGATACGGAGGTATTGACGACACGTATCTGCTCGAAAGTCTGCGCCTTGGCGCTTTTATACTTTATGCCGTCGGTATCCTGTCGGGCTTCGGTGTTCCCTCCTCCGACAACTCCGCCCGCGGCGGCGGTCTTGGCCTCGCCGCCTGTGCATTTGACTTGGGAGTCGCTGACGAGGATATCCCGGAACTCGTTCAAGGGTTGCGCGCAGCCCACCAGAGCCCCGGCGGGTTTTGAGGAGCTTACCTCTGCGCCAACCAAACGCACGCCGGTGAATTTGACGGGGCTCGCCGGAGTGGAGCCTTTGGCCTCGGCGCCATAGGTCGTGGCAAACAGCCCCGCGCCGTCCCTGGTCCCGACGCTGGCTTCCGTCACCCGGAGGTCCGTGATTTCGTTCTGCCCACCGTCAAAGGACCGCAAATCCTCATTTACAATGGGTCTGAACTCATACTTGCCGTAGGGCTCCCGGCCCTGTTTGCCGCAGCAGTCCACGTCCGCCAGCTGGACCGCCTTGATCTTGCCCCCGGCGTTGGAGGTCTCCGTGTCCAGGTTCTGGAGGTGGCGCAGATTCTCCACCTGGGCAATCTCCCCGCCGCTGTGCTCGGCAAACAGGCTGTTGCCCGAGTCGGAGCCGGAGGCGGAGGTGGACCGGCGGCCGGGGGCGGACAGCTCCATTTTGGCGGTAACGGTGAAGTCCCCGCCGAAGGTCATGCCGTCGCCCCCATTTTTAAAGAGCTGCCGGAAATGGCGGCCTTCCACCGTGCTTCCGTTGTCGTTGACCCGGTCCAGCGCGTCTAAAATCCAGGTGTAGGTAATGGACGTGTTCCCCGGGGACGCCGTGGTCTGGGGATCCCGCGCAATTCTCTTCGGTGGGAAAGAAGCCGGCGTGTCCATCAGCGTAATGGGCTCCTCGTTCCCGTACTTCAGCTCCACGGTCTGCTTCGCCGTGAACCTCCAGTTATTGCCCACGATGGACAGCGCCGAATCCGGCACCGAGAAGGTGACGTGGACCCGCAGCATGTCGCCGTTTTCCACCACCACCATGACCTCCGGCGCGGGCAGGGGGGTATAGTCCGCCCGCGCTTCCTGCTCGCCGCCGTAGTAGCCCAGCATGGGGCCTTCCTCGGGGCGCATCCGGGCGTCCCGGCCTTCCGCCGCCAGGGCGAACGCGGCGCCGATGGGCTGAATGCCGTTTTTCTCCGTGTAGAACACGTCGGTGACGGCCCCGCTGGCGGGGTCGTAGACGATGTAGAAATCTCCCTTGAGCAGAGCGGGATCAATGGCCCCGTAGGTCAGCAGGCCGCCCAGCGCGGAGCTGTCCGCACTTTCCCCTCCCTTGTGGGTAATGTAGCGGGGGCCCTCTTCCTCGTCGGCCAGAGTTTTCGCGCCGCCGTCCGCCAGGGCGCCGTCCAGCTGTCCGCCGCCGTTCAGCAGCACGGCCCGGTTCTCCGCCGCCATGTAGATTTCCCGGGCGGCGTTGTCCAGCTCGGTGATTTTCAGATAGTCCCGGTAGTAGGCCGCCGCCACGAAAGAGAGGCTCAGCAAAATCACCAGAATCGCCACCACGGCCAGGGTCTCTACCAGGGAAAAGCCGCGGTTTCCTATGTTCTTCAAGCGTTTCAACATGACCATACCTCGATGTACTGCGCCTGACGGCGGAAACTTGAGTATATATCCGATTCGGATACCAGGAGCATTTTAACATATCCGATTCGGATATACAATAACTTTACTGAAAATAATTAAAAGGCATTTATTGGAAGCCTTTTTGAGAGGAGGACGCGTATGGAGCTTGACTATCAGGCCATCGGCGTGCGCATCCGCCGTCTGCGGAAGGAGCGGGGGCTGACCCAGCAGACGCTGGCGGAGATGTCCGGGCAGGAGCCGTCCAACATCTCCCATATTGAGCGGGGGGCCACAAAGCTCAGCCTCCCCACCCTGGTGGGCGTGGCCAACGCCTTAGAAGTGACGGTGGACCAGCTTCTCTGCGACAGCCTGCCCGCCTCCCGGTCCGTCTTCGAGACCGAGGCGGCCCATCTTCTGTCGGACTGCTCCCACACGGAGCTGAAGATTATCACGGAGACCATCCGCACCCTGAAGGAGAGCCTGCGGAAGTTCGGCCCCTACTCGGACTGAACCTGAGGCCAGCAGCAGACCCCCACGTCCAGGGAGACCTGTTCCCGCAGATGGAAATTAGCGTAGCGGCAGAACCAGCAGCCGCTGCCGCAGCCCAGGCCCACCGTCCTCACGGTAAAGGCGGGGCAGCGCTGCATCGGCCAGACGTTACAGCCGGTCATGGGCTTGCGGAGAGTGCGGGGCTTCGCCGGGTCTCCCAGGCGCTGAATATGGGCGCGTGCTTCCATCAGGGGCCTGCCTTTCTCAAAATAATGGACCTTGGGGGGCGCTCCAAGCTGTGAAACGGGCCGCCGGAAAACAAGGTCCGGGCGGCCCCTTTTTTAACTGCGCTTTCAAACGGCTTGACAAATTCCGCGGGGGCGTGTTATGGTCATTGTAGCAAGAAAAAACACAGATTTGATACTTTGCGTAAATTTGGTTTGATTTTGCGCAGAATTTGCACAGGGGGAGGAGGAACGGGTTTCATGATTAAGCTGGCGCTTTGCGACGACGAGGCGGAGCAGAGAACCGCCGTCGGCACGCTGCTGCGGGAGTATGCGGCGGCCCGGCCCGCCCTGGCGGTAAAGCTGTCCGTTTTTTCCTCCAGCCGGGACCTGCTGGCCGCGGCGGAGGAGTGCGGCGGCTTCGACTTGTACGTGCTGGATATCGTCATGCCGGAGCTCAGCGGCATCGACCTGGGGGTACGTCTGCGGGAGCTGTACAGCGGCGGGGCCATCATCTACCTGACCATCTCCCCGGAGTACGCCGTGGACTCCTATGCCGCCCGGGCCTTTTACTACCTCATGAAACCGGCGGAGCCGGACAAGCTCTTTCCTGTGCTGGACCAGGCCGTGGAAGCGCTGGAGAAGAAAAAAACCGCCTGCGTTGCCGTGCGGACGAAGGACGGGCTGCTGCGTCTCCGGCTGGATGAGATTCTTTACACCGAGCTGGCGGGCCGGTCGGTGCGCTACCACCTGGCGGACGGGTCCAGCCTGGACAGCGTCACCGTGCGCAGACCCTTTCAGGAGGAGATCTCCCCCCTGCTGGCGGACCGGCGCTTCTTCCTCTGCGGGGCCAGCTTTGCGGTGAACCTCTTTTACGTCGCCGCCGTGGAAAAGGGCTTCCTCCGCATGGACGGCGGGGCTCGGGTCCCCCTGGCCCGGGGGCTGGCCGCCCAGGCCAAGCGGCGGTGGAGCGATTACTGGCTGGACGCCCCGGGAGGTGAGGCGCTGTGACGGTTCTGCGGGATGTCTCCTTTTTGTGGTCCATGCTCCACGTGGTCCTCATGTTCCTGATTTTCTTTGAACCCCGGTATTCCTGGCGGCCAACGGTGGTTTTCAGCTTCGCCGGGGCGGGGACGCTGCTGTGCGTCAACGTGCTGCTCATGTTCTGGCGGGGCACCGGCATTGTCATGAGCGCCGCCTTTTTCACCTGCACCCTCCCCTCCCTGGCCCTGTTCTTCCTGCTCTCCGAATACCGGGACGGGCGGTTTTTCTTTCTCTTCTGCCTGTCGGACACCCTCTGCTTCTGGCTGCTCCAACTGACGAATCTGCTGGACCGGCTGGCGGGAGGCGGCTATGCAGTGCTGTTTTTCAGCCGCCTGATCCTTTTCCCTCTGGCGGAATACCTCCTCTGGCGCTATCTCCGCCGCCCCTACCGGGAGCTTCAGAGGAAGCTGAGCCGGGGCTGGTGGCTGTTCGCGGTCATCGGCCTGACCTACTATCTGCTGATCATGGCCTCGGCGGTGCCGGTGGACGCTCCCCTGCCCGACGCGGCGGGGATGCTCCGGCTTTTCCTCATCATGCTGCTGATGCCCCTGACTTACCTGGCGATCATCCTCTCTCTCTGGCGGCAGATGCGGATCTATGAGAACGTCCGGATAATGGAGGTCCAGCGGCAGGATTACGACGCCCTCTGCCAGACCATGGAGGTGGGGCGCATCTACCGCCACGACATGCGCCACCACCTGGCCACCATGGAAGGGCTGCTCCAGCAAGGGGATCATGAGGGCGCGCTGCATTATATCCAATCCCTTAGCGGCGGGCTGGAAAAAATAACCAAGCCCGCCCGCTGCGCCAATCCCGCCGTTAACGCAATGCTGACAGCTTATATCGTCCAAGCCGCCAACGCGGACTGCGCCGTGGAAACAAAACTCCGGATTCCGGAGGAGCTGCCCTTCGAGGAAACGGATGTCTGCGTCATTCTGGCCAACGCCCTGGAAAACGCCGTCCACGCCTGCCAGGAGCTGCCGGAGGACCAGCGGCGGATCGAGCTGGAAATGGAGCTGACGGAAAACCGCCGGCTGATGATTTCGGTGGAGAACCCCTGTCCCCGGCCGGTGGCCTTCGGCCCCGACGGCCTTCCGGACGTCCACAGGCGGGAGGGGCATGGGCTGGGGCTCCAGAGCGTGAAGCGGGTGGCGGACAAGTACGGCGGCCTCTTCCGCTGCCAGTGGGATCAAGGGCGCTTTTTGTTCCGGACGGTGCTGATGCCGCCGGAGGTCCGGGCCGCTCCCGAAGAAAAGCGCCGCCCGAACCGGGCGGCGGCGGCCATTGCGGCGGCGCTGGCGTTTTTGGTCATACTGAACTGCTTCCCGGCCCTGGCAGACGCCCTGGAGGCGGTTCCGGTCCTGGGCCTGCTCCTCCGGGCCGTGGACTTGCGGACCTACGCCCTGGTTTTCGGGGGCCGCTGACGGCCCCAGGCTTTTGCCGAAAATGTCCCTGTTTTTTGGGTGCTTTTGCAATGGACTTTTGCCCCGGACGGGTGTACAATCAGCTTGTTCAAAATACAAGGAAGGGAGCAACTATCATGCTGAGTGAAAAAGTCGCCGCCCTGCTCAACGAGCAGGTCAACAAGGAGTTCTACTCCGCCTATCTGTACCTGGACTTCTCCAACTACTTTGAGGCCCGGGGCCTGGACGGCTTCGCCAACTGGTACAAAATCCAGGCCCAGGAAGAGCGGGACCACGCTATGCTGTTCTATCAGTACCTCCACAACAACAGCGCCAAAGTCACCCTGGGCGCCATCGCCCAGCCGGACAAGGTCCTGGACAGCGACATGACCGTGCTGAAAGCGGGCCTGGAGCACGAGCTTTACGTCACCGGCCTGATCAATACGATCTACGCCGCCGCCTACGAGGAGAAGGACTTCCGCACCATGCAGTTCCTGGACTGGTTCGTCAAGGAGCAGGGCGAGGAAGAGGATAACGCCAACGACCTGATTTCCAAGATGGAGCTTTTCGGCTCCGACCCCAAGAGCCTGTACATGCTCAACAGCGAGCTGGCGGGCCGCGTCTACAGCGCGCCGTCCCTGACGCTCTGATCGGCTGTCAAAAGGCGCCAAAAAAAGAGGCTCGGAGGAATTTCCTCCGGGCCTCTTTTTGTCCGATGGGTCTCAGCCGTCCAGCTTGGAATTGCACTTCGCCAGGAACTTCTCGCTGGCAATAATGGCCCGGGTATGGGTCCCCTTCCCGATGGGGCCTTTCTCGTCCCAGGCGGAAACCTGGAAGTCCACCATTTTCCCGTTCTCCGATACGCCCGTAATTTCCGCCTCGGCGAAAACCTTCATCCCCACGGGGGTGGGCGCGTCGTGGCTGATGTCCAGGCGGGTGCCCACGCTGCCCCGGCCCTCCTCCAGGAAGGACTGGAGGCAGGTCATCGCGGCGTTTTCCATCATGGCGGCCATGAAGGGCGTGCCGAACACCGGCAGGGTCCCGGAGCCCGCGGCCCCGGCGGTCAGCGCCTCCGTCACCGTCTGCTCCAGGCGGCATTTCGTTCCAATCAAAATCATAAGCGGCCTCCTTAAATCCCCAGTTCCGTCCAAAGGTCGTTGTACAGCTTCCGGGTCTCCAGGGGCAGGACCAGATAGGCCTCGCAGCGCTCCAGCACCTCCGTGGGAGCGGCGATGATATCATAGGTCTCCTGGTCCAGCTCCTCCCCGTAGAGCTCCTCGTAGTAGGCGGGGTACTGTTCCAGCGCCTCCCGGTTGGGGGAAGCGTACCAGATATAGTCCATGTTGGCCAGGTTCGCCTCCGTGGAGGCGATGAAGTTGATCCAGGCCATGGCCTCCTCGTAGTGGGGAGCCTCCTTCAGTACGCACATGGCGTCCATAAACCAGTTGGAGCCCTCCTCCGGAACTACGAAGCGCAGGTCCTCGTTGTTTTCCAGCATCGTGAGGTAGTCCCCGGCGTAGTACACGCCGACGGCGGCATTGCCGCCCTCCAGCTTCTGGAAAATCTCGTCCATGACGAAGGACTGGTACACGCCCCGGTTCTTGGCGTCCCGGAGGAGCCGGAAGGCCTCCCGGAGCTCCGCTTCGTCGGTGGTGTTCAGGGAATAGCCCAGGTAGCTCAGGGCCGTGGCCATGGCGTCCCGGGAGTTGCGGAACATCAGCACGTTTCCGGCGTAGCGGCCGTCAAACAGGGCGGACCAGCTGGTGATGGGCTCTTCCACCATGGTCTCGTTGTAGATGATGCCCACGGTGCCCCAGGCGTAGGGGACGGTGTAGCGCTCCTGGGGGTCATAGGTCAGGCCCTTGAAGCGCTGATCTATCAGCTCATAATTGGGAATTAAACTGTAGTCCAGCTCCGCCAGCATATCCTCCTCAATGAGCTGGGAGATCATGTAGTCGGAGGGGACGATGACGTCGTAATCCCCTGCGCCGCTTTTGAGGAGGGAGTACAGGGCCTCGTTGCTCTCGGCGGTCTGGTAGTTGACAATGATGCCGGTTTCCTCCTCAAATTGGGTGATGAGGTCTTCGTCGATATACTCGCCCCAGCTGCACACGTTTACCACCGGCTGGGCGTTGGTGGCCTTGGCCAGCAGGGTGACCGACACCAGGAAACAGGCCGTCAGTACGCCCGCCGCGGCCCGGCCGGCCCACTTCCCCCTGGGGGAATCCAGGAAGCGCCGGGCGGCGGAGCTGGGGCGGCGCTCCCGGCCGCTGCGCTCCGCCCGGGCCTCCCGGAGGTTGACCACGACCAGCAGGGCCAGCACCGTCGCGAACAGCAGGGTGGAAACGGCGTTGATCTCCGGGGTTACCCGTTTTTTCGTCATGCCGTAGATGGTCATGGCCAGGGTGGAGGAGGAGGACCCGGCGGTAAAGTAGCTGATGATAAAGTCATCCACGCTCATGGTGAAGGCCGTCAGGGCTCCGGAGGCGATGCCCGGCTTGATCTCCGGCAGAATCACCTTCCAAAAAGCCTGCATCCAGGTGCAGCCCAGGTCCTGGGCCGCGTCCACCAGGTTCCGGTCCATCTGCCGCAGCTTGGGGCCCACGGAGAGGATGACATAAGGGATGTTGAAGGTGACGTGGGCGATGAGCAGCGTGCCAAAGCCCAAGGTCAGCCGCTCCGGCAGGACCACCACGCTCTGAACGCTGTTGAACCACGCGGAGAAGTCCCCCCAGAAGGTGAAGAAAGCCACAAAGAACAGGCACATGGCCACGCCGGTCACAATGTCCGCGTTCATCATGGGGATGCTGTTTACCGTGTTCAGCACCGCCCGGGGCCGCCGCCGCAAACTGTAAAAGCCGATGGCCGCGAAGGTCCCCGCCGCGGTGGCGATGGCCGTGGCCAGCAGGGAGACCAGCAGCGTCGTATAGACGCTCTGCATAATCAGCCGGTTCTGGAACAGGGACTGATACCAGTCCAGGGAAAACCCCGTCCAGACGATGTTGCTGTTGCCTTTGTTGAAAGAAAAGACAATCAGCAGCAGAATGGGCGCGTAGAGGAACAGGAAGACCAAGGCCATGAGGGTCCGGCTTCCGACACGTCCCTGCCGTCTCACAGCATCACCGCCTGTTCCTCGCCCTCGCCGAAGCGGTTCATGACCACCATGCAGACGACGACGATCACCATCATCACCAGGGAGATGGCGGCCCCCAGCTGGGGATTGTAGGCCCCGCCCAGGAACTGCTGTTCAATCAGATCCCCCAGCAGAAGCTCCGTGCCGCCGCCCAGCATCTTGCTGATGGCGAAGGTGGAAACCGAGGGGACGAAGACCATGGTGATGCCGGAGAGGACCCCCGGCAGGGAAAGGGGCAGAATGACCCGGCGGAAGACGTTGAGGCTGTCCGCCCCCAGGTCCCGGGCGGCCTCCACCAGGGAGCCGTCCAGCTTCACGATGACGGAGTAAATGGGCAGGATCATAAAGGGCAGGTAGTTGTAGACCATGCCCAGGACCACCGCCCCCTGGGTGTTCATCATGGGGAAGTACTCCAGGCTGGTTCCGAAGAGGCCGTTGTACAGGCGGATAAGGCCGATCCTCTGGAAGACCTGGTTCAAAAGGCCGTTATTCTCCAGGATGGACATCCAGGAGTAGGTCCGCAGCAGGAAATTGATCCACATGGGCAGCATGATGAGCACCATAGCCGCCCGCTGGAACTTCTCTCCCTCCTTGCTCATGACGTAGCTCACCGGGTAGCCGATGAGCAGGCAGATAAAGGTGGCGATGAGGGCCAGCTTGAAGGACCGGCCGAAGACCACGGCATAGGTCCCCATCCGGGAGAAGTTCTCCAGGGTAAAGCCGCCGGCGGCGCCGGAGAAAGCGTAGACCACCACCAGCACGATGGGGGCCACCACGAAAAGGGCCATCCAGATGACATAAGGGATGGCGAACCGGGAGAGCTTAGGTTTCATCGCCGCCCTCCTCCGGCTCCACCGTATCCAGCTCGTCGTACTCGTCGGAGAAGGAGGAGTAGTCGCCGTACATGCCGGAATACCGGCTCTTTTTCATGACGTGGATGCCGTCCGGGTCGATTTTGATGCCGATGCGGGCCCCCACGGGAGAGTGATCCGTGGTCTGAATCAGCCACTTGAAGCCCCGGAAGTCCACGATGATATCGTACTGCATCCCCTTGAAGGTGACGTTTGTGACCACGCCCGTCAGCTGGCCCTGCTCCACGGGGACGATGTCGATGTCCTCGGGCCGGATGACCACGTCCACGGCCTCGTTCTCGGCGAAGCCGCCGTCCAGGCAGGGGAACTGGCGGCCGTACATCTGGACCAGCTTATCCCGGACCATGACGCCGTCGATGATGTTGGATTCGCCGATGAAGTCCGCCACGAAGGCGTTTTTCGGCTCGTTGTAGATATCCTCAGGAGTTCCAATTTGCTGGATGGTGCCCTTGTCCATGACCACGATGGTGTCGGACATGGTCAGGGCCTCCTCCTGGTCGTGGGTAACATATATAAAGGTGATGCCCACCTGCTGCTGGATGCGCTTAAGCTCAATCTGCATATCCTTGCGCAGCTTCAGGTCGAGAGCCCCCAGGGGTTCGTCCAGAAGCAGCACCTTGGGACGGTTCACCAGCGCCCGGGCAATGGCCACCCGCTGCTGCTGGCCGCCGGAGAGGGCGTCCGTCCGCCGGTTTTCAAAGCCCTTGAGGCTCACAGCCTCCAGCATCTCCAGAACCCGGCTCCGGATCTCCTCTTCCGGGAGCTTGGTTTTTCGCCTGGGATCCGCCGGGTCCGGCCTTCGCTGCATTCTTAAGCCAAACGCGATGTTCTCAAAGACGTTCAAATGGGGAAAGAGAGCGTACTTTTGGAACACCGTGTTGATCTGCCGCTTATAGGGCGGGACATCATTGATCCTCACACCGTCAAAGAGGACGTCTCCCGACAGTGGTGCCGTGAAGCCGCCGATAATCCGCAGCGTGGTGCTCTTGCCGCACCCGCTGGGCCCTAGCAGTGTGAGGAACTCCTTATCATTGATATAAAGGTTTAAGTGATCGAGAACCAGCTCGTCGTCGTACGCCATGCAGAGATCCCGCAGGCGAATCAACTCTTTGGACATGTATCCTCCCCCGTTCTTTTCTTGGAAAGAAAAGAACCAAAAGAACTTTAGCGCGCTCTGGGTGCCTGGTGAAAAACCCAGTCGAAGCGACGGCAACGAAGCGCTCAGTTCTGATGGCCTTTTTTTCGTCCTGCTCGAAATTTGAATTTCTGTCGAAATCCAGCATTATCTGCATGATAACGGAAGCGCCCTGAAATGTCAAGGGAATTGTTGGGCGCGGACTATTGATTTTTTTACAGTAGTTCTATTGACATTTCCGGAGGCGCGGAATATAATCACTTTGATGACTACTGTGATTTTTATAGTAGAAGCGGAAAGGAGCGGTTTTATGAGGCGGGATTATCTCTCCCGGCTGTCCCTGGCGGCCCGGTGGTATCTGCCTCCGGCGGAGGCGGCGGAGGTGCTGGAGGACTACCAGGAGATTGTGGAAGGGCGATCGGAAGAAGAGCTCTTCCAAGAGGTCGGAACGCCCCGGGAAATCGCCCGGCGGCTGGCCCAGCCCAAGGCGTACCGGCGCTGGCTGGCGGTGTTTGTCATGTTGGCGGCGTGCGTGCTCCTGCCGGCGGTTGATCCAATTTTGGAGGAATTATCGCTGACAGCTTGGCAGTTTGGGTCTCATATGTTCTGGAATAGCAACGGGAGCATTGCCCGGCTCTCTATGCCGCTGTTCCCTCTGGGGATTGTGCTGCCGCTGGCCTGGTTCCAGCGGAACGGAGGAAAAGGGCAAGCCCTGTCAAAAAAGGCCCTTCCGATCTTTGCCCTCATTCTCTTGGGAATTGCCTGGGTGTGGTTCCTGTTCTGGGTTATTTTGGCGGAACGCTTTGATGTGATCGACTTCCTGTTTCCAGACTTGGCCTGGATCGTACGCCTGATCATCTGCTTGAACATTCTGATCGCGGGAGCAGCGGGAATGACTGGCCTTATCAAGTCCCGTCTGGAGGGCCGCAGCTGGCGGGCCATGTACATATGGGGGTTGACGGGAGTTGTGCTGAACTCTTTTTTGTGGCAGATTCTTACCTGCATGAACCTCGATAGCAGTGTCGGCTGGCAGGGGCCTTATTGGATACGGCTGGCCTTCATCACGGCGGTGGGCCTCCTCGGAACGGGGGCGGCCCTATGCTGAAAAAGGACCTCCTGGAGCTCTGCCTGCTCCACCTGATGGCCCAGGGGGACCAGTACGGCTACGAGCTCCTGCGCCGCCTCCACGCCGTCTTCCCGGACGTGCAGGAGAGCGCCATTTACGCCATCCTGCGGGGCCTCTGCCGGGAGGGGTACACCGAGCGTTACCAAGGTGAGACCTCCGGCGGCCCGGCGAGGAAGTACTACCGCCTGACGGAGGCCGGAGAGGCCCGCCACGCCGCCCTGCTGGAAACCTGGCGGGGCACCCGGGACGCGCTGTCCGCCCTGGGGATAGAATGATAGAAAAAAAGACCCGCCCGGCCCGGGCGGGTCTTGGTCAATCTTTTGGGAAATACTTCTTCTGAAACGGCACGTCCTCCACCGTGAACTCCCTGCCCCGGAGATAGTTCAATATTCCCGCGTCCGTCGAGAACGCAAATCCCAGCTTGTAGGCGTAGAGCGCCTGCCGGGTCTCGCGATACCTCCGGTTCACGGCTCCGTTTCCATACTTCCCGTCCCCCAGCAGCGGGCAGCCGGTCTCCGCCATGGACACCCGAATCTGGTGGGTCCGCCCGGTCAATAAGCGGCACTCCACCAGGGACAGCTCCCCCCGGGTCTCCAGGGTCCGGTACAGCGTGGCGGCGGACTTCCCGCCGGGGACAGGGCGGCGGTAAAAGGCCACCTGCTTCTTCACCTCGTCCTTTAAGAGGAAGCCCTCAACCCTTCCCTCTGCGGGCCGGGGGCGGCCCACGGTGACGCAGAGGTAGGACTTCTCCAGCTCGTGGGCCCGGATCTTCTCGTTGACGATCCGCAGCGTCTCCGCGTTTTTGGCAGCGATGACGATGCCCCCGGTGTTCCGGTCAATGCGGTTGCACAGGGCCGGGGCGAAGGCGTTCTCATCCCGGGGGCTCCACTCCCGCTTTTGATAGAGGTACGCCTGGATGTGGTTGATGAGGGTGTTGACCTTTTCCGTCTCGTCGGCGTGGACCACCAGGCCGGGCCGTTTGTCCGCCAGCAGCAGGTTTTCGTCCTCGTAGACGATGTTCAGCCGGGGCTGGAAGATGGAGAGGAAGAGATTTTCCTCTTTGGGCTTGTCAAAGAACTCGTCGTTGATATATAATTGTAGAATATCCCCCTCCCCCAAGCGGGCGTCCCGTTTGGAGCCCTTACCGTTGACCTTCACCCGTTTAAGGCGGATGTACTTCTGCAGCAAGGCCGGGGGAAGAAGGGGCAGGTTTTTGGCGACGAAGCGGTCCAGCCGCTGTCCGGCGTCGTTTTTTCCGATGGTGAGTTCCCGCATGGCGGACCTCCTGAATGGGTTTTCACCATCATACCCGTTTCGCGGGGAATTGTAAAGGAAAAGAGTGTGAAAACATGAGTGAAGTGAACATCGAGGCCCTGCTGGCCGCGATTCAGGACGGGAAGCCCTGGATGGACCGGTTTACCGGGAAGGAGTACGACAAAGCCTACCAGGAATACAAGGCGCGGTACGCCTCCCTCTTCCGAGAGGCGGCCCTGGCGGACGGAGAGGAGGGCGTCGAGGCCCTGGCGGAGGTGCTGCTGGACGGCCTGGCGGAGGGCTGGAAGCGGCAGAAGCCCTGGAACCGCTCCCTGGCAATGATGAACGACAAGCAGATGCTGGTCTGCTACCTGGGCCCCGTGCTGATGGAGGACCCGGCCTGCGCCCCCCTGGAAGAGAAGCTTCGGAAGGGCTGGGCCGCCCGGTGGCCGAAGGAGGCCTACCGGGCCGCTTCCCTGGAGAAGATCCGCAAGGGCTTCCGGCCTACGTTCCTGGGCATCGCCCTGCCCTTTGGCAGGGACGACAACGAGGAATAAAAGGACGCCGTTTTTCAACGACCTGGTTTGAAAAACGGCGTCCTTTTTTAGAAGAGCTTATACATTCTTTTGACCACCGCCGCCAGCTCCGGGGAATACGCCTGAAGATAGGGGAGTCGCTTGCTCAAGTATTCCTCCATCTCTGCTCTGGTACTTAGTTCCATAGTCTCCAAAAATTCTACCAGCAATCCGGCGGCTTGTCCGTCACGGGTCAGCATCGCTTTATTAAAGCAACGCTTTGCATGCTCCGTGCAGCTAACAAGCGGCAAGCTATCAAGGAATAGTCGTTCGGATCCAAACAAGTCCTCGGGCACATAGCGATATTCCGGATGATGCAATCCCCCCAGTTTTTCATACGAGGCCAGCAGACGAGCCGCCGCTGTTACAGAGGTTCCTAGGAGCAAATTGAAACGCTCAAATGAATACGCATATGCTTGAACAACTGCATCCCTATCCCTGCCATAATGGAAAGAGTAAATGGCATCTTTTGTGGAAACCCTTTCCAAAAGGTAAACTGCCTTTTCCGGATTGTCGGAAAATATCTCTCGATAATATTTAAAAAAGCAACGTATCCAAGAATCTACATTCGCCCCAAAATGGTTAATATAGGCTCTACTCCGTAACCTCGGCAAAACGGCCAGCAGGCATATGCGGCCAAAC